>CAWFEI010000016.1:0-89715 GCA_963814915.1 uncultured Solirubrobacterales bacterium | reverse complement strand
TAATTTGAGGCGGTGGCGGTTGCCATCGATTCCTTTCGTCTCTTTAGGTTCCGGGAAAGGATACGGAGATGGGCGCGATGACCCGTCCCGCCCGCTCAGGCGCGGTCTAGAGCGGCCTTGAGGCGGTCGATCGCCTCGATCGGCAGCGGGTCCGTCCCGCGACCCGCGGCGAGCTCGAGCGACACCAGGTCCCCGAGCACGATCGTCCACATGAGGCGCTCCACACGGCTCTCGCCGGCCGCCTCCACCCGTACCGCCGGCGCCCCGCCACGCTCGACCTCGGCGGCCGTCAGCGCGAAGCGGAGTCGCACACGTGGATGCTGGTCGCGATCCTCGAGCATGATCGCCGCCAGCGAGGCGCCGTCAACCGGCTCCCAGGCGCAGATCTCGTTGTGGTCGGCCTCCGGCAGCTCCGCGCAGAAGGCAGGCAGCTTGGCGTTCTCGTTCGCCTGCGTCTTCCAGCGGCGCGCGGCGGCGGCTGTCGGGCCCGCCCCGTAGACGACTGGCACTCGGCCGCCGATCGCGGCGGCGAGCTCGGCGGCCCGATGGCGCAGCTCGTCGCGCTCGGCCTCCAGGAAGGAGGCCGCGGCCTCTATCTCCCCCGCCAGCCGCGGCGCGATGCCGACCGAGGCGGCGACCTCGAGCGCGCAGACGAGCATGTAGGCAACGGCGGCGCGCGGCGCAGGCAGCAGTCCCGGCAGGCCGATGACCGGATCGCCCGCCCCCCTGGCCGCCTCGGTCAGGGCGCCGCCGGTGCTGGCGACGACACGGCGGGCGCCGAGCGCCTCGGCCGCGGCAAAGCAGGAAAGCGTCTCCTCGGTCTCCCCCGAGTAGCTCGAGCAGAGGACCGCCCACTCGGGCGTCGCCCAGCTCGGCAGCTCGTAGCCGCGCACGGTCACCAGCGGGGCGGAAAGCCGGTCGCCGAGCGCCGCCGCGGCGAGATCGCCGCCGACGGCCGACCCGCCCATGCCGCAGACCAGCAGCCCGGCCGACTCGGCGGGCGGCACGCGCGCTGACTCGACCCGCCAGAGCGCGTCGCGCAGATGATCCGGTATGGCCAGTACGTCGTCGAGCATCGCTAGGCGCCGACCCTTTCGCCCTCCGCGGCCACAGCTCCTTCAACCTCCGCACCGGGCGGGACCGCGGCGCCGGGCGAGAGGATCGAGTCGACGACGCGGGCATCCTCCCCGATCGTCGCCCCGTCGAGCAGGACCGAGCCGACCACCTGGGCGCCCGAGGCGACCCGGCAGTCAGGGCCCACGACCGCCCGCGGGCCGAGCGTCGCGCCCTCGTCGACGGTCGCCGCCGGGTCGACGAGCACGCCGGGGCGGGTGGGCTCGACCCGCGTCGCGACCCGACCCTCGAGGATGTCCCAGCTCGCCTGGCGGTAGCGCTCGGGGGTGCCGATGTCCATCCAGTAGCCGTCGAGCAGCAGCCCGTACAGGCCGTTGCCAACCAGGCGCGGGAATACGTCGCGCTCGATCGAGACGTTCTCACCCGGGGGGATCAGGTCGAGCACCGGGCGCCGCAGCGCGTACATCCCCGCGTTGACCTCGCCGGGCGCGCGCTCGCCGGTCTTCTCCAGGAAGTCCAGCACCTCCCCCCTCTCACCGCTGCGGACCAGGCCGAAGGCCGAGGAGTCCTCCACGGGGTGCAGCCCGATCGTCGCCGCCGCGCCGCGCTCGTCGTGGGCCCGGCGCAGGGCGCTCAGGTCGAGATCGGTGAGGACATCGCCGTTGAGCGCCAGGAACGTCTCGCCGAGATCGTCACCGAGCTGGTCGGCGGCGAAGCGAATTGCCCCGGCGGTGCCCAGCGGCTCTGGCTCGACCGCGTAGCGGATCCGCACGCCGGCCCGCTCCTCCTCCCCCGTCAGCGCCTCGCGCAGGACGTCGGGCAGGAAGCCGCAGGCCAGCACGACCTCGCTCACGCCGTGCCCCGCCAGCCACTCGATCATGTAGGCGAGGAACGGGCGGTCGACCAGGGTCAGGGCCGGCTTCGGGGTCGAGTCGGTCAGCGGCCGCAGCCGCGTCCCTTTGCCTCCGACTAGAACGATCGCCTGCATCGTCCGCGCGCTAGGACGGGCTTCTGCTCGAGCTGTTCAGTGGAAGAAGTTCTGCCGATGCCCTCGTATTCGAAGCCGGCCGATGCCAGCGCCTTGGGATCGAGGAAGTTGCGACCGTCTATCAGCAGGGGTTGGGCCATCTGCTTCGCCAACTCCGCCCAGTCGAGCTCGGCGAACTCGGGCCACTCGGTGACCAGCACCGCGGCGTCGGCGCCCTCCAGAGCCGCCCGTGACGAGTCGCGCAGCTCGACCCCCTCGAGCAGGTCGCGTGCCGCCCCCGCCGCCACCGGGTCGTAGGCGACGACCTCGGCTCCTTCGCCCTGCAGCCGCGCGGCGAGCACCAGGCTGGAGGCCTCGCGCATGTCGTCGGTATGCGGCTTGAAGGCGAGCCCGAGCAGGGCCACCCGCTTGCCGGCCAAGGAGCCGAGGTGGCCGAGCAGCTTTTGCACGACGCGCCGCTTCTGCAGCTCGTTGACCTCGATCACGGCGTTCAAGAGCTGGAAGTGATATCCGGTATTGCCAGCAAGCATCTTGAGTGCACTGACATCCTTGGGAAAGCAGTTGTGGAGCGTCAGCCCACCGCTCGTCGCCACCGTCTGCGAACCGGGCACCTCCAGTGAGTAGACCGGCCCCTTAAATCGCATCTTCATCGTCCGTGCAACCCGAACCCAGGCCATCGCGGACTCGCCGAAGCGGCGGTATCCGGTGGGGGCAATTCGCCTTGACTGCCGCTCGAGCGTGTCGATCACCTGGGAGCGCTGACGCTCGGGGACCAGCGACATCGCCCGTTCGACCTGATCGGCCCCACTGACGCGCAGCCAATGGGTCTCCTTGGTCGATTTGGCGGTCCTTCCCCTGCGCCACGAAGGGACGACACCGAGCCCAGCTAGCAAACGGGTAATGCCATCTGCCAGCTGGTCGCTGATCGTGCCGAACTCGAGGCAGACGCTCGGTCCTTGATTGACGAGGGACCACGAACCGTCGCCCTCCCAGAGACCGGACAGGAACGCCCACTGGTTGGCGGGGACCTGCTCCCAGAGCATGTCGGGGATCCGTTGCTCGTAGCTGCCCCTGCCGAGGCCGAGTACATCGGTCCACCAAGCGGCGAGGATTCGCGATGAGATCTGAACGTTTCGGGTGGTCGTGCCATCGAATGCCTGGGCTTTGACGCCCTGGCCCTCCCAGTAATTCACGACCTGGCTGACCAGGTGCTCCTCCTCGGTCGGGTGGAACGACCAGCAGATCCGGTGTCGCTCAGAGCCACCTCGGCCATAGTCGGTCGAGATGTGACCCTCCGCGACGTAGAGCCCGGCGACCCGCCAAAACTCTTCCCCTAGGTCCAGGCTCTCGGGCGCGTAGGTCCCGTTTCGTGCGGTCCCGAGAGTCGCACCATTGAGATCCATCTCGGCGGCGCAGGCCTCGGGCAATCGCAGAGAACCGCTGCGCGCAATGTCCCCCATCCGCTGGGCGTGTCCCCGGTGGCGGTCGAGGATCGTCTTTCGCACCGCGACCGGACGAGACCTGAGTGCATCGATCTCTCTCGCCTCGGGGCGAACGATGACGTCCGCCGCCGGTATCGCATCTTCAATCGCCCCCACGACCGAGTAGGCGCCTGGGGCAAACGAGGCACCCGTTCCACCCGCAAGCGGAAGCCAATCGGACTCGCTGACGTCCCCTGCGCAAACGGTGGTCAGAACCTCGTCATCCGTACCGTCGCCAACGATGATCGGGTGATCGGCCGTGACCCGCACGCGCCTGCCCATCTTCGTCCGGATCTCGACCATCTCCCCCTCATAGTCCCGCCTGGTAAGAGCCGACACCAGCATCCACTCGGGCTTGTCCTCCCCGGGCACCCAGGACCAGACAAAGAGGCTCTCGGGGGCAATCGCGCCACGGTCGTCCGCCCTCCCGTCGGCTCCGACGAAATCCCAAAGCTGCTCGAACGAAACGAGCTTGGGGGTGCCGTGATGCTTGACGAGCAAGGTCTCCTCGCCGGCAAAGCAACTTCCCCCGTAGCCGATTCCGGCGCGCAGGAACGAGGGGCCTATGCGCTGGTCGAGGCCCATCCCCCGGGCGACCTCGCCGACGTCGGCGCCGACCTCCTCGCAGACGTTGGCGATCTCGTTGACGAAGGAGATCTTTGTTGCGAGGAAGGCGTTCGAGGCGAGCTTGATCATCTCGGCGCTGGCGACGTCGGTGCGGACGATCTCGCCGCCGAGCGGCCCGTACAGCCCGGCCACCGCGTCCCCGGCCTCCTCGTAACCCGGATCGGCACCGATCACGACCCGGTCGGGGTGCATGAAGTCCTCGACCGCGGTGCCCTCCTTGAGGAACTCGGGACAGGAGACGTAGGGGAGGCCCGGGCGGTCGCGGCGAATCGTCTCGCCGGTCCCGGCGGGAACGGTGCTCTTCATGATCAGCACGTGGTCGCCGTCGGCGCCCAGCTCCTCGACCACCGCGCGAACGCGCGAGAGGTCGGCATCGCCGGAGCGGGTCGGCGGCGTGTCGACGCAGACGAAGAGCAGGCGGGCGGCGCCCAGCAGCTCGTCCATCTCGGTCGTGAAGGTGAGCCGCTCGGCGTTGCGGGCGAGCAGCTCGTCGAGCCCGGGCTCGTGGATCGTGGTTTCGCCGCGCGAAAGCGAGGCGACCTTCTCGGGCAGGATGTCGCGGGCCACCACCGGGTGCCCCAGCTCGGCGAAGCAGGCGGCCGTGACCAGGCCGACCCAACCCACCCCGATCACGCCGATCGGCTCTCTGCTCTCCGTCATGGTTGCGCGCTCCCTCGCTTTTGCTTTGGCTTGCGGTTGGGGATTATCACCCGTGCCGAGCGCGCCATGCCGACCATCTGGTCGTTGGTCAGCGACTGCAGCAGGCTGTTGGAGACCCAGTAGACGTTGTCGCCGCGCCGCCAGGCCACGAGTTTGACCCTGTCGCCGTCGACGTAGATGTCGTAATCGCGACCGTGGATCGTCTTGGTCAGGCTCGGATTGGAGAGGATCGGCGGGTCCTGCCAACCCTTTATCCCCTGCACTCCGAAGTAATGGGTCCCGTCCGGGAGTTCGAGAAAGAGCGTCATCCGGTAGGCGGCGTGGCGGCGGCCCTCAGTGTCTTTGAAGTGGTAGAAGCGCGGGTCCTGGACGTGCAGATAGGAGTTGCTTTCGACGTAGGCGGCGCCGGAGGGCAGCCGCGCCGGGTAGAAAATCGGGAAGCCGTGGCCGACCTTGCGCGCCACCGTCTTCGCCTCCAGCTCACCGGCTTCGGCGGCGGGCACGAGGCCGTCACTGCCCGGCGGCTGCAGTTCCAGCTTCGGCTTCGGCTTGCGCTTCTTCTTCTTCGCCTTCTTCTTGCCCTTCTTGCCCTTCTTCGCCTTCTTCTTGCCGCCGCTTTCGCTGCCTTCGAGCGAGCCGCGCGGGCCGCCGCTGGCTTCGATCCCGAGAAACTTGTTGACGGCTTCGTCGATCGCGCCCTGCGATGCGTAGACGAAGCTCGGCCCCAGTTCGGCCGGGAAGTGGACCTCCTTGATCGATGCGTTGCGCGAGGCGATGAAGAGCTTCAGCACCTGCAGCATCGTCTCCTTGTCGCTGATGTCGGAGGTCGTGTACTCGGTGAAGATGTCGATCAGGTCGTTGCGGCCGAGGACGAGGTCGCCGATCGGCACCCGCTGGCGGGCGGCGCTGAGGAAGTCCTGCTGGCGCGCCGCGCGAACCAGGTCGGTGTCGGTGTGGCGGTAGCGCACGTACTGCAGGGCTTTCTTCCCGCAGAGCAACTGGTAGCCCGGCTGGACGTTGATTTCGGCGTACTGCTCGGACGGCGGCAGGCCGACGTTGGAGTGGTAGTAGCGCCGGTCGATGTCCACGTAGACGCAGTCGATCGCATCGACGGCGCGGACGAAGCCGAGATAGTCGACGTTGACGACGTGGTTGATCGGCAGCCCGGTCAGTTCCCTGACCACCTGCAGCGCCAGCTTCGGGCCGCCGTAGGAATACGCTTCGTTGAACTTGCCGGTGCCGTAACCGGGTATTTCGACCTTGAGGTCGCGCGGGATCGACATCAGCGCGATCGCGTTCTGGTCGGGGTCGAGGCGGAGCAGCAGGGTCGTGTCCGAGCGCCCTGGGTCTTCTGGTTCGTTGGCCCGCTTGTCGGAGCCGAGGATGACGATGTTCTCGGGTTCCCCGCCGTTGGTCTGCTTGAGGAAGCGCTCGACTTTGTTGCGCAGCACGTTGTTGTGCGAGAGCGCCGTCGCGATGCTGCCCACGTAGAGCAGGATGCTCGCCGCCGTCGCCGCCGCGACGACGCTGACGATCACGACCGAGGCGAGGCTGAAGCGCCACCAGTAGCGCTTGCGCTTCGGCGGCGGCTCATGGTCGCCCTCGGGCGGCGGCTTCTTGAACGGCTGCTCGATCATCGCCCGGGGCTCAACCTTCGAGCCGCTCCGGGATCGCCCGCAGAAACTGCTCGAGCGTCTGCCGGTAGGCGCGCAGCGAGTCGACCGAGACCCACTCCTCGGGCCCGTGGTGCCCTTCGCCGGTCGGGCCGAACTCGACCGCAGGCACGCCCACCCGCAGGAAGGAAACGGCGTCGGAGGCGCCGTCGCGACCGACGCTCATCGGCTCCCCCCCGTGGTAGGCCGAGGCCGCCTCGCGCAGACCGCGGACGAAGGGCGAGTTGCGGTCGACGACCGCCGGCGGGCGCGAGAACAGGGGCGTCGCCTCGGCGTCGGGCAGGCCGCGAATCTGCGCCACGATGACGTCGGGATCCTGATCGGGCAGGTAGCGGATGTCG
The DNA here is from genome assembly GCA_963814915.1 of uncultured Solirubrobacterales bacterium. Classification (GTDB taxonomy): domain Bacteria; phylum Actinomycetota; class Thermoleophilia; order Solirubrobacterales; family 70-9; genus VRUE01. Next base: position 82,871 of record CAWFEI010000016.1, on the reverse strand, counting down.
ACGTCGATCACGCATCGGTCGGGCACCTTGTTGAGCGCGTCGCCGCCCAGGATCCTGCCTAGGTTGATCGAGGGGCGGTCGAACAGCTCCGAACTGTGCCTTGCGAAAGGTAGCGACTCGATACTGCGGAAAACGTCATGCGCCTTGAGAACGGCGTTGTCGCCGAGCCAGGGAGTGGCCCCGTGGGCGGCCACGCCGCTGACCTCGAGGCGCAGCGCCAGCACCCCCTTGGCCTCGACACCGATCTGCAGGTCGGTCGGCTCGCCCGTGATCGCGAAGTCGCCAACGAAGCCGCCGTCGACCAGGTGGTCGGTGCCGCGGTCGGCCTCCTCCTCGGACTCCTCGTCGCCGACGATCCCGAGCCGCACCCGGACGCGCTCGCTGTCGCGCATTGCCGCCGTGGTCGCCAGCATCGCCGCAAGGCCGCCCTTCATGTCATAAGCGCCACGGCCGTAGAGCCGGTCGCCCTCGACGCGCGGGTCGAACTGGCCGGCCCGCCCCGGCACGACATCGAGGTGCCCGTGCAGGACCACCGTCGGCGCGTCGTCGGGCCCCACTTCGGCGGTCAACACAGGTAGGCCGCGGCACTCCTCGCTGCTCGCCTCGATCCCCCGTGCCTCCAGCCAGCCTTTGACGAACCCGGCAGCTTCAAGCACCCCATCCGGCTCAGACGTGTCGTAGGCGATCAGCTGCGTCGCCAGGGGAACAAGCTCGTCACTCATCGGCGAATCCTACGAATCGCCGTTTCCGACTTTGAGGTCGCTATAGCAACATCAAAGTCGGATGCGCCGGGCGTGAGGGTCCTCACCCCTGGGCTATCGCTAGGAACGCTTCGGTCCGGTCGTGGTCTTTCTGTGCCCGCGCCCGCTTGCCGCTGCCCTCCTCGGACTCGGCAAGGCGCTGGTCGGCGTCGGCAAGTTGCTCTTTGAGCACGCCGGTGTCGAGGTCCTCGGGGGCGATCGCCTCCTCGAGCAGCAGCCGGGCGTGGTTGCCGAAGACCTGCAGCCAGCCATGCGCCTGCGCGTAACGGCGCGTCTCCGAGCCGTCCAGGTGCAGGCGCAGCTCGGCCGGGCGCAGCGAGGCGAGCAGCGGGGCGTGGTTGGCGAGGATGCCGATCTCGCCAACCGCGGTCCTGGTCGAAACCTGTCTCACCTCGCCGCTGAAGACCTCACCCTCGGGGGTGAGGACCTCGACCTCGAATTTGCTTTCGCCGGCCAAACCGAGCTCCTACGCGGCCGCCGCCGAGCCGGCGTTCTCGGTGACCTGATCGATCGAGCCCTGCATGTAGAAAGCACCCTCGGGCAGGTCGTCGTGCTCGCCGTCGAGAATCTCGCGGAAGCCGCGCACGGTCTCGGAGACCGGCACGAACTCACCGGCCCGGCCGGTGAACTGTTCGGCGACGAAGAACGGCTGCGAGAGGAAGCGCTCAATCTTGCGCGCCCGCGAGACCGTCTGCTTGTCCTCGTCGGAGAGCTCGTCGATGCCGAGGATCGCGATGATGTCCTGCAGCTCCTTGTAGCGCTGCAGCACCTCCTGGACGTCGGTCGCGGTCCGGTAGTGGTCCTCGCCGACGACGTCGGGCTTGAGGATCGTCGAGCTCGAGTCGAGCGGGTCGACCGCGGGGTAGATCCCTTTCTCAGAGATCGAGCGAGAGAGCGCCGTGGTCGCGTTGAGGTGGGCGAACACCGAGGCCGGCGCCGGGTCGGTGAAGTCGTCGGCCGGGACGTAGACGGCCTGCACCGAGGTGACCGAACCGCGCTCTGTCGAGGTGATCCGCTCCTGCAATTCGCCCATCTCGGTCTCGAGCGTCGGCTGGTAGCCGACCGCGGAGGGCATCCGCCCCAGCAGCGCCGAGACCTCGGAGCCCGCCTGGACGAAGCGGAAGATGTTGTCGATGAACAGCAGCACGTCCTGGCCACCCTGCTCGCGGTAGTACTCGGCCATCGTCAGGCCGGAGAGGGCGACGCGCAGGCGCGCGCCGGGGGGCTCATTCATCTGGCCGAAGACGAGCATTGTTTTGTCGATTACGCCCGACTCTTTCATCTCGAGCCAGAGGTCGTTGCCCTCGCGCGAGCGCTCGCCGACGCCGCAGAAGGCGGAGAGGCCCTCATGCTCCTCGGCGATCGAGCGGATCAGCTCCTGGATCAGAACGGTCTTGCCGACGCCGGCGCCACCGAACAGCCCGACCTTGCCGCCCTTGGCGTAGGGCGCGAGCAGGTCGATGACCTTGATCCCCGTCTCGAGGATCTCCTGGGTGGGCGCCAGGTCGGAGGCTTCCGGCGCGGGACGGTGGATCGGCCAGCGCTCGTCGCTCTGGACCGGCTCGCCGTTGTCGATCGGCTCGCCGAGCAGGTTGAAGATCCGGCCCAGCGTGGCGTCGCCGACCGGGACGGTGATCGGCGCCCCGGTGTCGATCACCTTGTCGCCGCGCTGCAGGCCGTCGGTGGCGTCCATCGCCACGGTGCGCACCCGGTCGTCGCCGAGGTGCTGCTGCACCTCGCAGACCAGCTCGGTCGCCTCGCGGTCGTCGTCGCCGGCCATCTCGATCCGCACCGCGGAGTAGATCCCCGGCAGCTGGTCGGGGAACACGGCGTCGACGACGACGCCGGTCACCTGCTCGACCCGTCCCACATTCGTTCCGTTCGTGTCAGCCATTGGTTCCTTTTCTCGTCTCCTGATTGAAGTCTCTAGCCGAGCGCCTCGGCGCCCGCCACTACCTCGAGGATCTCCTGGGTGATCTCCGCCTGCCTGGCCCGGTTCATCTCCAGGGTCAGGTCGTCCATCATCGTCTCCGCGTTCTCGGCCGCATTACGCATCGCCGTCATCCGCGCCCCGAGCTCGGAGGCGGCGGACTCCAGCAGAGCCCGGTAGACGGAGATGTTCACGTACTCGGGGATCAGCTGGGCCAGCAGCACCTCGGCCTCGGGCTCGTACTCCCAGAGCGCGGCGCTGTGGGCCTTCTCGATCTCGGTCTCCTCGGCGTCCTCTTCCTCCTCGCCGGCGCCGGCGCCGATCACGTCGGCCTGCTGCAGGGGCAGAAGAGTCTGCCGCCAGACATGCTGGGTGAGCGGCGAGACGTAGCGGTTGTAGACCAGCTCGACGCGGTCCAGCTCTTCGTCCACGTAGCGGGCGGTCAGCTCCTCGCCGATCTCGCGGGCGTTGGCGAATCCGGGGCGGTCCGTGAAGCCGGCGTAGGAGGTGCGCACCTCCTGTTTGCGGAAGGTGAGGGCGGAGATGCCCTTGCGGCCGACGGCGGAGAAGGACGTCTCCGCCCCCCGCCCGCGCAGCTCGTCGCGCAGGCGCAAGCCGTCGCGCAGGACGTTCGTGTTGAAGGCCCCGGCGAGGCCGCGGTCGCCCGTGATCAGGACGACGCCGACCCGTTTGACCTCATCGCGCTCGATCAGGACGGGCACGCGCGGGATGCCACCCGCCTGCTCGGCAGCGCGGCGGGTCAGCTTGCGCATCCCCTGCGCATAGGGGCGCAGGGCCTCGATCCGTTGCTCGGCGCGGCGCAACCGCGCCGCCGCGACCATCTCCATCGCCCGCGTGATCTTGTTGATGTTCTTGATCGAGGCGATGCGGTTCTTGACGTCCTTCTGGGAAGCCATACGCGATCAGGCCGCAGCCGTCTCCTTGACCCGGTCGGACTCGCCTGCCTCGAGCGGGTCGCCGTACTCGTCGAAGTCAGCGCCGAAGTCGTCGACGAATTCGCGGATCGCCTTGCCGAGCTCCTCCTCGTCGGCCTCCTCGAGCTTGCCCGTCTCGGCGATCCGGCCGAGCAGGTCGGCCTTGTCGGAGTGCAGGCGGATCTTCAAGTCGCGCAGAAACTCGCCTACCCTCTCGGTTTTCACACGGTCGAGGAAGCCGCCGGTGCCGGAGTAGATCGCGGCGACCTGGTCGGCCATCTCCAGCGGTTCGCGCTCCTTCTGTTTGAGCAACTCGACCAGCCGTTCGCCGCGGTTGAGGGTTTTTTGAGTCTCCGGGTCGAGCTCGGAGCCGAACTGGGCGAAGGCCTCGAGGTCACGGTACTGGGAGAGCTCAAGCCGCAGTTTTCCAGCGACCTTCTTCATCGCCTTGGTCTGCGCGTTGCCGCCCACCCGCGAGACCGAGATCCCGACGTTGATCGCCGGCCGCACGCCCGAGTTGAACAGGTCGGACTCGAGGAAGATCTGACCGTCGGTGATCGAGATCACGTTGGTCGGGATGTAGGCGGAGACGTCGGAGGCCTGGGTCTCGATGATCGGCAGCGCCGTCAGCGAGCCGCCGCCGAGCTCGTCGTTGAGCTTGACCGCCCGCTCCAGCAGGCGTGAGTGCAGGTAGAAGACGTCGCCGGGGTACGCCTCGCGACCGGGCGGACGCCGCAGCAGCAGCGACATCTGACGGTAGGCGTAGGCGTGCTTGGTGAGGTCGTCGTAGACGCAGAGCGCCGCTTTGCCGTTGTAGAGGAAGTGCTCGCCCATCGCGCAACCCGCGTAGGGGGCGATGAACTTGATCGGCGCCGCCTCGTCGGCGGGCGCGGCGACGATGATCGTGTTCTCCATCGCGCCGTTCTCCTCCAGCACCTCCTTGAGCTGGACGACGGTCGACATGCGCTGGCCGATCGCGACGTAGATGCAGACCATGTCCTTGTCGCGGTTGTTGATGATCGTGTCGATCGCGATCGCGGTCTTGCCGGTCTGGCGATCGCCGATGATCAGCTCTCGCTGGCCGCGGCCGATCGGGATCATCCCGTCGATCGACATCAACCCGGTCTGCACAGGTTCGGTGACCGGCTGGCGCTCGACTACGCCGGGCGCTTTGAACTCCGCCGGGCGGGTCTGGTCGGTCGCGACCTCGCCCTTGTCGTCGAGCGGACGGCCGAGCGGGTCGACCAGGCGGCCGAGCAGATGGTCGCCGACGGGGATCCGCAGCAGGTGGCCGGTGCGCTTGACCGTGTCGCCCTCGACGATCTTGTCCCACTCGCCGAACAGCACGGCGCCGACGTTGTCGGACTCGAGGTTGAGGGCCAGGCCGGTGACGCCGTGCGGCAGCTCGAGCATCTCGAGCGCCATGCAGTTGTCGAGGCCGTGGATGCGGGCGATGCCGTCGGCGACGGACAGCACGGTGCCGACCTCGGAGAGGTCGGCACTGCCGGTGTCCAGTCCCTCGATCCGCTCGCGCAGAATCGATGCGATCTCGTCGGGCTTGATCTCCATTGGGGTGCTCTATTCCTCCTTACGCCGCCTGGGCGACGCTCTTTCGAAGTTTCTCCAAGCGACTGCGGATGCTCGCGTCGAGCACCATGTTGCCCACCTGCAGGACTATGCCGCCGAGGATCTCCTCGTCGACCCGGCTCGCCAGATCGACCTTCTGGCCGGTCTGCCGCTCAATCTCGCCGCCGATCTTCTCGACCACCGCGGGGTCGAGCTCGGAGGCGCTGGTGACGGTCACGTCGATGCGCCGGCGCTCCCGCTTCCAGAGCTCCTCGAACTCGCGCCGGATGCGGAATACCTCGGTCATGCGGTGCTTCTCGATCAACAGCTCGAGGAAGTTGACGAACTCGGGCTCGGCGCCCTCGATCGCCCGGCGCAGGCCCTCGGACTTCTCCGCCGAGGTGAAATGCGGGCTGAACAGGAAGACCTGCAGATCGCGGTTCGCCTCGACGCCGTCGGCAAACTGGGTCAGGTTCTCCCCGACCTCGTCGAACTTGCCCTTCGCGCCCGCGACTGCGAAGAGCGATTCGGCGTATACGCGAGCCGCGTCCTGCATGCCTAGTTCTCCGACCCCGAGAGGCTGCTGAAGTCGACCTCGCTCAGCGCCTCCTCGACCAGGCGTTGCTGGTCATCGGCGGTGAGCGTCTTGCGGGTCACCTTCTCGGTGGCGAGCACGGTCAGGTCGGCGACCTCGCGGCGGATCTGCTCCAGCGAGCGCCGCGTCTCGGCCTCGATGTCGCGCTTCGCCGCGGAGACCAGCTCCTCGCGTTTCTCCTTGCCCGCGGCGGTCGCCTCGGACTCGGCCGTCTCGGCCGCCTTGCGTGCCCGGGCCATGATGTCGTCGGCCTGCTCGCGGGCCTCGGCCAGCCGGCCGCGGTACTCCTCGAGCAGCTCGTCGGACTCCTTGCGCTGCCGTTCGGCCGCCTCGATCGAATCGGCGATCGTCTTGGCGCGCTTGTCGAGCGCCGCCTGGATTTTCGGGAAGGCGACCTTGCTCAACACCCACATGGTGAAGAGGAAGAGGACGAGCGTCCAGATCATCAGGCCGAGGCCCGGCGATACCAGGAAGCTGCCGCCTTCTTCCTCGGCGACCTCCGCCGCGAGGGGGATCAAGCCCGCTATGTGGCCGAATAGCTCCACGTGTCCGGCCTAGAGGAAGAAGGCGATGAGGCCGAAGATGAAGGTGTAGAAGGCGACCGCCTCGGTCAGCGCGAAGCCGAGCCAGCGGATGCTCTGGAGCTCGTCTTTCATCTCGGGCTGGCGGGCGACGGACTCGATCTCCTTGCCGAAGATGAAGCCGATGCCGATGCCGGCGCCGATCGAGCCGAGGCCGGCGCCCACACCGAGGGCGATTGCCTTACCGGCAGATTCGATCCCTTCGTCGGAGATGGCGGCGGCTACTGGGGACAGATCCATTGAAGATAACGCTCCTTTTCTAGTGGCTGGCGGAGGTGGCTCCGCCAAGGTAGATCGCGGTGAGGGTCGAGAAGATAAACGCCTGCAGGGTGGCGATAAGGCCGACCTCGAGGACGAAGAAGAAGAAGGCCAGCGGGAAGGTCAGCGCGCCGAGCGCGGCGATGCCGAGCAGCACCGCGAGCCCGCCGCCCATGAAGAGCAGCAGAAGATGGCCGGCGAGGATATTGGCGAAGAGTCGCACCGAGAGCGAGATCAGCCGGGCGAAGTGCGAGATCGCCTCGATCGCGAAGATGAACGCCTTGCCGATCGGGTTCATATCCTCCAGCCCGGGCGGCAGCCAGCTCGCCAGGTAGGGAATCAGGCCTTTGGCGCGGATCCCTTCGAAGTGGTAGGAGAACCAGACGACCAGCGTCAGGACGAGCGGGATCGAGAGGTTGGCGGTTGCGGCGTAGATCGCGAATGAGGGGATCTGGAGGCCGAAGACGTCGATTGCATGCTCGGTGTTGGTCGGCAGCGGCAGGAAGCCGAGCATGTTCGAGAACCAGATCCAAAAGAACAGCGCAGCGAGGAAGGGGAACCAGCGCGCGGCCATTTTCGGCTCGAGGTTGCCGCCGCTGATCGTGTCCTTGGTCAGGTCGTAGGAGACCTCGATCGCGGTCTGCACCCGGTTCGGCTTCTGCGCCATGCGGCGCGATATCCAGACCATCACGAAGATCGTCAGGGCGCTCGCCAAGACGAGGTAGAGGACAGCCTTGTTGACGCTGAGGTCGATGCCGGCGAGGTGGATCGAGATCCAGGGTTCGAGCTTGAACTCGTTCTGCGGCTGGAACGATTCGTCTTTGCCCGAGCTGCCGAAGATCAAAAGCAGCAGGATCGCGATGCCGAAATAGGCGCCGATCCCGATCAGGACTTTGGATTTCGTCTTCACGAGACGCCCTGCCCTTCGGGCTCCAGCAGGTGAAAAATCCCCTGCGCCGCGAAGGAGATCGTGAAGAGGGCCAGGAGCAGGACGGCGGCGGCGAGCCCCGCTTCGCGCTCGGCGACGCCGCCGAGCAGGACGGCGGTGACCATCAGCCAGACCCGGCCCAGCGTGGTCGCGGCGACGATCCCCATCGCCCGCTGGCGGTTCCCGGCCGCGAGCTCCGCCGCGACCCGGCGGCCGGCGAGGATCTGGATGCCGCGCTGGGCGAGCCAGGCTGCGGCCGCGACCGCGTATCCAGCCAGGGGAAGACCCCCTATCGCGAACACGGCGAGGGCGGCGGCCAGCACCAGAAGATCGACATGCTTGGGAGGAGACATAAATCCGCTTTGCGCCAAGCTCAGGGGCCGGACGAGCGGACGCGGGACTATAACCGAACGGTCCGACGATTGGCTCTCTAGAGCCACTTCGTGCCGGTTGTAACAACTCCGCACAAGCGCGACGGGCCACAAACGTCCGCTATATGGACGTTTAAGGCCCGTCTGCCGGCGCGATCGCTTCGAACTCGCCGGTCTCCGGATCGACGACGCCGAACTCGCCCGTGTTGGGGTCGATGCGGCCGAAGCGGCGCAGCTTGAGGATCTCCAGCACGTAGATCAGGTACACGCTCGCCGCCAGCGCCAGCAGCCCGAAGGCGATCATCACGGCGCTCCAGAGCAGGTCGAAGTGGCCATGATTGTCGCTGTAGGGGACGAAGCGCAAGGCGAGGGCGAGCGCCGCCATGACCAGGGTCCAGCCGTAGAGGTAGGCGAGCGTGCGCCGCCGCGAGAAGCCGATGTTGGCCATCCGGTGGTGGAAGTGGGAGCGGTCGGCGCGGTAGATCGGCCGCCTGTATTTGAGCCGCTTGGCGACGACGAAGCCCGTGTCCAGGATCGGCACGGTGAGGATGATCAGCGGCAGGAAAAGGGCGATGACCGCGTTGGTCTTCAGCGCGCCCTGCACCGCGACGACGCCGAGCAGGAAGCCGAGCAGGTTGGAGCCGGTGTCCCCCATGAACGTCTTGGCGGGCGGAAAGCCGTCGCGTAGGAAGCCGAGCGAAGCACCCGCGGTGAGCGCCGCGAGGACGCCGGCCGCGTTGCGATCCAGCGAGAGGGCGATCACGGCGAGAGCGATGCCGGAGATGACGCAGACCCCGGCGGCCAGGCCATCGACACCGTCGATCAGGTTGATCACGTTGATCACCGCGACGATGCCGACCACGGTGCCGAGGTCGCCGAGGTCGATCGCACCGCCGCCCGGAAGTCCGACGAGTTGGACCGAGCCCGGGTCCAGCGCGCCGAGGAAGGGGAAGGTGAAGCTTTCGACCGTAACCCCGGCCGAGACGGGGATCACGACCGCGACGGTCTGGCCGAGCAGCTTCGGTGCGGCGCCGAGCTCGCGCACGTCGTCGATCAGGCCGACGGCGGTGATCGCCACCGCGCCGGTCAGGATCGCGCGAGACTCGGCGTCCCAGGGAAGCCAGATCAGAGCCGCGATCAGGACGCCGGCGAAGATCGCCAGGCCACCCAGCTTCGGCGTCGGCGCCTCGTGCAGTGAGCGCGGCCGAGGTAGGTCGATCGCGCCGAGGCGGCCGGCGAGGCGCATCGTCGGGCGGACCAGGATGAGGGTGAGGACCCCGGCGAGGAGGAAGGCGAGCAGCGCTTCGACGGGAGCCGACACGGTTCCAGGCTAGGCCGCGTAGCGGTCGAACCAAAGCGTGAAGGCGATCAGGCCCCAGAGCTGGCGGCTGAGATCCTCGCGCCCGGAGCAGTGGTCGTCGAGCAGGCCGGTTACGACACCGGGGTCGAGCCAACCCTGCCGTGCCAGGGTCTCGGCTGAGAGCGTTTCGCGGGCGAAGCCCTGCAGCGGCCCACGCAGCCACGCGGCGACAGGGATCGAGAAGCCCTGCTTGGGCCCCGCGAGGATCTCCTCGGGCAGCAGCGGCGCCAGCGCCCTGCGCAGCAGCCGCTTCTTCGCCAGGCCGCGCACCTTGAGCGGCGTGCTCAGGCCGAGGGCGCTCGCCGCCACCTCGTTGTCGAGAAAGGGCACGCGCAGCTCCAGCGAGTGGGCCATGCTCGAGCGGTCGGTCTTGACCAGGAGGTCGTCGACGAGATAGATGCCGAGGTCGACGTCCTGCAGGCGGGCCAGCGGCTCGGCCCCGGCCGTTTCGGCGTAGCGCTCGCGGTAGAGGTCGACCGGGTCCCAGCCCGGGTCGCGGACGCCGAGCATCTCCGCCTGGTCCCGGCGGGAGAAGATCTCCTTCCAGGCATGGTGACGCTCCAGCGGTGGCAGGCCGGCTCCGCGTGCGAAGCGCTTGGCTTTGTAGTCGAAGCTGACCTTCGCGTCGGAGCTGGGCAATAGCTCGGCCAGCGGCGCGGCAAGCGCGGCCAGCCGCCCGACGCGGGCGGCGAGCAGATCGGCGACGTAGGTGTAGTAGCCGCCGAACAGCTCGTCGCCGCCCTCGCCGGAGAGCGCGACCTTGACCTCACCCGCGGCGAGCTCGGAGACGAGGTAGGTGGGCAGCGCCGAGGAATCGCCGAACGGCTCGTCGAAGGCCTCGACCAACTTCGGGAGGAGCTCGACCGCGTCGGGCCGCAGGACGATCTCGCGGTGCTCGGTGCCGTAGCGCTGGGCGACCAGGCGCGCCCGGTCGAGCTCGTCGAAGCTCGCCTCCTCGAAGCCGACCGAGAAGGTCTTGACCGGCTCGGCCTGCTCACCGGCCGCGAGCGCCACCAGGCCGGCCGAGTCGACGCCGCCGGAGAGCAGCACTCCGACCGGCACGTCGGCGACGAGGTGGGCGCGAACCGAGTCGCGCAGGGTCTCGCGCAGATCCCCGGCGAGCGCACCCGCCGGGCGGCGCCTCGCCTGCCCGGCCTCGACCGGCGACGGCCGGGCATAGCGCCGCTGGGTCATCTCGCCCCCACGCCAGATCGCCAGCGTGCCCGGGGGCAGCTTGCGCGCCGCCGCGAAGATCGTCAGCGGCGCCGGGATCGAGTTGAAGGCGAGGTAGGCGGCGACCGCGCGCGGCTCGATCCGACGTGGGAAGCCCGGCTGCTCGATCAGCGCCTTGAGCTCGGAGGCGAAGCCGAGCGTGCCGTCGTCCAGCCGGTAGTAGAGGGGCTTGATCCCGAAGCGGTCCCGGGCGAGCAGCAGGCGGCGCTCGCGGGCGTCCCAGAGCGCGATCGCGAACATGCCCCGCAGGCGCCCGACGAAGCCCTCGCCGTGCTCCTCATAGAGGTGGACGAGCACCTCGGTGTCCGAGGAGGTGGCGAAGCGGTGCCCGCGGCTCTCCAGCTCGCGGCGCAACTCGCGGTAGTTGTAAATCTCGCCGTTTTGGACGACGGTGACGCTGCCGTCCTCGTTGGCAATCGGCTGGTCGCCGCCCTCGAGATCGATGATCGAGAGCCGCCGCATCGCCAGCGCGACGCCGTCGTCGGCAAAAACACCGTCGCTGTCGGGCCCGCGATGGACCAGCCGCGAGTTCATCCGCCGCACGGCCTCGATGTCCGCACCTGGACCCGCGATTCCACAGATGCCACACATGGTGCGGCAGTCTCTCAGGGGCTCCTAGCCGGGGGCGGCGGGGCCTCGGCCCAGCACCTTGACCACGGTGGCGAAGAGGACGCTGACGTAGAGCGTCACCGAGCGGTCGGCGATGTACTCCATGTCGTGCGCCAGCTTGTCGGCCCAGGACTCCTCGCGAGTCATCCGCGTCTGGGCGAAGCCGGTGACGCCGGGGCGGACCACCAGCCGCTGCCAGTACTGGGGGATCTCGCGGCACAGCTCGGTGAAGAAGGCGGGGCGGATCGGGCGCGGGCCGACGACGGCCATGTCGCCGCGCAGCACGTTCCACAGCTGCGGCATCTCGTCGAGGTGGATCTTGCGCAGCGCCCGGCCGATCCGGGTCACCTCCAACTCGGTGCGCCTCGAGAGCTCCTCGCCCAGGTAGGGCCCGAGGCGCGACTCGGCGTCCGGCTTCAAGGTGCGGAACTTGTACATGCGGAAGAGCTGCCCGGCCCGGCCGACGCGGGCGCCGTGGTAGAAGACCGGCCGCCCGGAGCTGAGTGCGATCGCCGCCGCGGTCAGCACCAGCAGCGGCGAGAGGACGAGCAGGATCGCGGCGGAGATGGCGATGTCGAGGCCGCGCAGGACCCGGTCGATCGGGCGCGGCTCGCCATCGCCGGCAAGCGCGATGAAGTGCTCCAGCTCGGCCTGGACATCCGCCGGCAGGGCGAGCGAGTCAGCTCGAGATGTCGATTGCCGCGGCAGAATGATCGGCTCCGACGGTACCTAGGATCGTCTCGACCAGGGGACCGGGGTCCCGCCTGGTCGGAATCGCGTCGGCGCCGCGCTTGGCCAACTCGATCGCGCGCGGGTCGGTCAGCGGGCGCAGCCGCCCCGAGCGGATCAGCGCTTCGTCGACCCCGCCGAGCCGGCCGCCGTAGGTCGTGTAGACGGGGACTCCGAGGGCCGCGGCCTCGCGGTTCATCGTCCCACCCGCCGAGACGACGAGGTCGGCAAGGGCGACGAGGCTCTGCGCCTCGACCGCGCCGGGCGGCACGATCAGCGAAGGCAGCGCCAGGCTTTCGACCAGCTCGCGCTGCGCCTGGGTGCGCGGCAGGACGACCGCGTGGACGCCCTCGTCGCTGCCCAGCCGTTGCAACACCTTGGGGAAGAGCGGGTTCGACTTGCGGTGGTAGAGCGAGACGTCGGGCGGCGGCCGGACGACGACCACGACGCGCGCCGTGTCGACCGAGAGCTCCTGCAGTGCGTCGGGATCGGGCTCGAAGTCGTAGAGGTAGTACTCCTCCTTCAGGCCGGGGTAGGCGAAGAGCTTCTCCGGCCCGACGCCGAAGCGGCGCAGCCGCTCGGCGGGGACCGAGTCGGGGAACATCACCCGGCGGGCGAGACGGCAGCCGATCCGGTGCTGGGTCACGGCGTACTCGTAGTCGTGCATGTTCGCCTCGGGCACGCCGAGCAGCTTCGCCGCGATGGCCAGGTCGTTGGATCCATGGGCGAGCGCGAGGTCGAACGAGCGGCCGCGGCCGAAGCGGATCATCCCGGCCGTGCGGGCGCCGAGCCGCTGTGCCTTGCGCAGGCGCGAGGCGCCGCCGTGGCTGCCGATCGGCGTGTGCTCCATCGCGTGCAGCTCGAGCAGCGCCTGCGTCTGCGCGTAATCGCGCGAGGTGACCTCGACCGTGTGCCCGTCCGCCCGCAGCCGCTCGATGATCGGGCGCAGCACGAGGACGTGCGCCGGCGCGCTCATGTCCACCCAGATATTCATCAACCGCCGATCTGAAGATTCAAGCCGGCCTCGATCAAGCCGCTGCGGGAACGAGGTCGGGGTAGAGCGGGTACCGGTCCATCAAGCCCTTCGTGCGCTCTGTCAGCGACTCTCTTTCGGTCTCGAAGTCGGGGCCGAGGGCGGTCGCGATCACGGCGGCGATCTCGGTCAGGTCGCTCTCGACCATGCCGCGCGTGGTCAGCGCCGGGGTCCCGATCCGCAGCCCCGAGGGGTTCATCGGCGGCCGCTCGTCGAAGGGGATCGCGTTGCGGTTGACCGTGATCCCGACCGCCTCGAGGCGGTCCTCGGCGGACTTGCCGTCGAGCCCGCTTGGGGTCAGATCGACGAGCACGAGATGGACGTCGGTGCCACCGGTGAGCACGGGCACGCCGCCCGCTTCGAGGCCGGCGGCGAGCGCCTGCGCGTTGGCGATCGTCTGCCGCTGGCGGGCGCGGAACGGCTCGCTCGCGGCGATCCTCATCGCAACCGCCTTGGCGGCGATGGTGTGCATCAGCGGCCCTCCCTGCTGGCCGGGGAAAATCGCTTTGTCGATCGCCTTGGCGTGCTCCTCGCGGGCGAGGATCATGCCGCTGCGCGGCCCGCAGAGGGTCTTGTGGATCGTCGTGGTGACGACATCGGCGTGCTCGACCGGGTTGGGATGCTCGCCGGCCGCGACGAGGCCGGCGAAGTGGGCCATGTCGACCATCAGCTTGGCGCCGACCGAATCGGCGATCTCGCGGAAGGCGGCGAAGTCGAGCTGGCGCGGGTAGGCCGACCAGCCGGCGACGATCAGCTTCGGCCGATGCTCGTGGGCGAGCCGCTCGACCTCCTCCATGTCCACGCGCAGGTCCTCGCGGCCGACGTGGTAGGCGACGATCTCGTAGAGCTTGCCGGAGATGTTGAGCTTCATCCCGTGGGTCAGGTGGCCACCGTGGTCGAGCGCCAGCCCCATGATCGTGTCGCCGGGCTCGATCAACGCCATGTAGGCGGCGTTGTTGGCCTGCGCCCCGGCGTGCGGCTGGACGTTGGCGTGCTCGGCCCCGAACAGGTCCTTCGCACGGTCGATCGCCAGCTGCTCGGCGACGTCGACCTCCTCGCAACCGCCGTAGTAGCGGCTGCCGGGGTAGCCCTCGGCGTACTTGTTGGTCAGCACCGAGCCGACCGCCTCGAGCACGGCCCGCGGCACGAAGTTCTCCGAGGCAATCATCTCCAGCGTGCCCTGCTGGCGCCGCAGCTCGGCGTCGAGCACGGCGGCGATCGCGGGATCGACCTCGGAAAGAGGTGCCGCCTGCAGGTTTTCGGGTAGCTCCGTCAAGGCGAACCGACGATACCAACGGGTCGGGATACCCTGCGGCCGGTGAAGGCTCGCCTACTGATCGCGATCGCGGTCCTGCCGGCTCTGCTCGCGACGACCGCCACGGCTTCGGCCGAACCCGCGAACCCCTGCGAAGGGCCGCAAGCGCGGCGCCTGCTCTGTCCCAACCTGCGCATCGGCAAGCCATCGGAAATGTACGTCGACCGCTACGAGGGCAAGCTGCTGCTGCGGGCGACTAGCGACGTGAAGAGCCGCGGCAAGGGCCCGATGGAGCTGCGCGGCCACCGCGACGGCCCGCGCACGATGCTGGTCAACCAGCGGATCCACCGCAAGGGCGGCGGGCGCCTCGTCCTGCGCACCGGCGCCGCCCTCAGGTTCACCGAGGTCGGCGAGTACTTCGGCGGCGGCTACTGGAAGGTCCACCAGCTGGCTCGCTTCGAGTTGCGCCGGGTCGGTCCGAGCGGCAATGCGGGGCCGGTCATCCGCACGGGGCCGAAGCTCAACTACTGCCTGCGCGACCTCGAGCGCACCCGGCCCGGCAAACGCTCGCCCCGCACCCGCCACTATCCCGGCTGCGACCAAAACCCCTACACCGACGCGGTCACGCTGGGCACCTCGGTCGGCTGGTCGGACATCTACCCGGCCGACTACGACAAGCAGTGGATCGACGTCAGCGGCCTGCGCGGCTGCTTCCTCTTCACGATGACCGTCGACCCGCAGGAACTGCTGTTCGAGTCGAACGAGCGCGACAACTCAGCCCGGCGGCGGGTCCGCCTCCCCTACCGCGGCCAGCCGGGCTGCTAGGTCCCCCTCGGAGAGGCCGCCTTCGCGCAGGACCGCCCACTCCCCCTCCACGTCGAAGCCGGTCAGGTCGACCACGGTCGAGGGCAGCCCGGTCAGCTCGCCGCCGTCGATCGCCAGGTCGGCCGCGGCCGCGATCCCGTCGGGGACAGCGGCGAACCGCGACGGCGCCGGCTCGCCGCTGAGGTTGGCCGAAGTCTGAAAGAGCGGGCACATCGCCCCGACGAGCGGGCCACCGATCAACCGCACCCCGAGCCCGCCTCCATCCCCGCGGCAGGCCAGCGGGTAGCGCCCCTCCGGGTTGTCGACGACGAGCGTCACCGGGCCGGGAAGCAGGGCGCCGACCGCCAGCCGGGTGCGCGGCCCGAGGCCCTCGACCAGCTCGCGCATCGCCAGCGGCGAGAAGTACATGACGGCCGACGGCTTGCCGTCGTCGCGTCCCTTGATCGAGTGGACGCGCTCGATCGCCGCGGGGTCGAGCGGGTCGCAGGCGAGGCCGTAGAGACCGTCGGCG
Source organism: uncultured Solirubrobacterales bacterium (assembly GCA_963814915.1). Taxonomy (GTDB): domain Bacteria; phylum Actinomycetota; class Thermoleophilia; order Solirubrobacterales; family 70-9; genus VRUE01. The sequence goes on along the minus strand of CAWFEI010000016.1, from coordinate 67,391 downwards.
GGGAAGACCGCGACGCCACCAGCGGCGATCGTCCGCTCCAGCGCCCCGCGCGCCTCCGCCCCCCCGTCGCGTTCGATCGAGACGATGCGCGTCACCGTCGGCTCCCTGGCGCGCTCACTTCCGTCCCCAGACGAGCCGCGGGATGCCGGCCAGGTCCGGGCGGGTCTCGACGGTGGCGAAGCCGGCCTCGAAGAGCAGCTCACTGACCGCCGGCTCCTGCCCGGCGCCCACCTCGAGCGCCAGGGCCGGGGCGACAGCGGCGGCAACCGGGATTGCGGCGCGGATCACGTCGAGCCCATCGGCCCCGGCCAGCAGCGCCTCGCGCGGCTCCCACTCGGTCACCTCCGGCTCAATCCCGCCCCACTCGGACTCGGCGACGTAGGGCAGGTTGGCGACGATCAGGTCGAGCCGCGGCGGCTCGGGCGGCAGCATCGCGCCAACGAACTCGACCCGGTCGGCCAACCGGAGGCGTTCCGCGTTGCCGCGGGCCACTTCCAGCGCCGCGGCTGACGTGTCGGTCGCCAGCACCTCGCACCCCGGCAGCTCACCGGCGATCGCCAGCGCTATCGCTCCCGACCCCGTCCCCATGTCAAGCACGCGCCGCGGTTGCAGCTCAAGCGCCAGCTCGACCAGCAGCTCGGTCTCTGGCCGCGGCACCAACACCCGCCTGTCGACCTGGAGATCAAGCGAGCGAAAGCCTTTGCGCCCGAGGATGTAAGCGACCGGCTCGCGCCGGAGCCGCCGTCGCACCATCTCTCCGAACTGCCGCGCCGCCGCGGCCGTGACCCCCGACTCGGGCTCGGCCGCCAGGCGTGCCCGCTCCCAGCCGGTCGCCTCGGCAAGCAGCAGCTCAGCGTCGAGCCGCGGCGAATCGACACCGGCCGCGGCAAGGGCGTCCACCGCCCCGGCAAGGGCGTCGCGGACGCTGCCTGCGGTCGCCGCCCCGGCCACGCTAGGCGGCGGAGGCCGCTGCCTCCAGGCGCTGTCGCTTCTCCTCGGCGCCCAGGGCCTCGGTGAACTCGCCCAAACCCCCGGCCAAGACCGCCTCGATGTTGTGCGAGGTGTGCTTGATCCGGTGGTCGGTGACCCGGCCCTGCGGGAAGTTGTAGGTGCGGACCTTCTCCGAGCGCTCGCCGCTGCCGACCTGGGCCTTGCGCTCGGCGGCGACCTTCGCCTGCTGCTCCGCGAGCTCGCGCTCGAGCAACCGCGCCCGCAGCACCCGCATCGCCTTCTCTCGGTTTTGCAGCTGCGACTTCTCGTCCTGCATCGAGACCACGATGCCGCTCGGCTTGTGGGTGATCCGCACCGCCGAGTCGGTCGTGTTGACCGACTGCCCGCCGGGCCCCGAGGAGCGGTAGACGTCGATCTGCAGGTCGTTCTGGTCGACCTGGACCTCGACCTCCTCCGCCTCGGGCAACACGGCGACGGTCGCGGTCGAGGTGTGGATGCGACCCTGGGACTCGGTCTCAGGCACGCGCTGCACACGGTGGGTTCCGCCCTCGTACTTGAAGATCGAGTAGGCGCCCTCGCCCTTGATCGCGAAGGTCACCTCCTTGAAGCCGCCGACCTCGGCCGCCGACTGCGAGAGCACCTCGGTCGCGAAGTTGCGCTCCTCGGCATAGCGGGTCAGCATCTTGTAGAGGTCGCCGGCGAACAGCGCCGCCTCATCACCGCCGGTCCCGGCGCGAATCTCGACCAGGACGTTCTTGGCGTCGTTGGGGTCGCGCTCGACCATCGCCAGGCGGATCTCCTCCTCGAGCTGCTCGAGTCGCGCCGGCGCCTCGCTCGCGACCTTGCGCAATTCGGCGTCCTCTCCCTCCTCGAGCAGCTCCCGCGCACCCTCGAGATCCCCCTTCAAGGTCACGTACTCCCCGGCCAGCTTCCGCGCCGGCTCCAGCTCCCGATATTCCCGCCCGACATCGGCATACCGCTCCCGGTCCGAAATCACCTCCGGATCCGACATAACCTCTCCAGCTCCGAGAACCGGCTTTCAATCTGCTCAACCAGCGCGTCGATCATGGAAGAAACATAGAGGGAAGGAGGTCAAGTGCCCTACGGCAAGGTGGGCAGGGTGCCCCTCCCGCGGAGGCTCAGGGACAAGCAAACCGAACCCAGAAAAGCGATCAGCTGCGCGACGGTCTCCGCGGGAGGGGCACCCTGCCCACCCAGACCAAAACCGTCAGGCAACGATCTCAATCGGCGACTCGCCGGCCTCAGCCGGCTTCTCCTCCGCCAACACCTTCTCCAGCGCCGCGATCGCCACCGCGAGCTCTTCTTCGTCGGGCTCGCGCGTGGTCAGGTTCTGCAGCATCAGGCCAGGCCACATCACCGCCCGCACCCAGCGCTTGCGTCGGTTCTTGCCCGCCCACTTGATCACCTCGTATGAGAGGCCCGCGATCAGCGGTATGCCGAGGATGCGCGAGGCCAGCAGCCAGTACCAGGCCGGCAGGCCGATCGGCGCGAAGACGAAGATCGCCAGCACCATCACGATCAGCAGGAAGCTGGTGCCGCAGCGCGGGTGCAGGCGCGAGTAGAGCTTCGCCCGAGGTGGGGTCAGGTCGTCTTCAGCCTCGTAACAGGAGATCGTCTTGTGCTCGGCGCCGTGGTACTCGAAGACCCGACGCAGGTCGGGCAGGCGGCTGATCGCGGCGATGTAGGCGATGAAGATCGTCGTGCGCAGCAGGCCCTCGATCAGCCAGAAGAGCAGGGGCGAGCCGAGCTGGTCCTTGATCAGGCTGGTCAGCCCGACCGGGACGACGAAGAAGAGGCCGATCGCCAGCGCCATCGAGAGGACGATCGTCATGCCCCAGACCCAACCGCCGATCTCCTCCTTCTCGCCCTGCTCGTCCTCCTCCATCTGGGCGTTGGCGGAGATCGCCAGGGCGCGGAAGCCGATCTTCAGCGACTCGCCGAGGGCGACGACGCCGCGCAGCACGGGCACCCGCCAGAGCCGGTGACGCCTGGCCCAGGGAACCAGCGGTTCGGAGCTGAGCTCGACCTGGCCCTCGGGATTGCGAACGGCGACGGCCCAGGTCGAGACGCCGCGCATCATCACGCCCTCCAGCACCGCCTGACCGCCGACCGGCGCGTCGCGCTTGGCGACCAGGGCGCCGTCGGGCATGCGCAGCGGGTCGGCCCCGTTGGAGGACACCGCTTCGGAGCGCGGAGAGGCTGTCTCCGCCGCCATCGCTTACCTGGAGGCCTTGGCGTGCTTTGCCGCGCGTCGCTGGAACCGCTCGACCCGTCCGCCGGTGTCGACGAGCTTCTGCTTCCCGGTGTAGAACGGGTGGCACTCCGAGCAGAGCTCGACGTGCAGATCCGTCACCGTGGAGCGGGTGTAGAACTGGTTCCCGCACGAGCAGTGCACGTGGGCCAGCTGGTACTCGGGGTGAATTCCTGCCTTCATCGTCCACCAAGTCTAGAGAAGTGCGCAAGGCGTGGCGCAAGGGCGCCGCATCGAAGTAAGGTGTCGGCATGGCGTCAGCCGGCCAGCGACGCGAGGTGGAGCTCCCCGCGGGGACGATCCGCTACCGCGAGGCCGGCGAGGGCAAGCCGGTGGTCTTCGTCCACGGCTACCTGGTCGACGGGCGGCTCTGGGACGGCGTCGTCGACAACCTCTCCGACCGCTGCCGCTGCTTCGCCCCGGACTGGCCGATCGGCGCCCAGCAGGTCGCGATGAACCCGGATGCCGACCTCACCCCCTATGGCGTCGCCGCGACGATCGCGAGCTTCCTCGAGGCGCTCGACCTGACCGACGTGACGATCGTCGGCAACGATTCGGGCGGGGCGATGTCGCAGGTGCTCGTCACCCGCCACCCGGAGCGGATCGGCCGCCTGGTCCTGACCAACTGCGACACCCACGACAACTTTCCGCCGGGGATCTTCAAGGCGATGCCCGCCCTGGCGAGGATTCCGGGGGCGATGCCGGCGATGCTCGCCCCGGTACGCATCGGCGCGGTCGCACGCGCCGCCTACAAGCCGTTCGCACGCACACCCATCCCAGCCGATCTCGTCGACTCATGGGTGGCGCCGGTGCTGCACAACCCGGGCGTCCGTCACGACGCGAAGAAGTTCACGATCGGGATGAACAAGCGCTACACGGAAGAGGCGGCCGAAAAGCTCAGCCGCTCCGGCCTCCCCCTGCTGCTCGCCTGGACGCCCGGTGACAAGTACTTCCCGCTGAAGTACGCGGAACGCCTGCGGGGCGAAGTTCCCAATTCGCGTCTCGTCGAAATCGAGAACGCAAGAACCTTCGTTCCGCTCGATCAACCCGCCCAACTTGCGGACCTAATTGCGAATTTTCGCTAGCCGGCGAGGACGCCGCACCGCGCAGTGTCCGTCGCCGCCAGACGTGCGCGGGGATCGTGGATATCCGCTAGTTGCGTGTTTTTCGTCCGATCCAGGCGGGAGGGTTATGTCAACGCCCCCTACAGGACGGAGAGGGATCCATGCCCAAGGAGATCTTCGACCAGGATCGGCCCCAGAGGAGGAGCACGATGGCCCGGCGGCTCGACGAAGCCTTCGCCGGATGCGAGCAGTGGACGCTCGCGCCGCCGAGTCAGCGCCGCAGCGAGGCGATTTTCAGCCCCGCGCTGCCCAGCTCCTCGAGCATGATCGGCAGCGCGGCGACGGTGCGCAGCCAGGAGCCGGGGGCGCTGTAGTAGTCCGCGTCGTGTAGGAGCACGATGTCCCCGTCGCGGGCCGAGCCCGTCGTGAGGCGGGCGATCGACGCTGCCGTTGCGCTTCCGCGCCAGTCCCTCCCCCAACGCGACCAGAGCACCGGCCGCCAACCACGCGCCCGGACCGAGCGCAGGACCCGCGAGGTGTATATGCCGTAGGGGGGCCGGTGGTCGGCAATGGGCTGCCCGGTGGCCTCCTCGATCGCGGCGCGGCCGCGATCGGCGTCCTCGCGGAACTGGCGCGGTGTCAGCCGCATGGCGTTGCGGTGGCGGTGGCAGTGCAGCTCGGCGCGGTGTCCGGCGGCGGCTATCTCCCCGGCCAACGCAGGCCTGCGGGCGACCTGCTCGCCGGCGAGGAAGAAGGTCGCCGGGACCCCCGCCTCGCGGAGGATCTCCAGCACCAGCGGCGTGCCCTGCGGGTGCGGGCCGTCGTCGAAGGTGAGCGCGACGCCCTTCACCCCCTCCTGGCGACGCGCGATCCCAAGCCGCGCCGCGATCCGCGGCGAGTGCGGAGCCAGGGGGGCTCCGATCAAGGGGCTTCGGCTGCGCCGCCGCGCGCGGCGGCGGGTGTGGCTTCCTGGATCGCCGCGGCGGCTTCGTCTTCGTCCTTGCCGAAGTGGATGCGGCCCTCGAGCGGCTTCGCCACCACCTTGTAGGGCGCTTCGCGGTCGATCACCGTGAAGAGCAGGACGAGGGCGAGCGCGGCGACGCTGACCGCGGCCGCGACGCGCTCCACGCGCAGTCGCCAGACCGGCTGCGGCTTCACCCGCGGGCGAGCGGTGAGCAGGCGCGAGGCGATCGAGGGCAGCGAGGCAAAGGAGGAGTCGGGCGAGCGCCGTTCGCGAGTCATGTGGCGCAGGGTCGTCTCCAGCTCGTGCTCGGAGCGCGCCACCTCGGCAAGGCCGAAGCGCTCGAAGGCGGCGTTGTTGGCGCGCAGGTGGCCGGCCGAGAAGCCGTAGGAGACGACCGGGCAGCCGCGGATGTGCGCCTCGAGCACGGTCAGCCCGGCGGTCGAGTGGACCATCGCGTCGGCGGCGGCCATCCAGTCGCTCATCTGCTCGGTGAAGCCGATCACCCGCACCCGCTCGTTACCGCCGTAATGCTGCTCGAGCCGATCGCGCACCGCCTCGTTGCGACCGGCGATGCAGACGACCATCGTCTCCTCGTCGGAGAGCGCCGCCCCAACCGCGCCTTCGAGGTCGCCGATTCCCCAGCCGCCGCCGGAGACCAGCACGAGCCGGGCGTGGGCCGGCACGTCGAGTGCCTCGCGGGCGGCGACGCGGGTCCGCGGCATGAGGAATTCGCGCGCGATCGGCGGCCGCATCCACTCCACGCTGCCCGGGCCGACCAAGCGCTCGACCTCCTCGATCGACTCCGGGTGGGTGACGTAGTGAAGGTCGACGCCGGGGTGGGACCAGTAGCGCAGCCCGGCCAGGTCCGTGATCGCCGAGTGAACAGGCACGAGCAGCCGCCGGTTCTCGCGCAGCATGCCGAGCACGGCCGTCACCCCCGGGTAGGTGGAGACGACCACGTCGGGCTCGTGCTTTTCGACGACCTGCATCAGGCCGCGGGCGCCGAGCACATAGCTGAGGTGGTGCATCAGCCAGCGGGCGGGCGCGAACTTGGTGATCAGCCAGTACTGCAGGTCGAACAGCCACGGCATCCAGCGGAAGGTGAAGCGCGAGCCGTCGCGCGCGATCGACGAGGAGATCCGGCCCATCGCCTTCAGGCCGTCGACGATCTCGACCGTCGCGCCCGGGATCTCGCGCTCGACGTCGTCCTTGATCATCCGCGCGGGCAGGTCGTGCCCCTCGCCGATGTCGGCGGTGAGCACGAGCACGCGTGGCGCCCGCTCGACCGTCTCGGCGCTGGCGCCCTCCAGCAGCGAGCCCGGTGCCCGCCCGTCGCCATTGCCGTTGCCGTTGTGGCTCAGCACCGGCTTCAGGCCCGGCACCGGATCCGGCGGGCGGGTGCTGTTGCGCACCCACTCGACGTAGCGGCGCACACCCTCGCGGAAACTCGTCTCGGCCTTCCAGCCGATCTCCTCCAGCGCCCGCTCGTTGGAGATCTCCTTGCCGGGGAAGTCGCCCGGGCGGGGCGGCGTGTGGACGATCTCGCAGCCGTCGGTGTTTTCCTGCACCCGCTCGGCGATTTCGAGGATCGTCACGACCTCGTCGCCGGAGAGGTTGTAGGTCCGTCCCGCCCCGGCGGGGGCCAGCGAGGCGACGATGCCGTCGGCGAGGTCCTCGACGTAGATGAAGCTGCGCGTCTGGCTGCCGTCCCCTGCGATCGTCAGCGCCTTGCCTTCGAAGGCCAGGTCGGTGAACTTGGCGACGACGCCGGCGGCGCGGGCTCGCGGCCCATAGGGGATGCCGAAGCGCAGCACGGTGCACTCGAGCTCGTAGAGCTCGGCGTATCCGGCGCAGTAGGTCTCCCCCGCCAGCTTGGTCGCGGTGTAGAGGTGGCGCGGCGCGGGAATCGGCGTTTCCTCGTCGACAGCCTGCTCTGCGCAGTCGCTGTAGACCCAGGTGGTCGAGCCGTAGACGACGCGCCCGACCTCAGCCCGGCAAGCGGCCTCGAGCACGTTGAGCGTGCCTCGGGTGTTGACCTCCTCGGCCAGCACCGGGTCGGCGAGGACGTGGGCGACGTCGGCGACGGCGGCGAGGTGGATCACGGCGTCGCAGTCGCGCATCGCGAGGTCGAGGTTGGCCGGGTCGGTGATGCTGCCGGTGAAGGTCTCGACTTCGAGCGGCGAGTGGTAGGGCGAGGCGCTGAGATCGAAGATCCGCGGTGTGTGCCCATCGCGGATCAACCGGTCGACGACGTGCGAGCCGATGAAGCCTCCACCGCCGGTCACCAGGACTCTCATGAACCCTCCTTCGCGAGAGCGCCCTCGCGGCTCTCCGGTCGGTAGTACAGGGGCACGCACCAGTGGTTCTCGGCCACCCACTCGGTGTTGGGAAGGTCGTCGTCGCGGCCCATGATCCGGTGGCAGGGCTCCTCGTAGACACGTCCCGTCGACTTCTCGATCTGCTCGAAGACGATGTACTTGTAGAGCCCCGACGTCATGCCCTCTGGCAGCTCGGGACGGGACGGGTGCAGGGGGTCGAGGTGCTCGTGCGCGTACTCGTTCTTCCAGGCGACGATCTCCTCCATCCGATCCGCCTGAACCAGGCCCAGAGCCGCCGTGAACTCGCTCATCCGGAAGTTGAGCCCATCGACCTCATGCTCGAACTTGCCGTAGTTGCGGAACTTGGCGGCGAACTCGATCAGCTCGGGGCGGGACGAGACGAGCACGCCGCCCTCGCCCGTGGAGACGGTCTTGGTCGCGTAGAGGGAGTAGACCCCGGCGTCGCCGAAGGCGCCGGGGCGGCGCTCGCCCCACTCGGCGCCGTGGGCGTGGGCGCAGTCCTCGAGCAGGAAGATGCCGTGCTCGCGGCAGTACTCGGCGATGCGCTCCGAGTCGAAGGCGATGTGGCCGCCGATGTGGACGAGGATCGCGGCCCGCGGCCTGGTCCGCTCGGCCTTGCGCTCGAAGTCCTCGAAGGACATGCAGAGGTCGCCGCGGTTGCAGTCGACGAACTCGACCTCGGCGCCGGCGGCGACCGCCGCCAGGGGAGTCGCCATGAAGGTGTTGGAGGGACAGAGCACCGTCTCGCCGCGCACCCCGGCGAATTCGAGTGCGGCGAGAGCACCGCCGGCCCAGCTGGACAGCCCGAGGCTGGGCAGCCCGTTCCACTGCGACCAGCGCGCCTCGAAGGCCTCCAGCTGCTTGCCCTCCGACCACTGCTCGGAATCGAGCACCTCGGTCCAGAGGTCGAGGAGACGGCCCCGGTCGCGATGATCGAAGCCGATCGCGAACTTGCTCGCGTCGAGCGGGGGGCTGACTGGAGAGGCCAAGAGCGCCGCCAGGCTAGCAGCGAATCCGGTCAATTATCTAAATGTGCGCTCTCGATCACGGCGCCGACGGTGCGCGAGCCGGCGAGCAGGACCGTGCCCGCGACGGCCAGCGCCATGAAAGCGACGAGGGCGACGCCGCCCAGCGGAGTGTCTCCCCACGCCTCGCCGAAGATCAGCGGCGCCAGCAGGACCGGGACGATCACCTGCACTGCGAACATCGCCGGCGCGACCCGGGTCGCCGCGCGCAGCTGCAGAGCGCTCATCTCGCTCAGCAGTGCGAGCCCCTCCGAGGCCGCGGCGCTGGCCAGCCAGGCGACCCCGACCAGGACGGCCCCGGCCGCGAGCTCGTCGGTGAGCAGCTTGCTGGCGATCGCCGTCCAGGCGTATCCACAACCCGCGGCGAGCACCATCAGCATCCCGATCGATCCCGCCCGCCTTCGCAGCACAAACGGCAGCGCGATCGGGATCGCGATCAGCACAAGGGCAATCGCGATCGCCGCCCCGCCCGCATGGTCGGTGGTCCGCTCCGGCGCCGCCCAGGCGACCCCGCCCACGCCGGCGACAATCGCCGCCACGGCCAGCCCCTCGCGCGCCCCGGGAGTCTCCCCCAGCCGCGTCACACCAAGCCACAGCAGCAGGACCAGGCCGCTGGCGAGGCAGGGCTGCACCACGGTCAGCGGCGCCAAGAGCAGCGCCACGATCTCCAGCGGCCACCCGAGCAGCCCCAGCGCCGTAGCCCCCAGCCAGCGCCTGTTCCTAACCAGCCTCCCGATCAACGAGAGCCGCAGCGAGTGCTCCCCAGGCACCTCCCGCGCCTCGAGCGCCTGCAATGCGATCGAGGTGTTGTAGAGCAACGAAGCTCCAACCGCCGCAACGATGCCGAGGGCAACCACGCGCCGACCCTATCCGGAGAATCCGAGGGGTCCCGCAGGAGGGCCGGGTGTCCCTCCCCAGGAGGCTCCCGGACAGACGATCGAACCCTGGCCCGCGACCCAGCTACGCGACGGCCTCATGGGGAGGGACACCCGGCCCTCCCCAAGCCTTCACGTCTCCTGGTAAAGCGGCCCGTCGCCGCCCTCGGGCAACGTAAGGCGCCCACCCTTGGCGGTGATCGCCCCACACTGGACGCAGTTGGAGGCGGTGACGTGGACGTCGACCTCGCCGGCGCCGTTCTCCAGCTGGTCCTCGGGGATCTCGTAGACCTGCGCCGGGCACATCGAGACCCACGTCTGCGCGATCTCCTTCGGGACCCGGGTCTGAATGCGCACGTGATTGGGCGCGTCGTCGCGGGTCGCGTTGCCGGAGAGGAAGACCGAGTCGAGCTTGTTGAAGGTCAGCTCGTTGTCGGGCTTGGGGTACTTGTCGCCGGCCTTGCCCAGATGCATCGCCGGCTCGGCGTTGTCCTCGACCTTCCAGTGGCCGCCGGGGAAGGCGCCTTTGGTGGCGACCATCGCCGAGCCCATCATGCCGCCGAAGATCAGCCCCTTGGAGAGCGGCTGCTTCATGTTGCGCGAGCGGTAGAGGTCCTTCTCGATCTCCGAGCCGCGGATCGCCTCGTCGTAGGAGTCGAAGTTGACCGACTCGATGTCCTTCTTGAGCGACTCGACGATCGCTTCCGCCGCGTACATGCCGGCGTGCATCGCGTAGTGGACGCCGGCGAGTTCGGCGATGTTGACCATCCCGGCGGCATCGCCGGCGACGAGCATGCCGGGCACCGAGAAGCGCTTCGGAAGCGCCCAGTAGCCGCCCGATGGGATCGTCTTCGCGCCCCAGCCGACCCGCTTGCCTCCCTCGAGGATCTTCTTGATGAAGGGGTGGGTCTTGAACAGCTGCACCGCATCGTGGACCGAGAAGGTGGCGTCGGTGTAATCGAGCCCGACGACCAGGCCGAAGCAGACCTTGTCCTCGCCCATCGGGTAGATGAAGCTGCCGCCGGCCTCCTTGTATTTCGGGCCCCAGCGCAGCGGCCAGCCGAGCGTGTGGATCACCCGGTCGAGCGGCTTGGGGACCTCCCAGATCTCCTTCACCCCGAGCTCCCACGCCTGCGGGTCGGAGCCGTGCATGTCGAAGTAGTCGTAGGCGGCGTAGGTGAGGTGGCCGAGCGTCCCCTCGGCCAGCACCGTCGCCTTGGCGACGACGTCGGAGCCGGGCTCGAAGTTGCCCAGCTCTTCGCCGTCCTTGCCGCGGCCGCGGTCGCCCGAGCGGACGCCCTTGACGATCCGATCCTCGACCAGCAGCTTGTCGGCGGCCGTCTCGGCGAGGATGTAGACGCCTGCTTCCTCGGCTTTCTCGGCGAGGAAGCGGCCCAGCTTGGAAACCGAGAGCGTGTAGGTCCCCTCTTTGCGGAAGTTCGGCGGCGGCGGCTTCAGCGGCGTCGCCGTCTTCGAGGTGAGGAAGTAGGTCGCGTCCTTGGTCACCTCCTGGTAGACCGGCGGCCAATCGGCCGGGTCCATGTCCGGAAAGAGCCGCGTCAGCGCCGATGGGTCGACATTGGCGCCGGAGAGCAGGTGCGCGCCGGCGACTTTGCCCTTCTCGATCACCGCGACCGGGACTTCACCGAGCTTCTCGGTCAGCTCCGGCTCGTCCTCGAGCAGCTGCATCAATTTGTTGGCGCAGGCGAGGCCCGCCGGCCCACCGCCGACGATCGCGACGCCGACCTCGATCCGCTCGTCGACCGGGTCGGTCGGCGGGCCGATCACGTCGGCTGAGTCGAACGGCGGCGGGAAATCGATGGGCTTTACGGCAGGCATCTCTACGCTCCTTTGCTGCGGCCGAGCTCTGCGCTCAGCCGCCCTTCTTCGCCTTGATCGCTTCGGTCAGCTTGGGGACGATCTTGTGCAGGTCACCGACCACGCCGAGATCGGAGAACTCGAAGATCGGCGCGTTCTGGTCCTTGTTGATCGCGAGGATGTTCTCCGAGTTCTGCATCCCGACCTTGTGCTGGATCGCGCCGGAGATGCCGGCGGCCAGGTAGAGCTTCGGGGCTACCGTCTTGCCGGTCTGGCCGATCTGGGCCGCGTAGGGGTACCAGCCCGCGTCGACCACGGCGCGGGTCGCGGCAACCGCCCCGCCCATCGCCTCGGCCAGCTGCTCGCACTGCTCGAAGCCCTCCGCCGCGCCGAGCCCGCGCCCGCCGCCGACGAGGATCTCCGCATCCTCGATGTTGACGTCGGCGCCGCGCTGCTCGCCGCGCTGGACGAGTTTCGCCTTGGAGGACCAGGGCGAGAGCTCGACCTCGATGTCGACCACCTCGGCGCTGCCGCCGCTCTCGTTGGCGTCGAAGGCATTGAGGCGGCCGATGATGATGCCGGGCTCGGAGACGTAGCCGACGTCGGCGACCTGGGAGTCCTGCAGGATCGGGCGCTCGACGACCAGCTTGCCGTCCTGCACCTTGACCGCGGTGACCTCCATCGTCACGCCGGCATTCAGCCGAGCGGTCAGGCCGGCGCCGATCTCGAAGCCGAGCAGGCCGCCGCCGAACAGCGCGTAGCCGAAGCCCTCGTCCTCGATCACCTTGGCCATCGCGTCGACGATCGGCTGGGCCAGGCCCTCCGGCACGCCCTTGGCCCGATAGATCTTGGCCGCGCCCCAGTTGCCCAGCGAGGCGCAGGCGTCGTCGGCGATGTCGCCGACCACCAGCGCGGCGGCCTCGCCGCCGATCTCGCCGGCCAGCTTGGCCGCCTCGGAGATTGCTCCGAGCGAGTTCTTGTTGAAGTTGCCCTCGTCGTCGTGGAGGGCGTAAGTCAGGATGCCTGCCATCTAGATCAGCTTCCTCTCGTCGAGCCAGGCGACGATCTTTTCGACCGTCTCGTTGGTGTCCTCGTCCTCGATGATTTCCCCGGCTTCCTTGGCTGGAGGCGGGTTGAGCGCCAGGACGCTGGTCTTCGAGCCGGCCTCGCCGACCATGCCTCCGTCGATGCCGACGTCGCCGGTCGCCTTGCCGTCGAGCGGTTTCTTCTTCGCGCCCATGATGGCTTTCAGGCTCGGGTAGCGCGGCTCGTTGATCGCGTCGCCGACGCTGATCACGGCCGGCAGCTCGACCTCGACCGTGTCGTAGCCGTACTCGGCCTGGCGCTCGCAACGCAGCTTGCCGTCGGCAACGTCGACCTTGATCACCTGCGTCAGCGAGGGCATCTGCAGATGGTCGGCGACGACGGCGCCGATCGTGTAGCACTCGCCGTCATCGGACTGCTGGCCCAGCAGGACCAGGTCCGGGCTCTCGGACTCCAGCACCTTCGCCAGCGAGTAACCGGTGGCGCAGACGTCGGATCCGGCCAGCGCATCGTCGGAGAGGTGCACCGAGCGGTCGGCGCCGAGCGCCACCGCCTTGTGCAGGGCGCGGACAGCGGAGTCGGGGCCCATCGTCACCGCGACGACCTCCTCGACCGGTATCGCGCCGCCCTCCTTGATCTGCATGGCGGCCTCAATTGCATGGGTGTCGAAGGGGTTGAGGTTTTTCTCGCCGCTACGGTCCAAACGCATCGTTCCGGAGTCGATGCGCTTCTGGACGGCGGCGTCCGGAACCTCCTTGACCAGGACGCAGATCTTCAACTTTCAAGCCTCCTTGGCTATTGCTCAGGCTGGTTGACTGACCAGTCAATCAGTCTATCTATGCATCAGGACATGTGCAGTTCGAATACGTGCGATTTGTCACTCGGGCTGCGGTTTCTACTCGTTTGCGTGGCGCTCCGCGGCGCCCTTCTCGATGAAATCGACGATCTCGTCGGTGCCCGAGCCCGGCGTGAACACCGCGGCGACCCCGAGGCCCTTCAGCTCCGGGATGTCCTCGGCCGGAATCGTGCCCCCGACCGTGACCAGGACGTCCTCGACGCCCTGCGCCTTGAGCAGCTCGACGACCCGCGGCACCAGCGTCATGTGGGCGCCGGAGAGGATTGAGAGGCCGACCGCGTCGGCGTCCTCCTGGATCACCGTCTCGGCGATCTGCTCCGGCGTCTGGTGCAGGCCGGTGTAGATCACCTCCATGCCGGCGTCGCGCAGCGCCCGGGCGATGATCTTGGCGCCGCGGTCGTGCCCGTCCAAGCCGGGCTTGGCGACGACGACGCGGATCTTGCGGGCGATTGCTGCCTCCATTGCGGCCGGGAGATTAGACGACGGGGGAGAAATCTCCCCGCTGAACCCTTTACCACCGTATGCGTGGGTCAAATGACCATTCGCGGGACGGGCTCGGCGAGCATGCCGCGATCTGGGCCCTGATAAGACGGCAGCACGGGGCAATCGCGCGCCGGCAGCTGCTGGAACTGGGGCTCACACCGCGCCGGATCGAGCGGCGGATTGCCTCCGGGCGGCTCCACCCGGTGTGGCGCGGCGTCTATGCGGTGGGGCGACCGCTATTGGATAGACACGGGCGCTGGATGGCGGCGGTGCTCGCCTGCGGACCGGATGCCCTGCTGAGCCATGGAAGCGCCGCCGCGCTGTGGGGATTCGGACGAGAGCGCGACGGCACGATCGAGGTCTCCGTGCCTGCCGCATGCCGTAGCCGGCATCCAGGAATCTGGGTCCACCGCCGCAAGGAGGGGATCCTCGGCGAAGTCGCGGTCCGCGAAGGCATTCCCCTCACCAAGCCCGTGCGCACGCTGATCGACCAGGCGACGCAGCTGAGGCCGATGCAACTCGAGCGCGCGGTCAACGAGGCGGACAAACTCGAACGGGTGAGGGCGGACGTGCTGCACGCCTCGCTCGACGACTACCGCGGCCAACCCGGCGTCAAGCCTCTGCGGAAGCTCCTCGACCCGCTCGCCTTCCGGCTCAGCGACTCCGAGCTGGAGCAGGCGATGCGACTTCTGGCACGCTCCGTCGGCCTAGCGGCGCCGGAAACCAAGACTTGGGTCAACGGCTACGAAGTCGATTTCTTCTGGCCGGATCTCAGAATCGCTCTGGAGACCGACGGTCTCAAGTACCACCGCACGGCTTCGCAGCAGAGGCGGGGACTGGAACGCGACCAGTCCCATCTCGCCGCCGGCATGTGGCCGCTGCGCTTCTCCCACTGGCAGATCAAGCACGACCCAGCCCACGTGCGACGCGTCCTGCTCAGCACGGTCAGGCGCGCTCGCATGGCGGCCGAGCGACACGAATGAACCCTTTACCACCGTATGCGTGGGTCAAATGACCACTCGCGGAGCGGGACGGCACGGTTGGGGCACTAGAAGACCGGGCTCTCGGTATACGTCCCGAATACCTCCTGCAGGGTGGCGATCATCTCGCCCTCGGTCGCGCGGGCACGCGCGGCCTCGATGATCGGCGGCATCAGGTTGGCCTCGGTTGCCGCGAGCCGCTTGAGCTCGGCCAGAGCGGACTCGACCGCGGCGCCGTCGCGGCGGGCGCGCGTCGCGGCGAGGCGGTCGGCCTGCTTGCGTTCGAGCGCCGGGTCGATGCGCAGGATCGACGTCTCCGCTTCGTCCTCGGCGACGAAGTCGTTGACGCCGACGACGATCCGCCGCCGCTCGTCGACCTCGCGCTGGTAGGCGAAGGAGGCATCGGCGATCTCGCGCTGGGGGAAGTTACGACGGATCGCCTCGACCATCCCGCCCAGCTCTTCGATGCGGGAGAAGTAGCCGTAGGCGGCCGCCTCCATCTCGTCGGTCAGCTTCTCGACGAACCAGGAGCCGCCGAGCGGGTCGGGCGTGTTGGCGACGCCCGATTCGAAGGCGATCACCTGCTGTGTGCGCAGCGCCACCTGCACGGCCTCCTCGGTCGGCAGCGCCAACGCCTCGTCGAAGGAGTTGGTGTGAAGCGACTGGGTCCCGCCGAGCACCGCCGCCAGCGCCTCCAACGAGGTGCGGACGACGTTGTTGAGCGGCTGCTGGGCGGTCAGCGAGACCCCGGCCGTCTGGGCGTGGAAACGAAGCCGCATCGACTCCTCGCGCTTGGCGCCATATGTCTCGCGCAGCTCACGCGCCCAGATGCGCCGCGCGGCACGGTACTTGGCGATCTCCTCGAAGAAGTCGACGTGGGCATTGAAGAAGAAGGAAAGGCGCGGAGCGAAGTCGTCGACGTCAAGGCCCCGCTCGAGCGCCCGCTCGACGTAGGTGAAGCCGTCCTTGAGCGTGAAGGCGAGCTCCTGCTGGGCGGTCGAGCCCGCCTCGCGGATGTGGTACCCGGAGATCGAGACCGGGTGCCAGCGCGGCATCTCCCGCGAGCACCACTCGATCATGTCGGTGACCAAGCGCATCGCCGGCTCGATCGGGAAGCACCACTCTTTCTGGGCGATGTACTCCTTGAGGATGTCGGTCTGGATCGTGCCGCCGAGCTTGTCGGGGGGCACTCCCTGCTGCTCGCCGACGAGTACGTAGAAGGCGAGCAGGATCGCCGCCGGGGCGTTGATCGTCATCGAGGTCGTGACCCCGCCCAGCGGGATGCCGTCGAAGAGCTGCTCCATGTCGTCGAGGCTGTCGACCGCGACGCCCTCGCGGCCGACCTCGCCGAGGCTGCGCTCGTGGTCGGAGTCGTAACCCATAAGGGTCGGCATGTCGAAGGCGGTCGAGAGCCCCGTCTGCCCATGGTCGAGCAGGTAGTGGAAGCGCTCGTTGGTCTCCTCGACCGTGCCGAAGCCGGCGAACTGGCGCATCGTCCACAGCCGCCCCCGGTACATCGACTCGTACGGCCCGCGGGTGAACGGGTACTCCCCGGGCCGCCCGATCGACTCCGCGGGGTCGGCGGGCGCCACCTCGGGGCCGTAGAGCGGGGCGATCGGCTGCCCCGACATCGTCTTGAACTCGGCCTCGCGCTCCTGCGGCGGCTTCTGCCGCGGCTCCGTCGCCATCCGGACAGTCTACGGACGCCACCCGGGCGCCTTACCCGTCCATTCACCGGCCCAGGCGCCCGCCGTTACGGGTTTACCACGAGCAAGATCCGCTGCCAGCACGGAGGCGGCGACGCACACCGGCGTGAAAGCGTCGCGATTGCAGATATTCACGTCGTCTTTTCTCGACTCACAACAGATGGAGGTGCCAGGTATGCGAAGGGGACTGGAGTTAGGCGGAATCGTCGCGGGGATCGCGTTGATCGCCTTCGGCGTCGTCGCCATCGTGATGGGGGCCAGCGGCAGCAACACCGTCACGACCGAACTCGAACGGCAGAGCATCGTCGGCACCCCCGACATGACCCCGGAAGAAACTACTGCCGCGGTGAAGGAAGCCGGGCTGCCGGCGAGCGTCGGGGTGCCGAGCTGCGACGTAGCCGAAGAGGAAATCGACAGCGGCGAAAAGGCGCGTTGCTTCGCCGACTACATGCGGATCCACGCGCTCGAGGCGACTGGTGGATTCACCTACTCGGAAATGGGCCGCTTCGAAGCCAAATCGGACACCCCGAAGGCCGAGCTGGCGGCCGGCGGCGGCACCGACAACGAAGAATTCGCCGTGATCGATGCCAAGAGCGGCGAACCGGCCGACAACGCGACGCGTGAAACCTGGGTCACCGAGACCGCGCTCTCGACCGCCCTCAACACGAGCTACATGGCCGACCGGCTCTCGCTGTTCGGCATCGTGATCGGGATCGCCCTGGTGCTGATCGGAGTCGGCTTCCTCGTGCTGGTCGCCGGCGGTGCGGTCCACAATCCCGACACCGCGCTCAAGTTCCTGCGCTCGCACAAGCCGGGCGTGCCACACCGCGGCGAGACGCGCCCGTAGCGCCAGACCGCCGGGAGTCGACGGTCCGATGCGACCCCGACTCCCGGCGCGGCTAGCGCCGCAGAGAAAGGCGACGGGAGACCGGCCCCCGGCGCGCCGCCATGCGTGAGGCGCCGAAACCGGCGATCGTCGCCAGGACGGCGACGCTGAGCGCGACGAGGCGGCGACCGAGCCGCTCAAAGCGCACGGTCTCCCAGCCTTCCTCGCGGGCCGTCTCGGCCAGCGGCGGGTCGGGGTTGACGGCGACCGGGTTGCCGACGGCGCGCAGCATCGGCAGGTCCGAGAGCGAGTCCGAGTAGGCGTAGGAGGAGGCCAGGTCGATCCCGTGCTCGGCCGCGAACGCCTCCATCGCTTCGACCTTGCCCGGGCCGTAGACGAAGGGGCCGTCGAAGCGGCCGGTGAGCTTGCCGTCCTCGCCGACCTCGTAGCGGGTGCCGATGCCGCCGTCCATGCCAAGCACCGTGGCCAGCGGCTCGACCACGCCGTTGCCGGCGGCGCTGACGATGAAGGTCGCTCGACCGGCATCCCGGTGGGCGTAGACCTCGTCGAGCATCTGCGGGTAGACCCGCGGCAGGATCGCCGCCATCACCTCGGGGTTCATCCGTTCGAGGCCGCGTGCGGAAACGCCTTGGAGCAGCTCGCGCACGCCGCGCAGCACCTCGGTCGTTCGCTCGTCGGTCACCCCGCGCAGGCGGTAACGCAGGTGCTCGAACCCCCAGCTCGCCAGCTGGCGGCGCCCGACCAGCCCATGACGGGCGGCGACGCGGGCGAACTGCATCCCCGAAGACCCCGCCATCAGGGTCTTGTCCAGATCGAAGAAAGCAGCAGCGCGCTGCAAAGACTCAGACCTCGATGACTATCGCGTCGCCCTGGCCTCCGCCGGAGCAGATCGCCGCCACGCCGAGCCCGCCGCCGCGGCGGCCGAGCTCGTGCACGAGGCTGCCGACGATGCGGGCGCCGGAGGCGCCGATCGGGTGGCCGAGGGCGATCGCGCCGCCGTTGACGTTGACCTTGTCCTCGTCGATGCCGAGCATCCGCATCGAGTTGAGGGCGACCGAGGCGAAGGCCTCGTTGATCTCCCAGACGTCGACGTCCTCGGGGCTCTTGCCGATCTTCTCGAGCGCCTGCTTGGCGGCGTTGGCGGGGGTCTTCGCCAGGTAGGCGAAGTCGTCGGCGACCGTGCCGTAGGAGAGCACGCGGGCAAGCACGGTCTTGCCTTCCTTCTCGGCCCAGTCCGAGGATGCGGCGACGATCGCGCCGGCACCGTCGTTCACACCCGGTGCGTTGCCGGCGGTGTGGGTCGCGTCCGCGCCCCCGATCGCCTTCAGCCCGGCAAGCGTCTCGACCGTGGTCTCGGCGCGGATCGCCTCGTCGGCCTCGATCGTGTTCTCGCCCTTGCGAGTGCGGACCGTGACGCCGACGATCTCATCGGCGAGCCGGCCGGCGTCGGTCGCCTCGGCGGCGAGCCGGTGCGAGCGCTCGGCGAACTTGTCCATGTCGGCGCGGGTGATCTCCAGCTCGTTGGAGACCTCGCTGGCCTCGTTGATCATCTGCTTTTCGGTGAAGGGGTTGGTGAGGCCGTCGTGGACCATCGCGTCGATCGTCTCGACGTGGCCCATCCGGTAGCCGAAGCGTGCCCCCGGCAGCAGGTGCGGCGCGCCGCTCATCGACTCCATGCCGCCGGTCACCGCGACGTCGGCGTCGCCGGCGCGGATCGCCATGTCGGCGAGGCCGAGCGAGCGCATGCCCGAGGCGCAGACCTTGTTGATCGTCTCCGAGGGCACCTCCCTGGGAATGCCGCCTTTGATCTGTGCCTGGCGCGAGGGGATCTGCCCCTGGCCGGCCTGCAGGACCTGGCCGAAGACGACCTGATCGACCTGGCCGGGATCGACCGAGGATCGCTCCAGGGCGGCCTCGATGGCCTGCCCGCCAAGCTCGGTTGCGTCAAGCGAGGAGAGGGTTCCACCCATCTTGCCGAAGGGCGTGCGTGCGGTTCCGAGGATTACGGTGCTGGGCATCTGGCGGCCTTTCTGTCTTTGTTTGTGCCGGGTCTCGGCTCTGGACGGGCCGCAAGGCCCTGCTCGGGACGATACCGGTAACGCGATCCGAATTGTGGTCCGTTGATCACGCAACGGGCGGTCGTGGAGCCGCGCTGTCGGAGCGCATAGACTCGCCGCCGTGAACGTCGCCGTCAGCCAGGAGAGCCCGCTCGAGCTCACCGCCGACCTCCTTGTCGCCGGCCTCTACGAGGGGGAGGAGCTGCCCGCCGAGCTGTCCGGCGCGCCGGGAGCCGCCGACGTCAAAGGCGCCTTTCGGAAACTGACCCTGCTGCGGCCCGAGCGCCCCGCCCGGGTGCTCGTGGTCGGGCTCGGCAAGCGCGAGCAGGCCGACCCGGAGCGGATCCGGCTCGCCGCCGCGATTGCTGCCAAAGAGGCCGGGAAGCTGGAGGCCGCGGCACTGGCCTGGCTCCTGCCCGCCTCTGAGGACGACGCCGAGGCCGCCGCCGCGATCGTCACCGCGACGATCCTCGCCGACTACCGCTTCGACCGGTTGCGCAGCTCCGCTCCGGACAAGCCCCCGGCGCCGCGGATCGAGTCGCTGACCCTGCTGGGCGAGGAGGGCGTCGCCGCGGCCGTCGAGGCCGCCCGCGTCTGCGCCGCCGCGCAGAACCGCGCCCGCGATCTGCAGAGCCTGCCGTCGAACATCGCCACCCCGTCCTACCTGGGCCGGCGGGCGACCGAGATCGCCTCCCGGCACGAGGCGGTCAGCGCCGAGGTCCTTGGCCGCGACGAGATCGCGGCCAAGGAGATGGGTGGCCTCGTCGCCGTCAGCCAGGGCAGCGCCGAGGACCCGAAGCTGATCGTGCTGCGCTATGAGGGCGGCGGCTCCGGACCGACACTTGGCTTCGTCGGCAAGGGCGTGACCTTCGACACCGGTGGCATCTCGCTCAAGCCCTCGGCTTCGATGCACGAGATGAAGATGGACATGTCCGGCGCCGCAGCGGTGCTCGAGGCGGTCGGCGCGATCGCCGAGCTGGGCCTGCCCGTGAGCCTGATCGCGGTCGTGCCCTCGACCGAGAACATGCCCTCGGGGACGGCGATCAAGCCCGGCGACGTGATCACCCAGTACAACGGCAAGACGGTCGAGGTCAACAACACCGACGCGGAGGGGCGCCTGATCCTCGCCGACGCGCTCGCCTACGCGGTCGAGCTGGGCGCCGAGCGGATCGTCGACATGGCGACCCTGACCGGCGCCGTGCTGATGGCGCTGGGCTCGACCTACGCCGCGGTCATCTCCAACGACGACGCACTCGCGGGCGAGGTCGAGCAGGCCGGCGAGACGACCGGCGAGCTGGTCTGGCGCCTGCCCCTCCACCCCGAGTACAAGGACCTGGTCAAGGGCACCGTCGGCGACCTGACCAACGCCGCGGCGAAGCGCAAGGCGGGGACGATCTACGCCGGCTCGTTCCTCGAGGAGTTCGTCGACGAGACCCCGTGGGCCCACGTCGACATCGCCGGCACCGCCTGGGATGTCGGCCGCCCTTACACGGGCAACGACGCCAGCGGCTTCGGCGTCCGCCTCCTGGTCGAGCTCGCCCGCGAGCTCTCTGAC
Source organism: uncultured Solirubrobacterales bacterium (assembly GCA_963814915.1). Classification (GTDB taxonomy): domain Bacteria; phylum Actinomycetota; class Thermoleophilia; order Solirubrobacterales; family 70-9; genus VRUE01. The sequence goes on along the minus strand of CAWFEI010000016.1, from coordinate 46,555 downwards.
TGAGTCGCCGGGTAGTGCAGATCGGCGGCGATCTCCTCCTGGGAGATCGGGATCCGCGGGGTCTTGGGGCGGTGGCTTCGGTTTCTGTGGATCAGCCTCATCGTGCGCCTCCAGTCGGCGTTTCAGGCCTGGTTGCTTCAAGCAACCGTTGTCGCGAGGACACTAGACGAGTCAGTTGCTTGATGCAACCTTGTGTGCGAAGATCACTCTCGTGCTGCGTGCCGACTATCCGGGCCAGGTCTGCTCGATCGCCAAGGCGCTCGAGGTGGTCGGCGAGCGTTGGAGCCTCCTGATCGTGCGCGACGTGATGAACGGCAACCGCCGCTTCGGCGAGCTGCAGCGCGGCCTCGGCGTCGCCCGCAACGTGCTCTCGGCCCGCCTGCAGCGCCTCGTCGAGGAGGACATCCTCGAACGGCGGCCCTACCAGTCGAGCCCGGCGCGCTACGAGTACTTCCTCACCGAGAAGGGGCTCGACCTTTGGCCGGCGCTCGTCGCGCTGCTCGCCTGGGGCGACCGCCACTCGCCCGAGCCCGACGGCCCGCCGATGCTGATCGTGCACAAGGAATGCGGCGGCGAGGTCAACGATCGCGGCACCTGCGAGCGCTGCGGCGAGGTCCTGAACGCCCGCGACGCCCGCGCCCTCCCCGGCCCCGGCGTCGCCGCTCGCGATCTCGCCGCGGCGTCCGGTTGATCGCAGCTTTTCCCGGGCTATGGCCCAGACAATGCTTCAATCGACCATGATGGATCAAGTCAGCGACGAGGAGGAGTAGATGGCTGCGGCGGCTGAGATGCAGGTGCGAGACAAGGTCTTCATCGGCGGCGAGTGGGTCTTGCCGCAAGGAGGCGAGCCGATCGAGGTCGTCAACGCGACGACCGAGGAGGTCATGGCGACGATCCCGGGCTGCACCGCCGCGGACGCCGACCTCGCCGTGCGCGCCGCCCGCGACGCCTTCGACTCCTGGTCGCAGATCTCGCGCGAGGAGCGGGCCGGCTACCTCTCGGCGATCGCCGCCGGGCTGAACGAGCGCTCGGACGAGATCGCGGCGACGATCTCTCAGGAGCTCGGCATGCCGATCAAGCTGAGCAAGATGATCCAGGCCGGCCTGCCGACCGCCCAGTTCGCGGCGATGCCGGGGCTGATGGAGGAGATCGCCTGGGAGGAGGAGATCGGCAGTTCGCGCGTGCTGCGGGAGCCGGTCGGCGTGCTCGGCGCGATCACCCCCTGGAACTTCCCGCTCAACCAGATCGCCGCCAAGGTCGCCCCCGCCCTGGCGGCTGGCTGCACGGTCGTGCTCAAGCCGAGCGAGGTGACGCCGCTCAACGCCTTCATCCTTGCCGAGGTGATCGAGGCCGCCGGCCTCCCCGCGGGCGTCTTCAACCTCCTCACCGGGACCGGCCCCGTCGCCGGCGAGGCGATCGCCGGCCATCCGGAGGTCGACATGGTCTCCTTCACCGGCTCGACCCGAGCCGGCCGCCGCGTCTCCGAGTTGGCATCGGCGACGGTGAAGCCGGTCGCGATGGAGCTGGGTGGCAAGTCCCCGAACGTGATCCTCGACGACGCCGACCTCGCCAAGGCGGTGCCCGACGGAGTCGCCAAGTGCTTCCTCAACTCCGGCCAGACCTGCAGCGCGCTGACCCGGATGCTGGTCCCGCGCGGGAAGCTGGCCGAAGCGGAGGAGATCGCCGTCAAGGCGGCGGAGAGCTTCACCCCCGGCGACCCCTTCGAGGACACGACCCGGCTCGGGCCGCTGGTCTCCGAGACCCAGCGCGAACGGGTCCGCGGCTACATCGAGAAAGGCGAGGCGGAAGGCGCCAAGCTGCTCACCGGTGGGGCCGCGCCCCCAGAGGGCCTCGAGGGCGGCTATTTCGTCCGCCCGACCGTCTTCTCCGATGTCACCCCCGAGATGACGATCGCCCAGGAGGAGATCTTCGGCCCGGTGCTCGTGATCCAGCCCTACGACGACGAGGACGACGCGGTGCGGATCGCCAACGAGACTGTCTACGGCCTCGCCGGTGGAGTCTGGTCGGCTGACCAGGACCGCGCGATCGCCATCGCCAAGCGCATCCGCACCGGCCAGATCGAGATCAACGGCGGCGCCTTCAACCCGATCGCCCCGTTCGGCGGCTACAAGCAGTCCGGCCACGGGCGCGAGAACGGCCGCTACGCGATCGAGGAGCTGCTCCAGGTCAAGTCGCTGCAGCTGTAGGGCTCAGCAGCCGAGCTGGCGGGCGATGACCATCTGCTGGACCTCGTCGGTGCCCTCGCCGATCGTGAGGATCTTGGCGTCGCGATAGAAGCGGCAGACCGGATACTCCTCGATGTAGCCATAGCCCCCGTGGATCTGGACCGCCTCCTCGGTGGCGCGAACGGCGAGGCGGCCGGTGATCAGCTTCGCCTGGGCGGCGGTGAGCGTGAACGACTGGCCCGCATCCTTCTCCAGCGCGGCCCGCCAGGTGAGTAGGCGGGCGGCCTCGATCTGGGCGGAGAGATCGGCGATCTTTGCCTGGATCGACTGGAATTTGGCGATCGGTCGGCCGAATGCCTGGCGCTCCTTGGCGTAGGCGATCGCCTCGTCGAGGGCGCCCTGGGCGAGCCCGACCCCCATCGCGGCGACGCCGATGCGACCGCCGTCGAGGATGTGGAGGAAGTTCTTGAAGCCCTCGCCGCGGCGGCCGAGCAGGTTGGACTCCGGCACCCGGCAGGCATCGAAGGTCAGCGGGCGCGTGTCGGAGGCGTTCCAGCCCATCTTGCGGTAGGGCTCGCCGGCTTCGTAGCCAGGCGTGCCGGTGGGGACGATCAGGTTGGAGATCTCCTTGCGCCCGTCCGCCTGGCCGGTGACGGCGGTGATCGCAACGCAGCCGGAGATATCGGTGCCGGAGTTGGTGATGAACTGCTTGGCGCCGTCGATCATCCACTCGCCGTCTTCGAGCGTCGCCGTGGTCCGAACATTGCCGGCGTCGGAACCGGCCTCGGGCTCGGTCAGCCCGAACGACGCGAGCTTTTGCCCACTGCAGAGCACCGGCAGCCACTCGTCCTTCTGCTCGTCGGAGCCCCAGAGATAGATCGGCATCGTCCCCAGCGAGGTGTGGGCCGCCATCGTGATGCACACGGACGAATCGATCCGCGCCAGCTCTTCCACGGCCAACACGTAGGACAACGTGTCCGCCCCGCCCCCGCCGTACTCCTGCGGAAACGGAATCCCCATCAGCCCGAGCCCCCCGAGCTTCGCCACGATCTCGTAGGGGAAGGACTTGGTCCGATCCAGCTCCTCAGCAACCGGCTTGACCTCTTGCAGCGCAAACTCACGCACCGTGCCCCGCAGCAACTTCTGCTCATCTGAGAGCTCGAAATTCACGGCCGTGAGCCTATTGCGCCGACGAAGAGGGCCGTGTTCCCCTCCCCTACCACCGCCTAGGAAGCCTGCAAGGTGAACCGAACGCGCGTGCCGGGCGTCGACGGCTCGAGCCAGATGCGGCCGCCGTGGGCCTCGACGATCGCCCGCGAAATCGCCAGGCCGAGGCCGGCGCCCTCCTCGCCGCCCGCGACCGCTTCGGCGCCGCGGTAGAAGGCGTCGAAGACCTGCTCGCCATCTGCCGGTGAGATGCCGTCGCCGTCGTCGGCAACCTCGACCTCCACCCCGCCGGCCGCCGTCCGCGCCCGCACGGTGACGCTGCCGTCGGCCGGCGTGTGCCGGATCGCATTCTGGATCAGGTTGAAGAGGACCCGCTGCAGCTTCTCCGCGTTCGCCCGGGCTAGCAGCTCGTCGGCCGGCAGATCGGCGGCGAGCGAGACGCCGCGCGCCGCCGCCGGGGCCCTCATCGCCGCGACCGTGTCGCCGACCAGCTCGCGCAACTCGACCTGGCTCATCGTCCAGGAGATCTCGCCGGCCTCGATCCGCGAGAGCTCGAAGAGGTCGTCGATCAGGGCGCTGAGCGCGGCGACGTGGGTGCGGATCTCACCCAGGTAGCGGTCGCGCGTCTCGCCCGTGACAACTCCGTCGTCGATCGACTCGACCAGCAGCCGCAAGGAGGCCAGCGGCGTGCGCAGGTCGTGCGAGACCGAGGCGACGAGGCGACGGCGGGCCGCCTCGACCTCGCGCCGCGAGCGGTCCTCGACCACGAGGCTGGTCGCAAGCCAGGCGGCCAGGGCGCCGCCGGCGATCGCCAGCCCGACCAGAGCGATCTGCGGCCAGCCCATTTTGTGCGGCACCGTGACCGCGGCGGCGCCGGCCAGGGCCGCGGCGAGGGCGATTACGACCGAGCGCTTCATGGCAATGTCTCGCGCTTCGCTCCCGGCGCGAATAACCAGATATGCACGCTTGGTCGCTCCGCGCTCATGGTCTCAACCTGTAGCCGACGCCCCAGACCGTCTCGATGAAGCGCGGCTCGGCGGGGTCGTCACCGAGCTTGGCGCGCAGGCGGCGGACGTGGACGGTGACAGTGCTGGTGTCGGTGAAGAAGGGGTAGTCCCAGACGGTTTCCATCAACTGATCGCGGGTGAAGACCCGGCCGGGGTGGGCGGCGAGGAAGCCGAGCAGGTCGAACTCGCGCTGGGTCAGCGAGAGCTCCTCGCCGGCCAGGGTGGCGGTCCGCGAAGCCGGATCGATGCGCAGCTCGCCATGCTCGATCGGCTCCGGGTCGGCCTGAACGGCAGGCGGCCCGGTGCGCCGCAGCACCGCGTCGACACGGGCGACCAACTCGGCCGGCGAGAATGGCTTGACGACGTAGTCGTCGGCGCCGTGGCGCAGGCCGACCAGGCGGTCGGACTCCTCGCCACGGGCGGTCAGAAGGATCACCGCGGTGCGCTCGCCCCCGCGCTCGTGCAGGCGCCGCATCACCTCGATCCCGTCGAATCCCGGCAGCATCACGTCGAGCACGACGAGGTCGGGACGGTGCAGGCCGGCCAGCCGCACCGCCTCGGGGCCGTCGCCGGCGCTGTACGTCGCATAGCCGGCCCGCTCGATGTAGCGGGAGACGACCTCGACGATCGTCGGCTCGTCGTCGACGACGAGCACCGTGCCGCGCGAATGATCAGGCGCCGCCTCCTCTGATCCCACGGGACCCAGAGAATCAGATATCGATGGGTCCCGCTCCCGCATCCGGGGGCGGCTTGCATCAGCCGAAGGTGAACGCATATCCCATGACTCCGGATTCGGGGACGAGGCGCAGGGTGCGGTTTTCGACCTTGGGCAGGTCGACCAGGTCGTAGAGCCGCTGCGAAGAAACGGTGACGACGCCGTTGTGCACGTCGGCACCGGCGAGCTTCGCGGGGATCGGCTTGCCGTCCAACAGCACCCGCACCCGGCGGCTCTCGCCGGGCGAACCGAGCACCAGGTAGACGCGCCGGGCGCCGAAGGACAGGTCAAGCGCGCCGCCCTCGGCGGTCGCCGACTCGGGCGAGATCTTCCAGCGGCCGCTGTAGGCGAGTTTGTCGCTGGATGGCCTCGCCGGGTTGCCGAAATTCTGGGTGCCGGATGAGATCGGGCCGTTGACGAAGCGGTCGGCGCGCAGCGAGCCGAGGTAGCTCTCCGGCGTGGTCACGCCGGTCGATGCTTCGATTCCGGCGGCGCCGGACTCGCCCTTCCCGACCGAGCGGCCGGCTTCGGCCAACAGCTCGCGGATGACCTGCTCTTTCTCGTCGTATTCGCCCTCGCCGAAATGGACGTAGCGCACCCTGCCCTTGGCGTCGATGAAGTACTCGGCGGGCCAGTATTCGGTGCCGTAGGCGGTGAAGGTAGCGAGGTCGTTGTCCTGCACAACCGGGTATTCGATCCCGTTGCGCTCGATCGCTTCCTCGACGTTGCCGGCGTCTTTCTCGAAGGGGAACTCGGGCGAGTGCACCCCGACGATCTTCAGCCCGTCCTTGCGGTAGCGCTTGTCCCAGGCGGTCAGATAGGGCAGCGTGCGCAGACAGTTGATGCAGCTGTAGGTCCAGAAGTCGACGAGCACGACGTCGCCGCGCAGCGACTTCAGCGTCAACGGCTGCTCGCCGGGCGTGTTGAACCAGCGCTGGGTGTCGACGAATTCGGGCGGCGTTCCGAGCACCGGCAGCTCCGATGACCTGGCCCCGCTTTCGGCTTCGCCGCCGTCGCCCTTCGAGCTGCCCGTCGCCGCCGCTTCCGCGGTCGCTTCGCCGAGCGCGCCGCCACCCCCGCCGCGAACGTCGGCGAGCGCACTGCGCGCGTTGCCGCTGTCCTCGAGCGACTTCGACGGATTGACCAGGAAGCTGGGCAGGCTGCTGGCGATCTGATTCTGGAATTTGATGTCGTAATTGCCGAGCATCGCCAGCGCGATGACGACCATCACGGCGCCCATCGCAACCTGAAACCCGGTGCCGCGGCGGGCCAGCGGGGCGATCACGCGGCGCCCCCCGAGCATCAGGAAGTAGAGGACGACGGCCGAGCCGATGCCGTAGCTGAGCGCGACCGCGAGGCGACCGGTGTTGAACGCCTGCGACGCCGAGACCGTGATCACCCCGGCGAGGATCGGCCCGGCGCAGGGGGCGTAGACGAAGCCGAGGCTGCCGCCGACGGCGACGCCCGACCAGAAGCCGTCTCCGCCGCCGCTGCGTGGGCCGCCCGCCATACCCGCGAAGCGGCTCATGTAGGCCTCGAGGCGCGCCGCCACGGGCGGGATCATCAGCGAGACGCCGAACCCGATCAGGACGAAGATCGCCAGCTTCCGCAGCAGGTCGTCCGGCAGGCCGAGCGCCGAGATCACGTAGACCAGGGCGACGGTCGCGAAAGTGAACGAGACCGCCAGGCCGGCGACGATGCCGAGCGGCCGCCGCCGGCCGCCGGTCGCGCCCGCTGAGAGCGCGATCGGCAGCACCGGCAGCACACAGGGAGAGAGCGCGGTGGCCGCGCCCGCCACGAACCCGAACAAGATCAGCAGTGCCATGTGTCAGACCCTTCCAGCTCGGGATTACGTGGAGATGACGATTTCAGCTCAACCTTCGTCCTTCATCGCATCGTCGTGCTTCATCGAGTCGCCTTCGCTCTTCATCGAATCGCCTTCGTGCTTCATCGAGTCTTCGCTCTTCATCGAGTCGTCGTGCTTCATCGAATCGCCGGACTCGTCCTTCATCGCTTCGTCGTGCTTCATCGCTTCGTCGCCCTTGCTCGTTTCGGCGGCGTTCTGCGACTGCAGGGTCGTGTCGTTGGCGCTGGTCGAGTCGCCGTTGCCACCCCCACAGCCGGTGACGAGCAACCCGCCGGCCACGGCGATCGCCGCGATGAGCGGCAGCAGTGCTGCTTTTCGTATGCGCATCTCGTTTCTCCCTTCGTAAACGGACATTGCCGCGCACGCTAGGGAGCAAATGTGACAAGGAAATTACGCCGCACCCAAAGCGGGCCGGAGGCGTCAGGCGGCGGGCTCGGCCGTTACGGCGCTCTCGGCACGGGCCGCGACTTCGGCGTGGCGGCCGTCGTTCTCGCCGATCCCGTAGTGGCGGCAGATCGCCGCCTCGTGCTCGCGCAGCAGCGGCCGGGTCGGGTCGACCGCCGGGGCGCCACGCATCGCGTCGCGATCCTGCGCGCTCCAGACCCGGGCGGGCATCGCCGCGCACTCGCGCAGCGGCACCGCCACCCGCTTCGGCTCGCGCCTGCGCAGCCCGAGCCGCCCACGGCGGGAGTCGATGGCGACGATCAACCAGACCGGGGCGCCGCCCTTCGCATCGGCGTAGACCTGCTCGACCCGGCCCGATAGCCGCCCGCCGACGTCGTCCAGCTCGCAGCCCCGCCAGGCCAGCGCCTCGGCGAGGCTCGGCAACGCCCCTGCCGCCGCCTCACTCACCGGTCTGTCGCTCCATCAGCTCGCTCGCGGCGCTGGCCGGGTCGAGCTCGCGCCGCACCACGCGCTCCAAAAGCTCCGCCGTGTCCGGGTCGGCCGCGGCCGTCGCCTCCATCCGCCGCCGCATGCGCGAGGTGGCGATCCCCAGCACCTCGCTGCGCAGGTTGCGGGCGCGACGCTCCTCGAGCGTTCCCTCCGCTTCGATGTGGGCACGGTGCTCGTCGATCTTCTCGGCCAGCTCGGCGACGCCCTCAGCGCGCGCCGCCTCGGTGCGCAGGATCGGCACCTGCCAGCCGCCCGGCTCGTGCGAGAGCGCGAGCACGCTGCGCACCTCACGCACCATCGTGTCGGTCATCGGGTGGTCGGCCTTGTTGACGACGATCACGTCGGGGATCTCCATCACCCCCGCCTTCAGCGCCTGGATCGAGTCGCCCGAGCCGGGCATCAGCGCGAGCACGATCGTGTCGGCGTGGTCGACGATGTCGATCTCGGCCTGGCCGACGCCGACGGTCTCGATCAGGACGTCGTCCTTCCCGGCCGCGTCCATCGCCAGGGCGACCTGCAGAGCGGCCTCGGAGAGGCCGCCGAGGGCGCCGCGCGAGGCCATCGAGCGGATGAAGACGCCGGGGTCGAGGAAGTGGTCGGAGAGACGGATGCGGTCGCCGAGCAGGGCACCGCGGGTGAACGGGCTGGAGGGGTCGATCGAGAGCACGGCGACCTCGCGCTCGGCCTTGCGCAGCTCGGCGGTCAGCGCTCCGATCAGGGTGCTCTTACCCACCCCGGGCGGGCCGGTGAAGCCGACGATCCGGGCCTTGCCGGTGCGCGGGTAGACCTCGCGGACGAGCTCCCAGCCGGCCGGGTCGTCGGACTCGATCAGCGTGATCGCGCGTGCCAGGGCGCGCTTGTCGCCGGCGACGAGGCGCTCGGCCAGGGGCTTGGCTTTCAGATCGTCCGGGGCGGCGTCGGGCACGGGTGGGCCAGTCTAAAGTGCGGCCCGCCGTGATCGACTTCCTCCGCTTCGGCGCCCGCAACGGGATGCTCACACCCAAATACGCGTTGCTGCTGGCGCGCTACCTGCGTCGTCGCCTGCTCACAGCGGCCGGCTGGCGCTGGCGCACCCACGGCCCGCTCTTCCTCGGCAGCGGGCTCGAACTGCAGATCGCCCGCCGCGGGAGGATCGAGTTCGGCCGTTTCGTCTGGCTCGGCCACGGCACCAAGATCCGCTGCCACGAGGGCGTCGTCGAGATCGGCGCCAAGACGGTGCTCGGCCAGGAGTGCACGATCTCCGCTTTCAAGCGGGTGCGGATCGGCGAGCAGTGCGTGATCGCAGACCGGGCCATGTTCATCGACTTCGACCACGGCGTGGTCGAAGTCGAGCGGCCGATCCGCCAACAGGGCATCTACACGCGCGAGGTCGAGGTCGGCTCCAACGTCTGGATCGGCTACGGCGCCTGCATCCTGCGCGGCGTCAGCGTCGGCGACAACGCGATCGTCGGCACCAACTGCGTCGTCACCAAGGATGTCCCGGCCAACGCGGTCGTCGCAGGCGCGCCGGCGCGGATCGTGAGGATGCGCGAAGCGCCCGAGCGGCTGCGCTGGGCCGATCCGGTCGAGCCCGACCCGAGCGCCCGGACGACCCTGCAACCCTGACCGGCGCGGGGCCGCCGATCCACCACCGGGCTTGGACGCGCCTCGGCCCCGTCCGACGCTCAGGCCGGGCTCGGGTCGCCGGCCAGTTCGGCATAGACGGCGGCGGTCCGCTCGGCGACGTCGCCCCAGTCGAAGCGGCGCAGGTGCTCGTAGGCTTCGGCGACGAGCCGCTTGCCCAGCTCGTCGTCGCGCAGAACGCGGATCGCGACCTCGGCCAGCGCTTCGGGGTCGTGCGAGCGGAAGCGCAGCCCAACCTCCTCGTGCGGGACGACCTCGCGCAAACCGCCGGTGTCGGCGACGATGCAGGGGCATTCGGAGGCCATCGCCTCCAACGCCACCAGGCCGAAGGGCTCGTAGATCGAGGGGACGACGGTTAGGTTGGAGATCCGGTAGAGCGAGTGCAGCACGTCGTCGCCGATCCAGCCCAGGAATGTGCCGTGCTCCATCAGGCCGAGCTCCTCCGCCTGGCGGCGCAGTTCCTCCTCGTGCGTTCCCGAGCCGGCGACGAGGAAGCGGGTCCCCGGCGCCTCTTCGATCACCCGCGGCATCGCCTCGAGCGCCAGTTGGAAGCCCTTCTCGTAGACCAACCGCCCGATCAGCAGGACCAGCTTCTCCTCCGGTGCGGCGAACTCGGCGCGCAGGCGAGCCAGCTCGACCGGGTCCTGGGCCTGCAGGTCGCCGGGGTCGATCCCGTTCGGGATCACACTGATCCGCTCCTCCTCGACGCCGAAGATGTCGGCGATCTGCTCGCGCATGTAGTGCGAGCAGGCGATCGTCCGCTCCGAGCGATTGGTGATCCAGCGCTCGACCCCGTGGATGTAGCTCTGCGGGTGCTTGTCGACCCAGCCCTGATGCCGGCCGTGCTCGGTGGCGTGGATCGTCGTCACCAGCGGCGCCTCGAAGCGCTTGGCGAGATGGTCGCAGGCGTTGGCCACCAACCAGTCGTGGCCGTGCACGAGGTCGAATGCGTAGCGGTCGCCGAGTTCGACCCCGGCGGCGAGCATGTCGGAGTTCATCCGCTCGACCCAGGCGACGAACTCGCCCAGCTCCGTCGGACGCTGCGGCTCGCGGATGCGGTGGATGTGGACCCCGGCGCGCCGCTCCTCGGCCGGCGACTCCTCGCCGCCCCGGGTGAGGACATGGACCTCGACTCCGCGTTCGACCAGCGCCTCGGAAATCTTGCGCACATGCCGCGCCAGGCCGCCCTCGATCAGAGGCGGGTACTCCCAGGAGAGGATCAGGACGCGGGTCATCGTCGTGGGTCGGAGGCCCGAGTCAGGGCTCCAACAGAGGCGCGAGGCTCAGGTCCGGGGCTAGGGCACGCATACTCGGGTCGCTGCTGCCGCTGGAGTCTATGGCCTCCAGCAACGCTTGGGCGTGATCGGTGACCCTGCGGAATGGGTAGTCCCCGGCCTGGCCGCGCTTGTCGAGGAACGCCCAATCGCTTGCCTGAACGGCGAGTAGCTCGCGCGCCGCCCGCAGTGCCGCCGGCCCGCGCAGCCCTCCGGCAAGTGCTCGCAACAGGCGCAGCTCGAGCCGCCGAGCGCCCGAGGCGAGGTCGGCGACCTCGGGAGAGTCCCAGGTGCCGAGGTCCTTGTCCTCGCCCCAGGTCGAAGCCGTCAACGGGCGCTCGACCGGCTCGTGCTCGGCCAGCGCCTGCGGCACCGTGAGTAGGCGCACCCCGGCCGCTGCCGCGCCGGACAGCACCTCGTCCAGCCAGATCGCCCCCTCCGACCACCAATGGCCGAGCAGCTCGGTGTCGATCGCGAAGACGAGCAGGCCACGCCGTCCGCGCCGGGAGGAGTACTCGCGCAGTCGGCCGGCCGCCGAGGCGAGGAACTCCCCGGCCTGGCGGCGCGCCGTGGCCTCCCCCGCCGCCGGGTCGTAGGCCCCACCCCCCACCTTCCAGAGCCGCACGCCGCGCAGCGACTTGCCGGCGAACTGGGCGTGGGCGGGGTCGGACGGATAGCCGTCGAGCGACCACAGCCACTGGATCGCCGCCCAGTCGATCGGCAAGGCAACCGGCCCCGCCGCAGTCGCAATCGGGGCGAGCGCGTCGAGCGGGTCTGGCCAGCGGCCGCTCTGGTCGACGCAGAACCAGCCCACCCCGTGCTCGGCGAGCCGCGCCTCCATTCCCGGGGCGTAGGCGCACTCCGGCAGCCAGAAGCCGCCGTCCCAGCCGAAGCGGCGCCTGTGCGACCGGATTCCGGCATCGAGCTGCAGGCGTTGCCCTGCCCGGGTCGCCAGCAGCGGCAGCACGGCATGGGTCGCCGCGGACGCCGACAGCGCCACGCGTCCATCCGCGGCTGCGTCCCGGAAGGGCCGCAGCGGGTCTCCGTCCGCCGCGTCGAGCAACTCCAGCGCGCGGCGGTAGCGGGCCAGCTCTCCCGCACACGCATCTCTGCACTCGACCGGCACGTCGTCCATGTCGGCTTCCGCGGCGCCGATCCGCCAATCGACCAGGAAGCGGCGCAGGCGCTCCGCGGCCCCGCTGTCCTCCAACTGGTCGGCGAGCACCGGCGTGACCGTCAGCGTCAGGTCCCGGGCCACCTCCAGCACCGGCAGGTAGGAGCGGATCACCGCGTCGAACAGCCACTCCTCGCCGAACGGATAGGTGCCGAAGCCCTCGACGTAGGGCATGTGGCTGTGCAGGACGATCGCCAGGTCGCCGGTGCTCTCCTCAGCCATGACAGACGGCGACGAAATCCAGCGCGCGGTCCAGCTCACCCGCCCGCAGGGCGAAGTCAGAGGCCGCGATCGCCGGGGTGAAGCGGTCGTAGAAGGGCTTGGTCAGACGCAGCGCCCTGTGCGCCCGGTCCCAACCCAGGCGGATCGCCAGCTCGTGCAGGCGCAGCTTGCGGGCATGAAAGAGGCCGAGCAGTTCGACCCGGGCGAAATGCGCCTCGCAGAGCTCGCGGAACTCGGCCGCGCGGTACTCGCGCACGTGCCAGGGGTTGTCGGACTTCTCCGCCCCCGGCGGGGCCAGGGTGAGCAGGTTCGGCGTCGAGACGTACGCGACCCCGCCTGGCGCCAGCATCGACTTGAAGTGCTCGAGAATCGCGCCGGCGTCCTCGACGTGCTCGATCGTCTGCAGGAAGACGACCGCGTCGCAGGGCTCGGCGAAGCTCTCCACCAGGTCGCGTTCGAAGCGCAGATTGGGGCGCACGTAACGCAGCCGGGCGTGCTCGTGGGCCTCGGGGTTGGCGTCGACGCCGACGACGCTCGCCGCTCGCCGGGCCAGGACGTCGGAGCCGTAGCCCTCGCCGCAGGCCATGTCGACGACCCGCCTGCCGACGACCCGCGCCGCGATCCACTCGTACACCGCCAGATGACGGCGGAACCAGTAGTTCTCCTCGGGCACGTCGGGCAGTGTCCGCTCGCCCGTCAACGGCAGCGGCGGCACGCCGGGCGGCTGGTTCTCCTGCAGGTATTCGCGCGGCACGGGCGCGCACGCTAATGCGGCTTCGCGCCCGGTGCGTTGCGCCGATCCGTGTACCGTTCCCGGCCCGATGCCCGCCTCGCCCACCGCAACACCCGACCACATCAAGGACGTCAACACCCGCTACCACGACGCGGCGGCCGACGAATACGACGCCAAGTGGGGCATCGACTTCGGCGGCACCGGCCAGCGGCAGGTCGGCGCAAAGCTCGCGAAGGCGCTCGGCGGGCTCGACGGAACGAGTTTCGGCGACGGGCTGGAGATCGGCTCGGGCACCGGCTACTTCTCGCTCAACCTGCTGCAGATGGGGACGATCCAGCGACTGACGGCTACCGACATCTCGCCGGGGATGCTGCGCCGCCTCTCGGCGACTGCCGAGTCGCTCGGTCTAGGAGTGAAGACCGTTGCCACCGAGGCGGAGGAACTGCCCTTCGAGGACGAGAGCTTCGACCTCGTCTTCGGCCACGCCGTCCTGCACCACATCCCGGATCTGGGCCGGGCCTTCTCCGAATTCCGCCGCGTCCTGCGCCCCGGCGGCGCGATCGCCTTCTGCGGCGAGCCCTCGCGCTACGGCGATCGTCTCGCGGCGGCGCCGAAGCGGGCGGGGATGTTCGTCGCGCCCGCCTGGCGGCGGCTGGTCGGCGCCAGCCCCCGTGTCGTGCCTGAGATGGAGCAGTCGAACGGCCACGCCCTGGAGGGCGAGGTCGACGTCCACGCCTTCGCCCCCACCGACCTGCGCCGCCTGCTGCGCGAGGCGGACTTCGAGCAACAGCGCGTCGGCGGTGAGGAGCTGCTCGCCAACGCCTGGGGCTGGGGCCTGCGCACGGTCGAGTCCAGCGCCGAGCCGGACTCGGTCTCATGGGGATGGCGCCGCTTCGCCTTCAACAGCTACATCGCGCTGCAGAAAGTCGACACCCGCCTGCTCGAGCCCCGTCTCCCGGCCGAGCTCTTCTACAACCTCGTCCTCTCGGGCCGAAAGCCCGCCTGAGCATGCCACCTAGAGCGTTGATCGCAGCTTTTTCCGGGTCATAGACCCGAAAATGCTTCGATAAGAAGTGCGTTAGGAGTGGGAGTGATCTCCGACTTGAGCGGCCACGGTCGTGAGGGTTCGCCGTACCTCATCTTGCTCGAAGCGGATTTGGCTTTCGGCGAAGCGCAGCGTCGTCAGTCCCGCTGCGGTGTGCGCTTGGTCGCGGCGGTGATCGGTTGCCTGCTCCGCCGCCGTCCGGTGATGGCGCCAACCGTCGACCTCGACCACCAGGCCCAACCGGGGCCAGTAGAAATCGACCCGATAGCCATCCAAAACAGCCTGCGTCTCCGGTCTCGGCATGCCCGCAAGCCGTGCGATCGCAAGGAACCGGCGCTCGAGCCCGGACTCGGTGAGCGGTTGGCCGCCAAGCACTCGACGCAAACGAGCGAGGCCGGGCCTGGGCGGGAGTAGATCGATCGTCGCGCGCACGGCTTCAAGATCGACAAGATCGAGTCGATCCGCCTCGTTGAGCGCACGTTCCAACTTCCAGTCCGGGGGGTGCGATGCCAGGTCGATCAGCGTCGAAACCGGATCTGTAACGGGGATGCCCGCAACCTTCCGGCGGTGCTCGGCGCCGAGCCCGGAACGTCGGTGTACGCGAATACCGGGCCTGCGTCTGTAGGTGCCTTCTGGAATGACGACGTCGATTCCGGTGGTAGCTCGCGCCAGGCCCCAAAGAACCGCTGCGCTGCTGTGACTGAGCAATGCCTGCGATCCGCAGGCCATCACCGCGCCTATCCAGCGCCCTTTCTGGCTTACCTCGGGCCGGCCCACCGCGTACACACCGCGCCAAAGCCGGTGCAGGCGCCTCATCGCCAGCCGATGCTCAATCGCGTCGGTAGTGAGGCCGGACTCCAGGAGCTGCTGCCTGGTGACGACCCCGTGCTGCTCACGAACCAGATGCCAGAGCTGAGCAGCGTCATGTCGCAGCGTTTTCCGGGTCATAGACCCCAAAAAGCTTCGATCGGCAGAAACTCACCCCCTATGGGCGGCGATCAAACTTCGATTTCGCGCTATTTGCGGACGGCGGCTAGTCCGCGTCGTTGCGGCGGGCCCGGTAGAGCTTCGTGCGGGTGTCGAAGCCCTTGAGGCGCTTTTCGCCGGCGCGCGAGTAGCCGTAGCCCTCGCCCGCGGCGTCCTTGGCCGCGGCGTCGACCAGGACGCTGCCCGGTTTGGCGATCCCGGTCAGGCGGCTGGCCAGGTTGACCGGCCGGCCGTAGTAGTCGCCTGCCTGGACGTGGACCGAGCCGTGGGCGATGCCGGCGCGCAGGCGCGGGAACTCGTCGCCTTCTTCGTCGGCGGCCTCGACCATGCGCAGAGCGGCCTCGACCATCGCCGCGGTGTCGGTGGAGACGAGCATCGCCGCGTCGCCGATCAGCTTGACCAGCCGCACGGGCGGTTCGGCGACCGCCGTCGCGAGCTCGTCGAGGCGGCCCGCGATCAAGCCGAGCTCTTCGGTCTCCACCTGCTCGCCCAACTTTGTGAAGCCGACCAGGTCGGCGAAACAGACGGCGATCTCGGGGGTGCCACCGAGCTCACCGGCGGCCAGATCGGCGGCGCCGATCACATCGCGGCGGATCTGCTCGAGCATGTGGGCGCGGAACGCGTAGAAGAGGGTTGGCTCGAAGAGCGGCAGCATGTGCTCGGCGGCGGCGGCGAAGCGCAGCGCCAGGTCACGCTCGGTGTCGCCCGGCTGCATCAGGGTCCTCGTCACCAAGTCGCGGTTGGCCTCGGCGATCCGGGCCGTGGCCATGCCGACCGTGCGGGCCACCTGCAGCATCCCCTCCTCGGGCAGGCCGGCGTCGTAGAAGGCTTTGATCCGCTGCGCCGCTTCGAGGTCGGCCTCGGTGACCGAGCGCTCGTCGGGGTCGGGATAGGGGACGCCGAAGGCGGCGCTGGTGCGTTGCAGCACCTCCAGCTCCAGGCCCACCTGCTCGGCGATCTCGCGGGGCGTGTAGCGCGGCCCGGGGCCGGCGATCGCGCGCTCGACCGGGAGCAGAGCCAGGCGCCCGCCCTCGACCGCCTCGCGCAGCTCCCCCAGGGGCACGCCTTCGCCGGCCAGGCGTTCCAGCAGCTCGCGCCGCGCCCCGCGGGCGGGGCCCTCGGTGCCGTCAAGCAGGCCCTCGGCCTCGAAATCGATTGTCATGCGAACGCCACGCTACCGCCGCGGCGAGGATCGCCGCCGCCACTGACCTCGCCGCTGGACGGATCGCGGGCGACGGCCTGCACGCCGCCGAAGAAGAGGTTGACCCGCGGCCGGCGCAGGACGGGGACGCCGCGCGCCTCGATCCGCGCCAGCGCCGCCTCGTCGATCCCCGGCTCCGCCTGGACGACGCCCTGCTCGAAGTGCAGCCGCGGCGCCCGCACAGCGTCGCCCGCCCCCATGCCCTGCTCGACCGCGCGCACCACCGTCTGCACGATCGCCGAGCGGATCCGGTTGGAGCCGGCGCTGCCGAGGCCGAGCTCGATCTCGCCGTCGCGGCGGACCACCGTCGGCGCCATCATCGAGGGGACCCGACGGCCCGGCGCGATCGCGTGGAAGCCGAGTGGGTTGAGGTCCTCCTCGCCGAGCATATTGTTGAGGATCACCCCGGTGCCGGGAACGAGCACGCCCGAGCCCGAGCCGTTGGAGCAGGTGACGCTGGCGCAGGTCCCACCGGAGTCCAGCACGGCGATGTGGGTGGTAGAGCCAAGCAGGTCACCCGCGCGCAGGTCGAGGACGGCCGGGTCCAGCAGCGCCGCCTCCAGGCCATCGCCATACAGGGCCTCGGCGAACTCCTCGCCGCGGACGCGGTTGGCCGCGTCCATCGCCGCGATCAGCTGCTCGGGGCCGCTGCTCTCCCCCATGCGCTCGAGCAGGCCGAGCGAGTAGGCGATCAGGATCCCACCCGAGGAGGGCGGCGGGTTGGTCCACACCTCGGCGCCGCGGAAGGGGGCGTGGATCGGGCGCCGCTCGATCGCCTCGTACTCGGCCAGGTCCGTCGCGCCGAGCGTGCCCCCGTGCGCCCCCATGTAGGAGCTCAGTGCCGCGGCGATCTCGCCGCGGTAGAACGGCTCGGCGCCCTCGACGCCGAAGCGTTCCAGCGCCTCGGCCAGCTCCGGGAAGCGGAACCAGTCCCCCTCGACCAGCGGCCGCCCCTCGGGGGCGTACAGCTCGCGCGTCTCCGCCAGGCGCTCGTGGATCGGCTGGAGGATCTCGAGGATGTAGGCCTGCTCGGCGTTCACCGGGGCGCCCTCGCGGGCGAGCCGCACGCCGGCGCCGGTGAGCTCGGCGAGCGAGGCGCTGCCGAAGCGCCGCAGCGCCAGCTCCAGTCCCGCCGCCGTGCCCGGCACCCCGCAGGAAGCCGGCCCGACGTAGAACACCTGCTCGGTCTCGGCATCGAAGTGGACCGGCACCGCGGCCAGCTCCGCCCCGCGCTCGGCTCCATCCTTGCCCGGCGCGGCGACGAAGAAATCGATCAGGACGGTCTCCTCCCCCTGGCTGATCATCATGAAGCCGCCGGCGCCGAACCCGGTCAGCGGGCTCTCGACCGCGAAGGAGGCGAGCACGGCCGCCACCGCGGCGTCGACCGCATTGCCGCCGGCGCGCAGCACGTCGGCACCGGCCTCGGCGGTGAGGGGGTGGCCCGCCGCGACGACGCCGGTCATGGGGCGGGACCTACCCAGGCAGGAACTCGGGAACGTCCAGCGAGCTCAGCTCGCCGGCCTTCTCGTTGCGCGGGGCGCGACCGCGGCCGCTGTCCTTGGTGCGGCGGATCGTCGGCTCGGCCGCGCGGCGCGGCGCCGGCTGGCCATCGAAGCGGGTGGCGACGACCGTGACCCAGATCTGGTCGCCCAGGTCCTCGTCGACGTTGGCGCCGAAGATGATGTTGGCGTCGGGGTGGGCTGCTTCGCCGACCAGCTTCGCCGCCTCGCTGACTTCGACCAGGGAGAGGTCGGGGCCGCCGGTGATCGAGAGCAGGATCGCCCGGGCGCCCTCCATCGAGGTCTCCAGCAGCGGCGAGGAGATCGCTTTCTCGGCGGCGATCAGGCCTCGGCCCTCGCCGTGGCCCATGCCGATCCCGAGCAGCGCCCGGCCGGCGTCGGACATGATCGTGCGCACGTCGGCGAAGTCGAGGTTGATCAGCGCCGGCAGGGTGACCAGGTCGGAGATCCCCTGCACCCCCTGGCGCAGCACGTCGTCGGCGACCTGGAAGGCCTCGACCATCGAGGTCTGCTGGTCGAGCACCTCGAGCAGGCGGTCGTTGGGGACGACGATCAGCGTGTCGACCGCGGCCGCCAGCTCGTCGATGCCCTTGTTCGCCTGGGTGCCGCGGCGCGAGCCCTCGAAGCTGAACGGCTTGGTGACGATGCCGACGGTCAGTGCGCCGACCTCGCGGGCGAGGCGGGCGACCACCGGGGCGGCGCCGCTGCCGGTCCCGCCGCCGGCTCCGGCGGCCACGAAGACCATGTCGGAGCCCTTGAGCAGGCGCTTGATCTTGTCCTGTTCCTCGAAGGCCGAGCGGTGGCCGACCTCCGGGTCGGCTCCTGCGCCGAGGCCGCGCGTCTGCTCGTCGCCGATGTGCACGGTGACGTCGGCGACGCAGAGCTGCAGCGACTGTAGATCGGTGTTGACGGCCATGAACTCGACCCCGGGCACGTTCGCGTCGACCATCCGGTTGACGGCGTTTACCCCGGCGCCGCCGACCCCGACGACGCGGATCACGGGCTGGTGCGGCTCGCCCGATCCGGGCGGCTCGTACTCAGGTTCCTCGCGCCCGTAGCGCGGCGTCTCGGCAGCTCGTTCGGCGCGGGGAGCGGGTTCCTCGGCGAAGACCTTCTTCAGTCTTTCGGGCGCGGTCGCGGCATCGCCGGAAGCACCCTCCTCGGCGCGGGGCTCGACCCGCGAGGGCTTCTCGGGCGGAGGGGACGGCTCGGGCTCCTCTGCCGTGGGCGGGGGCGGCTCGGCCGGCTCCGGCGGCGGGGCCGGGGGCTCGGGCTTCGCCGAGCGGGGCTCGGGCGCCTCGGGCGGATCCGCGGGCGCGTCGTCGGCAGTAGAGCGAAAGAGGTCGGCGAGGGGACCCTCGCGCATGCTCGCCCGCTTACGCCGACTCATGTGCCAAGACCTCCTTAGCCAAGTCTCGATAGTAACCCGCGGCGTTGCTCTCGGAATCGTACTTGAGCACGCTGGCGCCTTTGACCGGCGCCTCGGCGAACTTGATCGCCTTGCGGATGCGGGAGCGGAAGACCAGGTCGCCGAAGTTCTCTTCGAGGATCTCCACCGCCTCCTTGGCGTGGACGGTGCGCGAGTCGAGCATCGTCGGCAGGATGCCCTCGATCTTGACGTCCGGGTTGAGGTTCTCCTGGATCATCTTCAGCGTGTTCTGAAGCTGGACCAAGCCACGCATCGAGAGATACTCGCACTGGACGGGGACGATCACCTTGCTGGCCGCGGTCAGGGCGTTGATCGTCAGCAGCCCGAGGCTCGGCGGGGTGTCGATGCAGACGAAGTCGTAGTCGCCGGAGACCTCTTTGAGTGCTTTCTCAAGCGAGCGCTCGCGGCCGATCTTCGTGCTCATCGCGATCTCCGCTCCGGCAAGGTCGATCGAGGAGACGGCGATGTCGATCTCGCGGTGCTGGATGATCTCGCTGATCGGCATGTCGTCGACGAGCACGTCGTAGAGGCTCTTCTCGACCTTGTCGGGGTCGATCCCCTGGCTCATCGTCAGGTTGCCCTGTGGGTCGAGGTCGATGCAGAGCACGCGGTGCCCTGACTCGGCGAAGGCGACGGCGAGGTTCAGGGTGGTCGTCGTCTTGGCGACGCCGCCCTTCTGGTTGGCGAAGGCGATCACCTCGGCGTGCTTGGCGGGCGCCTCGACGCCCGGCTCCTCCACGGCGGCCTCGCGCCTGGACGGAGCGATCAGGTCGCGTGGCATGAACCGCTCCGGCTCATCCTCCTGCTCAGCCTTGACCTCGACGGAGGGCGCCGGCGTGTCCACCACGGGCGCCTCTGCCGCGGGCGGCTCGGAGGGCTGGGCGGCCTCGGGCCGCTCGGGCACAGCGTCCTCCATAGCCTGCAACTCTTCGACGATCGGGTGCTCCTCTTCGACGGTCGATGCGGGCGCGGACTTGTTCTTGCGGCTGAGGAATCCCATTGCGCGGGTATTCGCACGGGTACCCGATTTTCCTGCCACTCTTCGAAATTGCTAGGAATCACCCCAATCCCCGACATTCTCGACAAGCGACTGGTCTTCGTGACCGGCAAGGGCGGAGTCGGCAAGACCACGGTCGCGGTCGCGCTCGGGCTGCGCGCCGCCGAAGAA
Organism: uncultured Solirubrobacterales bacterium; assembly: GCA_963814915.1. Classification (GTDB taxonomy): domain Bacteria; phylum Actinomycetota; class Thermoleophilia; order Solirubrobacterales; family 70-9; genus VRUE01. Next base: position 26,343 of record CAWFEI010000016.1, on the reverse strand, counting down.
GGCAAGCGCACGATCGTCTGCGAGGTCGCCTCCCAGGAGAACGCCTCGCGCTTCTTCGCGCACACCGAAGTCGGCTTCCACGAGGTCGAGATGGCGGAGAACCTCTGGGCGATCTCGATCGACCCCGACGAGTCGATGCGCGAGTACGTGCTGCTGCAGCTCAAGGTGAGGGCGATGCGCGACCTGCTCTTCCGCAGCCGCATCTTCTCCTACCTCGCCGCCGCCACGCCGGGGCTGAAGGAGCTGGTCACGATCGGCAAGATCTGGGAGCTGGCCCAGCTCGACCGCAAGGTGAAAAAAGGGCGCAAGTACGACCTCGTGATCGTCGACGCGCCCGCCACCGGCCACGGGATCGGCTTCCTGCAGACACCGCGCACGTTTGCGGCGATCGCCCGCGTCGGCCCGATCCACTCGCAGGCGCAGCAGCTCGACCGCCTGATCACCGACCACGAGCACACCGGCACGGCGATCGTCGCCTTGCCCGAGGAGATGCCGGTCAACGAGTCGGCAGCCCTGGAGGGCGAGCTGCGCTCCGAAGTCGGCGTCGCCGTCGACCGGATATACCTCAACGGCCTCTACCCCGAGCGCTTTTCCAAACAGGAGGCCGAGCACCTCGCCGAGCTCGGCCGCGGCGAGGACGGCATCGTCCGCGCCGCGGCCCGCGCGGCCGCCTCCGAGCACGACCGGGCCCGCTCGCAGCGCGCCCAGCTCGCCCGCCTGCGGCGCCGGGTTGAGGCGCCGGTCAAGACCCTGCCCTTTCTCTTCGAGCCGGAGCTCGGCGTTGAGGCGGCCCAACAGCTCGCCAGGAAGCTGCACTGATGGCCGCCGTCGACGAGATCCTCGAAGGCAAGGACATCTGCATCTGCGCCGGCTCCGGCGGGGTCGGCAAGACGACCACCTCGGCGGCGATCGCGACCGGGATGGCGATGCGAGGCCTGCGCGTCTGCGTGCTGACGATCGACCCGGCGAAGCGGCTCGCCGACTCGCTCGGGCTGCGTGAGCTCGGCAACGAAGCGACCCAGGTCGACCCGGACCTGTTCGAGCAGCACGGGATCGAGATGAAGGGCGAGCTGTGGGCGATGATGCTCGACGCCAAGGCGACCTTCGACGAGCTCGTCTCCCGCCAGGCGCCCGACGAGGAGTCGCGCGACCGGGTGCTGAACAACCGCATCTACCAGCAGATCTCCAACGCGCTGGCCGGCTCGCAGGAGTACATGGCAATGGAGAAGCTGTTCGAGCTGCACACCGAGGGCCGCTTCGACCTGCTCGTCCTCGACACGCCGCCGACCCGCAACGCGCTCGACTTCCTCGACGCGCCCAAACGGCTGACGCAGTTCATCGAGGGCCGCTCGCTGCGCATGTTCATGAAGCCGACCGGGCTGGCGGCGAAGGTCGCCGGCCGCGGCGCCTCGGTTGCCCTCTCGGTCTTCAAGCGGATCGTCGGCTTCGACCTGCTCGCCGACCTGGCCGAGTTCTTCAACGCCTTCAGCGGCATGGTCGACGGCTTCCAGGCTCGCGCCAAGCGGGTCAACAGCCTGCTGGCCGACCCGCACACATGCTTCCTCGTCGTCTGCGGCCCGCAGGGCGAGCCGATCAACGAGGCCGTCTACTTCCACCGCAAACTGGTCGAGGCGAAGCTGCCCTTCGGCGGCGTCATCGTCAACAAGGTCCACTATCCGGCCGAGCGCCTGCGCGGCGAGGGCGACCCCGCCGACCTCGAGGCAAGCCTGGCGGCGAAACTGGGCGACGAGGACCTGGCGCGGCGAGTCTGCGAGAACTTCTCCGACTACCAGGCGTTGGCCGAGCGCGACGCGCGCAACATCGAGCACCTGGCGGCGGAGCTGCGCACCAAGGGTGTAATCCGCATCCCCTACCTGGACGAGGACGTGCACGATCTCGGCGGCCTCGCCGAGATCAACCGCTACCTGTTCGCGAGCAGCGAGGAGCGGATCGAGATCGCCGCCGGCCGCGCCTAGCCGGCGTTACGGCGACCGTAGTGGTCGTACTTGAGCTCGCGGACCTCCCAGTCCGCGTCCTCGGGCACCGGGAAGAGGTGGCGCACGCGCGGGGTGTCGATCCGCTCGCGCTCTTCGACGTCGCCCTCGACCGCGGGGAAGTCGAGCGTGCTCTCCTCGACCTCGACCTCGTCCATCCAGTCGCGGGCGGTGATCCGGATCTCGTCCTCGGCGGGGACCGGCTCGAGGATGCGGGTGTCCTGGCTCATGTCGTGCTCCTCCTCGGTCGTTGTCTCGGCGCTTGGCGCTGCCGGCTTTTGCGTTGCTAGAGGGACATCAAAGTCGGATGCGGGCTCGGAATCGGGCTCGGGGGCGAACTCCTCGCTGACCGCGATCGAGGCGTCGCCGGTGTCCAGGCCGGTCGCGATCAGGGTCTCGTCGGCGGCTTCGTTGAGGTCGGCGCCCAACTCTCCGAGGGCGGCCTGGCGCAGCACGCGGCGCACGCTGTGCTCGATCCAGTCGGCAAGCTCGGCGGCGCCCTCGGGCGCCTGGCCTGACATCTCCGCCCGCTCGAGCTGCATCGCGGCTTCGATCCGCTCGCGGGCGGCGAGTCTGTCGGTCGAGCCGTCGGCGATCAGCGCCGCGGCGCGCATCGGCAGCGAGGCGCCCACGGGGCCCTGGCCGTCCAAAACGGCGCGCAGGGCGAGCAGATGGTCGCTGAGCCCCTCCAGCGCGGACTGTCGCTCGCAGCCCAGCTCGAAGCGGCGCACCGCCCAGGCCAGCGGGCCGGTCGGGTCGGGGCGCGCCTCCAGCGTCTCGGCCAACTCGGCCAGCTGGCCGACCTCGGCCTCGTCGAGCTCGTAGCCGCCGTCGCGTGGCGCCGGGGCGCCCGTCGCGATGCGGCGCCAACGGCCCTCGCCGGTCGGCGCGAAAGCGTGCGGGCCGATGCCGACGCCGCCCTGCTTGAAAAGGCGCATGACGCTGATCAGGTCGTCGAGCTGGCGCAGCGCCGCGGCGGCGCTTTCGCCGTCCTCGCCCTGCTCGGCGATCGCGAGAATCTGCGGCTCCCAGGCGGCGCGGCCCATGCCCTCGCTGCGCATCGCCTCGATCGGCGCCTCGAAGCTGTCGGCGCGGACGAGTTGCACGCCGTGCGGCAGCTGCGCTCGCGGAGCGCTCATCTTCAGTCCGACGACCGGCGCGACGATCACGTCCGCGTCGTCGACGGCGCCCGCCTCGGCGTCGAGCACGGCGAGCGCGTCCTCGAGCCGCTCGCGGTCGAGCGAGAACTCGGAGCTGCCGTCCCAGAGGGAGGCGATGAAGACGGTGAGCAGGCTCGCGGCGCGCTCGGCCGGGTCGGCGGCGACGCTCTCGCCCCGAGCCTCCAGGTAGGGCGCGGCGACATCGGCGAGGACGATCGCTTCGCGGGCGGGCTCGAAGGCGGGCAGCGTACGGAGCTCCCCCTCGCGTTCGCGCACGTAGCGCGCCGTCAGCGGGACGTAGCTGTGAAAGAAGGCCTCGTCGGGCCCGGCCTGCTCGGCGACGTCGAAGGGGATCTGGTCGCCACCGGCGACCAGGGTCGTGAAGCGGGTCGCCGCCTCGGCGGCGAGCCGCCGCAGGGCCTCGTTGAGCAACTGATCGCGCACGCCCCCCGCTTCCCCTCCACGGGCGGCGCTCCTGCGCCTGCATGATGCCTTGCAGGCGCGGCGGGCTAGGCGGGAACCGGAGCCGACTCTTCTTCGAGCAGCCAGCGGCTGCCGTAGCGCCGCATGTCCTCGATCAGGGGCACCAGCGCCTCCCCCTTCTCGGTCAGCGCGTACTCGACCCGCGGCGGCACCTCGGGGAAGGTGTTGCGCTCGACGATGCCCTCTTCTTCGAGCGCCCGCAGGCGCAGCGAGAGCGTGCGCGGGCTGATCCCCTCCAGCGAGCGCTCGAGCTCGCAGAAGCGGCTGCAACCATCGGCGAGGTCGCGGATGACCAGGAGCGTCCACTTGCCGCAGACGACGTCGGCGGTGCGGCAGACGGGACAGTGGGAGTTGCTCTCGGCGCTCATCGTGAAGCCATTCGGCGCGGGCCGGGTTGTGTCAATCGGCTCGCTGTAGCGAGTTTAGCGCCAATGCTTCACTTACTGAAGTTAAGGCCGACCGAGGGCGATTCAGACCTTGCCCTTGATCACCAGCTTCACGTCGGTGACCTTGAACTTGTAGCGCTCGCCGTCTTCGCCGTATTCGAACGTCTCCGGGAAGCCCGGTTCGAGTTCGATCAGCTGGCAGTTGTCGGTGCCGGCGACGCACTTGCCTTCGCCGAACACGCCGGTGACATCTGTGGAGACGAGGAACAGCGGCTTGCGTGTCTTCGGGCTGAGGCCCATGTAGGTGACGACCTGCTTCTTCTTCCCGGGCAGAACGGTGGTCGGCAGGACTTCCTTGCGCACTTCCGGCTCGCCCTTCTTCTTGTTCCCGCCGGCTTCGCTGCCGCGTCGTGTGGACGATCTGCACGTTGACGGCGAAGCTGTAGAGAACGGTGTGGGTCTTGCCTCCGCCACTTTCGCCGCCGCCCTTGTCTCCGCCGCCGCCACTTTCGCCGCTCGGCGCGCCGCCCGGTCGCCGTCCTTGCCCGAGCCGCCGCCGGCTTCGCCGCCGGCCGAGCCGGTCGGAGCTCTGTTCTTCGCTGGATTCACCGTCGGCTTCGACCGCCAGATTCGCCCGCGGGTTCGTTCAGCTTCGCCCCGTCGAGGACCGGGGCCGTATAGCGCTGCTTGAATGGATCGGTCGGCGTGCGGCTTCGCAACCGCTTGCGGTAGTCGCGCAAGCCCGGGCTTCGCCTCGACGACGGTCAGCGTCGACGTCTCTTGGCGACTTCTCCTTTCAGCGCCGCGATCGCGCCTTCAGCGGCGGCCGGCAGCTTCGGCTCGGAACTCCTGGCCGAGCAGGAACGGCGTCGCCGCGATCGCCACCACGACCAATGCGAGCAGCGGCAGCAGCCGGCGGTCGCGCAGGTCGTAGTAGAGGTCGGCGAGGAAGGCCGGGGCCTTCGGCTCGGGCATCTTCAGCTCGGGTCCCTTCGGCCGCTTCATGGCGCGCCTCCGAGCTTCGTCGCCGCGGGCGTCGCTGTCGCGCGCCGGTCGGGCTGGCCGGCGTCGCGCCGGCGGTCATGCCCTGGCTCGGCGGGGTCAGGTAGGTCGTGACCGCGAAGCTCGCGGTCGCAGCGCGGGGAACCCACTTGCGGGCTCCGCCGCGAGAGCGAGAAGCCGTCGATCGTCAGCAGCCGGCCGTCGACCAGCACTCTTCCGTTCTGCGTCTTGACCAGCGAGTCGAGGCCGCTCGATGAAGTCGGCGATCTGGAAGAAGCTGCCGTTGAAGGTGAGCGTGTAGGGCATCACCGCGAGGCCCGGCCGGGCCCGACGGGCGCCCGAGCGGCAGCAGCGACGCCGCCGCCTCGGTCGCCGAGACCGGCTGGCCGCCGCGGTCGGCCGTGGCGGCCGACGACGCTTCGTCCGAGCCGCCGCCGCCTTCGGAGCTCAGTTCGATGTCGTTGAACTTCGACCCCGGCTGCGTTCGGCGATCCCGTTCACCTGGACCAGCAGCGAGGCGGTTTCGTCGTCGCCCGGCACCGCCTTGCCGAGCACGACCAGCTTCTGGTAGTCGACCGGGAACTGCTTGCGCGCGCTTCTTCGGCCTCGCCACTTCGGCCCGTGCTGGGCGAGCGACGTCTTCGACCGTCTCGATCTGCGTCGCCCAGCTTCGCCGCTTCTTCGCGCTTCGGGCTCGAGCAGCAGCATCCAGAAGGCGATCGCCAGGGCGACGATCGCGACGCATCGCGACGATCGTCAGGTTGCCTCGATTCTTCAGCGCGTCCATCTCAGCCGCCTGCTCCCGCTCCTTCGCCGGAGCTTTCGGAGGTCTCGCTCGAGGCGCCTGCGCCGCTTCCGGGCGCCGCTTCCGGCGCCGCTTCGCCTTCGCCTTCGGCGGCCGGCACCGGCGCCGCGTCGAAGGCGACGACGATCTCGAACTTGGCGATGAAGTTCGCGCGTGCGGCAGTCGTCGCCGCCTGCCGACCCGCCTCCGCCGCCGGCCGAGATCCGGCGCCGCTTTCCTCGTCGGCAAGTTCGGAGGACTGCACGCCGACCCGGGTCACCCCGTCGATGTCCTTCAGCGCGGTGACGAAGCCGGCGACCGCCTCCTGGCCGGCGGCGCAGCCGCTCAGTTCGAGCGCCGGGCCGGCGATCGACCCGCCGCAGGCCGCCGCCACCGGAGCCGCCGCCTTCGCCGCCGACTCGCGCCGGCGCGCGTCGCGTCGAGGCTGATCAGCCAGACGTCGCTGGGCAGGACCAGCGCCAGTTCGCGCATCACCCGCTCCCAGTCGAAGCGGCTGTCGGCGAGGCTCTGCACGGTCGCCACCCGCTGTTCGCTGAGCGCCTGGAACTGCGTGTAGGAGGCGAGCTTCGCCGCCTTGGCCGCGAGCGCCGCGTCTTCGCCCTTCAGCTTCGCCAGTTCGGCTTCGCGTTCGGAGATCTGGTTGCCGGTCAGGACCAGCGCGACGACGCCGACCAGCGCCAGCGACCAGCGCGCCGAGCAGGATGTAGGCGAGCGGGCCGCGTGCGCAGCGGCGCCTGGTCGCCGCGGCGGTCCTCGGGCGGGATCAGGTTGACGGGGCGCATCGGCTAGCTCCTCCAGGGCGAGGCCGTAGGGAAGGGTGAGGCGCGCCGCGGCGGCCTCGTCGAAGCCGCCCAGCGCGGCCGGGCGGGAGACGCGCGATCGGCAGGCCGAGGCCCGCCTCCATCCGCGCCGCCAGCCCGGGGATCGCGCTGCCGGGGCCGCAGAGGACGATCCGCTCGACCGGCAGCGCCGCCTCCTGGGCGCCGTAGTAGTCGAGCGAGAGCCGCAGCTCGTCGAGCAGCGCCGAGACGCCCTCCTCGAGCGCCCGGCGCACCTCGGCGACGGTCTCCGGGTCGCCCTCGATCTCCTCGACCGGGCGCTCGAGGCCGACGTGGGCGAGCCACTGGGTCGCGTGCTCGGCGCTCAGCCCGAGCGAGCCGGCGAGCGCGCCGGAGGTCGCCTCGAGGCCGGCGTGGGAGACGCGCGTGAAGAGGCAGGAGCGGCCGCGGGCGACGGCGAGGTTGGTCACGTCGCCGACGCTGCAGTAGAGGACGCGCCGCGGCGGGGCGCTCGACCGCGGTCCCGTCGCCGCCGGGCTCGGCGCCGGCGCCTCGCCGGCCAGGGCGCGGATCATCCCGAAGGCCGAGAGGTCGACGCCGACCGGCTCCAGGCCGGCGCGGCGGATCGGCTCGAGGAAGCTGGAGACCATGTCGCGGCGGGCGGCGACGACGATCACGTCGACCTGCGGCGCCTGGCCCTCCTCGGCCGGGACGCCGCCGACCACCTGGTGCTCCAGCACCGCCTGGTCGAGCGGCATCGGCATCTGCTCCTGCGCCTGGAAGCGGACCGCCGCCTCCATCTCCTTCGGGTCCTCGATCGCCGGCAGCCGCACGGTGCGGACGACGACGCGCTGGTTGCCGACCCCGAGCCGCACCCGCTTGGGGAGCTTGTGCTCGGCGAAGAGCTCCTTCAGCGCCGCGGCGAGGCGGTCGGCGTCGAGCACCTCGCCCTCGTGGAAGGCGCCGGGGTCGAGCGGGCCGATCGCCGGTGCCGGCGACCTCGGCCGAGCCGTTCAGCCTGACCTCGGCCGCGGCGATGCTGCCGGCCTCGATGTCGAGGCCGACGACGCTGCCGGTCTTCTGCTTGGTGATTCCGCTGAGTCGCATGGAGGGTCGGGTCGGGCGCCGTTCGCGCGTTCCCGCACTCCCTGCATCGACAGAAAGGCGCGCAGACCTTTCGCCCTGCAACTACTCATTTCTAGGAGAACCTGGACGTTCGATCTAGAAGGTGCCCAGATACCAGTCGACGAGCTGGTCGCCCGCGAGCAGGCCGACGACGCCGCCGAGGGCGAGGAACGGGCCGAAGGGGATCGCCCGCTTGCGCGCCGCGGCGCCGTGGCGGGCGATCATCGCCAGGCCGACCAGGGCGCCGGCCAGCAGCGCGACGAGGATCGCCGGGCCGACGTTGCGGCCGAGGAAGAGCCCCATCGTCGCCGCCAGCTTCACGTCGCCCAGCCCCATCCCTCGCGGGTAGGCGAGCGCGGCGGCGAAGAGCAGGCCGCCGGCCGCGGCGGCGGCGATCGCCCGCTCGGGCAGGCTGCCGGGGTCGCCGACCGCGGCGATCGCCACCCCGAGCGACCGCGGCGACGAGCAGGATCTTGTTGGGGATGATCCGCCGCTCGAGGTCGGTCAGCGTGACCGCCGCCAGCGTCGTGACGAAGACGAGCCCGAGCGCAACCTCCCAGGGCTCGTCCCAGAGGACCAGCGCGGTGGCCGCGTAGAGAGCGCCGAGCGTCAGCTCGGTCAGCGGGTAGCGCGGCGAGATCGCCGCCCCGCAGCAGCGCGCCCGCCCGCGCAGCGCCAGCCAGGAGAAGACCGGCACGTTGTCGTAGGCGGCGATCTGCGCGCCGCAGGCGGGGCAGCGCGAGCGCGGCCCGACGATCGACTCGCCGCGCGGCACCCGGTGGGCGACGACGGTGACGAAGCTGCCGGCGAGGAGCCCTCCGAGGAAGGCGAGCGCCGCGGCGGCGGCCACCGCTAGCCCGCCTTCGATCGGCGTCGGCGTTTCGACCTCGATCCGCGTCGGGTAGTCCGGGTGGTCGTACATGATCGGGATCGCGTCCGAAGCCGAGTTGCCGCGGTCGACGCTGATCGCGACGCCCGAGCCGGTCGTCTTCCGGGATCGTGTGGGTGCTTCGAAGCTCATCGTCAGCGCGCACCTTAGTCCATGTGTTTCGCGGCCAGTAGCCGTTTCCTTCCGGGCGGCCAGTAGGGTGCCATCTTCGGTCGCCGGGCAGCGCGTTGTCTACGGCTTCCGGCGGCGAGCCTTCTTCGTGACGGTCGAATAGGTAGACGCAGAGCGTGCCGCTGTACAGCGCGTCGTTGAGCGCCGGGTGAAGAACTCGAGCGTCGCGTTTCCGGTCATCGTGAAGTCGAAGGGCATCGGGTCCGTCACCCAGCGGTGCACCTGCGATTCGCGGTTCCGAGCTCCCGGTCGGCGTCGTAGTGGCAGTCGCCGGTGTCGTCGCGGACGATCTGGACGCCCTCGCCGGTTCGGGCGTGCCTGGCCGAGGTAGAGTCGTCGGAGTAGTCGAGTTTGGCCGGAAAGGTTCCGTCAGCCGGGGCGGGGTCTGGCGGCGAGCCCAGCAGCAATGCGTCCGGGGCGCCAAGCGTTGCCCCCGTCTGCACGCCGCTGGCGCAGGTGCCAAGCGTGTTGTGCAGCGGATGGTCGCCGGTCGCTTCGCGTTGCGGCCATTCTTCGCGTTCGGTCGAGCCTGCGGCCGCGCAGGGAGTGTCGGAGAGGAAGAACTGCTGCGGCGAGTTGACCAGGCCGCCTTTCGGCGGGATCGGGTCGCTTTCCGAGCTGTCGGTCGGGTCGATGAAATTCGACTGGACTTCCACGTAGCCGCGTTCCGACGCTTCGTTGGCCGTCTTTTCCAGCTTCACGGCGACGACGATCTGCTTGTAGTCCTGGGTCCCGGGACAGGTTGCGCCGCAGCTCGTGTCGTCGCGCCAGACCACGTAGCGATAGACGGTGCCGCTGACGTCGCCGCTGCTGAACGATTCCTGCGGGTCGACCGCGCCGCCTTCCACGAATCCGCCACCGTAGAGACTGCCGCCGTTGATCACCATGGCGGGCGGCGAGGCTTCTTCGCTCGGGTCGCGGGTCAGCGCGAAGGTCTCCGTGCTCGAGTTGACCCTGTAGTTCGGATCGAGCGGGTTGGGCGAGTGTTCCGGCACCGAGGTCATCGCCAGCTCGGAGTTCGGCAGGCTGCGTAGCGCCTCCATTTCCTGCTGGGCGCGATCGAGGGCGACCTGCGTCCCCTTCGCCCGCTGGTTGTTGATCGTCGCCGTGCGCAGCACGCCGAAGGTGGCGAAGGACCCGGCGATCAGCACGACGGCGGCGATCAGCACCTCGACGATCGTCAGCCCGGCCTCCCGGTCGAGACGCTCGACCCTATGTCTCAGGACGCTCGTCATCTCAATTTTCCAGCGTCGCGTTGCGCAGGCTGGCGCCGTCGGAGATCGTCAGGTCGCCGCCGCCGTCCGGGTTGGGGATGCGCAGCGTCACGCGGACGTAGGTCGGCGCTTCTTCGCCGACGGGGCCGCAGCTGCTCGGATCCGCTTCGCCGCTCGGCACGTAGCAGAAGACGGTGGAGCTGTCGATCCCCTCGAAGAGCGTCGTCGCGGTCCCCGTCTCCACTCCCGGTTCGGCCTCGACACGCGAGCAGGCGGTCGTCGTGCAGGTGTAGGTGACCTGGCAGGGAATCGACGGGGAGCTCGCTTCGGCGAGCGCTTCGCCACCGCAGGAGGCGCGCCGGACGTAGGTTTCGAAGGAGACCGAGGAGGCGCTCGCGGTTTCCGGGTCCACGGCGATCCCGTTGCGCAGCTCGTGCGTCATCCTTCCGAGCATCCAGCGCGCCGAGGAAACGTTCTGGGCCCGCTTGCTGATGTTCGGCTGGTCGCGCACGGCGCTGATAAGCATCGAGCTCGCGGCGCCGACGATGATGACGCTCATCGCTGCGGCGACCAGCAGCTCGACCAGGGTCAGGCCGGCCTCGCGGTCGGAGGCGAGCGCGGCCAGCCGGCGCCGGATCGCGCTCACCGATGGCTCCGCCTGGTGTGGCGCTTGTGCTTGCGGTGTTGCCCGCGGCGGCCGACCAGCTTGAACCTGCGGCGCGTCGGGCGGGCCTCCCACGCACCAACCGCGTTGACGGCCTTGACCCGGAAGACGTGCCTGCCGCGGCCCACATGCTTCAGCCGCACCGGCGACGCACAGCCTCGCCACTTGCGCCGGTCGAGCCGGCAGATGAACCGCGTCCCCGGCTGGCCGCTGGCATCGGCGAAGCGGAACACCGGGCGCCGGGCGCGCGTCTTGAAGGCGGGACCGAAGGTAATCCGCGTGACCGGCGTGACGTACGACACGCCGTCGCCGTAGGTCGGCGTCGGGGCCGGAGCGGCGTCCGGCGCCGGAGACGACGCGGTCGGCGATGAACTGGGTGCGGTGCCGCCCCCATCGCTGCCGCCGCCGGAGCCCCCTCCGCTTCCTTCTTCGCTCCCGCCTTCCCCACCGCCGCCTTCTTCGACCGGGGGCGGCGGCGTTTCCTGTTTGTAGGTGACCGCATTCTTCGAACAGCCGGAGGTGTCGCCGCTTTCGTCGGTCGCCGTCGCCCAGAAGCTGGTAGTCGATTCCGGTTCGACCGTCACCGCGATCCCGGCGCCTTCCAGCTCCGCGACGCTGCCCGCAACCGCTTCGCCCGAGCATTCGGAGGTGGTGTAGATCTTGATCGAGCTGCCCGCATCGGCGTGGCCGAGCACCTTCGGGGTCGTCGTTTCGCCTTTCCCGGCCGGGCTGGTCCCGCTCAGCACGGGCGTCGCCGGACCGAGGCTGACCGAGTTGGAGGCCGAGACGAGGCGCGTCTCGATGCCTTCGCGCTCGTAGACGTCGAGGTCCGAATCCACGTCTTCGGCCGTCAGTCGCTCGGCCGTGCGGAAGAAGACGTGGGCGGCGTCCCCAGACGCCCCGGCGAAGGTCGACTTGCAACCGGTTTCGCCCGGCAGCGGACAGATCCCGTCCTTCGACTCGAGAGTTGTCGTTCCGGCGCCGAGGTCGCGCAGGTAGACGTCTTCTTCCCCGTCTTCGTCCGCCGGCGCGAGCGGCTCCGCCGTCGTGAATACCACGCTTTCTCCGTCCGTCGACGCCGCGGCGAATTTCGCTCCCGCGGCGCTTCCGCAGCCACCCGCGCACGATGCCGAGGGCGCGGAGACGAGTTCGGTTTCTTCGCCGCTGACATCGCGGGCGTAGATGTCGACGAGGCCGTCGGTGTCTCCGGGCACGAGGCTCTCGGCGGTCTGGAAGAGAACGGTGTTGCCATTCTGGGAGGTCGCGTCGAAGCTGCCCGCACCGTCCCCACAGCCGGCGGTCACGCACAACGAATCAGGGCGCGAGACAAGCGTCGTCGTCGCCGGCGCGGCTTCCAGGTCACGCCTGTAGACGTCCGCTACGCCATCCGCGTCTTCGCCGGTGAGCGCCTCGCCGGTGGCGAAGAAGACCTTGGTGCCGTCGGGGGTCGCGCCGGCGAACGTCGCGGGCTCGCCTTCCGCGTTGCCGCCGGTGGGCCCGGTCGATACGAGCGACGGGATGCCGCCTTCCCAGACGTAGACGTCCGCCGCCTTGTCCGTGTCGGGGAGGCCGCCCGAGTACTGCTCGCTGCTGGTGAAGAAGACGCGCGATCCGTCGGTCGCGGCGGGGGGCCGGAAATTCGGTTTGCATTCCGATGGTTCGACCCCGGTGGGACAGACACCGCCCGCCGAGACGAGCGTCGTCGTCGGCGGTCCGGTCGCCAGATCGCGCACATAGATGTCGCTGGTCGAGTCCACGTCGGCGGCGGTCAGGCTTTCGGTGGTCTCGAAGAAGACCTTGCCGCCGTCGCTCGAGCTGCCGACGAACGTCTCGACCGCCGACCCGTTGCCGCATGAGCCCGAGCACGAGGCGCCGAGCTGCGAGACGAGGGCGGTGGTCGGCGGTTCGCCGGACAGGTCGCGCACATAGACGTCGCTCGCTTCGTCGTCGTCCCCGGACGCGAGGCTTTCGATCGTCTGGAAGAAGACCTTCTGTCCGTCCGCGCTGGCGCCCTTGTAGGTCGCGGCGGCAGTCCCGTCGCCGCATGGGCCCGATGCGCAACTTGCGGTGGCCCGCGAGACCAGGACGGTCGCGCCGGTGGCGGTGTCGTGGGCATAGACGTCGACCGAGCGGTCGCCGTCGGCTTCGACCAGCGGCTCTTCGGTCGTAAAGAAGATCTCGCGCCCGTTCGCCGACACCCCTTGGAAGGTCGCGTCGTAGGCGTCGTTGCCGCCCGTCGGGCCAGTCGAGGCCTCGCGCGTCACGTAGGCGGTGACGACGCCGTCGTAAGTGCGCTGGTAGACGTCGCGCTTGCTGTCGGTGTCGCCCGGAACGAGCTTGTCGACGGTGCTGAAGACGGCGACCGATCCGTTGGTGGCGGCGCCGTTGAAGTTCGAGTCGGCGGCGAGCGCGGCGGGCGGCGCCGAAGAGGCCGCCCAAAGAACTGAAATCGCGAGCGCGAGCAGGCAGTGTCTGGGCTTGGGGCGCATGAGTGCCCTATCGGTAGGAATCGGTCATTCGTTTAGCCGTGCTGCCCGAGCGCTAGCCGAAAGAGCGAGGGGCGGGCCAGACGGCCCGCCCCTCGGTGCTTCACGCTTGGCTAGGCCAAGGTGCGAATAGGCACGGTCAACCCTTGTTCCATTCGCCGCCTTCAGGACAGCCACCCGTCTGCACGGTGGTGCACGAGTATTTCAATGCGCCTTCCGTGTTTTGGACAGTAAAGGTGTTCCCGCTGGCGCTTTCGGACAGCACAGTGATCGTGTAGCCCGGTTTTGCTTCGAATCCCGAGTCGACAATCGTTACTTTCGGCGGTCCGGCTTCGGTGGCTGGCAGGGTCGGCTCGATGGCGTTGAGTTTTGCGTTAGTCGCCCCAGCGTAAGACCCGCTGTGTTCAGTAGCGAACGTCTCGATCGCGACCTGAGCCGAATGCACGGTCTCCTTCGCCTTCGCGTCGCCGGCCTTTTCCTTCTGGTTGAAGAAGGCGGGCAGGGCGATCGCGGCGAGGATGCCGAGGATGAGCATGACGACGAGGAGCTCGATCAGCGTGAAGCCGGCCTCGCTGTCGCCTTTGAGCCGGGCGCCTACTTTGGCCCGGAGATTCTGGAGAAACATTAGTGACCTCCTATGGTCCTAATCGTTTGAGCCAGAGCCCCGTCGCGTGAAGCCACGTGGTGTCTGTCGACCCCGGTGGTAGCCCGGCTGGCTCCCCGCAGGGAGCCCCGAAAGCTTTGCGTCCCCACCTCGCAGCGGGTTTGCCTGTTGCACCGAAGCACTGGCAGATTCATCACACGGGGCTAATCGACCGCTGAGCCGAGCACTTGATCCCCGAAATTTGGGTTTCGTCAGCCCAAAAGTCAGTTTCCGGACGGACAGACTCAGCAGTTTTCGTCAGGCACAGCGGTTGCTCCGGCGCTGCACTCGACGTAGGACTGGCGCGAGTAAAGCGTCGTGCTGCCGATCGGATCCGGTTCGTAGCCGTCGTCCTGTTCGAAGGTCGGATTACCTTTGATTTCCAGCGTTTCCCCGGCGATTATGCCCTTGTAGGTGGCGTTGCCCTTCATCGCGATTGCACTGTCGGGCGCGTAGAGCATCATGTCGTTGCTGCCGCTACTGCCCTGCAGACTCACGTAAGACCCGGGACCACCCAACAGGTAGAGGCCAACCATGTCGAAGCTGCCGAGCAGCGGTTCGTTCCCGGTCGCTTCGATGCTGCTGTTTCCGGTGATGTTGATCTGGGGCTGACTGGAGGAAAGTCCGCAATTTTCCGCGGTGTCGAAGAAGATTCGCGAATGCGCCCCGTCGCCCATGATCAGGTGTGAGCTGCCGCTCAGGTTCAGCTGGCAGAGCCAGTAGTCTTCGCCTCCAAGCGTCAGCGTGTCGTGGCCGGAGAGGGTCAGGGTGAGCGCTGGAGGCGGGTTGAATGGGCTTGTCGCCGTGTGTTTGCCGGTGTAGTTGTCCTGTTCGCAGTCCTGCGGCGTGCCTGCGGCCACGCACTGCATCAACCGTGCGTCGGCGTTGTTCGTTTCGATGTCGATTGGCATGAAACTGCTCACCGACGGCAGTTCTACGTTCCGTTCGACTTCTTCCCCTCCGCAAGAGAGATCATCTTTGGTCGGCCCTTCCTTGCCTGGTCCGTGGCGGGCGTTGCCGCAGACTTCCCAACTGTTGCCGGAGGTTTCGATGTCGCCGTTGGTTCCGATGTTGACCCTGATGTGCGGGTTGCCGGGTATGTTGATGCTGTCTTTCCCGATCAGCCCCTCTTCCTTGAGGATGTCGTCGATCGATTCGGCTGTGAAGGCGACGTCGACGCGCCGGCTCGTGCCGTTCGCCGTGCCGGTCGAGACTACGTTCATCGTGCTGCCGGAGAACATCGCGCTCACCTGATAGCTGTAACTCGCATCGCCGACCGACCCTTCGATTGGCGGGCACCAGCCGTTGACCGCGCCGGTCACCACCAGAGTCCCGCCGCTGACGCCGAGGCAGTTGCTGTTGGCTGCGTTGTTCAGCACGCTCGCGTAGCGGTTCAAGCGCTCCATCGCCACGCCGGCCCCGGCGTCGGCCGCTGCGATCGCCTGCTTTGAATCGCTGTCGCGGTGCGACCCCTGCTGCACGTTGACCGAGGAGATCACCGCCGCACTGGCCAGCGCCGTCGCCGCGACCATCGCCAGCAAAGCGAACGGCAGCGCCATCCCGTCCTCGCTCCGAGCGAGCAGTCGCAAGCGCCGTCGCAGTCCGTCGATGTAGACCATCGAGGCCTCATCGACCTCACGCACGCCCAGCTTGAGCAGGCACCAGAGCGCCCGCATCGACCCTGGACGCCCGCCCTACCGAAAAGCCGTCCAGTCGCGGCGCGCTCGAGCGTCGCTCTGTCAGTGCTCCGGGCCCGTCGACTCCTCCGCCTCGCATGCCTGGCCGGTGTGCTCGCAGATCACCTTGAGGTCGCGATCGAAGCACCAGAGGGTGGTTTCCTCGCCCGCGGCCTCGGCCGCGGCGGCGATCATGAAGTCGACGGGGGAGCGTCGGTGGTTTCCGTCGGACGCCTTCGCCAGCTCTCGCTGCACCGCAAGCGCCCGCTCGACGCTCGCATTCTCGAGCGGCAACCGCTCGAGCGGCGTAAAGAGATCGTCGAACTGCACTTGGAACTGTGCAGACGTCTCCGCTCTGTGCATCACCTCGAGCACGACTGGAACGCAGGTGACGATTTCACCCTGCTCGTAGCGAGTCGAAAGCTTTTCGCGTATGTCGGGGCGTTGCTCCTTCCGCGCCCATGCCCAGATTGAGGTGTCAGCGAGGTAGCGAGGCACGCTAATACCTGGGCTTGCGTAGCTCTTCCAGCTCCTCGGGCGTGGGAACGCGGAACGCGCCGGAACGAATCCGCTCCGCACCCCGGCGGAGTTGCTCACCGCGGCTGACGATGCGCAAGGCCTCGTTGACGGTCTGCTTGTAGCCCTTGGTCCCGAGCACGTCACGCGCTTCCTCGAACGCGGGAACGTCGATGTCGATCGTAGTGCGATGCGTAGTCACGGCATCATTCATCGGGCAGAAAATATAGCAAAGCTCTATCCCAGAAGTAGTGCTTTGCTCGGTAGGAAATCTATATGCTGAGCGACGCGAGGCGCGCCCGAGATCGAGCGCCGTTCCGCTCAGTGAACGGGATGCTCGGAGGGCCTGCCGACGGCTTTGCCCGGCGGGTCGCCGCTGTGGCCAGGCCGGTCGGCTTCTTCGGCGGGCGGCGGTGGTTGGGCTTCGATGGTGGTAGCCGGGGGCGCCGGTTCGGGGGGAGGCTGGGAGGACGGCGTGGATTCCGGCGCCGCGGGCTTGGGCTTCGGGGCCGGCTTGGAGGCGGTCGTCTGCTTCGGCGGGTGGACCGCCGCCTTGCCGGAGGAGGGACTATGGCCGGAGGCGGGTGCGCTCGAGTTGCCGCCGCCGGTGCCGAGCGGGGCGGCGATTACGGTCGGCGCCGAGCCCGAGGCTTCCGGCAGCAGCCCGGTCGCCGCGGCCCTCGCCGCGTGCGCGCTCTTGCCACGGCTACGGTGGCGCATCTCGCCGTGGTGCGCTGCCCTTGCGCGCTTCGCCGCGCCCGGCGAGACCATGTGGCTGCGGTGCGATGCGGCCTTCGCCGCGGCCGAGTCGCTGGGATCCCCGCCGCCGCATCGCGCATCTGCTCCTCGCCGAGCCGGCAGCGCTCGCAGCCGGCGAGGTGGCCGTCGAGCCAGGCCGCGTCCTCGGACGATGACGCGAGCTCCCCGTCCTGGCGCGCCGCGATCAGCGGCATCGCCCGTTCGCAGTCGGCCGAAGGTGCGGCGACCGAGGCCAGCGGCGTCCCCCGCAGCTCGTCGTAGAGGTTGATCCGCGCCCGCTCGATCAGCTGGGCGACGGCGCCGGCGTCCAGCTCCAGCCGCGCCGCGATCCCCTCGTACGCGAGCCCACCGTCGCGCAGCTCCAGCGCCTCGCGCTGGCGCTCGGGCAGCCGCGCCGTCGCCGCGCGCACCTCGTCGCGCCAAACCGCCTTCGTTGCTGTCGCCTCGTCCATACCCAATTGAAGGTACCCCGTGGCGCCCCATGAGGCGACCGGTCACCACGCCCAGGCGACGATGCCCCCCGCCGACCTGGCCGAATGACGTAGAGGAGACGGCTAGTGACCCGATAAGTGAAAAAGGCACCGAGGTCGTCGCGGATGTTGAGGACCGTGGCGAGGTGGGGAACTCATCCGGCCCGCACAGACTGCTCGAACACTTCAGTCAGTTCGAGGAGCTCGCGACATTCCCACGCTCGGCCCCACTTGCGCTCGTTGAGCGGCTGCACGATCCCCGCAGTTTCCATCTGAAGAAGCGCATTGCGCGCCGCCTCGCCGGACCGGCCGATCAGGCGGCTTCCGGTCGCGACGCTGAGTACCGGCTGGGAGGGGAGCTCGGCGATCAGCCGGCGCACCGCCGCATCGGCGCGCGGGTTACCCAGGCGCTCCAGCCAGTCCTCTTGCCGCTCGTCGATCTGAGACCCCATCCGCTCGGCCTCGATCGCGGCCCGTTCGGTCGCGATCGCAAAGTGCTCGCACCAGGAGCTGACGTCCCCGCTGCTGTACTCGCCGAAACCGGCGACATAGGCCTTTGGCGCCGCGGCCAGAACGAGGCTGATCGGCGGCACGTACTTCGGTGCTTCACCGGTTCGCCGCAGGACCACGTGGATCAGCGCTCGCCCGACCCTGCCATTTCCATCCATGAACGGGTGGATGTTCTCGAACTGGGCATGTGCGATTGCCGCCTGGGCAACCGGCGCCAAGTCGCCTCGGACCACGAACCGACAGAGATCCTCGAGCAACGGCCCAATGTATTCGGGCGGTGGCGGAATGTAGTCGGCCTCGAGGGGGGTGTATGGATTGGTGCCAATCCAGTTCTGTCGGTCGCGAATGACGCCGGCGATCCGGCGATCGGCAGACCGTCGGAGGAGCGTGCGATGGATGTCCCGAAGGTGCTCCACCGAGATCTTTTCTTCGGAGGCTCCGAGTTCGTTCGCTTGGCGCATCGCTTCGACATTCCCGAGGATCTCGAGCGCCTTGCTGTCGCGACTCGAGCCCTCGGCCGCAGCGAACGCCGCCCGCGCCAGCCGTCTCTGAGACACCTCGAGTCCCTCGATCCAGGACGAAGCGACACTCTCAGAGCGCATCAGCGCGTCCGCGAGCGCACCGAGCGAGGCGCTACGCGGAGCGGTGCCATTGAGCCGGGCAAGCGCCTTGGTGGCGGCGGCGATCTGGGTGACCGCTCCGTCGTCCAGCACGAACCGGTGCTCCGCGATCTCAGCTGGAACGAACGCTTCATAAGTCCCGGCTCGGCGAGCCTTTCTGCCTCCTTCGGCACCGGGCCGCGCCTCCCAAATGCGCTTCTCATGCCGTCCAAGCGGCTCAAGCGGTACGCCGTCCACCGGCTTATCCTTGCAAAGACGAGGGCGCTTTACAAGGTTAGCGTCTTAACCTTGTAAAGGTCGGGCGCTTCGCAAGCTTGCGCCAGCCGCCACGGGCAGACCGTGCGCCTCGGCGGCGTCCGCAAGGCGCTGGTCGTAGGTGAAGAAGGCGTCGAGATCGTCGCGGATGCTGAGCGCAGTGGCGAGGTGGAGCGCGTCGAGGCTGCGCAGAGCCGGCGGCTCCAGCGAGGCGGCCTCGGCAAGCACCAGATCGTCCATCGGAAGTAGCGCGACGCCATCCAGCCAGCTCCGAGCTTCGCGCGCATAGTCCTGCCGGTAGCGGGCGCAAGCCCGTATCGACTCAACTCCCAGAAGCGCGCTCGACACGTAGCCCCCCCACTCGGCCAGTTCACGGCGCAGCTCGCCGTGACCGCTCTGCTCGAGCACGAGCTTGGCATAGGCCGAGCTGTCGAGATATGCGAGGTGTGACACCGCTACAGCCGCTCTTCACGCATTTCGTCGAGGATCTCCTCGACGGGTGGACCTCCCGCTGGGGGCAGCGTTGAGTTATCGACCCGCTCCAGCAGGTTGCCGCGTGGCATCGTCGCCCCCCGCTCCGCGACGAGCCGGGCGATCGGCGAATCGGCCGGACCGGAGGGCGTAAGCCGCGCGACCTCGCGACCCCGCTCCGTGACTGCGAAGCTCGCCCCGCCCTTCACCTGCACGAGATACCTGGAGAGATTCTGCCTTAGCTCCCGTACGCCGACCGACTCCATGTGCGTCAGCGTAGCACTTGCTCCTCAGCGAATCTTGTCGTAGAGGCTGAAGATCGGCAGGTACATCGCGATCACGATGAAGCCGACGACGCCGCCGACGAAGACGATCATCAGGGGCTCGATCAGCGAGGTGAGGGCTTTCACCTTGGCGTCGACCTCGCTCTCGTAGAAGTCGGCGATCTTGGTCAGCATGTGTTCCAGCTGACCGGTTTCCTCGCCGACCGCGACCATGTGGCCCACCATCGGCGGAAAGATCGGGTTGCGCTCGATCGGCCCGGCCAGCGAGCCGCCGCGCTTGACCGACGCGTAGACGTCGTCCATCGCCTGCTCGAGCACGATGTTTCCCGCCGTCTCGCCCGTCAGTTTGATCGCCTGGAGCATCGGCACGCCGGCCGAGACCGCGCCGGAGAAGGTGCGCGACCAGCGAGCCAGCGCGACCTTCTGGATCACGTCGCCGATTTTCGCCGGCAGGCGAAGGACGAACCGGTCCCACGCTTCTTTCCCCGACTTCGTTCGCTTCCAGCGGAAGAAGAGCACGAAGGAGGCGACGATCGCCGGGATCAGGATGAACCAGAATTGGGTGATCGCGTCCGACGCGAAGACGCACATCTGTGTCGGAATCGGCAGTTCCGCCTTTTCCCCGGGTTTTCTTCGGCGATCTGTTCGAAGATGCCGACGAAGACGGGGATCACGAAAGCGACGACGGCGACCAGCACGACCATCGCGAAGCCGAAGATCAACGCCGGGTACATCAGCGCCGATTTGACCTGGCGGCGCAGGCTGTCGGATTTCTCCACCTGGAAGGCGACGCGGTCGAGCGCGTCTTCGAGCCGGCCGGATTCCTCGCCCGAGCGGACCATCGCCCGGTAGAGGCGGTCGAAGACTTCAGGGTGGCGCTCCATCGCCTGGTTCAGCGTCGAGCCGGCCTCGATGTCGGCGCGGACGCCGCTGGTCGCCTCCTTGATCCGCTCGTCCTGCGTCTGCTCCTCCAACGTGTGCAGGGTGCGCAGCATCGGCATCCCCGAAGCGACAAGAGTGGCGAACTGGCGCGAGAAGATCGCAAGCTCGCGCATGTCGACGCCTTTCCAGGTCTGCCAGATCTGCTCGATCTTGAACGGCGCCTTCTTCTCGCTGACGTCGAGGACGATCAGGCCGCGCTGGCGCAGCTGCTCGGTGACCGCGGCCTTGGAGTCGGCTTCGAGCTCGCCGGCTGTCGCGGCCCCGGCAACGTCCATCGCGCGGAAGGCGAAGGTGCTGGCGCTGGCCATCGGCTAACTCCCCGTGTAGGCGGGCGGCGGCGCGGAGGCCGGGGGCTGCGGCGGCGGC
The DNA here is from genome assembly GCA_963814915.1 of uncultured Solirubrobacterales bacterium. Taxonomy (GTDB): domain Bacteria; phylum Actinomycetota; class Thermoleophilia; order Solirubrobacterales; family 70-9; genus VRUE01. The sequence goes on along the minus strand of CAWFEI010000016.1, from coordinate 5,673 downwards.
CCGGGCGGGTGCTGTTCGCCTTCCCTCTGCAGCGCCGCGGTCTGCACCTGCGCCCCGCCGAGCAGCCGCTTGAGCTCCTCGGGCACGGAGGCGCGCTGTTCGGCCAGCGAGCGGGTGATCGTCCCCTCCCGCACCAGCCGGGCCAGGTCGGCGTCCATCGTCTGCATGCCGACCGCGCCCGAGGTCTGCACGGCGGCGTAGATCTGGTGCGTCTTGCCCTCGCGGATCAGGTTGCGGATCGCCGGCGTCGGCACCAGCACCTCACAGGCGACGACGCGACCCATCCCGTCGGCCGTCGGCAGCAGCTGCTGGGTGACGATGCCCTGCAGGGCGATCGAGAGCTGGGTGCGCACCTGGCCCTGCTGCTCGGGCGGGAAGACGTCGATGATCCGGTCGACCGTCTGCGCGGTCGACTGGGTGTGCAGAGTGGCGAAGACGAGGTGGCCGGTCTCGGCGGCCGTCAGCGCGGTGGAGATCGTCTCCAGGTCGCGCATCTCGCCGACGAGGATGACGTCGGGGTCCTCGCGCAGGGCGGCGCGCAGGCCGAGGGCGAAATCGGGCGCGTCGGCGCCGACCTCGCGCTGGTTGACGATCGAGCGTTTGTGTTGATGCAGGAACTCGATCGGGTCCTCGATCGTGAGGATGTGGTCCTGGTTGCCTTCGTTGATCACGTCGATCATCGCCGCCAGCGTCGTGCTCTTGCCCGAGCCGGTCGGGCCGGTGACGAGGACGAAGCCGCGCGGTTTGGCGCAGAGCTCGCGCAGCACCTGCGGCACCTTGAGCGAGTCGAGCGAGGGGATGTCCTGCGGGACGAGGCGGAAGGCGGCGCTGACCGAGCCGCGCTGGAAGAAGCAGTTGACGCGGAAGCGGGCGACGCCGGGGATCGCGTAGGCGAAGTCGAGCTGTTTTCCGGTCTCGAAGCGTTTGCGCTGGTCGTCGTTGAGGATCGAGTAGACGATCTCGCGCGTTTCCTGGCTGGAGAGCACGTCGAAGCCCTCCATGTGGACGATCTTGCCCTTGTCGCGCATCGAGGGCGGCACCCCCGGCGTGATGTGCACGTCGGAGGCGTTCGTCTCGACCATGGTGCGCAGCACCTCTGAGAAATCGACCGGCATGCTTAGCTAAATCGACCCGCGGGGCCGATTCCTTTAGGTGGTGACACGGACTACCTCCGCCAGGCTGGTCTGGCCGGCGCGGACCTTGACCAGGCCGTCCTCGCGCAGGGTGAGCATGCCCTCGTCGCGCGCGGTCGCGGCAATCTCCGCCTCCGATGCCTGGGCGATTGCCATCTCCTTGAGCGACTCGCTCAGCCTCATCACCGAGAAGAGGCCGACCCGGCCGCGATAGCCGCTCTGGTTGCAGCGGGAGCAGCCGACCGGCTCGTAGCCCTCGACCTCGCCTCCCACCCGGATATCGGCTTCGGCCAACACCTGTGGCGGCACGACGACGCGCCGCTTGCAGTGACTGCAGAGCTTGCGCGCCAGCCGCTGGGCGACCACGCAGTCGACCGCGGAGGCGATCAGAAAGGCCTCGATCCCCATCTTGGTCAGTCGGGTTATCGCGCCGGGGGCGTCGTTGGTGTGCAGCGTGGTCAACATCATGTGGCCGGTCAACGCGGCCTCGATCGCGATCCGGGCCGTCTCGCCGTCGCGGATCTCGCCGACCATCACCACGTCGGGGTCGGCGCGCAGGATCGAGCGCAGGCCGGTGGCGAAGTCGAGCCCCGCCTTGCGGTTGACGTTGATCTGGTTGATTCCCTCCAGTTGGTACTCGACCGGATCCTCGATCGTGATGATGTTCTTCTCGACGTCGTTGATCGACTGCAGCGCCGCGTAGAGGCTCGTCGACTTACCCGAGCCGGTCGGCCCCGTGACCAGAACCGCGCCGTAGGCCTGGTGGAAGGCCTCCTCGAAACGGGCCCTGCCCTCGCCGTCCATGCCGAGATCGTCGAGCGTGCGCTGGGCGTTCTCCTTGTCGAGGATGCGGATCGTCGCCCCCTCCCCGCGCTGCGTCGGCAGGGTCGTGACGCGCAGGTCGACGCGGCGATCTTCGACCGTGACGCTGACGCGTCCGTCCTGGGGGACGCGCTTCTCGGCGATGTTGAGCTCGCTCATGATCTTCACCCGCGAGACGACAGCGTTGACCATCCGCTTGGGCACGTGGGCTGCTTCGCGCAGCACGCCGTCGACTCGGAAGCGGACCCGCATCTCCCCCTCGCCCGGCTCGAAGTGGACGTCGGAGGCGCCCTCCCCCACCGCTTGGCCGAGGATGCTGTAGACGAGCTTGATCACCGGCGCGTCCTCGGCGCTGACTTCCATGTCGGCGACCTCGGCAAGCTCCAACTCTTCGCTCTCGGCATCGCCCTCGGTGACCGCCTCGCTGACGGCGCTCTGCAGTGTGTTGAGCCGGCCGATCAGCGCCTCGATGTCCTCCTCGGCGGCGACCGCGACGCGGCAGTCGAGCGCGGTCGCGATCTGGATGTCGTCGACCGCGAGCACGTTGGTCGGGTCGGCCATCGCGACCAACAGCGTCTCCCTGTCGACGAAGCCGATCGGCAGCGCCCGGTAGCGGCGCGCCGTGTTGACCGTGATCAGGTTGGCCGCGGCCATGTCGACCTGGTAGGCGGAGAGGTCGACGTGGTCGAGCCCGTAGCGCTCGGCGACCGCGCGCGAGAGCTGGTCGGCCGTGATCGCGCCCTGCTCGATCAGCAGCCGCTCCGGAGGGCGGCCGGCGGTCCGGGCGGCCTCGATCGCCTGGCGGGCGGCGTCGTCGCCGACGAAGCCGAGGTCGACGAGCACGTCGGTGACGAAGCCGCTGGAGCGGTTGCGCGCCTGTGGCGGCGTCAGCCCCGGCGTGCCGCCCGCATCGGGCGGCAGCGCGGGCGCGGTCGAGTCACCGGAGTCGGGGACCGACCGGAGGTGGCTCGGGAAGTCCCGGGACTCCATGGTCAGCCCCTCATGGGTGGTAGTCGAGCGTCTTGCCCTCGTAGCCGGCGTCGATCACGGCCTGGGCGACGCTCTGCGGGCTCTGATAGCCGTAGCTGACAGAGGCGGTCGGAACAGTCTTCTTCAGGTGCTTGGGCGCCACGACCACCAATGCCGGCACCCGATCGACCCCGACGCCCTCGCTGATCGCCGCGTAGCGCGAGATCTTGGCGGCGGGCACGACGAAGACAGCGGCGTCGCGGAATCCGGCGAGGCCCTTGGTGGCGGCCTTGACCAGGCGGTCTTCGATGCCACCGTCGTGGACGAAGAGCAGGACGAGGGTCTTGTTCGCCTTCCAGGCACGCCGCACCGCCTTTGGCAGCGGCGGCGCGGCGATCGCGGTCGGCGCGCCGCCGGCGAGAGCCGTGCCGAGCGCATCGGAGCGGGCCGCTTCCACCGCGCCTTCGACCGCCTCGCCGGGCGTGGCGCCGGTCGCCGTTCCGCTTGCTTCGGTGCCCGCCACGGCAACGGTGGCTTCCGTCGTACCGGCCGATTCTTCTTCGCCGCCCCCCGATGACATGAGGAAGACCGCGACGACGACGAGCAGCACGCCGACGATGCCGAGCTGAACCAGCGGGTTGCTGTTGAGTGCCTCTCTCATACGTTCGCTTATTAGCTCGACAGGAGCGCCCCTCGGCTTGAGTCCGGGCGCACGATCGCGCCCAGATCTTCGCCCCCTCGATCCCGTCGTCAGCTGTAGGGAAGTCGGCCCGTGTCGTGCAGCTCGAAGCGCAGCGAGTTGATCACCGCGCCGGCCAGCAGCCCGAGGCTGAGCAGGTAGAACCAGAGCAGGGCTATGAGCACGAAGCCGACGGTCGAGCCGAAGCGGGAGAGGCTGGACACGTTCGAGAGGTAGAAGGGGAAGGCCCAGTTGGCGAGGCCGGTGCCGACCGTCACAAAGACGGCCCCCGGCCAGACCGCCCGCCAGGGCATGTGCCCTTTCGGCACCGCCCAGTAGATCACGCAGCAGATCGCGAAGACGATCAGCACCGCCAGGCCAAGCAGCAGGGCCGTGTCGATCGCTTTGATGTCGGAGAGGCCGAGCGGCAGGCGGTCGGTGCTCGATGCCAACGCCGCCTCGATCGTGGGCAGCACGATGCTCGCCGCGATCAAGAGCAGGACCACGCCCAGCATCGCGAAGGAGAAGCGCTTCTGCTCGATCCAGCCGCGCGTCGGCACGTGGTAGATGCGGCCGAAGGCGGTGTCCATCGCCCCCCAGAAGGAGGCGCCGATCCACAGCGAGCCGAGAAAGGCCGCGATTCCGATCGTGGTCGAGTTGTCCTCGATCCGCGCCAGCACGTCGCTCAGCGTCTGCTGCTCGGTATTCGGAAAAAGCCGCTGCAAATCGTCCAGAACGCCCGTCTCCACCCCGTTGATCTTCAGCACCTGGCCGAAGACGAAGAGAACCAGCAGGGCGAAAGGGAAGACGGCGAGCATCAGGTTGTACGCGACCATTGCCGAGAGGCCGGTGACGTTCTCGCGGTAGGCGCGCTGCCAAAAGGCGCGCAGCCAGGGACGTGGATTTGCCGTGATCTTGGACACAGACAGCCTTGACTTCAAAAACTGAAGCGCCTATCATGCGAACAGACGTTTGAAGCCTTCGGACGACTCCGGGGGCGCTATTTCCTACTTCGCGGGCCATATCCTCGGTCCGCTTTTTTGACGCAGAAAGACGGGTGCAGAATAGATGCTGGTTGCTGAGCTTCAGGAGCTCGAGGAGGTCAAAGGGCTGATCCACAGGGGTCAGCAGCTGGGCGTGCTCACCTTCGGCGATATCGCCTCGGCGGTCTCGGAGGTCGATCTCGACGAGTCCGACGTCGAGGATCTGTACGGCCACATCGAGAAGCAGGGCATCGAGCTCGTCGAGGACATGGACCCGGCCCAGAAAGCGGCCGCCGACGCGATGCCCGCCGACACCGGCCGCAAAGGCCGCCGCCGCGCCAAAACGACGGTCGACCTGAAACCGGACATGACCACGGACAGCCTGCAGCTGTTCCTCAAGGACATCGGCAAAGTCCGCCTGCTGACCGCCCAGGAGGAGGTCGAACTCGCCAAACGGATCGAGCGCGGCGACCTCGACGCGAAGCAGAAAATGGTCGAGTCCAACCTGCGCCTGGTCGTCTCGATCGCCAAGAACTACCGCAACCAGGGCCTCCCTTTCCTCGACCTGATCCAGGAGGGGACGCTGGGCCTGGTCCGCGCGGCCGAGAAGTTCGACTATCGCAAGGGCTTCAAGTTCTCCACCTACGCGACCTGGTGGATCCGCCAGGCGATCGCCCGCGCCCTGGCCGACAAGGCGCGCACGATCCGCATCCCGGTCCACGTGGTCGAGAAGCTGAACAAGATCGGCCGCGCCGAGCGCAAGCTCGTCACCGAGCTGGGCCGCGAGCCCACGCCGGAGGAGATCGCCGACGTCACCGGGATCGACCCCGAGGAGGTCGACTCGATCAAGCGCTCCGCGCAGGCCCCGGTCAGCCTGGAGAAGCCGGTCGGCGACGAGGAGGAGTCGGAGTTCGGCCAGTTCATCGCCGACGAGAAGGCCGAGTCCCCCTTCGACCGCGCCGCGGACCTGCTGACCAAAGAGGCGCTCAAGGAGGCGCTCGAGAACCTCTCCTACCGCGAGCGCCGTGTGCTCGAACTGCGCTACGGCCTCGGCGGCGAGCACCCCCGCACGCTGGACGAGGTCGGC
>CAWFEI010000015.1:0-38088 GCA_963814915.1 uncultured Solirubrobacterales bacterium | reverse complement strand
CGATCGCCTGCAGGCCTGGGTGGCGATGGTGATCATCGCGCGTGAGATCGCCGTAACCGGCCTACGCGCGATCGCCGCCGAGCGCGGCGTCGTGATCGCCGCCAGCTGGATGGGCAAGCTGAAGACCGTGCTGCAGATTGCCGCGGTGATCGCCCTGATCGCGACCAACCCGGCCCCGGCCTGGGTCGACGTGCTCGTCTACGTCGCTCTCGCCGCGACGGTGATCAGCGGCGCCGACTACTTCCTCGGCCTGCGCCGCAGGCTCAACTCGCAGGAGCCTCCAGCCACTCGCGCATAGTCGTGTGGCGGCGCCGGTGCTCGCCGGCATCGAGCTCGGCGCGCAGGTCGTCGAGTTGGCCGTAGCGCTCGGCGACGACGTTGTGGCGGTGGATCGTCTCGAGGTTCTCCTGGCGGGCCATCACGAAGGCGTCGCCGGGCAGGTCTGGGTAGTCGCCGGTGACGCGGCGGATCATCTCGCGCACGCAGTCCTCGACGAAGCGCGGCTGCGCGTGCGCCTTGGCGACCACGGCCAGCTCGTCGGGGCGCTTCATCAGCTCGTATATCTCCGAGCTCATCGACTGCTCGACGATCCGCAGCAATTGCGGGGCGTCGACCCAGGCCGGGCCGCCCTCGGGACAGCCGATGTGCAGGGTGCCGATGCCGCGTTGGTTGTGGGTCGCGATCGGGACTGCCTCGATCGCCGCCTCGATCTGCCGGGCGTCGAAGCCGCGCTGGGCGAGCCGTTCGCGGGCGAGCCCGCCGACCATCTCCTGCGCGCAGGGGCAAGCGGTCATCCCCTGCGCCTGAACGCCGGTCAGCGTGCGCGTGCCGCGCAACGAGTCGACAGCGGTGCCGAAGAGGACGTAGATCTCCTGCGTGCGCTGCCCGCTGGCCGGCGTCGTCACGGTCTCCGGGTAGCGCGCAGTGACCGAGACCTCGGCCCGTAGGCCGTCCTGGCTCTCGCGGACACGCTTGGCGATGTGGGCGGCGAGCACCTCGGCGCGGAATGCCTCGCTGAGCACGACCTGGTCGATCGCCTCGCCGACGACTTCCTCGAAGCGCGACATGTGGACGCCGGCCTGGCGCGGGTTGAGGTCGACGAAGCACTCGAATTCGGCGTGGTAGAGGTTCTCCTCACCGTCCGTCGCGACCCTGATCACCTTCTCCACACCGGTCACTCCGACGCGCGAGAGGCTGACCTCGGTAGCGGGCGTTCCCGACTGCACGTCGGGCGTCGCGGGGGACAGCGGAGTGGTCGATCGGGATGCCATCGGCAGACGAAGCGTAGGCGATCTCGTCCCTATACTTCCGGATGCCGGAGCGTTGGGGTCGGCCCCCGAGAGGGGAATTGGGTTGCAGTGGAGGCAGTGATATCGAGCCGTTGGAGACGGCCCCGCAGGGGCTGAGTCAAGAGACGAACGAGCAGCCGATGGGGCCGCAGGAGCTCCAGGCGCTGGTCGCGCTTGGCCGCGAGCGCGGCTACCTGACCTTCGAGCAGATCGCCTCCACCCTGGAGGAGGTCGAGGTGACAAAGGAGCAGGTCTCCGGCCTGCACGCGCATCTGGTCGAGAACGGCGTCGAAGTGATCTCCGAGGACGGCGTCGGCGCACACAAGGAGCGGCGCGCCGAGGCGACCAACGGCGCCGCTGCGCGCAAACAGGAGCTCGACCTGACGATCGAACCGAGCCTCGACTCGCTGCGCCTCTACCTGCGCTCGATTGGCCGGGTCGAGTTGCTGACGGCTGCCCAGGAGGTCGAACTGGCGAAGCGGATCGAGCGCGGCGACATGATCGCCAAGCGGCAGATGGTCGAGGCCAACCTGCGCCTCGTCGTCTCGATCGCGAAAGGCTACCTCGGCCGCGGGCTCAGCTTCCTCGACCTGATCCAGGAGGGCTCGCTCGGCTTGATCCGGGCGGTGGAGAAGTTCGACTACCGCCGCGGATACAAGTTCTCCACCTATGCGACCTGGTGGATCCGCCAGGCCGTGACGCGGGCGATCGCCGACAAGGCGCGCACGATCCGCATTCCCGTGCACATGGTCGAGAAGCTCAATCGGGTCGCCCACGTCGAGCGCCAACTGGTCCAGCGCTACGGCCGCGAGCCCGAGCCGGCCGAGATCGCCGAGGAGCTGCGCTGGCCGCTCGGCGAAGTGCGCGAGATCCTCCGCGTCGCCCAGCTGCCGGTCTCGCTGGAGAAACCGGTGGGCGACGAGGACGACTCCGAGCTGGGCGACTTCGTCGCCGACGACACCATTGCCGAGCCCTTTGAAGAGGCCAGCGAACACATGCAGAAGGAGGGTGTCAGCAAGGCGCTCTCGGCGCTACCCGACCGCGAGCGCCAGGTGATCGAGCTGCGTTACGGCCTCACCGGGTTGGAGCCGCTGACGCTGGAGGAGGTCGGCAATACCTTCGGCGTCACCCGTGAGCGGATCCGCCAGATCGAGAACAACACGCTGAAAAAACTGCAGCACCTGCCGGAGGCACAGATGCTGCGCGAGGCCAACTGATCCCACCTCCGGTGGGATACTGATCGCCATGCCCTCCGGCGACAGGTTCTACTCGCGCGCTTCGCAGTTGATGGGGGCGACCGGGCTGCGCTGGGCCGGCAAGCTGAACGTGCCGCTCTACCGCCTTTCCGGCGGACGCTTCGGCGGCAAGGTCAACGAGGCTCCTGTGCTGCTGCTGACGACGACCGGGCGCAAATCGGGCCAGCGGCGCACCGCCCCGGTCGTCTACCTCGCCGACGGCGAGAGCATGGTCGTGATCGGCTCCAACGCCGGCCACAGCCGCACGCCCGCCTGGTCACTCAACCTCAAGGCGAACCCGGATGCCGAGGTCGAGGTCGGGCGCCGGCACATCCCCGTGCGGGCGCGGGTGGCCGAGGGCGAGGAGCGCGCCGGGCTCTGGCGCCGGCACAACGAGCAGTACTCCGGCTTCGATGAATACGAGGCGCGCACCGACCGCGACATCGCCCTCTTCGTCCTGGAGCCGCTGACGAGATGACCGCGACGGCCCCGCACCCCTTCCGCCTCGCCGCCGAGGCCAAGGACATGGAGGCTGCGATGGCGACCCTGCGCGAGGACATCGTCCTGCACAGCCCGATCCTCTTCCGTGGCTTCGAGGGCCGTGAGATCGTCGCCGGGGTGCTGGCCCACGTCAGCGCCACGTTGGAAGACTTCCGCTACACCGACGAGCTCGCGGGCGAGGGCACCGTCGTGCTGCGCTTCAAGGCCCGCGTCGGCGACCGCGAGCTCGAGGGCATCGACTTCCTCGAGCTCGACGGCGACGGCCTGGTCAAGGAGCTGACCGTCTTCATGCGCCCGATGTCGGCGCTGACGGCATTCAACGAGCGGATGGCCGCCCGCCTCGGCGTCGATGCCGGATAAACTCGATCGCCCTCCGGGGGAGTGCCCGAGTGGTTAAAGGGGACTGGCTGTAAACCAGTTGGCTCTGCCTACACAGGTTCGAATCCTGTCTCCCCCATATGGATAGCCTCGAAGGCCGCGTGTACGCCATCGCCGGGATCGGCGGCGGGCTTGGGCCGGTCGTCGCGGAGCGGCTGGCCGCGGCGGGGGCGGTCGTGGCGGGGACCGACCGGGACCAGGCGCGCGTCGAGGAGGTCGGTGCCGGGCTGGCCCTGCCGGACGCTCGCTGGGACGGGCGCGCGGTCGACCTGCTCGACGAGAATGCGGCCCGCGGGTGGTGTGCGGCGCTGCGCGAGCGCTTCGGCCGGGTCGACGGCCTGCTGCACCTGGTCGGGGGCTGGCGCGGGGGAGAGGCCCTGCACGAGGCGCCGCTCGCCGACTGGGACCTGCTCCACGAGTTGCTGATCCGCACCGTCCAGCACACCAGCCGCGCCTTCCACGACGCGCTGCTCGAGTCTGCCCACGGACGCTTCGTGCTCGTCTCCGCCATGCAGGCGCAGGCGCCGTCGAACTCCAACGCCGCCTACGCCGCCGCGAAGGCCGCCGCCGAGGCCTGGACGCTCGCGCTTGCCGACGGCTTCGCCGGCAGCGCGGCGACCGCCAACATCCTCGTCGTCGAGGCGATCCTGACCCAGCGGATGCGCGAAGAGAGCCTCGACGGCGATTTCTCCTCCTTCACCCCGGCCGAGCACCTCGCCGCCGCGATCGCCTTTCTGTGCTCCGACGCCGCCGCGGAGATGAACGGCCGGCGGCTGCCGCTCTGCGGTTAGCCGCATACCATTCGCCCATGGCGGAGAAAGCCTCCAAATCGCGCGAAGCGAACATGACCATCCACCAGCTCGCGAAGCGCACCGGGATGACCGTGCGAAACATCCGTGCCCACCAGACCCGCGGCCTGCTGCCGCCGCCGGTCGTCCGCGGCCGCACCGGCTACTACGGCGAGGAGCACGCGGCGCGGATCGAGCTGACGCGCGAGATGCAGGCCGACGGGCTCAACCTCGAGGCGATCCGCCGCGTGCTCGACAGCGGCGACGGCTCGGCTTCGGCGATCTTCGACTTCACCCGGGCGCTGCGCACTCCCGTCGAAGACGAGGCGCCGGAGATCGTCGACGCCGCGGAGCTCGAACGGTTTTGGGGGGAGGCCGACGACGGGAAGCTGCGCCGCCGGGCGGAAAAGCTGGGCATCTTCCGCGCCCTGCCGGACGGTCGGATCGAGGTGATCAGCCCGCAGCTGCTGCGCGCCGCGGCCGAGCTGGCCGAGCTCGGCGTCGGCGCCGAGGGAGCATTGGTCGCCGCCGAGAAGCTGCGTCGCCACGCCGACGGGGTGGCGCACGCCTTCGTCGACCTCTTCGTCAAAGAGGTCTGGCAGCCATTCGACCGGGCCGGGCGGCCCCAGCGCGACTGGCCGAAGATGAACGAGGCGCTTGAACGGATGCGGCCGCTCGCGGCGGGGGCCCTGCTGGCGACATTTCAGATCGCGATGGGCGAAGCGGTCGAGAAGGAGGGCGAGCGCACGCTGCGCCTCGCCGCCGAGCCGGTGAAGCGATCCGGGAAGCGCCGGAAGCGCTCCTGAGCCACTCAGGCAAGCGCGGCGCCGGCGAGCTCGTCGTCGGCGGCGTCGGGGCCGGCGTAGGCGAGAACGGCTACATACATCAGCGACGGCAGGAGCGCGTCGAGCTCCTCCGTCTCACCCTCCCGCAGGTGGGCGTAGAGCACCGATTCGATTGCTCCCACCACCCCGGCGGCGGCGATTGCCGACGGGGGCTCGTCGAGCTCCTCCCTGACCAGGTCGTCGATACAGGCGGCGAAGCGGTCGAGCAGCTCGTCGCGCCGGCGTAGCCCGGTCGGGGCCGAGCTGCGAGCCGCGACGATCACCGTGCGCGCCGCCTCCGGCTCCTCGGCGATGAAGCGCAGCAGGGCACCGATGCCATCGCGCAGCTGCTGGCGCCAGCCGGGCCCCGCGTCGGCCACGGCCGACGCGATCCGGGTGCGCATGCCCGTCGCCGCGGACTCGAAGGCGGCCAGGAAGGCCTTCTCCTTGTCCTCAACCTGTTCGTAGAAGGTCCTCACTCCTTCCTGGAACATAGAAACCTGAGCGTTTCTTTTAGAAACTACAGAATCTTTTAAAGATACCAGAAAAGTCACTGTCCGCATTGGACTTCGCTCTAAGAGAACTTCGAGGGCAAGGAGGAGGCTTTCCTCTCGCCGAGACACTGGTCGGAGGCGTCGCCTGGATCGTCCGCCGGCAGATCCGCCGTCCGATTCTTCCCGGAACGTGCCGAATTTGCGCTGACTCCGCGCCTCGACGTCGCCGAGCCACGCCGCATAATCTCGCGTAGATGAGCGATGCGAGCGCAAGCGCGGGGGCGGCGGCGACCGAGCCCCGCGGCGGGGCGGCCGACGGGGTCATGCCGTCGCAGGCACTGACCGAGGCGATCGACGCCGGGTGGATCAGCTCCGGCGACTACCGGATCCTGCCGCAGGCGATCCAGCCGGCGAGCATCGACCTGCGCCTCGGCGACTTCGCCTGGGCGCTGCGCTGCAGCTTCCTGCCCGACGTCGACTCGACCGTCGAGGAGAAGATCGACGGCCTCGCCTTCCAGAAAGTCGACCTGCGCGACGGCGCCGTGCTCGAGCGCGACCGCCCCTACCTCGTGCCCCTGGTGGAGGAGCTGGATCTGCCCGACGACGTGCGGGCGAAGGCCAACCCGAAGAGCTCGACCGGTCGCCTCGACGTCTTCACCCGGGTGCTCACCGACCGCCACCACCGCTTCGACGAGATCCGGCCCGGCTATCGCGGGCGGCTCTACCTGGAGGTCGTGCCGCGCTCCTTCGCAATCCAGGTGCAGAGCGGGCTCTCGCTCAACCAATTGCGCCTCGCCCGCGGCGACGCCCGGCTCGCCGACCCCGAGATCCGCGCGCTGCAGGACGAGTTCCCGCTGCTCTACCTCGACTCGCACGCGCTGCGCGAGTCCGAGCTGGCGCTGGCCGAGGGGCTCTTTCTCAGCGTCGACCTCTCCGGGCCGAGCGACCGCATCGTCGGCTACCGCGCGAAGAAGAACAGCTTGCCGATCGACCTCGCTCGCATCCGCGCCTATCGCTGGACCGACTACTGGGACCCGGTCTACCCCGAGCCGGGGGGGCGAATCGTGCTCGAGCCGGAGATCTTCTACTTGCTGCTCTCGGCCGAGGGGGTCTGTATCCCACCCCAGATCGCGGCCGAGATGATGGCCTACGACCCGACCGCCGGCGAGCTGCGCACCCACTACGCCGGCTTCTTCGACCCCGGCTTCGGCTACGACCCGGCCGGCGGCCGTCACGGCAGCCGCGCCGCGCTTGAGGTCCGCGCCCGCGACGTCTCGTTCATGGTCGAGCACCGCCAGCCGGTCTGCAAGCTGGCCCTGGAACGGACCAGCGCCCCGGCGGAGCGCCTTTACGGCACCGACCTCGGCTCCAACTACCAGGGCCAGGTGACGATGTTGAGCAAGCACTTCGAGGAGCAGGCGGCCGGCTGAGCCGCGCGGCTCAGCCGGCCGTGCTCGATCGTCCTCGGCGTCGTTCCGGCGAGGCGGGCGACATCACTCGACGGGCGCTCGGTTGGGTCTAGGATCCGGACTATGGCGGATCGCACTTGGAGCGTCTATCTGGCCGGGGAGATCCACTCGGACTGGCGCGAGCGGATCGAGTCCGGCGTGCGCGAGGCCGGGCTGCCGGTCTCCTTCTCGGCGCCGGTCACCGACCACGCCGCTTCCGACGATGCCGGCACCGGCACCCTGGGGGAGGAGGCCGAGCCGTTCTGGCGCGACCACATGGGCGCCGGGGTCAACGCGATTCGCACACAGACCCTGCTCCGCGCCGCCGACGTCGTCATCGTCCGCTTCGGCGACAAATACCGCCAGTGGAACGCCGCTTTCGACGCCGGCTGCGCCGCGGCGCTGGGCAAGCCCTACGTCACCCTGCACGACGCCGAATTCGACCATGCCCTGAAGGAGGTCGACCGCGCCGCCCAGGGGACCGCGCGCACGCCCGAGCAGGTGGTCGACGTGCTGCGCTACGTGATCTCTGGCAAGCTGCCCTGATGGCCGCCGAGGAGAACCGTGCGACGATCGAGCGCCTCTACACGGCGTTCGGCAATTGCAACGGCGCCGCGATGACGGCCGAGTACGCGGGCGACGCCCACTTCCGCGATCCCGCCTTCGGCGACCTCGAGGGCGGCGACGTCGGCGCGATGTGGCGCATGCTGACCAGCCGCGCCACCGACCTGAGGATCGAGCTGCGCGAGCACGACGCCGGCGAGGACTCGGGCTCCGCGCACTGGGTTGCCCGCTACACCTTCGGCCCCACCGGCCGCCCCGTCGTCAACGACATCCAGGCGGAGCTCCGCTTCGCCGCCGACGGCAAGATCACCGACCACGTCGACGAGTTCGACTTCGGTAAGTGGGCGCGCCAGGCGCTCGGCCCGAAAGGCGCCCTGGTCGCCCTGTTGCCGCCGCTGCGCAAGAAGGCCCGTGCCCAGGCGCTCGCCCAGCTCGAGACCTTCAAGCGCGACGAGACCGGCTCCAGCATCTAGCGTCCGGGAGCTAAAAACCCAGCACCCGACCGGACACCCCTCCGGCGCCGCCCCACCACTCACCCTTCATCGAGCAGATCGAACGTGCACTCGCGCGGATCTTTGTCGTCCCGAAAGCGCCGGAAGCGTGCGCCGTGGCGAATGCGCCCGGCCGCCGCGTGGTCGTAGCCCACTTCGATCACGAGCTCCGGGCGCAATGCCACCCACTCCAAATCGCGGCCCCCGGTCCAACGGCTCGGCTCGGCGGTTCCCGCTTCACCGGTCTCCAGCGGCGCCAGCATCTTCGGCATCGCGCGTTTGGCCTCGGCGCTGAAGCCGGAGATGTGGCCGACCGGGCGCAGGCCCTCGCCGTCGTAGAGGCCGAGGATCAGAGAGCCGACCGTGCCCTCCTCTTTGCCGGGGCGCCAGCCGAGCACGACGCAGTCGATCTCACGCTCCCGCTTGATCTTCGCCATCCCCTTGCGCTTGCCCGGCAGATAGAGCGCGTCGAGCTGCTTGGCCATCGTCCCCTCGGTGCGACGCAGCCACTCCTCGCCCTGCTCGGGGTCGTCGCTGAGCAAACTCAGCTCGACCCCGGTCGCCTCGGCGAGCGCCTCGAGGTGGTCACGCCGCTCGGCGAAGGGCGCGTCCAGCAGCGCCTCGTCGCCCTCCGCCAGCAGGTCGAAGGCGACGTAGCCGGATGGGATCTCCTTGGAGAGCAACGCGATCCGCGACTCGGCCGGGTGGATGCGCTGCTGCAGCGCGTCAAATTCGAGCTTGCCGTCGGCGTCACGGATGACCAGCTCGCCGTCGAGCACGTAGCGGCCCGGCGCGAAGCTCAGCTCGGGGAAGTAGCGGGTCAGGTCTTTCGCCCCGCGCGACTGGACATAGGCGGACTCGCCGTCGACGAAGACGATCGCGCGGAAGCCGTCGAGCTTCTGCTCGTAGGCCCACTCCTCGCCCAGCGGCAGCGCTTTGCGCGTCAGCGCCAGCTGCGGCTTGATCGGCGGCGAGAGGGGCAGGGTCACTGCGCCGATGATGCCCGACGGGCGCGGCTCTCGCGTGGGTCGGGCACCGGCACGGCGGCGAGCAGCGTACGGGTGTACGGGTCCGAGGGCCGCTCGCAGACGTCATCAGCGGCGCCCTGCTCGACGATCTTGCCGTCGTGCATGACCGCGATCCGGTCGGAGACATGGCGGACCACCCCGATGTCGTGGGCGACGAACACGTAGGTCAGCCCGAGCTCCTCCTGCAGTTCGGAGAGCAGGTCGAGGATCTGAGCGCGGATCGAGACGTCGAGCGCGGAGACGGGCTCGTCGGCGACGATCAGCTTCGGCCGCAGGGCGAGCGCCCGGGCGATCCCGACCCGCTGACGCTGGCCGCCGGAGAACTCGTGCGGGAAGCGGTTGTAGTGGGCGGGGGAGAGGCCGACCCGCTCGAGCAGCTCGCCGACCCGTTTGCGCAGCTCCGCGCGCGAGGCGCGTTCCTGCACGCGCAGCGGCTCGCCGACGATCTGCCCGATTCGCTTGCGCGGGTTGAGCGAGGCGTAGGGGTCCTGGAAGACCATCTGCATCTCGGCCCGCAGCGGCCGCATCCGCCGCCCCGAGAGCCCGGCGATCTCCCGCCCATCGAAGCGAACCGAGCCCGAGGTCGGGGTCAGCAGTTGCAGCACCGCCCGCGAGAGGGTCGACTTGCCGCTGCCCGACTCTCCGACCAGGCCGAGGGTCTCGCCACGGGCGACGTTGAAGCTGACCCCGTCAACGGCTCGCACGCGGCCGACCTCGCGGTCGAACAGCAGCCCGTTGCGGACCGGGAAGTGCTTGACGAGGTCGGTGACCTCGAGCAGGGTGGGCTCGCCTCGGCTTTGGCGCAGCGGCGGCGCCTGGTCGAGGCGGACGACGGCGCCGAGCAGCTTGCGCGTGTAGGGGTCCTTGGTCGCGTAGAAGACGTCGTCGAGCCCGCCGCGCTCGACGATCTTGCCGTCGTGCATGACCAGCACCCGGTCGGCGAGCTCGGCGACGACGCCGAAGTCGTGCGTGATCAGGATCGTCGCCAGGCCGCGTTCGCGGTTGAGGCGGCGCAGCAGCTCGAGGATTTGGGCCTGGATCGTCACGTCCAGCGCCGTCGTCGGCTCGTCGGCGATCAGCACCTCGGGCTCCAGGGTCAGCGCCATCGCGATCATCGCCCGCTGGCGCATCCCGCCGGAGAACTCGTGTGGGAAGCGCTCGGCGCGTCGCTCGGGGTCCGGCAGGCCAACCGCGCCGAGCAGCTCGACCGCCCGCTCGCGCGCCTCGCTGTCGCCGACCCCGGGGCGGTGCGCCCGGATCGCCTCGACGAGCTGGTCGCCGACCCGGTAGACGGGGTTGAACGAGGTCATCGGGTCCTGGAAGACCATTGCGATCCGCTCGCCACGCACCTCGCGCAGCTCGGCATCGCTGGCGCCGCTCAGCTCGCGGTCGCCGAGCCGGATCGTGCCCTCGATCCGCGTGTTCGGCGAGCGGGTGAGCCCGACGATCGTCTGTGCGGTGACGCTCTTGCCCGAACCGGACTCGCCGACGATCGCCAGCACCTCGCCAGCGGCCAGATCGAAGGAGACGCCGTCGACCGCCCGCACCAAGCCGCCTTCGGTGGCGAAGGCGACGCGCAGGTCGGTGACGCTGAGCAGCGGCTTCTTCGCCGTCGCGCTCATTGGGCCGACGTCCCCAATTTGACCCGCGGGTCCAGATAGGCGTAGCCGATGTCGACCAGGGTGTTGAAGAGGACGATGAAGAAGGCGCCGAAGAGGACGACGGCCATCACCGGCGGCAGGTCCTGGTTGAGCAGCGATTCGAACGTGTAGAGGCCGATCCCGTCGAGGTTGAACACGCCTTCGACCACGATCGCGCCGCCCAGCAGAGCGCCGAAGTCGAGCCCGAAGAGGGTGAGGATCGGGACCAGCGAGTTGCGCAGCACGTGACGGGTCATCACGCGCCGCTCGGAGAGCCCCTTGGCGCGCGCGGTGCGCACGTAGTCCTCGTTCATCGCGTCGAGCATGTTGGAGCGCAGCACGCGGCTGTAGATGCCGATGTAGGTGATCGCCAGGGTCACCCAGGGCAGAAAGAGGTGGCTCGCCCATTCGAACGGGTTTTCGCTCAGCGGCACGTAGGTCCCGGACGGGAA
Source organism: uncultured Solirubrobacterales bacterium (assembly GCA_963814915.1). Classification (GTDB taxonomy): domain Bacteria; phylum Actinomycetota; class Thermoleophilia; order Solirubrobacterales; family 70-9; genus VRUE01. Next base: position 26,956 of record CAWFEI010000015.1, on the reverse strand, counting down.
TATCGCCAGCTTGTAGGTGAGGTAGTTGAGAAAGATCGCGGCCAGCCAGAAGACCGGGATCGAGAGGCCCGCGACGGCGACGACGGTCAGCGCCCGGTCGAGCATCCCCCCGGCCCTGACTGCCGAGAGGTAGCCGAAGAGGATTCCGAAGAACATCCAGATCATCGCGGCGCCGATGCACAGCGAGAAGGTCGCCGGCACGCCTTCGAGGATTCGCTCGTCGACGTTTTCCCGCCCTTCGTAGGAGATCAGGTCGCCGGTGAAGATCTTCCGCATCATCGTCAGGTACTGCTGCGGCAGCGAGTCTTCGAAGCCCCATTCCTCGTTGATGCTGGCGATCAGGTTCGGGGTGGCGTTCTTCCCGGCCATGCTCTGCGCCGGGTCCGAGCTGGGGATGACGTTGAAGATCAGGAAGACGATCACCGAGATCACGAACAGCACGACCAGCGTGCCGATCGTGCGCCGGGCGACGAAGCGGGCCATCAGACCGCGGTGCCCTCCGACTCGACCAGGCCGGTGCGCGCCTCGAGGCGGACCTTCGATTTCGGGTCGAGCGCGTCGCGCAGGCCGTCGCCGAAGACGTTGATCGAGAGCACGGTGAGCAGGATCATCGTGCCGGGGATCACGGTCAGCAGGGGCGCCGTGCTGATCAACTCGAAGCCGCCGCCGATCATCGTCCCCCACGATGTGTTTGGCGCCTGCACGCCGACCCCGAGGAAGGAGAGCATCGACTCGAGCAGCATGTTGTTGGCGACGCCGAGGGTGAAGAAGACGATCAGCGTCGAAGCGAGGTTGGGGAGCAGCTCGCCGAACATCACCCGCAGCGGGCCGGCGCCCTGGGAGACCGCGGCCTCGACGAACTCTTTCTCGCGCAGCGAGAGCACCTCACCACGGATCGGCCGCGTCATGTACGGCGTGTAGACGACGGCGATGATCAGGATCGGGATCCAGATCGAGCTGCCGGCCAGGTGCAGCGGGCCGATCCGCAGCCCGCCGACGGCCAGGGCGAGGCCGAGGGCGATCGCCAGCAGGGTCACCGGGAAAGACCAGATCACGTCCATCGTGCGCGAGATGACCGTGTCGGTCCAGCCGCGGTAGTAGCCGGCGAGCAGCCCGAGGGTCGTCGCCAGCAGCGTGGCGATCAGCGTCGCGAGAAAGCCGATGAACAGCGAGATCCGTCCCCCGTACATCAGCCGCACCATCTCGTCGCGGCCGAGACGCCCGTCGGCGCCGAGGAAGAACTTGCCGCCGGCGCCTAACCAGAGCGGCCCGACCGGCTTGCCTTCGCGGTTGACGACTTCACGCACCTCGCCGTCGTCTTCGACCTTCTCCAGCGTGTGAGTCGTGTTGGGGCCCGTGTGGGCGAGATCGCTCGCCCACAGCGGCGCCGCCAGGACGAAGACGACGATGACGACGAAGAGGCCGCCGAAGGCGAGCGCGACCCGGTTGCGCCGCAGCCGCCGGTACGCCAGATACCAGGGGCTGCGGCCCTCCACTACTTGAACTGGAAGCTGGTCAGGTCCTGTCCCATGGTCGGGTTGAAGATCACCTTGTCGAGGTCGATCTGGCTGTCGACGAAGGTCGAGACGGTGTTGGTCCCGTAGGGCACCCAGGGGGCCTGTTCCATGTATTCGCGGTCGAGCGCGGCGTATGCGTCTTCCTGCTCGGGGCCGAGCTGTTCAGCGCCGAGCTTGGCGATCTTCGCGTTCAGCTTCTGGTCGTCGACCTCGGCCACGTTGGTGTTGTACTCGGGGGCGATGCTTTCCCCGGCCAGCAGTGGCTGGAAGAAGTTGTTGGGGTGCGGATAGTCCTGGTACCAGTCGGTCCAGCCGGCGTCGACGTCGGGAGTCGAAGCGTTGCCGATAGTCCCGAAGTAGTTGTCGGCGTTGATCGTCTTCAGCGTGGAGTTGAAGCCGAGTTTGTTGAGCACGTCGTTGAAGTAGGCGCCGGCCTCGTCGTTGGGGCTTTCGTTGTCGGTCCAGACCGTGATCTCGCGGTCCGACGGGTTGGCTTCCTTGAACATTGCCTTGGCTTTGGCCATGTCGTGCGGGTAGAGGTCGAACGCTTCGTGGCCGGGCATGCCTTCGGGCAGGATCTGGTGCGTCGCCGAGAGCGACCCGGCGTAGATCCGTTCCAGGGCCGCGGGGTCGACCGCGTAGTTGACGGCCTGGCGCACCGCGACGTCGTCAAACGGGGGCCGCGTCGTGTTCATGAAGAAGTAGTAGAGGTTGATCGGGTGCTCGATCCGGAACTGGGTGCCCTCGTACTTGTCCTTGACTTTGTTGTAGAGGTCGGCGGGCACGTTCGTCTGCATCCAGTTCGCCTTGTCGCGTTCGATTTCGTTGACCTGGGTCGCACCGTTGCGGACGACCGAGATATCGATCTTGTCGACGTGCCCGCTGGGCAGGTCGGGCATCGCCTTGCCATTGGCCTTCGCCCACTGCGGATTGCGGGCGTAGGACCAGCCGCGGCCCGGTTCGGATTTGACGATCTCGTACGGGCCGGTGGCCGGCAGGGGGTCGGTGGTCTGGTTCTTGGCCGGGGTGCCGGACGGGACGAGCGCGACGAAGGGCATCGCCAGCTCATTCGTGAAGGTGCCTCGCGGCCCGGTCAGTTCGATCGTGATCTTGCCGGTCTTGTCGTCCGTCTTGATGCCGGGGATGCCGCCGGTCTTGGTCTTGGCGAACTCTTCCGCGCCGACGATGGTTTCGTAGAAGGGGGAGCCCGGCGAGTTGATCTCGAAGACGCGTTCGACCGTGCCGGCGAAGTCGGAGGCCTTGACCGGGGTGCCGTCTGAGTACTTGAGGCCCTTGCGCAGGGTCAGCGTGTAGGTCTTGCCGCCGTTGGTGATCTTGGGCAGGCTCTCGGCCAGCGCCGGCACCACTTCGGCGCCGGCGGCGCCGCTGGCGTGGTTGTAGGTCAGCAGCGGCAGGTAGGTGTCGTACATCGCCGTCCAGCCTTCGGCCGTGTAGGAGAGGGCCGGATCGAGATAGTCGGGGAAGGACGCATAGGTGCCGGTGAGCGTGCCGCCTTCCTTGCCGCCGGAGCTTCCGCCGCATGAGGCGAGGCTGGCAGCCACCGCCACAAGTCCGACAACAGCCAGCACTGCACGCAGCTTCCTCACGTCACGACCTCCGATCTAGACTGGGCACGGACTCTGCGGGAATTAACTCCACCATAATCTCGTCGGCGGCGTCAAAGCTCCCTGGACGTTCCTTTCCCGGCCCGGGAGGCCAATTCCTCCCCAGCAGCACCGTCGAGGCAGCGACAATCGCCATCACACCCACCCCGGCGACCAGGAAAGTCGCCCGCGGTTCCCAGGTCGAGGCGATCACGCCGCCGAGCACGTAGCCGATTCCCGGCGCCGCCGAGGCGGCCGATTCGAGCGTGCCGATTACGCGCGCCTGCATCGCCGGCGAGGTCAACTCCTGCACAGCGCTGACCATCGTGACCCACTGGACCCCGTTGCCGGTTCCGCCGACGGCCGAGGCCGCGCAGGCGACCGCCAGCGTCGGCGCCGCCGCCATGCCGAGGTACCCGGCGCCGATCGCGACGCTGCTGAAGAAGAGCAGCACCGGCAGCGAGGTGCGGCGCACGCTGGCGAAGACGACGCTGCCGATGACCATCCCGGTGCCCCAGCTGCCGAGCATCAGCCCGTAGCCGGTATCGCCCGCTCCAAGGGTCTCTTTGGCGTAGATCACCTCAATCGGGACAACGGCCGAGAAGAAGACGATCGCCGCCGACTGCGCGGTGAGCAGACGGCGCAGGATCGTGTGGCGGCGGATGTAGCCGAGGCCGGCGCGCACCTGCTCGCGCAGATGGCCCGGCTCGGGCTCGACGTGGGGCAGCGGCCTGGCGGTCAGCAGGATGCAGGCGATCAGGTAGAAGGAGACCGCGTCGAACAGCAGAGCCGACTGGACGCCGAGCGTGGCGACCACGGCGCCGGCCACCGCCGGGCCGACGGCGGCGCCCCCGGTGAAGGCGACGTTGAGGATCGCGTTGCCCGCGCGCAGCTCGCCCTCGGGCTCGAGCATCGCCGCCGAGACGGCCCGGGTCAGCGTCCGCGCGGTCAGCGCCAGGGCGCCGTCGATCGTCGCGACGGCGACCACGGCGGGGAGCGAGAAGTGCCCGGCGAGCAGGGCGAGGGCGCCGAAAGCGGCTGCCTCCCCTGCGTAGATCGTCGGCAGGACGAAGCGCGGCGGCGGCCGCTCCAGGCGGGCGACCATGAACGGGGTGAGCAGGGCGGGCAGGAATCCGGTCCCGATGAACAGCAGCGCCGTCGCCAGGGCGCTGCCGGTCAGTTCGAAGACCAGCACCGAGAGGGCGACGATGCCGAGCCAATCGCCCATCTCGTTGACCGCGTAGGAGAGCGCGAGGCGGCGGAAGGCCGGCCGTCTCAACGGCGCTTTCAAGCCTGGACTACCCATTAATGGACGGATCTCCCCACACGTTTATGCACAAGTTTCGTTGCAGATGCACAGGTTTTCGCCAGGTTGTGCTACAAACTTGCCAGCAACTGATTCGTCTCGCCGGGTCTTGCGCGAGATACCCCGCACGGGCTTCGACGAAAGGAATGGTTCCATGGGTTGGAAGCGCTAGAACTTAACTTCAGAAGCAAAGCGGCGCCGAGAGGCGTCGCTGGCAGGATCGAAGGGCGCCCCTTGGGCGCCTTTCGTGCGTTCCGGGGAAGGACTCGCACAAGGCAATTCGCTTTTTGCGCAATTTGCAAGGTCTTGGCCAGTTGATCTACGGGGCTTGCTGAGGCTCAGTCAAGCGTCTACCGTGAATTGCAGGACTGCATGCCGCACGTCCCGCCGGTCGCAGGGGCTTCCCCTTCTTCGTGGAAATCCCAGACTGAGGCGAGCGCGCGGCGATTGTCTCAACCCAGCCCCATGGAAAACGAGCGACCCACACGGCTGAGCCACGCGCTCCTTCTTGCCGCACTGATCGCGGCTGTTGTCGCCTCCATCTGGCGAGCGCCGAACGCCGACTGGAACCTGCCGCTCTTCGCGATCCTGCTCGGCTTCTCGGTCTTCAGCGATGTCACCGCGATCGAAACCGAATCGCGCCTGAAGATCTCCGGCAGCTTCCTCGCGCTCGTCCTCGCCATGGTCCTGCTCGGCGGCACGCCGGCCGCCCTGATCGGCGTCGCCGGGATCGCCGCCGGCTGGCTGCTGCGCTTCCGCGAACCGCTGCACGACCTGCTCATCAACCTGCTGACCTACGTCTCGTTCCCGTTGGTCGTCGGCGTCGCCTTCCGAGAAACGATCGCCCACTCCCAGATCACCCCGTCCGAACCGGCCTTCTACGTGCTCGTCTTCGGCGCTTTCCTCGCGGCGTTGGCGATGAACTTCACGATGATCGGCGCCTACACCTGTTACCTGGAGCGCAGCTCGTTCATCGAGAAGGTGCGCACGGTGATGTTCCCCTTGCTGCCGTCGGAGCTCGCGGCGGCCTTGATGGCCGTCGGCGTCGCCTTCATCTATGCGCAGATCGGGCTCGCCGGCGTTGCCCTGTTCGGCATCGTGCTGATCACCTTCCAGTATCTGCTCGGCGCCTTGATCAAGTCCCAGGAACGCGCCCGCGAGCTCGAGGTGCGGACCAAGCAGCTGGCCAGCTTCCAGGTCGGGATGTTGAGCGCGATGTTGCGCACACTTGACCTGCGGGACCAGATGACCGCCCGCCACAGTGCCGCCGTCGCTCGTTACTCGCGGGCGATCGCCCAACGCGCCGGCTTTTCCCGCCGCGAGGAGGAGCTCGTCCACATCGCCGCCCTGCTGCACGACATCGGCAAGTTCATCCTCCCCGACCGGATCCTGAAGGCGAACGTGCCGCTGACCGACGAAGACTGGATGCTGATCCGCCGCCACCCCCAGCAGGGCGCCCGCGTCGTCTCCTCGCTCGACGGCTACGGGCCGGTCGCCGACATCATCCTCGCCCACCACGAGCGGATCGACGGAAAAGGCTATCCGCGCGGTCTGGAAGGCGACGAGATTCCGGAGCTGGCGCGGATCATCTCCGTCGCCGACACCTACGACGTGATGACCGCCCGCGACTCCTACCGGACGCCGACCTCGAGCTACGAGGCGATCCAGGAGCTGCGTCGGGTTGCCGGCAAGCAGCTGGACGCGCGCTTCGTCGAGGTCTTCGTCGAGCTGCTCGAGGACGAAGACGTCTCCTTCCGCCACGGCGAGGAGGCCGACTTCGAGCGCGAGCTGGCGTTGGAAGCGCGGATCGCCGAGACCGCGAGCCCCGGCGCCGAGTCGGGCCGCTTCCAGGTGGCCGGCGTCAGCGTCGGCTGAGCCCTGCGGCGGAGCGATACGGTTCGCGCCGATGCGCGCGGTCACCTTTCAGGCTCCCGGCGAGGTCCGGATCGAGGAGAAGCCCGACCCCGAGGTCGTCGCCGCCGACGACGCGCTGGTGCGGGTCGAGGCGAGCGGGATCTGCGGCTCGGACCTGCACATCTACCACGGCCGGGTTCCGGTCGAGCCGGGCTTCACGATCGGGCACGAGTTCGTCGGCACGGTTCTCGCGGCGGGCGTGGACGTCGAGCGGGTCGCCGTCGGCGACCGGGTGCTCGGCTGCTTCCACACCGCCTGTGCCACCTGCACGCCCTGCCTGCGCGGCGACTACCACCGCTGCGATACCGGCCAGACATTCGGGCATGGCTCCAAGCTCGGCAACCTGCAGGGCGCCCAGGCCGAGCAACTGCTCGTGCCGCGCGCCAACCTGACCCTGCGCCGCGTGCCGCAGGGCATGTCCGACGAGGTGGCGCTCTTCGCGGGCGACGTGATGGGGACCGGCTACCACGCCGTCGCCCACGCCGGGATGAAGTCGGGGGACTCGGTCGCCGTGCTCGGTCTCGGCCCGGTCGGGCTCTGCGCCGTCCAGGCGGCGCGGGCCGCCGGCGCGAGCAGGGTCTTCGCGGTCGACACCGTCGCCGCCCGGCTGGCGATGGCGGAGCGCTTCGGCGCGGTGCCCCTGCACCTCGGCGAGGACGAGCCCAAGCGAGCGGTGCGCGCCGCCACCGAAGGCCGCGGGGTCGACGTCGTCGTCGACGCGGTCGGCGACCCCGGGCCGCTGGCGATGGCCGTCAGCCTCTGTCGCGATGCCGGCACGGTCTCGGGGATCGGCGCCTACGCCGGCCAGGGAGAGGTCCCGCTCGGCCTCGCCTGGCTCAAGGGGCTGACCCTGCGCCTCGGGTTGGCCAACGTGATCGCCCACGTCGACCGCGTCCTCGGCCTGCTTGAGGCGGGCAAGCTCGACCCCTCGCCGCTGGTCACCCACCATATGAAGCTCGACCGGGCGGCCGAGGCCTACGAGCTCTACGACCAGCGCGAAGCGCTGAAGATCGTCCTCACGCCCTGAATTTCGCCCGATTTGTGAAATTGGGCGTTTCTCTCTAAAGTTGTTCGGGTGCGGTTGAGGCGCCTTGCACTCGCGGCAGTTGTCGCCCTGGGCGCCCTGGTCTTTACCGGGAGCGCCCAGGCCTGCTCCTGCGCGCGACTGGCTCCGACGGTGGCGATGCGCCAGGCTGACGCGGCGATCGTCGGCGAATTGGTCAAGGTGGTTCCGCGCGGTCGCTTCAGAGCGCGGTTCCGGTACCGGGTGCAGCGCGTTTACAAGCGGGGAAGCGGTATCCGGCGTGGCCGCACGATCTCGGTCGGCAGCGCCAGGCAGTCGGCGGCGTGTGGCCTACCCAAGCGCGCGGGGCGCCGTTACGGCCTCCTGCTGCGCCGCAATCGCGGCCAGTGGACGAGCGGTCTCTGCGGCGTGCTGCGGCCTCGGGTGCTGGCGTCGGCTTCCGCCCGCCTGTATCGCTGTGCTAGTTGACTGACACAGCTGTCTCCTCTACTGTGCCACTCCGATGGCACAACAGGCCCCGCATGAGTCGAACCCGTTCGCGATCGATCCAGGCGACGAGCTTCCCGTCGGCCTGCAGCTGACCTGGCGCCTGCGGGCGCTGATAGCGACCGGCCGCCTCGCGTCCGGCGAGCGCCTGCCGAGCTTCCGCAGGCTCGCCGACTGGGCGGGGGTCAACGTCAACACGGTGCGCGCCGTCTACGCCGGCCTCGAGGGCGAGGGGCTGGTCGTCAGCCACCAGGGCCAGGGCACGTTCGTCGCCGACGGGATCGAGGCCGCCGCACAGCTGGAGGAGATTGCGAACGACGCCCTGCGCCGCGCCATGGAGGCCGGCCTCAGCCCGCGCGAGCTGGCGATCGTCGCCTCGGCCTGCGCGAACATGCCCGGCGCTCTCGAGGAGCCCGCCGCGCCCGGGGCGCCGCCCGACCTCCCGGACCCCGCGGGGGAGAGTGAGGCGATCGAGGTGCGCCGCGAGCTGCGGCGGCAGATCGCCCACCTGGAGGCCGAGCTGGCGTCCTACCCGGGCGAGGTTCCGCGCGACCTGCCGACGGCGCCGCGTCGCGCCAGCGCCCACGTCGCCGGGGTCGAAGAGTTGGAGCAGACGCGCGACACGCTGATCGCGCAGCTCTCCGCCGCCCAGCGCGCCGCCGAGCGACGCGCCCGACAGGTCGGGCGCGAACGGGCACACGAGGCCAGTCCCCTCGAGCGGGCGATGAGCTGGTGGCGACACAAGCTCTAGCGCGGGCGTTCCTGCCCGCCAAGTCGTTCTTCGTGGAGGTGGGGGAGATGATGATCCTCACCGCGCGCACCCTTTTCTCGGCGGTCAGGCCGCCGTATCCGTACGGCGAGGAGCTGGTCGGCCAGTTCCTCTTCGTGCTCAAGCTCTGCTGGTTCCCGATGACGATCTCGACCTTCGCCCTCTGCCTCGGGGCGCCGGGCCTGCAGGCGGCGGGCATCCTCAACCTGTTCGGCGCCCTCGACCGGCTCGGCGGCTTCTTCGTCGTGATCGCCGTGCGCCAGATCGGGCCGATCGTCACCGCGATCGTCGTCGGCGGGGTCGCCGGCACCGCGATCACCGCCGATCTCGGCGCCCGCAAGATCCGCGAGGAGCTCGACGCCCTGCAGGTGCTCGGCGTCGACCCGATCAAGAACCTCGTCGTGCCGCGCTTTCTGGCCCTGATGATCATCACCGGGTTGCTCGACGTCTTCGCGATCGTCTTCGGCCTCACCGCCGGCATCGCCGCCGAGCTGATCTACGGCCAGCCGCTCGGCGGCTTCTTCTCGACCCTGTTCACCAACGCGCTGGTCACCGACGTCTGGGGATCGGTGCTGATGTGCTCGCTGTTCGGCGGGATCATCGCCGTCGTCTGCTGTTACAAGGGGATGACCGCCTCCGGCGGCGCGGCCGGTGTCGGGCGGGCGGTCAACCAGGCAGTGGTGATCGCCTTCATGGGCGTCTTCTTCTTCCTCTACGTCTTCACCGCGGTCCTGCTCGCCACCAACCCGGAACTGCAGTCGATCCGATGAGGCGCTCGCGGCGATGATCGGCTGGCTCGACGTCCCGCGCGGCTGGCTCGACTCCTTCGGCGAGGTCGCCCGCTTCGGCTCGCGCGTCGCCGGGCTCGTCTACTCGGGAAGGGTCGGCCGCTACTTCGGCGAGAGCCTGCGCCAGGCGGGGATCCTGATCCTCGGCTCGGCGCTGGTGATCTGGGCCTTCGTCTTCATCCTCGGCCTGCAGTGCGGGGTGATCGGGGCCTACTTCGTTCGCTCCCAAGGTGCCCCGTCCTACGCCGGCCTGTTCTCCGCCTACTGCGACCTGCGCGAGGCGCTGCCCTACGCGTTCGGTTACATCCTCGCGGCCAAGGTCGGTACCGGGATCGTCGCCGAGATCGGCGCGATGCGGATCTCAGACGAGATCGACGCGCTCGAGGTGATGGGCATCCAGCCAGTCACCTTCCTCGCCGCGACGCGCCTGCTTGGAGCCTGGATCGCCCTGCCGTTCCTCTACCTGGTCGCGATCGGCGTCATGTACTTCGCCAGCTACCTGGCCGTTGTCGACCAGATCGCCGACGTGTCTTCAGGCGGCTATCTGCTGATCTTCTGGTTGTTCCAGGACCCCCTGGACGTGATCTTCAGCCTGATCAAGGGGATGGTGATGGCGACCGCGATCGTCGTGGTCGGCTGCTACTACGGCTACACCGCGTCGGGCGGGCCGGTCGGGGTCGGCACCGCGACGGCGCAGTCGATGGTCGTAAACATCATCCTCGTCCACATCATCGGGATGCTGGGCACGGTGGTCTTCTGGGGCCCCAGCCCGCGCGCCCCGATCGGCGGCTGACGAACCGGGGTCAGGCGCCCGGTTTGCCCCCTACCACAGGGTTGGAATTACGTCACTCATAGTTTGAACAGTCCGATTTGTGGCAGCATAGGAATATGGCTGTTCTGGGCGATTCGGAGATCGAAGCGAGGCTAACGGAGCATCCCGGCTGGCAGCGGGAGGGCTCTTCGATCGTCAAGAGCTTCGCGCGGGGCGATTTCGTCGGCTCGGTCAACTTCGTCCGCACAGTGGTCAAGCCGGCCGAGGAGATGAACCACCACCCCGACCTCGAGATCTCCTGGGACACGGTCAAGGTCTCGCTCTCCACGCACTCAGACGGCGGCGTCACCGCCGCCGACTTCGAGCTGGCCACGAAGATCGACGCGCTGGCCTGAGCGCTCGCCTCGCCGCTACCGTTGGCGGATGGCCGAGAGCCTGAGAATCGACGACCGGCTGGCGATCCCGCTGGCCGAGATCGAGCTGCGTGCCAGCCGCTCCTCGGGCCCGGGCGGGCAGCACGCCAACGTCACGGCATCGCGGGTCGAAGCGGTCTTCGACGTGCGCGCGTCCCGGGCGCTCGACGATGCGCAGCGGGGGCGCTTGGTCGAGCGGCTTGGAGCGAGCGTCAGCGCCGTCGCCCAGGAGGCGCGCGGACAGGCGCGCAACCGTGAGCTCGCCCTCGAGCGCCTGGCCGAGAAGATCGCCGCGGGCCTCGTTGTGCAGCGCCGCCGGCGCCCCACCAAGCCGAGCCGCGCCGCCCGGCGACGCCGGCTCGAGCGCAAGCGCAAGGTCGGCGAGCGCAAGCGATCCCGCCGCCGCCCGGCGGGCGATGACTGAGGCCTACGGCCAGTAGTAGGCGAGGTGGGGAAGGCCGGCGTGCGTCACCTCGCGGTCGCGGCGCAGCCCGATCTTCTCGGCCACCCGCAGCGAAGCCGCGTTCTCCGGCCGGATCAGCGCGACCAGCTCCGCGAGGCCGATCGTCGCGGCCCACTCGATCGCCGCCGCGGCGGCCTCGCTTGCCAATCCCTCACCCTGCCGGCGTGGCGCGATCGTCCAGGGCAGCTCCGCGATCAGGCTGCCCTCCAGCTCCAGCCAGCGCAGGCCTCCGCGCCCGAGCAGCGAGCCGTCATCGCGATCGGTGAGTACCCATGGGCCGAAGTCGTTGACCTGCCAGTGCAGTTCGTCGGCGTGCAGCATCTCGAGCAGGTCGTCGTCGCCGAAGGGCCTCAGCGGGGGCGGTCGCAGCCATTCCTCGATCGCGGGGTCGCTGAACAGCGCCCGGTATTCGTCCCAGTCCTCCGGCCGCGGCGGTCGCGCCAGCAGGCGCTCGGTATGCCACTCCCTGGCCATGTAAGACTCGGGACGATGGCAAAGCGACGGCAACGACGCTCGCGCGAGAAGGCGCCGACGGTCGAGTACACCGACGACGAGGGCAACGTGCTGACCCTGCGACAGTCGCTGAGCTCGGGCACGGTCGCGAAGCTCGGCGAGGGCCCGGCGAAGGCGGCCGACTCGCAGGACGACGCCTGGCGGCGTCGCCAGGAGCTGCTTTTCGAGCGCCTCGCCGTGAGCTGGGAAATCGCCGGCCTGCCGCTCGACGACCAGAAGATGCTGCTCGGCCGATACCGCATGGCCGATGCAGCGACGCAGGAGTGGGTGCGCCGCACGATCGCCGAGCACGTCGAGCGCTTCATACCCAAGCTGGCCGGGTAGAGTCGGAAGAAGGGCGTCGCCCGCGGCCCGGGCCCGATGATCGCCTGGTTCAAGGACCCGGCCGGCAACATCCTCTCGGTGCTGCAGCAGCCCGGTTAGGGCCGGGCAACACGATGGGCGCGGCTGGGTTCGAACCAGCGACCTCTCGCGTGTGAGGCCCGGTTCTGGCGGGCCGACGAGCAACCACAAGGCCGCATTCCCAAGCGGAATGAAGCACCTACCTCCGCCAATTCCCTGAGCCGCCAAATCGCCGCAGTTTGCGCTCGATACTGCTCGCCGTGGGCACTGGTGCCCAGCTACACTGCGGCCACCCCCTCAGTTCGCTTCGGCGGCTGAGATGCGGAGCCGCCTTCGGGCGGCTCTTGCGCACCACCAGCAAAGGGTAGGACTGCCCGCGGCGAGTACGCTTCGTTGCCGTCATGAGCCCGTCCGACCCACAGCTCTCGCCCGAGATCCTGGAGCGCGCACGCGCCTACCTGCGTGTCGATCAGCGGGTCGTCATGGCGCTACCGGAGCTTGGCGAGGCGATTCGCGCCTTCGAGCCGACAGAGGGTCCTGCCGGTAAGAGCGTCGCTGAATGGCTCGCCGAGCGGGCGCTGCGTAAGCCACAGGAGGCGACCGTGCGCGTGCGGCTCAGCCACGGCAAGGTCACGGGCGTCTACGCGCTATGCGCCGCGCAGGTCGCGCTCAGCAGCGAGGAGCGCGCGCAGCTCGGCGGCGTGCACTACCGCACCCAGCCGGCGATCCTGCTTGCTCAGTTCGCGCGCTCGGCAGGCTCGCCGGGGATCGGCGATGAGCTGCTCCAGCACGCCTACGGCATCGCCCGACGTGCGCTTCACTATCTCGGCGCGACGGTACTCGTCGTCGACCCGTTCGACCAAGACACGGCCGGGATGTGGCGGCGGCGCTTCGGCTTTCAGGACTCCCAGCAGCCGGTGCCAGGCAATCGGCGGCTACGCCGCCAGTGGCTCAACCTTCAGTCGTAGTTCGCGCCTTCGGCCTCAAGCTCCGCCATGAGCTTTTCCGCGCTCTCGTGAAAGGCGCGCACCCGCGGATCGCGGCGTGAACGCTCAAGATCCTGCTCGTCGATCACGATCACGGCCTGGTCGAGCACGTCATGCAGCTTGTCCTTGTCGAGCGTCGCGGCCACGAACTCAGGGTACAGCACCCCGCAGCCAGAGCCGAAGACCGTTGGCGCCGCTGAGGCTCGGTGATCGCGCCCTCTGCCATGATTTCTCCGATAGAGCAGCGCCACGTCAAACTCAGCGGCGACGTCAAGGGCTCCTACGTGATCGAGGAGGCCTTGGCCGATGGCCGCTTCCTGATCGCGCCGGAGTGGCCGTCGAATGAGACTTCCGCCGACGCGATCCTGGAGCGCGCGGGCGGAAAGCGCATGTCCCCCGAGGAGTTCGACAAGCACTTCGGCGATCTGCTCTACGGCGGCGAGAGATAGGGCGGCCGCGTCTTCGGTGTCGGTCAATGACTACGGCTCAACGACGTGGCTAGCTTGCAGCTCCGCGTTCGCTCTCGGTCAACAGATCGGCGATTTCGATGGCCTTGCGCGCCGCTGCCTTGATCTCGACCTTTTGCTTATCGAAATTGAATAGAAGCGTTATCTCGGAGGAGGGATCCTTCACCGAAGAATAAACCAGGTTAGGGACATTCGAGTCTGCAGGCATCGCACCAGCTTTCTGGAGCTTTCCTTCGCCAGCGACGTAATCGGGAAGGTGTTCGAGAATGTCGCGAAGGTCCCATGCGGCTGGAAAGGAGCGTCGAAACTCGGCCTCAGCTCGGGGAAGGCGATCATCCCCATCGTCTGTGACCCGGCCCTCCAACAGGCGGAGGACATTACGTATTCCGCGCAAGATGGAGTGGATATCGACGGCCTGTTGCACGCCAAAGAGATAACCGGCTTCGACCTTTGAGCGGTCGATTCCAGAAGGTGCCGTGTATTCGTCTGGCTCGGGCTGAACGGCCTGTAGCGCGTGCTGACCATCTTCAAGGCGCGTAAGAGAGATGCGCAATTCGAGAGCACAAATGGCGGGACTGTGCAGCGACATGCCGATGGTGAACGAACGATCCGGCGTTTCTGCTGTCATCGACTAAATCAAAGCGCATGCCCGCCGTGCGCGCGACAGAGAGGCCCCCCGGCCGTCTTCAGCTAACCGCGAACGTCTGGTGGTGCAGTCCCAGCACGGTTGCCGCGTAAATCTCAACGACTGCGGCGAGGCGATTGTCGGCTACAAGGGCGAATCCTCTCTTCTGGCTTGCCCCGCCAGCGCCAACCGCAGTGTTTGCAGACCCTAGCTTTTCCAAGTACCAGCTCAGCGCAGTCTGGACACGTCTTCTGAGACCGGCGCTGCTCACTCGCAAGGTAAGCCAAAAGCAGGAAGCCCCCCAGCGCGAGAAAGATGAGCCCCATCACGCTGAATGAGGACCCGTCTCCGAGCTTCGGTCCTTCGGCGACTGCCCAGGTCACCGAGACCATCGCAGCCACCCCAACCCCGGCTCCCACGATGCGAAATCGCCGCTCAAGCGGAGGCAACCCACTTCGGCGGCGGCTCGGAACGAGGGAGCGAGCACCTTCCTCAAATCCATAGAGATAGATGTAGGTCAGAGCCATCGCGTAGTAACCGACGATGCCAATAACGCCGAAAACAATCGATCCAGCTTCCGTTGACACAGCCTTGGCAATGAACGGAATGATCGCCAAGAGCGGAACGATCAAGGCGAGGCGTTTTGACATTTGGTCGAACATCAGACGCTGGCGTAAGAGGTCATTCAGGCTCGCAGTAGGAAATCCTTATCGGTGCAAGCCCTAGACCGGCAGTTGGGTAGTCGATTGTCTGCTGAACGCGCGTTAGGTGGATCGAGGGCGCAGAGCTTCCCGCAGAGCCTCGGCGGCTTCGTTGTCGGCCTCGATCAATCGATCCGTTGCCTCGATCGCGCTTTGCAGGAGCGGCGTAACTGCCCGCTTCATCTCGACCGCTTCGTCGGGGTCGATCATCCCTAGGGTCACGATTTCGAGTTCTCCCGGCTCTGCGTTAGTTGATCCCTCGGTGCGCGTCACGACCATAGGCTCGGATTCGATCGCGATCACCGTAGTGTCCTCCAAGGCATCCTCGATCGCCTGCTTCAGCTCGTTTTCGCATTCGTGAAGGGCGCGTTCCTCGACCCAGAGCGGGAACCGCATGATGTAGTCACCGCCCGGGCTCCAGGTGATCCGCATCCTGCCCCAAAAAACCGGCTCGCTCGCCATGAGGCAAGACTGCCAGGCCATGCAGACGGACTCCCTTGCTTCGGAGCACCAACGGAAGTAGTCAATTCGGCATCAATAGAGACGGTCGTACATGGATGCCAGCTCCCAGATCGACCCCCCTTGGGTGGAACAATAGGGGGCAGGCGGGTGGTCAATGGCGATAGGTGACGAGGAAAGTTTCCATTTCGTTTCCACGTCTGCATATCGACGGACCAAAGATTGTTAGAGGGAATGGCTGGATTTAGCTCTATAAAACGAAATCTAGGCCAATGGGCGCGGCTGGGTTCGAACCAGCGACCTCTCGCGTGTGAGGCGAGCGCTCTCCCACTGAGCTACGCGCCCGGGAGGACTCGGATATTACGTGGGCTGGGCCTTGGCCTGGCCGCTGCCGGGCGGCCCGGTTTCGGCTTCCTCGACGGCGCGTTTCTGCAGGGCAAGCCCGACGAAGGGGAAGATCAGCGTCGAGAGCATCGCGGCGCCGACCAGGCCCGCGGCCGTCGAGCTGGTCATGTGGCCGGCGTCGAGGGCGATCGTCGTGATCGCGACGACGAGGGGCAGCTCGGTCGCCGAGTAGAAGGCGAGCGCCGCTCGCTGGCGCGACTGTAGGACCTTGCGATAGAGCAGCAGCGCCGGCAGGCCGCGGATCGCCAGGAAGAGGAGGACGAACAGCCCGAGCTTCAGCAGCGCTTTCGCCGAGCCGAGCGCCTGCACGTCGAAGGCCATGCCGCTGGTGACGAAGAAGAAGGGCACGAAGAAGCCGAAGCCGACCGCGGTCAGCTTCGACTCGAAGACCTGCAGCTCGTGGCCTTTGAGCGAGAGGCGGACGATCATGCCCGCGACGAAGCCGCCGAGCAGGACGTCCAGGCCGAGCTTGCCGGCGAGCAGCACGAGACCGAAGATCAACACCACGGTGACCCGCACGGCGAGTTGGCTGCTCGCCTCGAAGGTCCGCTCCAGCGCATCCCAGCCGCGCCAGGCAAGTCGCATCGAGATCAACGCGAGAGCGACGGCGAGCGCCACGAAGGCGATCAGGATGCCCGCCTCGTGCAACGGTTTCTCGGTCGAGAGGAAGAGGGTGACGAGCAGGATCGGGCCGAACTCGCCAAC
The DNA here is from genome assembly GCA_963814915.1 of uncultured Solirubrobacterales bacterium. Classification (GTDB taxonomy): domain Bacteria; phylum Actinomycetota; class Thermoleophilia; order Solirubrobacterales; family 70-9; genus VRUE01. The sequence goes on along the minus strand of CAWFEI010000015.1, from coordinate 10,697 downwards.
CCCACCGGCGGCCAGCAGGTAGGTGCCGAAGCGCGAGCGCAGCTCGCCGCTGTCGCGCAGGATCGGGATTAGGGTGCCGATTGCCGTCGTCGCCATCGCCGTGCTGACATAGAGGGAAGAGATGATCAGGCCGGTCATCGCGAGTACCGCCCCGAAGATGTGGGCGATGACGATCGAGAGCCCCCAGCCCCAGGCGCCGAGCTTCAGCGGCTTGCCCTTGATCCGCTCGAAGTCGATCTCGTAGCCGGCGAAGAAGAAGAGCATCCCGAGGCCGAGGTTGGCGAAGAATTCGATGAAGCTGTCTTCGTCGGCGATGCTGAGCACGTGCGGCCCGACCAGGATCCCGAGCCCGAGCTCCACCACTACGACCGGAGGCACGAAGCGGCCCGGCACGAAGGCGACCGTCGCCGCCGCGACGGCGGCGGCGAGGACGATGACGAAGAAGGACTCGGCGTCGACCTGGATCACGGCGGGCAGACTCTATGGGCGCGGCCGGGTAGGATCGTGGGTGGACCGTGCTAGGCGGGGAATCAGCGGTGCCCTATAACCCGCAATCCGCTCTAGCGGGGCCGAATACCGTTCTTAGGGGCTGGCCTTCGGGACCGGTCCGACGGGGACGGCGTTGACGGCCGGGTCCTGCGCGACGTAGGCACGTGAATCAGGTCAGGTCCGGAAGGAAGCAGCCTTAAGCGGAAGCCGCGGGTGCCGCAGGCGAGCCCGACTCGAGCCAACCCCGACGGACATGCCCGGGGACCTTGTTTCGAAGGCGGTTGCACGGTCCATTTTCATTCTCCCGTTGCCGCGACCGCGACCGCGGCAGCGGCGAGGTCCTCCATCAGCGCCGGGGCGTCGAAGTTGCAGCCGACGATCGCCAGCCGCAAGGGCCGCCGTTCGCCCTCGGCCGCTCGCCACGCCGCGCGCACGAGCTCGGGGTAGCCGGTGCTGAATGGCGCCAGGTCGCCAATCTCCGGCAGCCCCGCCAGCGTCTCCGGATGGGTGATGCCGAGTCGCAGCAGGGCGGTCACGGTGCGGTCGGTGACGACCACGTCCCAGGCGTCCGGAAGCAGCTCGCGAGCCGCGTCGACGTTGCGCCCGCGGCGGAAGAGCAGGCAGACCCGGGGCGTGGCTCCGCGTCTCTCCAGGTACTCGCCGAGCGCCACGCCGGCCTGCGTGGTTTCGACATCGGCGGTCTCGGCCGCCACCGGCCCTTCCCGCGACGGCATCATCAGGACCACCGCGGCCGCCTCGGCAGCCGCCAGCTCGGCGCCGGCGACGATCAGCAGGTGGTCGCGAGCCCGCACCGGCAGCTCGGACTGCCCGAGCCGCTCCAGTGAACGGCCGACCGTCTCCGAGACGAAAGTGAAGAGCAGGCCGACGAGTAGGACCAGGCCGGTTACGACCTGGAACAGGCCGATCGCTCGCGCCGCTCCCCCCTCGTCATCCTGCAGGGAGGAGGGGTCGAGCAGGTGGACCGTGGCACCCCAGAGCGCCGCGCCGAAGTCGTCGTACTCGTTGAAGAGCTGAGCGATCGCGGCGCTGCCGAGCAAGACGACGGCGACGGCGCCGAGCAGGAGGACGAGCCGCCCGCGGGTCGTCTGCAGCGCCCGGCTCAGCACCCGGCGACCCGGAACAGACCAGAGCGTTTGGGGCCGCCTGACATCGGTGCGACCCTACTCGGCCCCATCTCAGTCGATCAAGCGCTTCTCCATCCGGTCGATCGCTAGCCGCCACATCACGAAGGCGAAGGCGACGAGGCCGGCGAAGCGGACGAGGTCGACCGCCTGGTAGCCGAAGGCGCCGCCGCGGACGAGTTCGACCAGCTGGTGCAGGGGGTTGAGCTGGGCGACGATCTGCACCCCCTGCGGCAGTTCGTCGGTCGGGAAGAAGGCGCCGGAGACGAGGAAGAGCGGCGTCACGAAGAGCGCCGTGACGTAGTTGAACTGGTCGATCTTGGCGACCGTGGCCGCCATCGTGATGCCGAAGCCGGCGAAGCCGAGCGCCGTGGCGAGGCAGAAGACCGGCGTCAGCAGCATCCCCCAGGCCGGGTCGAGCCCGAAGCCGATCGTGACCAGCAACGGGACGCAGCCGTAGATGCTGGCGCGCAGGCCGATCCAGAGCATCTCGGCGCTGACCAGCTCCTCGACGTCTACCGGGGCCGCGAGGATCGCGTCGTAGGTGTTCTGGAAGCGGTGCTTGACGAAGGTGCCGAACATCGCGGGCAGGGCGCTGGAGAAGATCACCGCGGTGGCGACCATGCCGGTGCCGACGTACTGGACGTAGGGCACGCCGGCGACTTCGTCGACCAGGGTCGCGCTCAGCCCGAGCCCGAAGGCGAGCAGGTAGACGATCGGTTCGAGCACGCTGGAGAAGGTCGTCCCGCGCCAGTAGGTGCGGAAGTTGGCCAGCTCGCGGCTCATCACGCCGCCGATCGCCGCCGGTTCGAGCCGCCCCAACCGCGCCCTGTCGTCGCTCACTCGGCCTCCTCTCCCGTGAGCAATACGAAGACGTCCTCGAGCGAGGCGGCGCGGCGCACGGCGTCGTCGGGCACGGAGCCGTTGCCGGCCCGCTCCGAGCCGACGATCGCGATCGCCGGGCCGGCCGGGCGGACCCGCAGGCCGTCCGCCTCGGCGATTGCCCGCGCCTCGGCGAGGCGCTCCGGCGGGGCGTAGATTTCGGCCGTCTCGCGACCGGCGTGCTGGGCGATCAGCTCGGCCGGGCGGCCGCGGCTGATGATCTTGCCGGCGGTCATCACGGCGACTTCGTCGGCGAGACGCTCGGCCTCCTCGATGTAGTGGGTGGACATCAGGATCGTCGTGCCGTGCGAGCGCAGGTCGTCGATCAGCGTCCACAGCTGGGTGCGGATCTGCGGGTCGAGGCCGACGGTCGGCTCGTCGAGCAGGATCAGCTTCGGTTCGTGGACGAGGCCGCGGGCGAGCAGCAGGCGGCGGCGCATTCCACCGGAGAGCTCGTCGACCGCGTCGTGCCGGCGCTCGCGCAGGCGGGCGAGGTCGAGCGCCCGGTCGACCGCGGCGCCGACGTCGGGAACGCGGTAGAGGCGGGCGAAGACGGCGAGGTTGTCTTCGACGGTGACATCGACGTCGAGGTTGTCCAGCTGCGGCACGACCCCCATCTCGGCGCGGGCGGCCTTGGCGTCGCCGGGCAGCTCGTGACCGAGCGCGCGCAGCTCGCCGGCGTCCGGCAGCGCCTGCCCGGTGAGCAGCCGCATCGTCGTCGACTTTCCCGCCCCGTTGGGGCCGAGCAGCCCGAGGCAAATTCCCTCGGGAACCTCGAGGTCGAGCCCGTCGACGGCGACGATCGGCCCGAACCGCTTGACCACGCCGCTGAGTTCGATCGCCGCCATGACCGGATGCTCGCATGGAAGACTGGCGGGCGTGTTGGACGAGCGCTGGATCCGGGCCCTGCACGTGGAGACGATGCGCGAGCGGGAATTGCACGCCGAGCGCGAGCACCACGTGCTCTTCCAGGCTTCGACGATCGGGGCGCTGCTCGACGGCGCCTACGACGGCGATCTCAGCTTCGCCGAGCTGGCCGAGCACGGCGACCTCGGCCTCGGCACGCTCAACGGTCTCGACGGCGAGATGATCGCCCTCGACGGCCGCTTCTATCGGGCCGACGTGGAGGGGAGGGTCGCCGAGGTCGCGCCGTCCGAGCTGACGCCGTTCGCTGTCGTCTCGCGCTTCGAGCCGGAGATCGAGGCGCGGATCGAGGGTCCGCTCGACCACGAGGGCCTGCTGGCGCGCCTCGACGGGTTGATCCCCACCGGAGTCGCCTCCTGCGCGATCCGACTCGACGGCCGCTTCGAGACCGTCCGTGCCCGCTCGGTGCCGCGGCAGAGCCCGCCCTACCGGCCGCTGACCGAGGTTGTCGCCGAGCAGCATGTGTTCGAGCTGACCGAGGTCGAGGGCACGATGCTCGGCTTCCGCTTCCCCGACTACGCCGAGGGGATCGAGGTCGGCGGCTACCACCTGCACTTCATCGATACGGCCCGCGAGCGCGGCGGCCACATCCTCGGCTCCCGCTCGAACGGTCTGCGGGCGCGCCTCGACCCCTCCAGCGAGCTGCACATCGAGCTGCCGCCGGCGGTCGACCTGGCCGACCCCGACCTCGCCGCCTCCACGCACGCCGCCCTCGACGCGGTCGAGCGCGGCCATCCTGTCTAGCAGCGGCGGTAGAGGCGCCAGGACTCGTTGCTCGCCACCGGGCGGAAGCCGAGCGGCACGTGGGAGGAGAAGCGCGACGGGTCGTTCGGGTCGAGGACGAAGTTGTGGACGACGAAGGGGCTCGCCGGTTTGAGGAAGTAGCCGCGCCGGGGCTGGCGCTGCTCGGAGGAGCTGACGATCCGCGACGGCCTGACGTCCAGGTCGAAGGCGAGGCGGGGAACGGCGCGGTGGTTGGGCACCGAGATCGGCAGGCAGAGCGGTTCGAAGGCATCTGAAACGGCGAGGTCGCCGAGGTCGGACTCGATCTCGCCCTGGTTGGTCAGGTCGGTGTCGACCCGGGCGAGCAGGTCGTACTGGTTCGGCGCCCAGACGACGAACATCAGCGCGACCAGCGCGGCGAACGCCTGCCAGGCGGTCCGCCAGGGATTGCCGCGCTCGAGCTGCCGCCAGCCGAGCAGGCCGAGGGCGACGAAGATGGCGAGCACGGCGCCGCCCAGCATCGTGTAGCGGGCGATGATCGCGAGGCCGGCGGCGGCGAGCAGGGCGAACGCGCCGAGCGCCAGCACTGCTGCCGTCAAGCCGATCGCAAGGTTCCGGGGTCTATAGGCCCCAAAAAGCTGCGATCCACGGCGGCGCGCGACGAGGATTGCGCCGGCGATGAGGACGCCACCGGCCGCGCCGACCATCCCCGGCCACTGCATCACTTCGCCGAGCGCCCGCGGGCCGTACAGCACCAGGTCGACCGGGCCCGTCTTACGGGCCAGCGTTTCCACCGTTTCCTGGGTGCCAGTGAAGGAGTAGGTGGGGCTGCCGGCGGTGATCCAGTCGAACAGCGCCCATAGCACTGGTCCGGCAAGGGCGAGCATGGCGAGGATGGCAAGAGAGCGGGAAGAGGAGGGGGTACCCCTCGCCCCAACAAACGGCGGTCTGGTTAGACCGCCGTTTTGAGTATCCGCCGGTTCGAGGGGCACCCCGGCCCGCCCTACAGGCGTGTTGCCCTCGCCCTCGCGAGCTTTGAAGAGCTGATCGGTGTCGAGCAGGAGGTATGCGAGGTAGGCGACGGAGAACAGCCACGCCTCAGGGCGGAGCAGGCCGGCTAGGGCTAGAAGGGCCAGCACGGGCCAGCCGGCCTTCGGGCGCTTCGTCTCTATGACCAGGGCGCCGAGGACAAGGGCTATGTAGGGGAGGTCGACGTAGGCGCGCAGGCCGTTGGAGAGGAAGGGGGCTCGGGTTAGGACGAACACGGCCGCGACGGCGCCGATCGGGCGGTCGAACCAGAGCGAGCCGAGCCGGTAGACAAGATAGGCGACGAGGCCGAGCGAGAGGTAGGCGATCACCATCGTCACGCCGACGGCGCCGCCGCCGAGCGGCGTCGCCACCATTCCCACCAGGTCGGCGAGCGGGTGCGGGGTGGGGGGCAGGGCGGCGCCGTAGTCGGGGCTCGTCCCGTGGGCGAGTTCGCGTCCCCAGACCAGCGCGTAGATCGTGTCGTAGTTCGGGAAGCCGAGCGGGAAGGCCGCCAGCAGCAGCGCCGCGACTGCGGCGACCCAGGCGAGCGGCGTCAACAAGTTGCGGGTCGGCATCGGCACCGGCGCAACCTACCGGTGCGGGGCGCGTTACTCGCGCACAGTCCGAGAAAGGCGCCCCGCCGCCGCAGATACACTGGCCGCAGTGCCCTCCGCCAGCGACTCGACCTCCCTCTACCGGCGTCACCGGCCCGGCTCCTTCGACGAGGTGGTCGGCCAGCAGCACGTCGTGCGCACGCTGCGCAACGCGGTCGAGCAGGGCAAGGTCCACCACGCCTACCTCTTCGTCGGTTCGCGCGGAACCGGCAAGACGTCGATGGCGAAGATCCTCGCCCGCTCGCTCAACTGCGAGCGCGGCGGCCCGACCGCGACCCCCTGCGGCGAGTGCGAGTCCTGCCTGACGATCGCGGCCGGCAGCTCGGTCGACGTGATCGAGATGGACGCCGCCTCCAACCGCTCGGTCGACGACGTCCGCGACCTGCGCGAGCGGGTCGCCTACGCCCCGGCGGGCGGCCGCTGGAAGGTCTACATCCTCGACGAGGCACACATGCTGACCAAAGAGGCTTGGAACGCCTTCCTCAAGACGCTCGAGGAGCCGCCGCCGAACACGGTCTTCGTCCTTGCGACAACCGAGGCGCACAAGGTGATGGCGACGATCGCCGACCGCTGCCAGCGCTTCGACTTCCAGCGGCCCTCGCTGGAGCAGATCTCCGAGGTCGTGCAGCGCGTCGCCGACGTCGAGGGGATCGAGGTCGACGACGGCGCCGTGGCGACGATCGCCCGCTCCGCGCAGGGCAGCTTCCGCGACGCGCTCGGCACTCTTGACCAGCTCGTCGCCTACGGCGGCGACACGGTCGGCCTCGAAGACGTGCTGCAAATGCTCGGCGCCGCCGACGCAGAGTTGCTCTTCGGAGCCGTCGACGCGGTGATCGCCGAGGATCCGAAGGCCGTCCTGCTCGGCATCGAGGAGATGGCCCGCTCCGGCCGCGACCCCTCGCAGTTTGCCCGCGACCTGCTTGCCCATCTGCGCCACCTGCTGGTAACCCAGACGGTCGGCGAAGTGCCGAACACCTTCGTCGTAACGGCGACGGACCAGGGCAGGCTGCGGGCGCAAGCCGAAGCGATCGGCGCCGCGACCCTCGTCCGCACGATCGACGAAATCTCACAAGCCCTGACCTCGGTCCGCGAAGGCGACGACGCCCGCATGGCGGTCGAGATAGCGCTCTTGAAAGCTGCCCGACCCGACCTCGACCCCTCGACCGAGGGACTTCTTAGGCGCATCGAGCGACTCGAGCAAGGGACCGGGGGCGGTCAGGCCGCGGGTCCTCTCGGCGCAGGGCCCCCACCTTCCCCTGCGGTAGCTAAAGCTTCCTCGGAGGAGGTCCCTCCTACGCCACCACCCGCGGCAGAGGCGCCCGCGGTTGACGTCGAAGCTTCACCAGCCGAAGACGATTCCCCCGCGAGCCAGGAGCTGGATTTGGAGCAGGTCGTTCGTGTATGGCCGGCTGTGCTCGATCAGCTGATGCAGACGGCGCCGGCGCTGACGGCGACGTTCGAGGGGGCGCGGCCGGTTGCCGTCGATTCCGGCGCCGTGACGGTGGGGTTCCCTGCCGACCACACTTTCAACAAGCGAAAGGCCGAAGCGCCGGACAAGAAGGAGCAGCTGGCGGCGGCCCTGGAGGTCGTCATTGGCCAGGAGGTGCGGCCGGCGTTCGCGGTGCTGGATGGGGAGCAGAGCACTCCGGAGACGGAGCGCAAGCGGGACGGCGCCGACCATGAGGCGCTGGTGGAGAAGATCAAGAGCGAATTCGACGCCGAGGAGGTCGGTTGATGGCACGGGGCGGCCCTGGGGGCTTTGACGTGAACGCGCTGATGAAACAGGCGCAGCAGATGCAACAGCAGATGGAGCAGGCGCAGGAGCAGCTCAAGGACGAGGTTGTCGAGGCCAGCGCCGGTGGCGGCATGGTCAAGGTGAAGATGGGCGGCGACATGACCCTGCGCGAGATCGCGATCGACCCCGAGGCGATCGACCCCGAGGAGGCGGAGATGCTCGCCGACATGGTCCAGGCCGCGGTCAACGAGGCTCTGCGGGCCGCGCAGGAGCTGGCGGGCTCGAAAATGGGCGGGATCACTGGCGGCATGGGGGGCATGCCCGGCCTCCCCGGGATGTGAGCGCCGAGGGCCCCGCACCGCTCTCCCGCCTCGTCGCCGAGCTCTCGCGGCTGCCGGGGATCGGCCAGCGCACCGCCCAGCGGCTCGCCTTCCACATCCTCCGTGCCCCCGATGAAGAGGCGGCGGCGCTCGCCGCCGCGATCCGCGAGGTGAAGGAGAAGGTCGGCCTCTGCGAGCGCTGCTTCAACCTCTCCGAGGGCCCGCTCTGCCGGATCTGCGAGGACTCCGGCCGCGACCAGACGACGATCTGCGTGGTCGAGGAACCAGCCGACGTGATCCCGGTTGAGCGCACGCACGAGTACCGCGGCCTCTACCACGTGCTCGGCGGCGCGCTCTCCCCGATCGACGGGGTCGACGCCGGCGACCTGAAGATCGCCGAGCTGCTGCGTCGCGTCGCCGACGGAAACGTCGACGAGGTGGTCCTCGCCACCAATCCGACAACAACCGGCGAGGCCACCGCGCTGCACATCGCCGAGCAGCTGCGCGGCCAGGTCAAGGTCAGCCGCCTCGCCAGCGGGCTGCCGATCGGCGCCGACCTCGAGCACGCCGACGAGGTAACTCTCGGCAACGCCTTCGCCGGCCGCCGCACGCTCGACTAGACATTTCGCTAGACGGGGGTCGCCTCGCAAATTGCGATTTTTCGGCTTTCTGGCGTCCGCTCGCTTCGCCAAGGTCTCGGCGTGGCTACGGAGACCACCACGCCTGCCGGCTCGAACGGTCGCTCAGGTGCCGGACAGTTGGCTCGCGAGGTCTCGGTGCTGCAGGCTTCGCTGCTCGGCAAGCTGCACGATGAGATGGCCGGGGGGGACGCCGCGCTATTCGCCGCCGCCGCGCAGAAGCTTGCCGAGGAGTTCGGCTCGGTCACCGCGACCGCGGTCGGCACGCTCTGGGAGCGCAGCGACTCCCCTGCCGCCACGGCCGTGGCCGAGGACGAGCACGCGAGCCTCTACCGGCCCGGGCAGATGCGGCGGCGCCTCGACCAGCTGCTCGAATGCCAGCGCCGCTACGAGCAGCCGTTCGCCCTGGTCGTCTTCGACGTCGAGGGGCCGGGCGCGCGCGACGGCGACGAGGGCAGGGGCCGGGAGACCGCGCTCGCGGTGGTCGGCGCGGCGCTTGGCGAGAGCGTCCGCCTGGTCGACGAGACCTTTCGGCTCGAGGAGGACGCGCTCTGCGTGTTGGCGCCGGGCCAGACCACGGTCGGCGGCGTGCAGATGGCCGAGCGACTGCTCGAGCAGCTCGACGACCTTGAGCGGGCGGGGGGCCTGCGGATCGGGATTTCGGCCGGCGTCGTCGCCTGCCCGGACCACGGCGACGAGGCCGACGGCCTCCTCCACAAGGCCGACGAGGCGATGTGGCGGGCCCGCGCGGTTGGCCAGCCAGTCGGCGTCGGCGCTCTGGAGCCGTCCCGCAAATGACGTCGCGGCTCTTGCAAGATCGCTGACAGATTCCGGAAATCTGTCCATAACCGGTGTAAACCCGGAAATCCGGTGCCAAAATGCTGCACGTGCCCGGAATCCGAACCAACGCCGCCGCCGAAGTCCTCGGGGTCAGCCCCAACACTCTGCGCAGCTGGGAGCGCCGCTACGGCTTCCCGGTGCCGAAGCGCACGCCCGGCAACCACCGCAACTACGAGCTGGTCGAGCTGCAGACCCTGCGCGACGCGCTCGCCGAGACGGGCAACATCTCTTCGGCAATAGCGCTGACGCGCCAGCGCCAGGACGCGCCGACCACCAACGGCGGCCTGCTCTCCGCCTTCGAGAGTTTCGACGAGGACGCCGCCGACCGGGCGATTGAGGAGAGCCTCGCGGTGCGGCCGTTGGAGCGCACCGTGGAGGAGATGCTTCTTCCCGCGGTCGACGAACTGGCAGCCGACGCCGAGCGCGCCGCCGAGCTGGAGTTTGCCGCGCGCTGGGCGATGGGCTGGCTGCACGGCGCCCGCCGCCTCGCCTCGACCGCTTCGCGCCCGGCGGGAATCCTGCTGCTCGACTCGAGCCGCGGCTCCGACGCCGAGGCCGTTCATGCCCAGGCCCTCGATCTTGCCCTTCGCCGGGCCGGGTTCCGTGTGCTGATGCTGTCCGACGAGCTCGGCGAGGAGCGCATGGAGCGCGCCCTCTCTGCGCTCGACCCGACCGCGATCGTCCTCTGCGGCCCCGGCGCCGATACGCCGTCGGCCGTGCAGCTGGTCCGCAAGATCCGCGACGCCGGCTTCGACGCACCGCTCTTCGGCTTCCGCGCCAGCGGCCTGATCGGGGATGCGATCCCCGCCGCCGGCGAGCGACCCAGTCAGGTGACCGGGATGCTCAACGCAGACCTGCGCCGCCGCGCCAGCCAGGCTTTCGCCTGACCGACGGCGACGAAGCGGGCCCCGCCTAGTCCAAAAGGATCAGGATCGCCGTAAGCAGGCCCAGTGCCATACCGCTGATCGCGAGCACGGCTCGTGTCCAGCCGGGCGGCTCGGGGAAGCGACCGGCGACCAGCACCCGTTCGACCTCGGCGGCGCGCCGGCTGCCGTAGGCGATCGCCAGGATTCCCCAGAGGGCGAAGCCCACGCCGGCGAGGACGTAGGGCCAGCGCACCGCGGTTTCGTTCAGCTCCGGCACGACGCGTCCGATGCCCAGCGCCACCGCGAGGGCGGTCAGGCCGGTGCGCCACCAGGCCAGTTCGGTGCGTTCGTTGGCGAGCCGGGTGCGCCGGGTGGCGTCGGCGACCTCAGGTGCATGCGGCTCCGGCCCTTGTGCCAAGACGCCTTCGAGGTTACTGCGCGGCCTCCGGGGTCGCTGTCTCGCTGATCCCGAAGCGATCGTGCAGGCGGCGCAAC
>CAWFEI010000014.1:0-131713 GCA_963814915.1 uncultured Solirubrobacterales bacterium | reverse complement strand
CTCTCCCTTTCCCTGTTGCGGGTCGCGTCCCATGGCGGCCCTTCCTGCTGCGGTTCCTCGGTCCTCGTGGTGGTTCCCTGCCCGTCTTGGGGGCGTGGTGCTGTCGGGTGAAGATCGTTCCCGTTGGGTGACCTCCCGTACCGACGTGGCTATGAAAGCAGATCCGGCTGCGAGATGCAAGCCGAAGTTCCCAAAAAGTGAGGCCGATTTATGAGCTTGCCGGCGCTGATGGCGGATCGGACGACGGCGCTCGTGCGCTGGCTATGCTCGACACCATGCGAGCGTTGCCGGGCCGTCCACAGGACGAGACAAGCCGCGCCCTGACCCGGGAGGAGATGCCCGGCGACCGGGCGCGCCGCATCCTGGAGGCGACCGCGGAGCTGGTCGGCGAACACGGCTACTCGGGCTTCAAAATCGAGGACCTGATCCGCCGCGCGGGAGTCGGCCTGCCCACCGTCCGCAAGCGCTTCGGCGACAAGCGAGGCTGCTACCTGGCGCTGCTCGATTGTGCCGCCGAGGAGGCCGAGACCAAGTGCCGCGAGGGCTTCGAGGCTCAGCGCGGACGGCAGGCGGCGAAGCGGGCGGCGGCGATCGAGGGGCTGTTCGAGTTGGCAGCCGCGAATCCGGCCACCGCGCGGGCGTGCCTGATCGAGCCGTTCGCGGCCGGCCCGGAGGCGATCGAGCGCTATCGGAAAGCGCTGACGGAGATCGCAAGAGTCCTGCGGCAGGGGCGCACGACGGGGAGCGCGCGCTCCGGAGCGGCCAAGGCGCTGGAGGAGGAGCTGATGGCGGCCGCCGCGGTGTGGCTACCCGCTGGGTGTCTGCTGGACGAAGAAGCCGAGCGGATTGGGAAGTCGGCAGGGCGAGTCGCCGAGTTCGTCGGCGCACTACAGGTCGGTGGCGGCAAACGGGACAAGCGCCGGACGGGCCCGCGAGCCGGTAAACGGGCGCCGACCGGCAATGAGAGGCGGGACGAGCGCGATGACGAAGCGGCGCTTGGGCCGCTGCCAGCCGGCAAACACAGGCTGCCGCATGCGGCGGTGAAGCGCAGCCAGCGAGAGCGCCTGCTCGCCGGTGTGGCGAGCGCCACCACCGCAAAGGGCTATCCGGCCCTCACGGTCAGCGATGTCATCGACGAGGCGAGGGTCTCCCGCCGCGTCTTCTATGAACTGTTCGAGGACAAAGAAGGCTGCTTCCTGGCGGCCTGGGAGGTCGTCGCCGCGCACGTCGGGCAGCTTGCTGCAGGCGCCGCGGCGAGCGAGGAAGGCGATCCACCTCGGCAGGTGATTGCGGCGCTAGGCGCGGTGCTCGACTTTCTCGCCACCGAACCCGAGCTGGCGCGATTCTGCCTGGTCGAGGGCCTGGCCGCGGGAGTGGTGGGGGTAGAGCGCTACCGGGAGGCGGTCGGTCAGCTTGCGGCCGCGTCGAGGGAGACCGGCGCGGCGATCGGCTCGCCCCCGGAGGGGACCGAGGAGCTGTTGCTGGGAGCGCTCGCCATGGCGCTCAGCCTCCGCATCGCAACGGAAGGGTCCGGACAGCTGCCGAAGCTCGCACCCGCGCTCGGCGCCTACCTGATGGGTCCCTACCTCGGGGCGGCGGAGGCGATGCGAGTAGCTCGGGCTATCTCATAGGCGGACTGGCGAAGCGGTCCGGTGGCCAGGGCACCGAGTAGTCCATCATCCCGCGGCGAGCGAGTGCGAATATCGGCGGGAGGTGGCCTGTCAGAAGGGCGTCCCGCCATCGACACAACTCCCCCACTGGCTCAGCGCGAGTCGCGAAACAGCTCCCCCATGCTGCTCCCTGCGCGGCAGGTGGATCCAGCCCTCGACTCGGGCGAGCTCGAGCGCCTCGGCCTGCGGCGGCTCGGTGAGTCCGAGCGCGGCGGCGCGGGCGATCAGGGCGCAGAGGACGGCGTCGAGGCCGTCGTCGCTCTCGACGCAGGCCTCGCGCGCGCCCTCCCCCCACTCCAGCCAGGGCGCCGCGGCCTCGAGCGCGGCGAGCAGCTGCTCGCGGGCCTCGGGGTCGGACTTGTAGCCGGCGCGGGGCAGGCCCCAGAGCAGCAGCGCCGCCGCCGGGTAGGCCTCGACGACCTGGTCGCCGCCGGCGCGGTCGAAGCGGATGCGAGAGCGCTCATAGGCGGCCTCGCGCAGGCCGGCGAGACGCCAGGCGGTGAGCGAGATGCGATCGGTGGAGGGGCTGAGCGGCCAGAGCTTCTCGCCGGTCTCGGCGAGGACGCGGTCGTGGACGTGGAGGTCGGTGCGGCGCAGGCGGAAGCTCTGCTTCTCGGGCGCCGGCCAGCGGTCTTCGGCGGCATAGGCGTGGAGGGCGGCAACCATCGGCTCGGGCCAGCCGAAGGGCGCGTCGATCGCCGTCCATTCCACTTCGGCGAGCAGCTCGAGCAGGGCGGCGTCGTCGAGGCCGAGCGAGGGCACCCCCACCCTCGCCCGGTCCCTCTCCCACTCGATCGTCGCCGCCGCGGTGCCCTTGTCGGCGACCGATAGGTCGACGCCGGCGGTGCGCATCAGCGCCTCCCCTGCCGGTGGGAGCTGCCCTTGCCGCCGCGGTGGCCGCGCGGCGCGGCGCGGCGGATCCGCTTGGAGCGCGCGCAGAGCCTGTGGGCGCGGCGGCGCATCGACCTTGGCGCCGGGATGGCGGCGCGCGGCGCGCCTGGCGCGGGCGCAGCGCTTGTGGATGTTCCGACGCGCCTGGCCCGCAGCGCGCCTTCGCCTTGCCCTTGCGCCCGGCCTTCACCCTTCGCTTGCCCTTCGGGCAGCGCCCGGCGGCGCAGAGCAGCATCGGGTAGTTGCCGCCGGCGTGGGCGGTGGCGGCGAACGCCACGGCCATCGCGGTCGCAACCAGCATCAGGCATAGGGCAATGCGCACCCCGGCCACGACCCACCGCCCATCGCTGACTTCGGCGGACGCGTCGCGGAGCGGCGTCCTCGGTCGGCCAAATAGCTGAGCCACTATTCGGCCTCCCTGTGTCCTTGCTCCGCTCGGTCCGGCGGGCGTCATCGACGCACGTTGGGTCGCGGCAGGGGTGCGTGGCACCGGCCGGTTGACCGGCTGGCTCGGTCGGAATGACATACCGCTCTCCTTGTTGGTCTGCCCGGTTCGCGGGCGATACGGGCCTTGCCTCAGCCCCTCTCACCCCTATGACGACGAGCGGACCAGAGTGGTACCCCTCCCGGTGAGAAATCTCTGCGATCCGGCTATGTGCGCGTTGCAACAGAGCGGCGGACGATGTGATTCGGCGCACTTACTCGACCATTCGTTGAGATTTGGGGAGCGGGCTAAAGGTCAGGAAACGAGTCGGCAACTGGACTCCCGACGGACGAGTCGAGCGGATCCTCGCCCAAAACGAATACGTCGGAACGTCACCCGGATACCGGGTTGAGCAAGTCCTGGCTTTCAGCCTGGAGATGTCCAAGCTCGCGGCCCGCGGTCTGCAACGTCATCGGGCTGAAAAGCGTGACGGACCCAGTCCCCCAAGTCTCCCACCCGAGTATTACTTGCTAGTCTTACTTTGATGAAGGTGACCCAGAAGGGGCAGGTGACGATCCCGCAGGATGTTCGGCGGGCGCTCGGGATCAAGCCCGGCAGCGAGGTGCGGTTCGAGTTGGACCGCAAAGGCGCGAGGCTCATGACGGGCGCCGATCGGGCGCAACGTCGGGTAGCCGCGATGCGCGGCGCGGGCGACGGCGCGCTCAGCACCGACGAGATCCTGGCGCTCACGCGTAGGTGAGGGCAAGCCCCGGCACCTTCGTCGACAGCAGCATCCTGCTGGACGTCTTCACCGAGGACGAGCGTTGGCTCGAGTGGTCGGAGGCGGCGCTGGCAGAAGCGCTGGCCGAAGGGCCGCTGGTGATCGACGCGGTGGTGCTGGCCGAGGTTGCGCCGCGCTTCTCGCGCATCGAGGACTTGGAGGAGGCGCTGCCTGAAGGCCTGGTGGTCGAGGATCTGCCGCGGTCGGCGGCATTCCTAGCCGGGCACGCTCACGCCTCCTACCGCCGTGCCGGTGGGGCGCGGGAGCAGATCCTCGCCGACTTCCTGATCGCCTCGCACGCAGCGGTCACCGGGCGGCCGCTGCTGACGCGCGACCCGAAGCGGGTGTCGGCCTATCTGCCGGGCGCCGAGTTGATCTCACCCTGAGCGCGCGCTTGGCTCTGCGCATCTCTTTGTCCTCGGTCGAGACGGCTCGGTCACGCACCGGAAGTGCGCTCCCTCGCCGTCCTCCCTGCGTCCGCGATCTGCTTGACCAATCGCGTGCTCAGGCCGGCAGGGGCGGCGCTGACGCGAGTCCGCAACTTGCTGCGGCGCCGCAGGAGGAGGCGACGGCGGCCTCGAGCCCAACGCCTCTGACTATGACTGCGAAGGCGGGAGTGGAAACGGCCCGTACTACACGGGAGAAGTCACGGTGGTCGGCACCGATCACCACGGGCTTGATGCGGATGGGGACGGAGTTGGGTGCGAGTGACGGCCGGGCAGCGCTGGGAGTACTACGTCGAGACGTTCGACCTGACCGAGCGATGGAGCTCCAGGCGCCAGGCCGAGGAGGTCCAAAGGCTGATCGCCCGGCTCAACGTGATCGGCGCAGAGGGCTGGGAGCTCGTGACGCAGGCGGAGGTGACCCTGAAAGGCGGCATCACCGGCTCGGTGAAAGGGCAGCTGACGACCTGCTTCTTCAAGCGCCCGGCCGCGGGGACCTGATGGAGAGGGCTAGGCGGTTCGGACGGGCCGGACGGGATCTGCCGGGCGCCGAGAGAACGCGCGTACCACGAGCGCGGACCGAAAGGGCACGCCCGCATATCGCTGTGCGGCGGGCGGCGCGAAGGGGTGGAATGCGAAGGGGCTGCGTGAAGGCCGAGGCGAGTTTGCCGATGGGGCCGCCATGAGGCGGATCGTCGCGGCGGTCCCGCTCGTGCTTCCCCGATCTCACTCGGGCAGCAGCTGGAGCGCCCGGCCTCCGGGCCGTGCCTGGCGCCGAGTAGCTGCGCAACCTCGGCGATCACCATGGTGACGGTTCGCAAGCGGGTCAGGCCGTAGGCGCTGCAGGCGGGGCGCCTTCGCAGAGCTTGTAGCCGACGCCCCAGCAGTTGACGACGAAGCCCGCGGCACCGGCGTGGCGGAGCTTGCAGCGCAGCCTGCTTACGTGGCTGTCGATCGTGCGGTTGCAGATCTGGAGCTCGGAGCCCCACACCTCACGGGCCAGCTCCTGCTTGGAGACGACGCGCTGGGGGTCGCGGGCGAGAAGAGCCAGGACGTCGTACTGAAGGGCCGTCAGCGGGACCTCGGCGCCGTCGACGCAGACGCGGCGGGCGGCGCGGTCGAGGAGCAGATTGCCGATGCGCACCGGCTCGGTGCCGAAGAAGCCCTGCGGCACCTCGGCGCCGGCGTCGAGGTCGCCGCTGCAGGCGAGCCGCCACTCGCAGTCGGTGCCGGCGCGGACGTAGAGCTGCCAGTTGCCGGCGGCGCTGAGGCGCACCTCGAGCTCGCCGGCCTCGGCGTGGATCGCGGCCTTGGTGAAGCGTCCCGGCAGGGAGCTGCTCATCGTGTTGCCTCCATCGATCCCAAGACGGGCGCGGGACTCATTCCGACCCACCTGGAGCCAGTAGGCGCTCGATGCGGTGGGCGACCGGCGGATGCTCGGCGCGGTTGAGCAGGAAGCGGCGCTGCGGGGGATCGAAGGGAAGCTCCTGGTCGGCCAGGTGGCGGGCGAGGTCCTCGGCTTGGCCGAGGGCGGCGGCGTGGGCGTCGGCGGCGTACTCACGGGAGCGCCAGTAGGCGGCCCAGAGCGGGTGCAGCAGGGCCTCGGCGCAGCCGCCGCCGGCGAGGCGGAGCAGCCAGCGGACCGCGCCGAGCAGGAGGCCGCCACGCCGCTCCTCGACGGCCGGGGCCTCGGCCCCGCGCTGAGGCTCGACCGGCCCGAGCGGGTCGCCCCAGAGTTCGAACCGCTGCAGAGCCTCGGTGAGGCGGGCGTCGAGGGAGCGCGCGTGGCCGAGCTCGTGTGCCAGGACGGCCGGCACCGCGTCGGATTCGAGCAGGCCGCGGCTGAGGATGACGCTGCGGCCCCGGGCGGCGCCCGCCGGAAGCGGATCGTCGAGCACGTAGACCCTCTCCATCTCGGGCAGGCTAGGGTCGGCGCCGCAGAGCATCGCCTGGGCGTCGGAGATCGCCAGCGCCTCATCGACGGTGGGCCGGCGGGCGCCGATGCGCCGTCGCCAGGCCCAGCCGCCGCCCGGCCGAACCAGGCCGAGGACCGACCACGCCAGCGGCGCCAGCGCGACGATCCAGGCAAGCTGCCCGGCGCTCGGCCCGAGGGGGACGATCGCCCCCACGGTCGCGGCGCCGAGCCAGGCTAGAAGCCAGCGGATCGTGGCTCCCAGCATCCCCTCCCCGAGAAGCGTCAGTAGGTACAGCCCCACACCGATGGCGGCGGAGAGCGCCGCGGCCGACTGGCGCCGGTTCGTCCGATCGCTCTCCGCCTGGGTGTGCATGGGCGAGCAAAGGCACGCTTGCGTGCGACGCTGCGAGTCATGCGCGCCCAGGCGGGGGCGGCGCGAGTTACGACCGGCCGGCAAGCAATGCTGGGCATCGATGTTCTGTGCGATGACCGGTAAGCAGCACCGCCTGTTCTGGATGCGCTCGGCTTGGTGGTGCGCCGACTGTAGGCAGAAGGTCGAGTCGTGCTGCGAGGGTGGTGGCTGCCCCTCGGTCGCAGAGGTGACGACCGGTAAGTCGGCCTGCTGACCGAGCGAAAGTGGGAACAAAATGGGAACAAATACTGTTCCCAAACGTCTTTTCGTGTCACCTAGTGTCTAGCCAGAAGCGACCTATTTGCAGGTATTTCGCTTTGCAGAGCGGATCGGCGAAGGTCGCTGTGAATGGCTCCTAAGGAGTAGGCCGCAGGTTCGAATCCTGCTCGGGGCGTTGATTGCAATCAGCCCCGGTCGGGGCGGTCCGGGTAGAGCTCGTCGATCGTGGCGAGGGCCCGATAGGGGGCGGCCGCGGCCGCTTCGATCGCTTCGCCGCCGCCCGCGAGGCGGTCGACGACGGCGATGACGGAGACGGGCTCGAGGCCCTGCTCTTTGATCTTCTCGATCGCCTTCACGGTGGAGCCGCCGGTGGTGACGGTGTCCTCGACGACGAGCACCTTGTCGCCCTCGTTGACGGGTCCCTCGACCCAGCGCTGCAGGCCGTGCTGCTTGCGCTCGCCGCGGACGAAGAAGCCGACCAGGCGCTCGCCGGCGGGCACGGCGAGGGCGGCGCAGCTCGGCGGGATCGCCGCTGTCGCCGGGCCGCCGACGGCGCTCGCCCCGGCCTCGACCGCCGCCGCCGCGATCAGCTCGCCGGCCGCCAGGAACCCGGCCGGCCGCAATAGCGCCCGCCGCGCGTCGACGTAGTACTGCGCCGTCGCCCCACTCGCCAGCGTCACCTCGCCGATCACAAGCGAGTGCTCGCGCAGCTCGGCGATCAGGGTGCGCTTTGCGGCCTCGAGGTCCACCACGTCAGAAGACGAAGATCGACTCGCCGAAGTTGATCCTGTTGTAGATCTCGGGCTGGTCGGCGATGAAGGTGCGGATGCAGCCGTGGCTGGCGGGGTAGTCGGGCACCGATTCGTAGCCGTGCACCGCGTAGCCGCCGTAGAAGTAGAACGAGTAATACATGCCGTGCGAGTTGTAGCCGGGTTCGGTGCGGATGAAGGTGAAGTGGCCGGTGACCGTCGGGGTCGAGGACTTGCCCGAGGAGACCGGGTAGACGGCGAACGGCTTGTCGCCCTTGGCGAAGACGAGCACCTGCTTGTCGAGCGGCGCCTCGACGTGTTCGCCGGCGTTCGGGTGCAGCACCTTGTATTCGCCGCGGCCGGCGAAGACGCGCTTGACCAGTCCGGCCCCGGCCCGGGAGCTGCGACTCATCCCGTTCACTTTGCGGTAGGCGAGCACGCCGCGGCCCGTCTTGCCGCCGAAGCAGCGGCCGCTGTTGACGACGTAGCCCATCTTGCGCATCGCCTTCTTGAAGCCGACGACGACGTCGCCGCACCGGCCCTCATGCAGAGCCGGGAAGCTGACTCTCCAGCTCTTGCGCACGGTGCTGTCGGCGCCGAGCGCCGGCGTCGCGACGTGCTTGGCGGCGACCGCGTACTTACCGGCCTGCTCGACGCGGATCTTCGCCCGGAAGGCGCCCTTGCCACCCTTGCCCTTGCGGACCTTCACGCGCTTGTGCTGGATGCGGTGGCCGTTGAGGTAGAAGCTGACCTCGACCCGCTGGCCGGGCACGAACGGCTTGACCGTGCCGATCGCCGGCACGGTGCCGTAGATCGGCGCGCGGCCCTTGTTCAGGTGGCCGATGTGGACGATCTTCACCGTCGCCTTCTGCGGCCCCTGCGCCCCCACCGCGGATCCGGGGATCGCCAGCACCAAAGCGAGTGAGAGCCCGGCGATCAGTCGTCCAGCCATCCGGACATTCTGCCCTAAGCGGCGGCACCTCGGGCGGGTGGCGGATGGGGCGGGGGTGTTCGGCCGGGTGAGGCCGCTAATACCCCCGCCCATCCGACAGGACCCGCCCGCCGCTACTGCCCGATCAAAGCAACGGAGTTGTTCAGCATGTGCAACAGAATGCCCGGCACGATCGAGCCGGTCTTCTCGTAGAGCAGGGCGAGCACGAAGCCGAAGAAGATCAGCGGCGGCACCGCGCTGATGCCGGTCAGCGCGTGCAGGGCGCCGAAGATCAGGGCGCTGACCAACGCCGCCGCGATCCGCGGCATGTGCGAGCGCAGGCCGCCGAAGAGCATGCCGCGGAAGCAGATCTCCTCGCTGACAGGCGCCGCGACGACGATCAGCAGGATCTGCACGGGCACTGCGCCGAAGGATTCGGCGATGTCCTCCTGTTCGGGGGCGCCGAAGATCGCGCTGTAGACGCCGGCGAAGAGCAGGTACGCGCCGACCGCGGCGAGCATCCACTTCAGCGCCCCGGGGCGAAAGCCACGCACACCGAGCCGCCGCAGCGCCTGTCCCACCGACGAACCCCCCCAGCGGGTCGCCACCGCGATCGGCACGAGCAGGAAGCCGAGCGCCGTCGCCAGCTGCACGATCACGTTGGCGCCGGTGCTGAGGTCGCCGTCGCTCGGGCTGTCGACGATCACCGCCGGGATCCCCAGCAGGATCCCCACCCCGAGCGCGATCAGCACCCCGCCGATCGCCATCCCCGGCCCCCAGGTGGCGTAGGGGAAGCGCGGGCCGGAAGCGGGCTCGCCGAAGCGCTCGGCCGGTAGGTCGCTGGCCTCCATCAGGGCGGCAGTTTCCCAGGTCGGGTTTGGCGCTGAGTACCCTCCGTCCGATGACGCAGCGCAACCGTCGTCGCCAGCGGCACCGGGGAGGGGCCGGCGGCAAGCTTCTCTTCGTCGGCATCGGCGCTGCCGCGCTGATCGCGATCGCCGCCGTCGGCGTCGCCTCCTGGGTGCTCGACGTCGCCGCCAAGGCGCCCTCGCTCGCCGCCTGCCGGCCGATCGAGAAGGGCGGCAATTCGACCCTCTACGCGGGCGACGGCAGCAAGCTGGGAGTCGTCGAGTCCGAAGAAGCGCGCACCCCGCTCTCTATAAAGCGCATCCCGAAGACACTCCAGCACGCGACCGTCGCGATCGAGGACGAGCGCTTCTACGAACACGGCGGCGTCGACCCCGAGGGGATCGTCCGCGCCGCGCTGAAGAACCTGGAAGCGGGCAAGACCGTCGAGGGCGGCTCGACGATCACCCAGCAGCTCGTCCGCAACCTCTGCATCTCCAACCCCAAACGCGACCTCGAACGCAAGATCATCGAGGCGAAGCTGGCGATCGAGTACGCCGAACGCCACTCGCGCCGGCAGATCCTCAGCCAGTACCTCAACACCGCCTCCTACGGGACGATCGAGGGAAGCACCGCGATCGGCGTCCAGGCGGCGGCGAAGATCTACTTCTCGCGGCCGGTCTGGAAGCTGAAGCTGCGCCAGGCGGCGCTGCTCGCCGGGCTGCCCCAGGCGCCGACCGACTACAACCCGGTGCTCAATCCCGAAGGGGCGCGCGAGCGGCGCAACGCGGTGCTGGCCAAGATGGCCAAACAGGGCTACGTCTCCCGCCGCCAGGCCCGGCAGGCGCAACAGCGCGGCCTCGGGCTCGACCTCGACCGCGGCTACTTCGACAAACGCCAGCCCTACTTCTTCGACTACGTCGAGGACAAGCTGATCGAGGCCTACGGCGTGAACACGGTGCGCAAAGGCGGGCTCGACGTCTACACGACCGTCGATCCGCGCCTCCAGGACGCCGGGCTGGAAGGGATGCGCTCGGCCCTCCCCTACAGCGAAGACCCCGCCTCGGCGCTGGTCTCGATCGACCCCCGCAACGGCCAGATCGAAGCGATGGTCTCCAGCACCGACTACTCGCAGAGCAAGTTCAACCTCGCCGCCCAGGGGCACCGCCAGCCCGGCTCGACCTTCAAGGCCTTCGTTCTGACGACGGCGATCAAGCAGGGGATCGACCCCTACTCGACCTACTACATGTCAAAGCACCTCGACCTCAACCTGCCCAAGTGGGGCCATTGGGAAGTCAGCACGGCCGACGAGGGCTACCTCGGCCGGGTCAACCTGCAGCAGGCGACCGTCGCATCCGACAACACCGTCTTCGCCCAGCTCGACCTCGACGTCGGCCCGCGAGCCGTCAAGGCGACCGCCAAGTCGATGGGGATCGAAAGCCCGCTCGACGGGATCCCGGCCGAGGGGATCGGCGGGTTGCGGATCGGCGTCTCTCCCCTGGAGATGGCCGATGCCTACGCGACCCTCGCGAGCGGGGGCATCCACCGCAACCCGATCGCGATCCGCCGCGTGGTCTTCCCGAACGGCCGCAGCGACCGCCCCGAGCATCCGGACGCCCGCCGCGTCGTGCCCGAACCGGTCGCCTACGAGGTCTGGCGACTGCTGCACGACAACATCACCGAAGGCACCGGGACGGCCGCCTACACCGGCTGCCCCGGACAGGGCGGCAAGACCGGCACCACAGACAATTTCACCGACGCCTGGTTCGCCGGAATCCAGCCCAATCTGGCGACCGCGGTCTGGGTCGGCTATCCGCAGTCGAACGCGATCGAAATGACCAGCGTGCACGGCTCCACCGTCTACGGCGGCACCTTCCCGGCGGAGATCTGGCACTCGCTCTACGCAAACGCGGAAGTCCCCTGCGAGGAATTCGAGCAGCCGGCGACGCCGATCAGCTGGGCGCCGTTCTACGGGCGGTACACCGCCGGCGCTCCCCGAAAAGGCGGCTCCGGGGACGGGTTCGAAGCCGAAGACGGCGAAGAAAGCGAAGCCGAACGGCTGGGCAAGGAAGCAACCGGCGGCTATGACCCGAACGCGTACGCGCCGGGCGTGGGCCAGGAACCGACGCACGTGCCGCCTCCCCCGCCCGAATACGGGACTGGCGGGGGCGCCGGAGTCGGCCGCGGCGACACAGCCAGGTGAAGCGCCTCTGGGCGGCGATCGCCCTCCTCGTCGCCGCCTTCGCCGTCGCGCCGGTCCTGCTCTCCCACGACGTCTACAGCTACGTCGACTATGCCCGCCTCGGCGTGCTGCACGGGCTCGACCCCTACGTCCACCCCCCGGCGGCCGCCCCCTTCGACCCTGCCTACGCCCGCGTCACCTGGATCGACGCGACCAGCGCCTACGGCCCGCTGTTCACGCTCGCGACCTACCCGCTGGCGTGGCTGCCTGTGTGGCTCGCGGTCGCCGTGCTGAAGGCCGCGGCGGCGCTCTCGGTGCTGGCGACCGCCGCCCTCCTCGCCCGCATCGCCCCGTCCCGCGGCGTCTCGCCGCTCGGCGCCGCCGCCTTCGTCGCCCTCAACCCGCTCGTCCTGATCCACGTCGTCGGCGGCGCCCACAACGACGGCCTCGCGATGCTGACGGCGACCCTCGGAGTCGCCGCGATGCTCTCGGCTCGCGAGGCGAGCGCCGGCGCAGCCTTCGTCGCCGCTTTCGCGCTCAAGCCCCCCGCGGCGCTCGCCGCCCCGTTCGCCCTCGTCAGCAGGGCGCGATCGCAGCCTTTTACGCCCTATAGGAGGGACAAAGCTGCGATCGAGCCCGGTGGTCGCGCCGCGGCGCTGCTGCTGGCGGGCGCCGGCGTTGCCGCTCTGACTCTCGGCGTCGCCGCGTATGCCGCCTTCGGCTGGAACTGGCTCGACGCGATCGGGCTGGCCGGGGAAACCCAGCACCGCACCAGCCACCTGAGCGTGCCGACCACGCTCGCTCGGATCACCGGCCTCGACGAGACGGCTGTCCGCATCGCCGCCCTCGCGCTCTTCGCTGCGGCGTTCGGCTACCTGCTGCTCAGAACCTGGCGGGGCGCCGACTGGCTGCGCTGTGCCGCCTGGGCCTCGCTCGCCCTGCTGCTCGCAACCTCATGGCTGCTCCCCTGGTACCTGATCTGGGCCCTTCCCCTGGTCGCCCTCTCCCGAGACCGCCCCCTCCAGCTCTTCACCCTCGCGCTGACCGTCTACCAGCTCCCCGCCCGCATGCCCCTCTAGAGGATCTCGGGCGGATGCACCGGCGTTTCGCTGCGATCGGGCGCGCCCTCCGCCTGCTCCTCCGGCGAGGGATGGATCACCCCGGTCGAGACCGACCAGCCCTCGCGGCGGCCCAGCGCGGTCACCAGCGCGACGTAGGCCAGCTCGACCACCGTCATCACTCCGCGCAGGGCGATCGCGATCAGCGAGCCGAGCGCGAAGCTGTTTCCCGGCAGGGCGCCCTTGACCGCCCAGGCGAAGGCGGCGTCGCGGATGCCGAGCCCCGCCGGCGCGACGAGCGTGACCAGCGCCGCGACGAAGCCGATCGCCTGCGCCGAGCCGACCGTGAGCACTTCGCTGAACGGGATCGTCGTTACCGAGCGCGCCACGCAGTAGACGCCGATCGAGACGACCCCCCAGACAAGAATGTAGAAGCCGATCAGCGTGAGCACGCCGCGCAACGGGATCACACCCGGCAGCGGCTCGCGGCCGAAGGCGCCCAAGACGCGGTTCGCCAGCGGTCCGAAGACGCGCGGGTGGAGGATCGCGATCGCCGCCGGGATCACCAGCAGCACCGCCCAGCGCAGCGGCTGCCCCTGGAGGTCGGGGTGGCTGATGATGAAGTAGGAGGCGAAGGCGACGCCCGACGTCGCCGAGATCGCCTGCTCGTAGACGATGCTGGCGATCGTCAGCCGCCGCGGCACCCCCGCCCGCTCCGAAAGCAGCACCCGCCCGAGCACATAGAGGACGCTGCCGGGCACGTAGCGGGCGAGCAGCGGCTGGCCCCAGGCGACCTGCGCCCGCCCGAGCCCGATCGGGTGGCGGAGGAAGCGCAGGATCAGGTCCCAGCCGAGCGCGCTCAGCACGTAGAAGGCCGGCAGCGCGACGAAGGCCGGGATCAGCCAGACGACGTGGAAGTGGACGCCCTTGTCCTTGATCTCCGCCCACTGGTTGATGACGGTGAGGACGAGGAAGCCGAAGATGACGAGCGCGATGCCGAGCTGGATCGCCAGCCGGACGCGCTTGCTGCGGGGCGGCTTGGTTCCGAAGCTCGCTCCGGCGGCGCCGATCTTGTGCAGGAGTGGTTGGTCCTCTGCCACGCTGGGTCGCACCTTAGCTCGGGTCTGGGGCTGCCACCCCCTACCCGCAAACGCGAGAATGGCTGCATGGGTGAGTTCGAGCTGCTCGAGGCGATCAGGCGCAGGCTTCCCCCGGCGGGATCGCGGGTTCGGCTCGGCAGCGGCGACGACGCGGCGATCGTCGTCCCCGGGGGAGCGACGGCGACCTCGGTCGACGCCCTCGTCGACGGCGTCCACTTCCGCCGCGACTGGCTCACGCTCGAGCAGATCGGCGCCAAGGCGCTCGCGGTCGCCCTCTCCGACCTCGCGGCGATGGGGGCGGAGCCGGGAGAGGCCTACGTCGTCCTCGGGGTCCCGGCCGACCTCGACGAGGAAGGATGCCTGGCGCTGCTCGACGGGATCGCGAAGCTGGCCGAGGAGACCGGCACGACCCTCGCCGGGGGCGACGTCACCCGCTCCCCCGTCCTGAGCCTGGCGACGACCGTCGTCGGCCACGCCCCGCAGGCCGGCGACTTCGTCACCCGCGCCGGCGCCCGCCCCGGCGACGCTCTTGTCGTAACCGGCGAGCTCGGCGGCGCCGCGGCGGGTCTGCTGCTCCTGGAGGACCCGGAGCAAGCGCGTTCGCTATTTGTCGACCCAGGCCAGACAAACAGCGAACGCGCCCGTGGGTTGATCGCGCGGCAGCTGGAACCGCGGGCGCGGTTGGACGCGGGCCGGGCGCTTGCGGCGGCCGGGGCGACGGCGATGATCGACCTCAGCGACGGGCTCGGCGGCGACGCCGGTCATCTCGCTGCCGCGAGCGGGGTCGGGCTGCGGGTCGAGGCGGAGGCGCTGCCGCTAGCCCCCGGCCTTGCCGAGGTCGCCGCGCAGGCCGGGCGCGACCCACTCGACCTGGCCGCCTCGGCCGGCGAAGACTACGAGCTGCTGGCCGCGCTGCCGCCCGAGCGCGTCGGCGCGGCGGTCGCAGCCGTGGGTGAGAAGGCGAACCTCGGGCTGACCCGGATCGGCGAAGTCGTGGCCGGGGAGGGTGTCGAGGTCAGGCGGCCTGGCGGCGGTCCGGCGAAGCTGACGGGATTCGATCAGCTGCGCTGAGCGCGCCCCCGGTCAGCAGTGCGCGCACGCCACGGCGGCGCAACATCGCCCGCGCGACGAGCTCCGGCTCGGGCCGGTAATTGCCGTTCTCGACGAGGCTCTTCAGGTGTCGCTGCTGCATCTCTCCGCTTCTATCGGCCCGCCGCCCGCGAACCTTAGTTCTTGGTACTCGCACATATGTCCAAGACATAAGTTCCGCCCGATGGGCCTCCCCTCCCGCGTCCGCCATGGGCGGGTTCGCCTTGGGACAGGGATACCCTTTGTCCATGCCCAACGGGTCTACTCGGATCTTGCTCGTCGACGACGAGCAGTCGCTGCAGACCTTGCTCAGCTACCCGCTGCGCAAGGACGGCTACCACGTCACTTCGGCACTCGACGGGCGCGAAGCGCTGGAACGCTTCAAGGAGGCCCGCTTCGACCTCGTCGTGCTCGATTTGATGCTGCCCAAACTCGACGGCGTCGAAGTCTGCCGTCAGCTGCGCCGCCACAGCCAGGTGCCGATCATCATGCTGACCGCGAAGGGCAGCGAGACCGACAAGGTGGCCGGGCTCGAGGTCGGCGCCGACGACTACATCACCAAGCCCTTCTCGATGCGCGAGTTCCGCAGCCGCGTCAAGGCGGCGCTGCGGCGCTCACGGATGGCGGTCGAAGAGCCCGACGAAGAGCCGATCGAGCACGCCGAGCTGAAGATCGACCCGGAGCGGCGCTCGGTCACCCTGAGCGAGGAGGAGATCGGCGTCACCTACGTCGAGTTCGAGATCCTCACCGCGCTGGCGCGCTCGCCCGGCAAGGTGCTGAGCCGCGAGACGCTGCTCGAGCACGTCTGGGGCGACTCCGACTACCGCGACCCGCGCACCGTCGACGTCCACATCCGCCACCTGCGCGAAAAGATCGAGGCCGACCCCAAGCAGCCCGAGTACCTGTACACGGTGCGCGGCGTCGGCTACCGCTTCCGCGAATGAAGGGCCTGCGTCTCACTCCGCTCGGCAGCAGAATCACCACTGTGGCGCTGTCGATCGGGGCCGGGACGTCGATCGTCATCTACTTATGGGTCGTCGTCCTCGAGGGCCACGGCTCGGCCGCCGGGCCGATCGTGGTCGGCGGGCTGTTCGCGCTGCTGATCGCGCTCGCCGTCGGCGTCTACTCGGCCCAGCTGGTCACCCTGCGGGTGAGTCGGATCGAGGAGGCGGCCCGCAAGGTCGCCGACGGTGACTTCGCGGCCCGCATCCCGGTCGACTCCTCCGGCCAGCTCGGCCAGCTCGCCCGCACCTTCAACGAGATGCAGCGCCGCCTGGCAGAGCTCGACAGCGCCCGCAAGCAGTTCATCGCCAACGCCTCGCACGAGCTGCGCACGCCGATCTTCAGCCTCGGCGGCTTCGTCGAGCTGCTCGAGGAGGAGGACCCGAGCCCCGAGGAGCGGGCCGAGTTCGTGCACACGATGCGCCAGCAGATCGAGCGGCTGACGAAGCTCACCGCCGACCTGCTCAACCTCTCCCAGCTCGACGCCGGCGGCATCGTGATGACGCTGCGCAGCGTCGACCTCAGCTCACTGGCCCGCGAGGTGACCCGCGAGTTCGGCGCCCGGGCCGAACTGCGCGCCTCGCGGCTGGAGCTGCGCACGCCGGAGCAGCCTGTGATTGCCACGGCCGACCCGGAGAGGGTGCGGCAGATCATCCGTATCCTGCTCGACAACGCCCTCACCCACACCCCCGAGGGCACCAGCGTCACCGTGACCATCTACTCCGTCAACCAGCGCGCCGAGCTGACCGTCTCCGACGACGGCACCGGCATCCCGCAGCGGGTCCAGAAGCGCATCTTCGAGCGCTTCTTCACCGCCGACTCGGCAGGCGGCTCGGGGCTTGGCCTGGCGATCGCCCGCGAGCTGGCGCAGCGCATGGACGGTCGCATCGCGATCTCCTCCAGCCGCCGCTTCACCGCCTTCACGCTCGAGCTTCCGCTCGCCCCGCCCGGCGCTCCGCCGCCGCTCGTCGCCGACCCCGCCCGGACACCGGCGTGATCCGCAAGAACGCCCTGCTCGCGGCGCTCGCGGCGCTGGCGCTCCTCTCCCTGCTCGCCGGCTGCGGCGGCGGCGGCGGGGAAGACTCGGCGACCGGCGCGGCGCAGGCGCGTAAGACCACCACCGAAGTCGTCGTCCAAGCGGCCAGCGAGGGCTTCGATGCGGCCGAGGTCTACCGCCAGGCCGCCCCCGGCGTGGTCACGATCCGCTCGATCTTCGACCAGGGCGCCGCCGAAGGCTCCGGCTTCGTGCTCGACGCCAGCGGCCGGATCGTCACCAACGCCCACGTCGTAACCGACGGCGAAGGAGAAGACCGCAAGGAGGCCAAGGCGGTCTTCGTCGAGTTCCCCGATCGTAACGTCGTCCCGGCGAAGGTGCTCGGCTTCGACCCCTTCGCCGACGTCGCGCTGCTCGAGGTCGCCCCCGACGGCTTCGACCTGCACCCGCTCGCGCTCGGCGACGACAGCGAGCTCGTGGTCGGCCAGCCGGTGGCCGCGATCGGCAGCCCCTTCGGCGAGCAGCAGTCGCTCTCGGTCGGGGTCGTCTCGGCCGCCGACCGCTCGGTCAAGTCGCTGACCCAGTTCCAGATCGAGGGCGCGATCCAGACCGACGCCTCGATCAACCCCGGCAACTCGGGCGGCCCGCTGCTCGACGCCGGCGCCCGCGTGGTCGGCATCAACCAACAGATCGAGACCAACTCCGGCGCCAACGACGGCGTCGGCTTCGCGGTGCCCGTCTCCGCGATCAGGCGCTCGCTCGCCCAGCTGAAGCGCAAGGGGACCGCCGAGTACGCCTACATCGGGGTTTCCACCCAGGCGCTCTACCCGCAGCTGGCCGAGAAGCTCGGCCTCGACACCGACCACGGCGGCCTGTTGGCCGAAGTCGTCCCCGACAGCCCGGCCGATGACGCCGGCCTCAAGGGCGGCGAGCACAAGCTCCGTTTCCAGGGGATTCCCTACCGCACCGGCGGCGACACGATCCTCTCCGTCGACGGTCACGAGGTGGTCGAGCCCGACGACCTCGCCCGCTACATCTCCTCCCACGAGCCGGGCGACAAGGTGACGCTCGAAGTTCTTCACGCGGACGGAGATCGCGCGAAGGTCGACGTGACCTTGAGCAAGCGGCCGGTCGCCGAACAGACCGGCTGAACGGCCTGACCGCCGTCCAACCGGCGTTGCCTGTAGAAATCGCCGATGCTTCAGGAAGTCGCACTCGGCCACAAGTCCCTCTCCGACTACACGCACATCGCCGGCAAGGAGCTGAGCGAGCGCATCCGCGAGCTGGCCCGGCCGCTCGAGGGACAGCGCGTGCTCCACGTCAGCGCCACCGCCTTCGGCGGCGGGGTGTCGGAGATCCTCTACACGATCGTGCCGCTGATGCGCGACGTCGGCATCGACGCCCACTGGCACGTGATCTTCGGCAAGGAAGAGTTCTTCAACGCGACCAAGCTCCTGCACAACTCACTGCAGGGCGCCGAGGAGTCGCTGAGCGACGAGCAGTGGGCGGTCTTCGACGAGATCAACGCGACCAACGCCGAGAACCTGCAAGGCGAGTGGGACACCGTGATCGTCCACGATCCGCAGCCGATCGGCCTCAAACGCGGCGCCGGGGCGAAGAGCCGCAACTGGGTCTGGCGCTGCCACATCGACCTCTCCGAGCCCAACCCGGCGCCGATCGCCCGGCTGCAGCCGCTGATCGAGGAGTACGACGCGACCGTCTGGCACATGCCCGACTACGTGCCGGGAGGCATGCGGGACTCCAACGGCATCCGCATCATCCCGCCGGCGATCGACCCGCTCTCGCCGAAGAACATGGCCTTCTCGCCCGACGACGCCGCCTTCGTCTGCCACCAGTTCGGGATCGACATCGACCGGCCGCTGATCACCCAGGTCTCGCGCTTCGACCCGTGGAAGGACCCGATCGGCGTGATCGACGCCTACCGCGAGGTGACCGCCGAGGTGCCCGACGTGCAGCTGGCCCTGGTCGGCTCGATGGCGACCGACGACCCCGAGGGCTGGGACTTCTTCCAGCAGACGGTCGAATACGCCGATGCCGACGAGGACATCAAGATCCTCAACAACCTCAACAACGTCGGCGCGATCGAGGTCAACGCCTTCCAGTCGCAGTCCGACGTCTGCCTGCAGAAGTCGATCCGCGAGGGCTTCGGCCTGACCGTCACCGAGGCGCTGTGGAAGGGGCGGCCGACCGTGGCCGGCAACGTCGGCGGCATCCCGCTGCAGATCGACGACGGCGTCAGCGGCTACCTGGTCGACTCGCCGAGCGAGTGCGCCCAGCGCTGCCGCGAGATCCTCGCCGACCCCGAGCTCGGCAAGCGGCTCGGCAAGGCGGGCAAGGAACACGCCCGCCGCGAGTTCCTCTCGCCACGCCTGCTGCGCGACTGGCTGCAGCTGATCGGCGAACTGGACGAGTAGCCTCCCCGGTGTGGATCAGGCCTGGAAACCCACCCGGCAGTGCGGACGCGGGAGTGGGGGCCCCTCCATATCCACCTTTTTCGACCTCCACGGGAGCGGAGCAGCTGCCGGTTGATGAATGATCCGCTGATCATCGTCTCCAACCGCGGCCCGGCCCAGTTCGAGCGCGGCGAGGACGGCGAGCGCACCGTGCGCCGCGGCGGCGGCGGCCTGGTCACGGCGCTGTCGGGGCTCGTCTCCCACCGCGAGGCGCTCTGGATCGCCTCGGCGATGACCGACGAGGACGTCGCCGTCTCGGAGGAGCGCGGCGGGCCGGTCGAGCTCTCGATCGACGCGATCGACTACAAAGTCCTGCTCGTCGGCAGCGACCCGAGCGCCTACGACGGCTTCTACAACGTCATCGCCAACCCGATCCTCTGGTTCATCCAGCACTACCTCTGGGACCTCTCCAACGCGCCCGACATCCGCCAGGAGGAGAAGGACGCCTGGGACAACGGCTACCAGGCGGTCAACCGCGACATCGCCGACGCAGTGCTCGGCCAGATCGAGGGCCGTGAGCGGCCGCTGGTGATGCTCCACGACTACCACCTCTACACCGCGCCGGGGATGATCCGGGAGCAGCGGCCCGACGTCTTCCTGCACCACTTCGTCCACATCCCGTGGTCGCAGCCCGACAGCTGGCGGATCCTCCCGGGGCGGATCCGCGAGGCGATCTTCCGCGGCATGCTCGCCAACGACATCATCGGCTTCCACACGCACTCGCACTGCCTCAACTTCATCCGCTGCTGCGACGAACTGCTCGAGGTCGAGGTCGACTACGAGCAGTGCCTGGTGCGCCACAGCGGCGGCGAGACCCGCGCCCGCGCCTACCCGCTCTCGATCGACGCGGAGCGCCTGCAGCGCGCCGCCGACTCGCCCGAGGTTGCTCAGTACGAGCGCGAGGTGCTGGAGCGCCGCCGCGAGCACCTGATCATCCGGGTCGACCGGGCCGACCTCTCCAAGAACGTGCTGCGCGGCTTCACCGCCTTCGACATCTTCCTCGCCCAGCACCCGGAGTTCCGCGAGAAGGTCACCTTCATCGCCCATCTGCAGCCCTCGCGCCAGGACGTGCCCGAGTACGCCGAGTACCTGGAGAAAATCGAGGCTCTCGTGGCGGTCGTCAACCACCGCCACGGCACCACCGACTGGATGCCGATCGACCTCAAGATCTACGAGAACTTCCCCGAGGCCGTCGCCCGCTACAAGCACTTCGACCTGTTGATGGTCAACTCGATCTTCGACGGGATGAACCTGGTCGCCAAGGAGGCGCCGGCGGTCAACACCCGCGACGGCGTGCTGATGCTCTCCGAGAACACCGGCTCACACGAGGAGCTGGCCGACTGCGTGCTCTCGGTCAACCCGTTCGACGTGCAGGAGCAGGCCGACGCGATCCACCGGGCGCTGACGATGGACCCCGAGGAGCGCAAGGTGCGGGCGGCCCACCTGAAGGAGATCATCTATTCGCGCAATCCCGGCGACTGGGTCGACGACCAGCTGCGCGACATCGCGGAGCTGCGCGAAGCCGTCGCGAAGTAGGGGGGCGAGTTTCGGCCGCTGAGCCCTTGGAAGCCCATGCGACTCCGCGTCCGCTGGAAGCCGGTGGCCAAAGTGGCCGCCGTCCCGCTCGCCGGCCTCGTCCTCTTCCAGCTTCTACCAACCCTCCTGCGGCCGCCGCCACCTGCGCCGCTTCCGGCTGACGTGGGATTGCCGCAAGTCGTGACCGCCCCGGCGAAAGCGAAGGAGCTTCCGCTGAAAAGACGCCTCGGGCGGGTGGCGACGGGGGTGGATGTCGTTCGCAGGGCGGAGCCTTCGGAGGGCAAGGCCAAATCCCGCCGAGGGCATCGTCCCTCTGCCCGGAGAAGGTCGCAGGCCAAGAAGGGCATGCACCCCCGACGACAGGACCCGCCCGCCACTTCGCGACAGGATCCGCCCACCACAGCCCCCGTCCCGGCAGCGCCTCCACCGAATCCGCCCCCGCCCGAACCCCCACCAACGACCCCGGCGCCACCCGACGATGGCTCGTCCGAGTTCGCACCTCACTAGCGCGCCGCTATAGTCCGACGCCGCTTTGGCCGCGCAACGTGAATACGAGCTGGTCCTGATGTTGGACCCGGGGCAGGACGCCCCGGCCCGCGATGCTGTCGCCAAAGAGGCGAAAGCCCAGATCGACGCGGCCGGGACGCTGAAGCAGGAGAACGTCTGGGGCCTGCGCAAGATGGCCTACGAAATCGCCCGGCGCACGGAGGCCGACTACCGCTGGTTCCGCTTCGAGGCGCCGACCGAGTTGCTCGAGCAACTCGACCACAACCTCAAGATCGCCGACGGCGTGCTGCGCTTCCGCATCTTCAAAGTCGACGCCGGCACGCCGACGATGGTCCCGCCGTCGGGCAGCGCCCCGGGGCCCGGCGCGTCACGCGAGCGGCCCAGCCAGGATGCTCCTCCGGCGCCCGCGGCGCAAGCCGCTCCCGCCACTCCGGCCGCCGCGCCTGCCGAGGCCGCCGCTCCCACCGCCGTAGCCGACCCGCCCGCCGAGGCGCAGCCCGCCCCGGCCGCGGAGCCGGAGGCCCCGGCCGAGGTCCCTGAGGCCGAGGCCGCCGCGCCCGAGCCGGAGGCCGCCGAGGCCCCGGCCGACGGCGAGCCCGGCGATTCCGCCGCCTAGCTCCTTTTCGCGCAGATTCCGGCTTCGGGGGGGAGAGTTGCGCCGCCTGCGCTCTTAGACTGGTGTCTCGATAAACGATCTTGAGGAGTGAGAGCCGTGGCGGCTTCGAACATCAACGTGGTGGTCATCACCGGGAACCTGACCCAGGACCCAGAACTGCGCCATCTGGGCAGCGGCACGGCGGTCTGCGAGCTGCGCGTGGCGGTCAACAGCCGCCGTAAGGACGGCTCGACCGGCGAATGGGTCGACAAGCCCAATTACTTCAACGTCACGGTCTGGGGGGCGCAGGGCGAGAACTGCGCCAACTACCTCTCCAAGGGCCGCCCGGTCGCGATCGAAGGGCGGCTCGACTGGCGCGAGTGGGAGGCCAAAGACGGCGGCGGCAAACGCCAGGCGGTGCAGATCGTCGCCAACTCGGTCCAGTTCCTCGGCTCGCGCGACGGTGGCGGCGGGAACGGCAACGGCGGCTTCAGCCCGCAGAGCGACACGCCTGCCGACACCTCCGACTACGACGCGGCGCCGGCCGGAGCGGGCGCCGGCGGTGGCGGGGACGACGACATTCCCTTCTAGCTGTAGGATTGCGGGCCGCTATGGCCCGTGCAAGAGAAAACAGTGGAGATTCGCCGCGCCGGGGACGGCGGGGCGCGGACCGCGTCAGGCCGCGTAAATACACGCGGATCAACTCCGAGTCGGTCGACTACAAGGACCTCAACCTGCTGCGCCGCTTCCTCTCCGACAAGGGGAAGACGCGCGGGCGGCGGGTGACCGGGCTTTCGCGCAAGCATCAGCGACAGCTCTCGGTCGCGGTGAAGCGGGCGCGCGAGATCGCCCTGCTGCCTTACGTCGGAGAGCGTTGATGACGCAGGCGATCCTGCTCGAGGACGTCGAGAGCCTCGGTCAGCGCGGCGAACCGATCGACGTCGCTCCCGGGTACCTGCGCAATTACCTGATCCCGCGCAAGCTCGCCGCCCCCGCCACCGCGGGCGCGCTCGAGCAGGCCCAACAGCGCCAGGCCGCGGCTGAAAAGGCCGCGCAGCTGCGGGCCGAACGCGAAGAGCAGGCGGCCTCGCTGCTCTCCAAGACCGTGCTGACGATCCAGCAGCGCGCCGACGACGGCGGCAAGCTGTTCGGCTCGGTGGGCCCCAAGGAGATCGTCGACGCGATCCGCGAGGCGCGCGACCTTCGCATCGACAAACGCAAAGTCCGCCTCGAGCAGCCGATCCGCGAGATCGGCACCCACATGGTCGAGATCGAGCTCGCCGACGGCAGCGTAGCCGCGGTGAAGACGATCGTCGCCGAGGAGAGCTAGAAGCTGCAACTCAGCTGGGCGCGCTCGGAGCGGGCGACCGTCGGGCTGGCGGCGGTCTCGCTCGCGGGCGCCGGGGTGGTGATCGCGGGTCAGTTCGGCCGCATGCTGCGCCGCCGCCGGCACGAGCGCGACGAGGGCGAGCCGCTCGTCGAAGCGGCTCCCGCGGCGGCGCTCGACACGGTCGGCGTCGCACGCAGCGGCTACGAAGCGACGCCGCGCAGCGAAACGGTCCTCTTCAACCTGCTGGCCGGCTTCCTCGGCGCCTTCGCCGTCGTGCGGATCTCGACCTGGGGGATCCGCGACGATTGGGGGCCGTTCCGCAACGTCAGCGTCGGCGGCCGCCACATCCACCACTTCGTGCCCGGGATCCTGCTCGCCTTCGGCTCCGGCACCGCGGCGCTGCTGATCGACGACGACGCGATCGAGGACCGGCTGGCGATCCCGATGGGCGCCGGCATGGGGCTGACCTTCGACGAGGCGGCGCTGCTGCTCGACCTGCGCGACGTCTACTGGAGCCGTGAGGGACTGCTCAGCGTGCAGCTCAGCCTCGGCGCGACGGCGATCCTCAGCATCGCGATCCTGACCCAGCGGATGCTGCGGCGCGGTGAGCGACGACAGGAGGCGGCGGGAGAGATCCCGCAGCCTAAATAGCGGCATCTTCGACCGCGCGCCGCCTGTCGGTGTGGTTTCTTAGCTGGATGGCTTCCGCGACCCACGTCCCGCCCCAGAACATCGAGGCCGAGGAATCGGTGCTCGGCTCGATGCTCGTCTCCGATGCGGCGCTGACCAGGGTGATCGACGAGGTCAAGCTCAACGCCGAGGACTTCTACCTGGAGAAGCACGCGGCGATCTTCCGCTCCGTGCACGACCTCTACGCCGCGTCGGCGCCGGTCGACGAGCTCAGCGTCGGCGAGGCGCTGGTGCAGCGCAATGCGATCGAGGAGGCGGGCGGCAAGCACTACGTCTCCGAGCTGGCGGCAAAGGTCCCGGCGGCCGGCAACGCCAAGCACTACGCGGAGATCGTCCAACAGAACTCGCTGCTGCGACGGCTGCTCGGCGCCGGCCAGGAGATCCAGGGCTGGGTCCACGAGCGCGAGGGCGAACCGCGCGAGCTCTCCGAGCGGGCCGAGCGGCTGCTTTTCGAAGTCGCCCACAAAGAGCAGGCGAGCGACTTCCGCATGCTCTCGGAGATTCTCCACGACGAGGTCGACCGGCTCGAGAAGCTCTCCACCGGCGAGCTCGAGATGACCGGGACCCCATCGGGCTTCCGCGACATCGACGCGATCACTGGCGGTTTCCAACCCGGCAACCTGATCATCGTCGCCGCACGGCCGGCGATGGGCAAGAGCGCGATCGTCGCCAACATCGCCGAGAACGTCGCGGTCAAGCGGGGGCTGCCGGTCGCCTTCTTCTCCCTGGAGATGTCCGAGGTCGAGCTGGCGCAGCGCTTCATCGCCTGCCGGGCGCGGATCTCCGGCGACAAGCTGCGCAAGGGCCAGGTGGCCCAGAAAGACTGGCCGAAGGTCGTGCGGGCCTGCAACGAGCTCGAGGAAGCGCCGTTGTGGTTCGACGACTCCTCCGACCTCGGCCTGCTCGACCTGCGCGCAAAGGCGCGGCGGCTGCACGCCCAGACGCAGGAGCAGGGAGGCCTCGGACTGGTCATCGTCGACTACCTGCAGCTGATGCGCGCCGACGACCTGCGCGCCAACCGGGTCGAGCAGGTCGGCCAGATGAGCCGCGGGCTGAAGATCCTCGCCCGCGAGCTCGAGGTCCCGGTGCTGGCGATCTCCCAGCTCTCCCGCGCCCCGGAGCAGCGCACCCCGGCGAAGCCGATGCTCTCCGACCTGCGCGAGTCGGGCTGCCTGACAGGCGATTCGCTCGTCTACCTTCCCCATGAGGGTGTCCGGCGCCCGATCCGTGAGCTCGCCGGGCAGGCGAATTTCGAAGTTCTGGCGATGGATACGGAGACCTGGAAGCTGCGCCCAGCCCTCGCCACCGGTGCCTTCTCGACCGGCCACAAGCAGGCATTCCGGCTCACGACTCGCCTCGGCCGCACGATCCGCGCCACCGGCAACCACAAGTTCCTGACGATTTCCGGTTGGCGGCGCCTGGATGAGCTGAACGCCGGGGACCCGATCGCAGTCCCCGGATCTCTGCCCGAGGTGGCAACGCCGACGATGAGCGAAGACGAACTTGCCCTGCTCGGTCATCTGATCGGCGACGGCTGCACTCTCCCCCGTCATGCCATCCAGTACACGAGCAACGAGCGCCGGCTGGCAAGCATCGTGGCGGACCTCTCGCTCCGAGTATTCGGCAGACAGGTCCGACCTCGGGTCAAGCGCGAGCGACGCTGGTTTCAGGTCTACCTGGCCACTGCCGAACGACTCACCCGTGGAAAGCGCAACCCGATCGCCGCCTGGCTGGACGACCTCGGCGTCTTCGGGCTGCGCTCTCACGAGAAGCGCGTGCCAGATGTGGTCCTGGCCCAACCCAACTGGGCGATCGCGACCTTCCTCCGACATCTCTGGGCGACCGATGGATGTGTGTGGTTGGGCGGCCGGCGGAGTGCTGTCAACGTCTACTACTCGACGAGCAGCCGCCGCCTTGCCGACGATGTCCAGACCCTGCTGCTCCGGCTTGCCATCAACGCCCGGGTCAGCCGTCACGCAAATCCCTCGAAAGGGAGGCCGCAGTTCCATGTGACCGTCAGCGGCGGCCCGGACCTCGTGCGGTTCCTCGAGGTCGTGGGGGCGCTCGGGGCCGACAAGCGCCGCAACGCCAGCGCGATTCTGGAGCACCTCGATGGACGAGCCCGCAACCCGAATCGCGATCTGATTCCGAAAGGCGCCTGGCGAGACCTCGTCGTCCCCGCCATGCATGAGGCCGGAATCACCGCTCGGGAAATGCAGGCGGCAATCGACACCCGATACTGCGGATCCGCCCTCTACCGGACGGGCCTAGGGAGAGAGAGAGCGATGCGAGTGGCCTCAGCCGTGCGCTGCGAGGAGCTCGTCGACCTGGCCCTGGGCGACGCCTACTGGGACCCGATCGTCTCGATCGAGCCCGATGGGGTTGAGGAGGTGTTCGACATCACCGTCGATGGCCTGCACAACTTCGTCGC
This sequence comes from uncultured Solirubrobacterales bacterium, assembly GCA_963814915.1. Lineage (GTDB taxonomy): Bacteria > Actinomycetota > Thermoleophilia > Solirubrobacterales > 70-9 > VRUE01. Next base: position 105,444 of record CAWFEI010000014.1, on the reverse strand, counting down.
CGACAATATCGTCGTCCACAACTCGATCGAGCAGGACGCGGACCTAGTCGCCTTCCTCTATCGCGAGGACTACTACCGTGACTCCGAAGACGAGCCGGACGGCCTCGCGGACGTGATCATCGCCAAGCATAGGAACGGGCCGATCGGCGCGCCGAAGCTCGTCTTCCTCGACCGCTTCCCCAAATTCGCCGACCACAGCGGCCATGAGCAGCCGGTCCAGCAGCCCGCCGGCGAAGGCCCGCCGCTCGAAGAGGCGCCCGCCGGGCCCGAGTTCTGATGCCGTCGCGCCCGCGCAACGAACCGTTCGCCGAGCGGGCCTGCCCGCTGGGCGTATGCGACGGATCCGGCTGGATCCTCGGCCCCGAAGACGTCGCCCGCCCCTGCGAGTGCCGCGAGCAGCGGCTCAAGCGCGGCCGTGTGCGCGGCGTAGCTTCGGCGATCCCACCGCGTTATCGCGGCGTCTCCTTCGACCGCCCCCCGGTCAGCGACATGGCTCGTAGCTCGGAAACCAGAGGCGCTGCCGAAAAAGTGCACGAATTCGTCGAGAACTTGGACTCGAAACTCGAGCAGGGCCTTGGACTCTGGTTCTCGGGTGACACCGGCACGGGCAAGACGACCCTCGCGATGCTCGTCTCCAAGGAAGCACTGGCACAGGGGCGCTCGGTAGCAATCTACTCACTACCGAAATTGCTCGCCCGAATCCGGCGAACCTACGACGAGGAGCCCGGGGAAGACTCGTACAGCGCCTTCTTCCAGCGCCTGACCTCGGTCGATCTTCTCCACATCGATGATTTCGGTGCCGAGAAACGCTCCGACTGGGTACTGGAGCAGCTCTACTCCCTCGTCAACGAGCGCTACGAAGAAGAACGCTCGATCATGGTGACCACGAACCTTGCGGTCGACAAGCTCGAGGAGCAAATCGGGCCGCGCACCGTCTCGCGGCTGACCGAGACCTGTGAGCAGGTCGCCTTGTTCGGCAGCGATCGTCGCCAAGAGAGAGCCCCTTACTGAGGGGCCATCCCGGTAGGGGTGAAACGTCTTGTACTTTTTTGTCGACTGATTTCGGGCGCCAGCCGAACCCCGCATCTTCAAAAAAGTTAAGTGGAACCCCTACCGGGATGGCCCCGCGCCGACCAACCCGGCACAATCTCCGGCCGTATGTCCGGATCAGGGATTGTCATAGTCGGGGCCCAGTGGGGCGACGAGGGCAAGGGCAAGGTCGTCGACCTGCTGGCCGAGCGCGCCGCGGCGATCGTCCGCTACCAGGGCGGCAACAACGCCGGCCACACGATCGTCCGCGAAGGCGAGGAGTTCAAGTTCCACCTGATCCCCTCGGGGATCCTCTACCCGGACAAGCTCTGCATGATCGGCAACGGCGTCGTGCTCGACCCGCGCATCCTGCTCGGCGAGATCGACGGGCTGAAGCGCCGCGGCGTCGACGTCGGCAACCTGCGGATCTCCGCCAACGCCCACCTGATCATGCCCTACCACGTGCTGCTCGACACGGCGGGCGAGGTCAAGCTGGGCAAGCTCTCGATCGGGACGACGCGGCGCGGCATCGGCCCCTGCTACGCCGACAAGGCGCTGCGCCTGGGGATCCGCGTGCAGGACCTGCTCGACGAGAAGATCCTCCGCAAGAAGATCATGGCGGCGCTGGAGCCCAAGCAGCAGGCGCTGCGCGAGCTCTCGGTGCAGCGGCGCAAGCTGCGCAAGGAGGCCGGCGAGGGCGGCAACCAGGGCGCGGACCAGACAGTCGCCGAGGCGCCCGACCCGCGCCTCGACCTGCACGCGATGACCGAGGATTTCGCCGCCTACGGCCACCGGCTGGAGCCCCACATCGCCGACACGGCGCGACTCTGCTGGGACGAGCTGGACAATGGCCGCACGGTCCTCTTCGAGGGGGCGCAGGCGACCCTGCTCGACCTCGACCACGGGACCTATCCCTTCGTCACCTCCTCCAACCCGATCGCCGGCGCGGCGACCGTCGGCGCAGGCGTCGGCCCGACCGACATCGACCAGGTCTGGGGGGTGGCCAAGGCCTACGCGACGCGCGTCGGCGCCGGGCCGTTCCCGACCGAGCTCGGCGATGACGTCGGCCGCCACATGGTCGAGCGCGGTCACGAGTACGGCACGACGACCGGGCGCGAGCGGCGCTGCGGCTGGATGGACCTGGTCGCCCTGCGCTACGCCGTGCGCCTCAACGCGATGAGCGCGCTGACGATCACCAAGCTCGACGTGCTCAGCGGCCTCGAGACCCTGCGGCTCGCCGTGCGCTACCGCTCGCGCGAGGGCGCGATCTTCGACACCTTCCCGTATCACCAGTCGATCCTCCACTCGGCCGAGCCCGAGTACGAGGAGCTGCCGGGCTTCGACGCCGATTTGACCGCGTGCCGCGACGCGGCCGACCTGCCTGCGGAGGCCCGCGCCTACCTGGACTTCATCGCCGAGTTCGCCGGGGTCCCTATCCGCCTCGTGGGCGTCGGCCCCGGCCGCGACCAGGTCGTCTGGATTGGCGGAGAACCAGAGGTGCTCTAAAGTCTCGGTGTGGCTTCCGGTAGACGCAGCGCTGATACGAGCGAGCGGCTGCCGCGGGGTCGTCACGGGCTACCGCGGGAGGCGGTGACGGAGTCCCAGCGGCGTCGTATCCTGCAGGCGATGATCGAGGTCGTCGCCGAGCGCGGCTACCCGGAGACGCGGGTCGTCGACGTAATCGGTGTCGCCGGTGTCTCGCGGAAGACCTTCTACGAGCTCTTCGCCAGCAAGGAGGACTGCTTCCTCGCCGCCTACGACGTCCTGCTCGGCAACCTGCTCGGCGATACCGCCCGCGGCTTCGAGTCCAAGCCCGGGGCACCCTGGGCGGAGCGGGTAGCGGCGGGACTCGGGGAGCTGCTCCGGCAGCTTGCGGAGCATCCCGACGAGGGGCGCTTCGCGATCGTCGAGGTGCTCGCCGCCGGCCCCAAGGCGCTCGCCCGGCGCGACGCCGCACTGCGCCAGTTCACGGGCTTTCTTGATGCCGGCAGGGCGGAGACGTCCGTCGAGCTGCCCGGGATCACCTCGCTCTCGCTGGCCGGCGGGATCAACGAGCTGCTCTACAGCGAGATCCTCCACGGCGCCTCCTCGCGCCTGCCGAGCCGCCTGCCAGATCTGATGTTCTGGATCACGCTGCCCTTCCTCGGCCCCGATGGTGCCGCGAAAGAGCGTGAGCGGACGCGGCTCTCAATGCTGGAAAGCTGACTCCGCCGGAGCGCCGCCGCTCTTTTCCCCGGTTCGATGGGTTTACACAGGGCCGGGACGGGAACTCCTGTTACCGGAGAGATTTACCCACGCTTTCTATGGCAGGGGCTCCTCAGAGTCCGCCAAAAAGGAGAGAAACAGATATGCGTAGAAACCTCGTCCTGGTGCTCGCGCTCAGCGCGGCCCTGGCGGTTGGAGCCGCCGCAGTCGCGAGCGCGACCCAGATCACGCTCCGGGCCGGCAACCTGATCCTGACCTTCGGCGGCAATGTCGCGCCGCAGAAGCTGCCCAGGAAGCACTTCGCCCCCGCCAACGCGAAGGTCTTCGGCAAGGTGAAGACTTCGGACGGCACGCATCCGTCCGCCTTCCGCGAAGCGATCTTCGACATCGACCGCAACGTCCTGGTCAACTCCAGGGGACTGCCGGTCTGTCGCCCGGGCCAGCTCGAGGCGCGCGACACCAAGGCCGCGAGACGCGTCTGCGGCAAGACGATCGTCGGCAGCGGCTCCGCCCACGCCGAGATCGCCTTCCCCGAACAGACCCCGATCAGGGTCCCGAGCCCGCTGCTGGTCTTCAACGGCGGCACCAGGGGCGGCAAGACGAAGCTGTTGATTCACACGTTCATCACCGTGCCCGCTCCGACCGCGATCGTCACGCAGGTGACGCTGAAGAAGGTGCGAAAGGGCCCCTTCGGCCTGCACGGCATCGCCAAGATTCCGGTGATCGCCGGCGGCAGCGGCTCGGCGCTGGACTTCAGCTTCAAGATCAAGCGCTTCTACCGCTTCCGCGGCCACAAGCGCAGCTTCCTGATGGCGCGCTGCCCGAACGGCAAGTTCAAGGTGCGGACCACCAAGACGCTGTTCAAGAACGAAGCGAACGTCCCCGGCGTCGCGCCGCAGACGGTGCTCAAGGGCGGGTTGGTCACGCCCTGTAGGCCCGGCCGCCGCTAGCCGGAACACTCTCCGCCCGGCGGAGCGAAAGAGCAGCAGCGAGAAGGGCGGCCCTCGGGCCGCCCTTCTTCATGCCTTCATTCCCCCCTGCCGCCCCGGTGCTAGCTTTTCCAGCGGGATTAAGATGGCTTAACAACGGCCGCGGCTCAAACGGGCAGGCCCAAAAGGAGAGAACGAATGCGAAGAAACCTCATGCTGGCGCTTGCCGTGGCTGCGGTCGTGTCAATGGGCGTGGCGTCGGTCGCGAGCGCGATCAGCACGACGCTCCGCGCAGGCAACCTGATCGTCACCTTCGGCGGCAACACCTCGCCGAAGAAGCTGTCAAGGAAGAAGTTCACGCCGGTCACGACGAACGTCTTCGGCAAGATCAAGACCAGCGACGGCACCCACCCGTCGGCGTTCAGGGAAACCCTGTTCAACATCGACAAGGACGTGAAGGTCAACGTCAAGGGCTTCCCGGTCTGCAAGGCCGGCCAGCTCGAGGCGCGCGACACCAAGGCGGCGAAACGTGTCTGCGGCAAGACGATCCTCGGCGAAGGCAAGGCCGAAGCGGAGATCGCCTTCCCGGAACAGAAGCCGATCAAGGTCCCGAGCCCGCTGCTGGTCTTCAACGGCGGCGAAAGGGGCGGCAAGATCACGCTTCTGATCCACACGTTCATCACGGTCCCCGCGCCGACCGCGATCGTCACCACGGTCACGATCAAGCGCAAGGGCACCGGCATCGCCTCGGTCGCGAAGGTTCCCGTGATCGCCGGCGGCAGCGGCTCGGCGCTCAGCTTCAACTTCAAGCTGGGCAAGACCTACCGCTACAAGCACAAGAAGGTCGGCTACTTCGAAGCCAGATGCCCCGACGGCGTCTTCAAGGTCACCGTGCCGAAGGTCGTCTTCAAGAACGAAGCGCGGATCCCGGGCGTTGCGTCCCAGACGGTGCTCAAGGGCGGCCTCGCCGTTCCCTGCACTCCGAAGCGCTAGCCGGTACTGACGAGAGGCGCTTCCGCCTCAGGTGGAAGTCGAAAGGGGCGGCCGAGAGGCCGCCCCTTTTTCGTGGCGCCGCTCCCGACGAGTCGCGGGAAGCCGGAGGCTCATTCCCCTGTTCGAAGGTGTGCTGGTAGGTCGTCGCCGGGCCGCTGCCGTAGATCGGCTCCAGCGGCGCCTGCTGTTCGCAGCCGGGCGCCGGGATCGAGGCCGAGTCTTCCTGACCGCCGAAGGCGAAGGCCTTGAGGCGCTCGTAGAAGTCGGTCGCCTTCTCGACATCGCCTTCGGTCCGTTCGTTGAACGCCGATTCGTTGGGCGTATCCGGATCGAGGTGGGCGGTGATTCCGGAGCTGCACTGGCGGGTGTCGAAGTTGAGCAGGCCCTTGGTAAGGCGTGAGTAGGCGCCCGGGCGGCTGTAGGCGCTGTTGCGGTTGACGGTCAGCCTGTTCGAGTAGCCGGCCAACGAGTCGGGGCTGAACGGGCCGAGCAGGCGCAGGTAGTGCACCTGCTTGCCCTGAGAGCTGAGGTGGACGGCGTTGAAGGCGGAGGTGGCGTTGCCGAGCAGTCCGGCGAACTCTCGTTTGTAGAGGCCGAGGCCGGAAATCAGCGGGTTGAGGTTGCGCAGGAACGGGTCGACGGCGCGCAGCAGCACGGGGAAGTCGCTGCGGAGGAACCTGCGCAGCGAGCCGAGGCCGTTCGGGGCGCGGTCGATCACCGGTTCGAGGCCTTCGAAGAGGCCCTTGGCCTGCGGAGCCAGGCGCGAGAACGCGATCAGGGTGGGCGAGAGCTGTTCGGCCGCGGGCACCAGCTGACGGAACAACGGGTCCGAGTTGAGCGCGAACCGTTTCAGGCGGTTGAACGTGAGCCGCTGCTCGTCCTCGAAGGTCGGGAAGGCGCGGAAGAGCGCTTCGATGTCGCGATCGCGGGCAGCCGTGGTGCTGAAGACCGCGTTGGAGCTGCGGATCAGGCTAGCCAGCTGGCCTTCGCGGCCGCGCAGGGCACGGAAGGTGGTCGTGCCGTTGGAGAAGAGCTGCTTGACCGCGAGCCGCTGCGTGTCGAGCAGGCGGAAGAGCTTGTCGAATTCGCCGAAGAACGGGTCGAGCTCGGCGAACGCCGTCGACAGCGACTGGCCCTGCCCGGCGATCGCCGTCGCGCCTTCCTGCATCCATTCCTGGAAAGCCGCCCGCGTCGGCTTGTCGAAGGTGCGGAAGATCTCGTCGAGCTGCACCGATTCCGCCACGTTGGCCTTGGCCAGGGTGGCGCCGTCGTGTAGCTGCGGGCCGTTGGAGTTGCCGGGCGTCAGTTCGACGTAGGTCTCGCCCAGCAGCGTCTTGGTCCGCAGGATCGCGCGCGTCCCCTTGGGTATCGGCGCGTACTTGTCTTCGATGTCGATCGTCGCCTCCGCCTGCTGGCCGTCGGGCGACTCTTCGATGTTCTGCACCTTGCCGACCGAGACGCCGGAGATGCGCACGTCTGACTGCTGCGCCAGCTGGGTCGCCTCCTGGAAGGGCACCTTTACCTCGTAGGTCTTCGCCTTGAACGGGGTCGGCCCGCCGAAGGTGATCCAGAGGAAGAGCAGGATGCCGAAGCAGGAGAGGGCGAACCCGGCGATGACCAGGAGCTGCGCGGTGCTGGGGGCTCGCTTGCTCATTATTCGCCCGATTCCGGTCCGCAGGAGACGCTTGGCAGGGACGGGTCGGCGGGGACGGGTGGCAATTCCTTCGGCGCGGGGAGGCGAACGCCCTGTTGCACCGTCTTCACGTACGGGTGGTTGGCCTGAGCGAAACCGCTGAGTAGGTAGGAGCCGTTGCAGGAGATCATCACCATGCCGCGCGTCAACGGCCCCGCGGCGTCGGTCAGGTTGAAGGTGGTGTTGAGGTCATGGTTGAGCCAGGGCAGGTAGAAGAGGTAGCTCTGCTGCTTGCCCTTCGGCTTGTAGGCGAGGATGTTGAGCAGGCTGTTGATGCCGCCGAGCGCGTTGCCGAAGCTGCGCACGGACGTGTTGAGATCGGTCGCGCCTTCGTTGAGATGGGTCAGCACGGGCCGCACCTGGCGGGTGAAGGGCCGCACCTGTTCGCGGATTGGCGCCGTCGTCTGCCTGAAGAACTGCTCGTTGGCCTTGAACGCCGGCACCGAGGCCTGCGCCTGCGGGATCAGGCCGAGCAGGGCCGGCCGCGCCGCTTCGGAGAACTTGTCGGAGGCGGCGAGAGCGGAGCGCAGCGCGGTCAAGGTGGAGGGGAACTCGACCAGCGATTCCTGCAGCGCCTGCTGCTGGTTGGCGAAGTTGCCGAGCGCGTCCTTGGAGGAGGAGACGAACCGTTCGAGCTCACTGTCGCGCCGGCCGAGTTCGGTGGTCAGCAGGCCGAAGTCGTGGATCACGCGGGCCAGCGCGACGCGGCGTTGGGCGACGGCGCGATTGAGGCCGGCGATGTAGTGGGAGAACGGCTGCAGGCGGCGGAAGGCGCCGGAGAGCTGGCGGCCGCGGCCACCGATGCCCTGGGCGCCGCCGGCGACGAGCAGCTGCAGGTAGCGCTGGGTGTCCGTGTCGAGCGTCGAGAGGAAGGCTTCGAACTGGATGCTCGGTTCGGTGTGCGAGAGCGGGAAGCGGAACCCGTCGTCGACGCTCCCGGAGCCGCTCCCCGGCGTGATCTCGACCGTCATGTCGTTGAGGTTCGTTTTCGGCCGCAACAGCAGGGTCGCATCGGGGTGGATCAGCTTGAGGTACTTCGGCTCGACATCCATGCCGACCACCGCGTGGCCTTCTTCGAGCTCGACGGAGGAGATCTTGCCGACCTGGATGCCGGCGATCACCACAGCCTGGCCCTGCCCCGGCGTGACCGCCTGGGCATTGCTGAAGTCCGCCGTCAGGTGGGCGAAGTCTTCGCCGACGATCGGCGCCCACGACGGCAGCGAGGCCTTCTGCTGGGTGAAGATCCAGAGCGTCATCACGATCGCCGCCAGGGTCAGCAGCGTGATCGCGATCGTGTCTTTGCCGCGCCCACGTGCCTGCCGCGAGAGCGCTGCCCGGTAGTGCTGGACGCGACTCACCTTGGGCTCTCCCTCGCTCATGGGTTCACCGCCGTCAGGTTTGGAGGCCCGACCTGGCCGAGCCCGGCGTTGACGTCGGGCACCGGTTGGGTCGAGCAGCGCACTTCAGGCTTCTTCGGCGGGCGGCCGCCGAGCTGCGGCTGCACGCCGATCGGCGCCGCAACCGTGTTGGCGAAGTCCTGTTTGTCGGTGGTCAGGTTGCCCGACGGGTTGTCCTGTTCAACCAAGGTGTCGCCACCTCCGGGCTGGGTCCTCAGGTATACGCCGTTGCCGTCGAAGTTCTGCGCGGCGCCGGCGAAGTTGGCAAGGTAGTAGAAGAACTCCTTGTAGTTGGGGCCGGTCTGGAACTGGTCTTCAATCGTCTGGTTGCCGGTCGGGACGAAGACCTTGGTCTGGCAGAGGCTGATCCGGTTGATCTGCGGGATCGTGACCGCCTTGCCCGACTGGGCGGCGCCGGCCAGGCCGGGGGTCGATTCGCGCAGCAGCCGCGCCACGCCCCCTGCCTCCTTGCCGGAGAGCAGCGGCCTGGCCTGAGCCAGCCAGGGTTCGGCGGCGGAGATCAGCGCCGGCAGCTCGGCGACCGCCGGGCGGAATTCGATCGCCCAGGCGCGCAGCGGCGGCAAGGTGCGGTTGAGGCTGGCAAGCGACTTGCGCCCGGTCTGCAGGGTCGGGCCGAGCCTCTGCACAGTGGTCGAGAGGTTCCGCGACTGGTCCGCGAGGGCCCCGGTGAAGGTGTTGAAGTTGACGATCAGGCCCTGCAGGTCCGCCTCCTGGCGAGCCAGGGCGCCGAAGGTCCGCCCGGCGCCGGCGACCAGGCGCGAGAGGTCGCCAGGGGTGGTGCCGAGGAAGGCGTTGGTGACCTGGGCGCTGTAGCGGCCGGCGTCGCCGCCGTATTTGAGCGCCCCGTTGAGCCCTTCGGCGCCGGTCTTGCCGCGCACCTCGGGCAGCTGGGTGGCGTCTTCGGCCGCCGTCGGCTTGTGGGTGAGGGCGGTGCCGTAGCTCTCCAACAGGCGGCTGAGGTCGGCGCGCACGGGGGACTGCAGGGCGGTGAGGATCTGGTCGAGCTGGATCGCGGTCGAGGTGTGGCTGACCGGGATCGTCGCGTCGCTGTCCATCTCCGCCGCGCTCGGGCTGCCGGGGTCGACTTCGATGAAGAAGTTGCCCTCGAGGAAGATCCGCGGCCGGATCTCGGCGAAGGCGTCGTCGTGAATCGGCCGGCCCTTGCCTTCGACCGTGAACGTGACCTCGGTGTTGTCCCCGTCGCGGCCGACTTCGATGACTTTGCCGACGTCGACGCCCGCGATCCGCACCGGCGAGTTCTTCGAGATGTTGACCCCGTTGGAGAAGGTCGCGTTGAGCGTGTAGCCGTAGCCCGTGAAGGGCACGTGTTTGGTGAAGGCCAGGTAGGGCCCGATCGTGAAGATGAGGATGAAGATCACCGCGATCGCAGCGTTGCTCGGCCGCCACTTGATGCGGCTGTCGGTCGCCCCGACCCTGGTATCGCGCTCCGGCAGGCGTCCCATCAGCCTTCCTCGTTGGTGGTCGTGGTTCCCCAGAGCTGCCCGGCGCGGCCGATCACGGTCTTGCCCGCTTCGTAGCGCTCGTTGCCCGCTTCGCAGATGCCGTCCTGGCCGGTTTTCGGGTACGGGTTGTAGTGCAGGTGGTTCTTCGTCTCGGGACCGTTCGCGGGCGCCGAGGCCGGCGACACCTCATTGTTGACCCCGCTCGGCGGCTCGTAGGAGATCGCCCCGAGCCAGTTGCCCTTGCCGTTCGATTCGCTGAACGCGTCTGCGAGGTTGCTGAACACGAGCGTCAGGTAGTTGCACGTCGTCTGCGCGGGAGCGATGTACTTGATCGCCGGGGCGAGCACTTCGTTGCTGTCGATCAGCAGGTCGAGCCCGTTGAAGACGCCGTCCTGTCCCTGGAAGTCGAGCAGCGCTTCGGCCGTCGGGTTGAGTTGCGCGAAGAGCGTGGGTGAGCGGTTGAGAGCGGGGATGCCGGCGCGCAGCGCGGCGTTGATCGTCGGCGAGGTTTCCCCGAGCGCCTTGGCGCCCGGCTTCAGCGCGGTGAAGAAGCGGCCGGAATCGCGAAAGAACGGGCGCAGAGCGGGCAGGTCGGCGGTCACCGAGTCGAGCGTCGGCGGCCCTTTGACGATCGTTTCCTGGATGTAGGGCCGCGAGACACGCGCGAATGCGGCGAAGGTGCGGTCGAGGGCGACGAACATGCTCGCCTGCTGCTCGGCGACCGGGGCGACGGTCGCCGAGAGGTCCTCGAGCGCTTCCCAGAAGCCGCCGAAGTTAGTGCTCGGCGCTACCAGGGTGCGCAGCACCGGCTGGCCGTGTTCGGCAAGGCTGCGGAGGGCGCCGAAAGCGGCGTTGATCTGCGGCCCGCGACCGGCAAAGGCGTTGCCGAAGCCGGCGTTGTTGCGCTGGATCGCGGTGCGGGTTTTCTCGTCGAACATGTCGAAGAACTGGTCGATATCGACCGGTTCGGGGCGGGCCGCGGCGAGCGGGATCGTTTCCCCTGCCTCGAGCCCGTCGGAGGAGTCGCCGGGGACGATCTGCAGGTACTTGAGGCCGAGCGGCGATTTCGGGCGGATGATCATCGTCGAGTTGGCGGGGATCGGTTCAGCGCTCTGGTCGAGGCTGAGGTCGAGTTCTGCCGCGACCGCCCCGTTGCCGATCTGCACCGGCGTGACCGACTTGATCACGCCGACCCGCGAGCCGCCGATCCGCACCTCGTTGCCTTTGACCAAGGCGGTCGCGTTCGGAACCCGCGCCTTGAGGTTGTAGGTGGAGACGAAGGGCAGGCCGTTGTTGGCGTTGTAGGCGAGGAAGACGGCGACGATCACGACCAGCACGGTGACCGCGCCGACGATGATCGGGCTGCTCGCAACTCCCTGTATGCCGCTGCGGTTTTTCATGGGCCCAGGAGGTAGTCGAGGAGTGCACGTTGGGGCGCAGCCGGCTTCGCGCCGACGCCGAGCTTTTCGCCTTCGCCCAGGCTTGGAGCGTCCTTCTGCTGCTTCGGCGACGGTTTGGCGGGGGTCGGCGGCGAAACCGAGCTGGAGCCCGCGCTGGTGCCGCCGCCGGCCTGCGTCAGTTCTTCCTGGATGCGGCTGTAGGCGGCCACCGAGTCGAAGGCGGATGCCGAGGCGCTCGAACCCGGCCCATTGAAGTTGGCCGAGCAGCCGCTGGTCGGCGCGGTGACGTAGAGATTGCAGTTGGTCAGGGTCACGAGCGCGCGGGCGAAGTGACCGTACTGATCGAATTCGTTGCTGGCCGCGGTGCTGTTGTAGATCAGGTCGGCGATGCCGTCGAACCCGCCGGTCTTCCGCGCGCTGACCAGGAAGCCGGCCAGTTCGGAGACCGGGACAGCGCCGCTGCGGGCGAGGTCCCGGGTCTTCTTGATCACCGGGTCGGCGGCGCGGATCTTCGGCCCCGCGACTTCGCCGCTGGCCCCGAGCGACTTCAGCGAGACCGTCGACGCGGCGGAGAACGGCGTCAGCGCGCGGGTCGCCTTGGTCAGCGCCGGCGCCGCCTTGGCCAGCGATTCGGACACCGGCGTGCCCGCCTTGGAGAAGTATTCGAAGCTGGCCATCGTCCGGCGCAGCTCGCGCAGGAAGCCGGGCAGCTTCTGCAACGAGGCTTCCAGCGCGGGCCCCTTTTCGGAGCTCGCCTGCGCCGCGGCGCCGGAGTTGGCGAAGAAGCCCGCGACGCTGCGGCGCTCGCGCGAGAGCGGCCCGAGGATCTGCTCGGAGTCGGCGGCGAGCTGGGCGAGTCGGTCGCGCTGGGCGTTGAGGATGCCGAACACCCGGTCGGCGTCGCGCAGCACCGGATTGGCCCGCTTGACGATTTCCTCGACGTCTTCGCCGCGGCCGGCAAAGCTGGCCCCGAGTTCGTTGAGGATCAGGCGGAAGCGCTGCACGTAGGTCAGCTGGTTGATGTTGTTGACCAGGTCGGGGTCGACGCTGGTGCTGTTGTTCTCGACCGGCAGCAGGTACTGACCGGCGCCCGGTTGCCCGTCGGGGATTTCCTTCAGCGCGGGAGCGGGCTTGGAGCCCGGCGCGCGCGGCAGCGTCGGGCGACAGTCGACGAACTTCTCGCCGATCAGCGACTGCGGCCGGATCAAGCAGGTCGCGTCGCTGCGGAAGTCCTGGAAGCCCGGGTCGTCGATCTTCATCGCGATCACGGCCTTGCCGGGAACCGCCCGCGGCTTGCCGTTCTTGTAGCTGTCGATCTCACCGGGCATCGTCACCCCGACCGACTCGATTTCGCCCACGGTCGCGCCGGCCACGCGCACTTCCTCGCCGGCGACCATGAAGCCGCCGCTGTCGAAGATGGCGCGGACGACGTAGCCGCTGTTGCCGTTGCCGCCGCCCGCGACCAGCAAGACGACGACCACAACGACGGCGACGAGTGCGGCGGGGAGGACCCATTTCCTCATGGCGCATCACCCGGGTTGCAATCGGAGGTCGGGCTGACGCCGGAGCCTGCGAACGGCGGTTCGGTGAACGGGTTGGAGCCGTCCGCGGCCGACTGGGTGGCGCCGCCGGGACAGGGCCTGCGGCTGCCGGCTGAGTCGCCGTAGAAGTCGTACTGCTGGCTGGGCTTGATCGGGTCCAGCTGGCCTTCTTCGTCGCGTTCGAACAGGTTGAGGACGAAGCCCGCGCGAGCGTAGTGGCCATTGCCGTCGTAGTAGGCGGTCGCCTGCCCGACCTTGGCGAAGCCGTTGAAGATGTCCGGCGTGTAGGCGCGGGCGAGGTTGAGCGTCGGCTGGAAGGCTTCAATCCCCTGTTCGGCGTGCGGGAACGCCTTCGAGGCGCGCTGCTGCACGCCGGGCAGGAAGCCGAGCGCTTCGGCGGTGTCGTTGGCGAAGCCCTTGCGCTTGACGCTGAGGCGGAAGTTCTTGAAGACGGGCACCGCTTTGGAAAGCACCGGGCGCAGTTCGCTGAGGAACGAGGCCAGGTTCTCCGTCGCCGGCTTCGCCGTTTCGACCAGTGGGTCGACGTCGTCGAGCGCCGCGCGCAGGTTGACGAAGGTGGTGTTGCTCTGGCGCATGAACTGCGGCAGCACGCGCAGGGTCTGGTCGAGCGCTTCGTTCTCGCTGGCGATCGCCCCGAAGGCGGTGCTGGCGTTGGAGATCGCGCTGGAGAGCTCGTTACCGCGCTGGGCGACGGCGGTCGAGAGCTTGCTCGAGCTGAGGATGAAGCGCTGCAGCAGGTTCTGGTCGGCGTTCAGTTCGCCGACGAATGAGCTGCCTCGGTTGAGCGCCGGGCCGAAGTACTTGAAGGTCCGGTTGGCGTCCTTGCCGCGTTCGGAAAACTGTTCCGCGTTGCCGCGCACGAACTGGCCGAGGGCGCGGCGCACCGGGTTTGGGAACGTGTTGAGGAACTGATCGAGGTCGACCTCCGTGGTGGTCGAGCCGAGGCCGAGCGTGTCGCCGTCGGCCAGCTCCGGGTTGCTGTTCGGGCCGGGGCTGATCGAGATGTAGTGGTTGGCGACGCCGGACAGCGACGTGGCGCGGATCGTCGCGGTCGAGCCCTCGTGCAGCTGCTGTTCGGAGCTGACTTCGATTTCGGCGAGGTTGTCGTCGGTCAGCTCGATACTTTCGACCGAGCCGACCGGCTGGCCGCCGATCAGCACCTGGTTGTCGGGGACGAGCTGGGCGGCATTCTGGAACACGAGCTTGTACTTGTGGCTGCCGCCGCCGCCGAGCAGGACGACGACAAGGGCGATGACGACTACCGCCAGGGCTGCAATAGCCGCAATTCGCGCGGGGGCGATCCCCCGGCCTTTTGCCGGGCTTTTCTCCTCGCCTAAGGAATTAGCAGCCACGGATCGTCGCTTGCGGTTCCCCCGCCTCCATACAGAGGAACAAAGCCGCCGAATCGTATCCGAGCGATCAGCCGCCACGCGTACGGCCGCGCCTGGCTTAACTCGAAGTCAACGCGCTGCATCGCCGCAAAAGCCCCCGCTCAGACATTCAACCGCGGCAGCACCCGGTCGAGGCGGCGCGGGAACCACCACACCCGGTCGCCGAGGAGCAGCATCAGGGCCGGCAGCAGGACGATCCTGACCACGGTCGCGTCGAGCAGCACGGCGACGGTCAGGCCGACGCCGAGTTGGCTGACGGTGGCGATCGGGGCGCCCGCGAAGGCGACGAAGACGGCCATCATAATCGCCGCCGCGCCGGTGATCACCCGCGCTGTCTTGTCGAGGCCGAACATGATCGCGGCGCGGTTGTCGCCGTCGCGCTCGTAGCGCTCGCGCATCCGCACGAGCAGGAAGACCGCGTAATCGATCGAGAGCCCGAAGACGACACCGAAGATCGCGGTAGCCCCGACCGCGTCGACGTAGCTCCGCCCGCCCAGCGGCCAGTCCTCGGGCAGGTTGAAAAGCAGGGTGAGGACGCCGAAGGCGACCGCTACCGTCGCCAGGTTGAGGCCGACCGCGATCGCGGCGAGCGGGATCGCGCGCAGGACGAGGATGAGGACGAGGAACGTGGCGAGGGTGATTGCCGCGACCACGAGCGGGATCCGCTCGCGCGTCACCTGGCTGTAGTCGTTGAGCTGCGCGGGCCCGCCCGCGACGCCGGTCTCGAGGTCGGCTTCGCGGCCGAGTTCGGCGGCCTCCGTCTGCAAGCGCCTGTCAAGCGCGATCGAGCCCGGCGAGTTGAACGTGAAGCGGGAGATCACGAGGATCGCCGCCGCCTGGCCGCCGCCGCTCAGGTCGATCGCTTCGGCGGCCCGCTCGCGGCTGCGCGGTCGGGCGCCATCTAGGGCCGAGAGCACGAAGTAGCCGGAGTCGAAGAGGCCGGGTGTCGTCCGTCGCACGCGCCGTGCTTTGCGTTTCAGCGAGGCGCTGCTGACAAGCACCTGGACGGTCGCCCGGCGCAGGCCGGACTGCAGCGGGTAGGACTCCGTGTAGCCGCGGGCGAGGTTCTCTTCCAACGCGGTCGCCCCGTCGCGCAGCTGCCCGATCCCGCCCGCCAGCGCGGTCGCCCCGGCGGCCAGGCGGCCGACGCCGCTTTCGAGGCTGCCGGCCGCGCGGGCGAGCCTGGCGGAGCCGTGGGCCAGCTTTTTGCCCGCCCCCTCGAGTTTCTGCAGACCGTCGGAGAGCCGCGTCGCGCCGTTGCTGAGCCGCTTGATCAGGGCCACGCCTGAAACCAGCCAGTCGGTGACCTGCTTCGCTTCTTCGGCGTCTTCGACCAGCCCTTCCTGCAGGGTCGAGAGTTCCGGCGGCAGGCTGCTCGCCGCGGCGAGGCCCTTCTGCACCGCATCCAGGGCGGCCGCGTAGTTGGGGTCGGACTTGCCGACGGTCATCCCTTCGAGCTGCTCCAGCGCGGTCTGCAGCTGGGCTTCGGCTTCTTCGGCCGGCGCCTGCAGCTTCGGCACAGTCTGTTTCGACGTTTCGTTGAGTGACTTCTGCAGGCGCCGCGAGCGCGCCAGGGCGTTGCGCTTCAAGTTCGGCCCGAGGCTCTGCAGGGCGAACTTCAGGTTGAGCCCGGCGATCGCCGCGCGGTGCTGCGCGCCGGCCAGGCGCCGCGCGCCGTCGGCGAAGGTGCGCAGGGCGGCGACCGCGCGTTCGCTGCCCGATTCGGCCTGCGCCAACCCTGCCGCGAGCGCCGAGGCGCCGTCCTCCGCACGGCCCGAGCCGGTCGCCAGCAGGCCGGCGCCGTAGCTCGCCTTCGAAATGCCGCCCCGCAACTGGGCCACCCCCGACGCCGCCCGGCCGAGATTGCTGCCGAGGCGATCGAGCTGCGCCAGCGGGCCCGCCCGCCCACCGGCCGCAAGCAGGGCGCCCGCCTGGCGCAGCGGCGCGACCGCTTTCGAGACCTGCGCCGGCCCGACCACCGCCTGCACGCCGGGCTGGGCGGCGATCCGGTGCTGCCAGCGACTCAGCGCCGCCAGCCGCCGCGGTTCGGTGACGGTGCCGCGGTCGGCGCTGGCGACGATCACGAACGGGGCGTCGTAACCGGGGCCGATCGAGCGCTCGATCAGTTCGAAGTCCTTACGGATCGGGTCGTCGTGGGAAAGCTGGGTCTGACTCGGCGGCCCGGTCTTCAGCCCGATCGCGGGCGCGGCGAGCAGCAGGACCACCAACCCGATCGCGATCGCCACCGGCGCGGGACGGCGCAGAGCGGCGGTGACCAGGGTCATCAGCCGCGAACGCCCGACGCCCGGTGCGGGGCCGATCCGCCATCGGTCGACGTTGGGGCCGAGCAGGGTGAGCACGGCGGGGCCGGCGACCACGGCGACGAGGACGCTGAAGGCGACGACCAGCACCAGGGTCGCGGCCAGCGAGCCGAGCAACGAGCCGGGGACGATGAAGAACGCGACCAGCATCGAGAGCATCAGGGTGCTGCCGGCGAAGACGGTGGTGCGCCCGGCGGTGCGCCGCGTCAGGCGCGCGGCCTCACTCGTCTCGGCGCCGGCGGCAAGCTCCTCGCGGAAGCGAGAGACCATCAACAGCGCGTAGTCGACCCCGAGCGCGAGCCCCATCATCGTGCAGACGGTCAGCGCGAAGGCGTCGACGCTGAAGCGGTCGGCGACGAGCGAGAGCAGGCCGCGCGAGGCGATCACGGTGATCGCGCCGAAGACGAGTGGGATCGCGGCCGCGATCGGAGAGCGGAAGACCAGCAGCAGGACGATCAGCAGGATCGGCAGGGCGATCAGCTCGCCGCGCTCGGTTGCGTCGATCGAGTCTTCCTGGATCGCGCGCGAGAGGGTCGCGTAACCGGTCTGGGTCCAGCGCACCGGCGGGCGGATGGTCCGCGCCAGCGTCGCGTCGAGGCGCGGGACGGTCTCGTTGACCGCAGTGTCGATGCCGACGTGGAAGTCGGCGATCACGATCGCGCGGCGGGGCCCCGGTCGCAGGCGCTGCACCGCGCCCACGTCCCAGGGTGAGAGCGTCGTCACCGCCGGGTCGCGGCGCAGGGCGCGGATCAGGCGCGGGCCCTGGCGGTCGAGCCGCTTCGCCGGGCCGCGCAGGAGGATCACGAACGGGGCGCTGTCGCCGAAGTGTTCGCGCAGCAGCTTGTTCGCGCGAGCCGACGAGGTGCCGGGGATCTCCAGGCTGGTCGGGCTGAGCTTGCTCTCCACTCCGGCGCCGAGGGCGCCGAGCCCGACGAGAAGGACGAGCGCAACGGCGAGCACGCGTCGCGGGTGACGCAGCAGCGCGGTCCCCCTGCTCCTCCTCAAGGCCACCGTGCTAGTTTGGCTGGTCGGGGGCTACGGAGGGGGTTTGAGATGCGGAAGACTCTGTTAAGGACGCTGTTGGCGCTGGTTGTCGTCGGGCTGGTGGGCGCCGGGGCGGCCGAGGCGATCAAGCTGCGCATCGGCAACATCGTGATCGTCGGCGACGGCGGCTTCGCGCCGACCAAGCTGCCCAAGCACCGCAACGCGCCGATCAAGCTGTTCGGCCACGCGAGCTTCAAGACCGTCGACGGCACCCGCCCCTCGCCACTGCGCAAACTGACGCTGGAATTTGACAAGCACGGCGCGGTCGAGACCCGTGGTCTGCCCAAATGCACGATGAACAGGCTGGTCGCGACGACGACGCGCCAGGCGCGCAAGCTCTGCCCCGGCGCGATCGTCGGCAGGGGCGCCGGCACGGGCGTGGTCGAGCTTCCCGAACAGCGCCCGATCAAGGTCTCCTCGCCGCTGACCCTCTTCAACGGGCCGCTCAAGCACGGCAACCCGACCGTGCTCGGCCACGCCCACATCGACTACCCCGGGCCGACCACCTACGTCGTCTCGATCGAGATCCAGAAGGTCCACCACGGCCGCTACGGATTCAAAACCGTGGCGAACTTCCCGAAACTCGTCAACGGCTATGGCTCGCCTCTCTCCGGCCACCTGACGATCGGCCGCGAATGGAAGTACCACGGCAAGCGGCTCAGCTATGCCAGCGCGCACTGCGCGGACGGGCGGCTGCAGGCCAAGGCCCAGTTCAGCTTCGAAGACGACAGCTTCGTCCAGGGGACGATCTTCAAGCCGTGCCGGGTCCGCAGGTAGGCCGGGCTCAAGGGCGCCGCTACCCTGGTGGGTATCGAGGTGTTTGGAGGACGATGACCGCAAAGCGGCTACTTGCTCTGGCGGCGCTGCTCGCGATCGGCGTCGCGCTGGTCGCGGGCTCGGCCGGGGCGGCGACGGTGCGCGTCGGAACCCTCGTCCTGCACGCCGACGGCAGCTTCAAGCCGCAGGCTCTGCCGCGGCGGACCTACGCGCCGATCCACTTCCAGGGCTACGGCAGGATCAAGACCACCGACGGCTCGATGCCGCCGGCACTGCAACACGTCAAGGTCGAACTCGACCACGACGGCCGTCTGGCGACCGCGGGGCTGCCGGTCTGCCAGCCGGCCAAGCTTGAACACGCGTCGACCCGGCAGGCGCGCCATCGCTGCGGGAACGCGATCGTCGGCGTCGGACACGCGTCGGCGGAGGTCACCTTCGCGGGCCTGGCGCGAATCGACCTGACCGTGCCGCTGACGCTGTTCAACGGGCCGCGCCGCAATGGCAACCCGACGGTCATCGGCCATGCCAGGGCGCCCTTCCCGGTCTCCGAAACCTACGTCGTCGTCGCCCCGATCGAACGGCGCCGCGGCACCTTCGGCTACCGCAGCTCCTTCGACATCCCGCCGATCGCGGGCGGCCGTGGCTCGCTGACCGCGATCGACGCGAAGATCGGCAGGCGCTACCGCTTCCGCGGGGCCAAGCGCAGCTACGTGTCAGCCCGCTGCACCGATCGCATCCTGCAGGCCCAGGGCTACTTCTCCTTCGCCGACGGCACCGTGATCTACGGCAGCGTCTTCAAAATCTGCCGCATCCGTTCGTAGCGCCGTCTTCCTATACTTGCCCGTCCCGGGCCGTTAGCTCAGTTGGTAGAGCAGGAGACTCTTAATCTCAAGGTCGCTGGTTCGAACCCAGCACGGCCCACTTCCTCGGACCGCTATTCCCCGACCGGGGCGCCGGCGCCGAAGCCTCCAAACGGGTTTTTGAGCGCTTCCTTGCCCCGTTCGCTTTCGAGTTTGGCGGCTTCCTTCTTCTGTTTCGCGAACTGCTTGCCGCGTTTGCGGTATTCGGCCAGCTGTTTTTCGACGTTCTTGCCTTCCGCCTTGGACGGGGCCTTGGCGGCCGCCTGCTTGGTCGCCTTGTCGCCCGCGGCGAACTCACCCGCGAAGTAGGCGTAGATCGCCAGCGTGCTCAGCGAGCCGACGCTGGGGCGCTGTTCGGCGGCGATCCGTTGCGCCTTGGCGGCCTTTTCGACGTTTTCCTGAGCTTCGCTCACCGAGCTGCTGCCTTCCGCCAGCCGGAAGAACGTGCCGGCGACCAGCTGGGCGCCGATCGAGTTCGGTTCGTCGGTCTGCTTCAGGTAACGCTGCCAGGTCTGCGCGGCGGCTTCGAAATCTTCCTTCGCTTCGGCGGTGATCGTCGGTGCTTCGGTTTCCGAGCTGACTTCGATCCGCGAGTTGCCCGCGTTGATCTTGGCCCGGGTCAGCGCGAGCAGCAGCTGTTCGTCGGTCGGGCTTTTCGCCACCCGCCGTTCGATCCGTTCGGCCTGTTCCTCAAGCACCTTGGTGGCGCTGCTGGTCGAGTTCGAGTTGCCGAAGAGTTCGGCGATGTTGACCGGGCCGACGACGAGGAAGAGGCTGGCCCCCATGAGCAGCGCCAGGATCGCGTAGACGACCCGGATCACGTGCTTGCGTTTGCCCCGGGTGTCGAAGAGCAGTCGCCGCTCGCCGCTCGATGCCATCGCTTCTATCTCTCCTGCGTTGAGGGTTGGGCCGTGCCTCCCGCGGCCTTCGGGCTACCGAAGGCACGCGCCAGCAAGATACTCAACTCGTACAAGGCGAGCAGAGGGACCATCTCGATCAGCATCGAGATCGGGTCCACCCCGGGCAGAGCCGCGGCGAGCACGGCGATCGCCAGGTAGGCGTAGCGACGGTTGGAGCGCAGCTGGGCGACGCTGACGATGCCGAGCCGCGTCACCGCCACGATCGCCAGCGGCAGTTGGAAGACGATCCCGCCGGCGAGCATCGTGGTTGAGAAGAAGCTGTAGTAGTCGCGGGCGCGAACCTGGATGTTGAACTGGCTGTCGTTGAAGTTGAGCAGGAACTTGACCGCGGCCGGCATGACGATGAAGTAGGCGAAGGCGACGCCGGCGAGGAAGAGCACCGGCGCGATCAGCATGATCGGCAGCGCGACGCGGCGCTCGGTGTCGCTGAAGGCGGGCAGCACGATAGGCGTAGATCTGGTAGATCAGCACCGGCAGGGAGAGGACGAGCGCCCCATAGATGGCGACCGTGAGCGTCGTCGTGAACGGCTCGGTCACCCCGAAGGTGATCAGCTCCTTGTGGTTGCCGGGCAGCGGACCGGAGGCGATTTCCAGCAGCAGGTGGTTCTGCCAAAAGCAGAGTGCGAGGGCGACGCCGAAAGCGGCGGCGCAGACGACCAAGCGACTGCGCAGCTCGTCGAGGTGCTCTACGAGGCTGAGCCGGTCTTCGTGGGAGACCGGCTTGACGCGGCGGGACATGCCGGCCCGGCCCTAAGGCCGTTTCTGGGAGACCGGCTCCTCGCGCGAAGCGACGTCGTCGCTGCCGGCCGCCTCGCTCGGCCCGGCTGCGATCCCCTGCGGGCGGCGGGGCTCGTCGTCGTCGTCGTCGTTTTCGCCCGTGACGGAGCCTTTGAACTCACGGATGCCCTTGCCGAGCGAGCGGCCGAGCTCGGGGAGCCGTTTTGGCCCGAAGACCACGAGGGCGATGATCAGGACGACGATTATCTCGAGGGGGCCGACGTTTCCTAGCATCGACCCATGGTAACGACCGTCGACGTCGATCGGATCATGTCGAATTCAGCTCCTCGCCTACCCGGTTCTGGGTTTTTCTTCGATCGGCGCGGGAAACACCGGATATAGACACCGTCTCGCGTGTTCGATAGTCAGAGCATGGACAACGCGAGCCGCACAAGGACGAAGGGTGACAGCGGACTTCACGTCTGCCCCATGTGCGCCTCAACGCTGGTTCAGCCGACCCGCTGGGAGCAGACGGCGAAGCGCGGCCACTGGCATCTGTGGCGCCGCTGCCCGGAGTGCGAGTGGCGCTGCGACGGCATTCACGGCGAAGGCGAGATCGATGCCTTCGACGAGGCGCTCGACGATGGCGCGGAGGCGCTTGCCATTGAGCTGCAGGAGCTCGAACGGGAGACGATGGCGGAAGTTGTCGAGGCCTTCTCGACGGCGCTGGCCGCCGACCTGATCACCGCCGACGACTTCGGCTATCAGCTGTAGCGCTGGACGACTCCGTCGGCGACGAGGTCGAAGAGCTTGCGGCGTTCGGCGTCGAACCCGGCCGTGCCCAGATGGCGCTTGCCCTCGGCGACGAGCTCCAGAGCGCGCGAGCGGACCTCGCGCAGGGCGCCCGTCGCCTCGATCCTTTCGCAGAGCCGCTCGGCGGTGGCGGCGTCGAGGGCCCGCAGGTCGGCGGCGCGGATCTCCGGGTCGCGCTCGGCGGCGAGGATCAGCGGTAGCGTGACCGTGCCGTCGAGCAGGTCTGTCCCGCGCGCCTTGCCGGTCCGCTCGGGTGGGCCGGAGACATCGAGAACGTCGTCGAGCAACTGGAAGGCGAGCCCGATCGAGGCGCCGAACTCGCCCAGCGGCACCGCGTCCGTGCCCAGCAGACAGGCGCACTCGAAGAGCGCCGCGGTCTTCAACCGGCAGCGCTCCAGATAGCGGGCCTCGCCGATCGAGGTGTCGTAGGCGTCATGGCGCTGGGCGAGCTCGCCGCGGGCAAGGGCGACCGAGGCGGAGGAGAGCAGCTCGACCGAGCGCAGGTCGCCCGCGGCGGCGAGCAGCGCGAAGGCGCGCGAGAAGAGCAGGTCACCGGTGGCGGTGGCGCGGGCGCGCCCGGATGTGGCGGCGACCGTGGGCTTGCCACGGCGCAGTGGCGCGTCGTCGAGCACGTCGTCGTGGACGAGCGTGGCCATGTGGACGAGCTCGATCGCCGTCGCTGCGCGAACCGCCGGCTCGCCGCCGTTCTCGCCCGCGCAGAGCAGGACCAGCATCGGTCGCAGGCGCTTGCCGCCCGCCTCCAGGGTCATCGCCGCATCCCCGGCCAGCGCCGGGCCGTAGCCGCGGCTCTGCTCGCGCAACAGCTCCTCAACCCTGCCGAGCTGGGCGGGCAGCCAACGGCTGGAGGCGTCGAGGACCGCGGTTACCGGCGGCGGTACAGCGGAGTGACGGGTCACTCGCCGGCGCCGGCGACGCCGCTGTGGATCGCCAAGATTCCACCGGCCGTCAGCAACCAACGGATTCCTTCGAATCCTGCGGCATCCATCTTCGCCGCCAGGCCCGGTGGATCGGGAAACCTGTGGACCGAATCCGCAAGGTATGAGTAGGCGTCAGGGTTGGGGGTGAGGCGACCCAGGACAGGCACGATCCGATCGAACCACAACGAATAGAAGGTTGAGAACGGTGGCCGCTGCGGCTCGGTGAACTCGAGAATGACCAGCCGTCCGCCCGGCTTCAGCACCCGCGCCATCTCCCGTAGGCCTTTGTCGCGATCGGCGAAATTGCGCACGCCGAAGCCAACCGTCACTGCATCGAAGCGACCATCGTCATAGGGCAGCTGCAATGCATCCGCCCACTCGAAACGCACCGGGCTCGCACGATCCTCGGCCTTTTCCCGAGCCAGATCCAACATGGGCTCCGAGAAATCGCACCCGACAACGTTGCCACCCGACAAAACCCTATCTGCAAGCTCAAAGCTCAAATCCCCGGTCCCACAGCAGACATCGAGAACGGAGTCTCCGGCCGAGATTTCAGCCCTGTCGACGGCTCGCTCCCTCCATGAATGATGGAGACCAGCGGTCATCAGGGAATTTAAAAGGTCATATCGCCCAGCAATTCGATCGAACATGCTTTGAACCTGCTCAGAGAATTGAGCTGATTCGCGCGAAGGCTGCGCGGTATCCGTCATCAAGCCCAGTCTCGCACTCGGCTCAATCGAGCGAGGACAAGAAGTCCGCGAGCTCGTTGAGCTTCTTCGGCGGCAGGTCTCGGAAGGAGGGCATGATACCCGGGCCGATCTGCACCGAGCGGATGATCGCCGCCCGCGGTATGCGCTGCGCGATGTGCGTCAATTCGGGCCCAGGCCCGTTGTTGCCGTTCTCGCCGAGCTTGTGGCAGGCGAGGCAGCCGGAGCCCGCGACCACCTCCTTGCCGGCCTCGTAGCGCGGCGCGACTTCCATGTCAATCTCGGTGGGCGAGCCGCCGGTGGCGCCGAGGAAGGTGAGATAGGCCATCGCGACGATCGTCAGCACCCCCGCCGTGGTCGCTATCGGCCGCCGGGCGGGGTTGCGCTCCGCGCCCCTGTCGTAGAAGGGCAGGAGCAACAGAAGGACCATGCAGATCGTCGGGATTCCGATCGTCGCGATCGGGACCAGCTCCGGCGGTTTGATCACACGCAGGAGCTCGAAGAGGAAGAAGAAGTACCACTCGGGGCGCGGCACGTAGGTTGTCGTCGTCGGGTCGGCCTTCGGCCCCTGCTCGGCGCCGAGGATGACCGACATCGCGATGATCACGCCGACCACCAGCAGCGCCATCGCCGAGTCCTTCATCACCGCGTAGGGGAAGAAGGGCTTGCCCTTCTTCTTCAGCAGCTCGTACTCCTCGAGGTATGCCTGCTTGTCGGCTGGCTTCATCGGGTCGGCTCCGCGCCGTTTCCGTTGCCCTCGGCGCCGCCCTGCAGCGGCGCCACCGGGGAGGCGTTCTTCGGCTTCTCGGCGCGCAGCCAGGGCGGCGCGGTCGTGCCGAGCTTGACGACGAGGTACATGTGCGCGCCGATCAGGGCGATGATCGCGCCCGGGACGAGCAGCATGTGGATCGCGTAGAAGCGCGAGAGCGTCGTCGCGCCCAGCTCCGGCCCGGCGCGCAGGAAGTCGCTCAGGTACGGGCCGACCACGGGCCCGGTGCCGTTGATGTTGATGCCGACCACCGAGGCCCAGAAGGAGCGCTGGTCGAAGGGCAGCAGGTAGCCGGTGAAGGCCATCGTCATCGTCAGGATCAGGAGGACGACGCCGATCACCCAGTTGAGCTCACGCGGGTACTTGTACGCGCCGAAGAAGAAGGTGCGGCCCATGTGCAGGAAGATCAGGATCACCATCACGCTCGAGCCCCACTTGTGCATGCCGTGCACGAAGGCGCCGAGGAAGACGTCGTTGTTGATGTGGGCGATCGAGGCGTAGGCCTGGGTGGTCGACGGCGTGTAGAACATCGCCAGGAAGACCCCCGTCGTGGCCTGCACGATGAAGGCGAAGAGGGTCGCCGAGCCGAGCGTGTAGAACCAGTTGGTCCCCTTCGGGACCTTGCGGAAGAGCATCCCGGTGAGGAAGCCGGTCGCCGCGGTCCGCTGGTCGACCCAGGCGAGAACGTCCGCGGGCGCGTCTTTGGCCTTGTCGCCGAGCCGCTGGGCGTCGGAAGGACGCTCGGGCGGGGCGGTCTTGAGGTCGGCCGGCGCCGCGCCCTTGGACCCGTTGCCCTCGCCCGGCTTGGCCGGTTTGCGCAATGGGGCTGGAATCAGAGAGTCGAGATTCATCTAAAGATCACCCGCTCGGCGGGGGGAAGGTGGAAGGCCGCGGCGGGTAGAGATATTCCCAGACCCCGCCGGTGAACTCGCCGGGGTCGCGGGCGCGGACCGGTTCGAGCTGCGAGGTGACGCTGTAGCGCGGGCCGAGCTCCACCTGGCCGTTGCGGATGCGGGTCTGGAATTGATCGAGCGGGCGCACCGGCGGGCCGCCGATGCGTTTGCCCTGGAAGTCGTAGACGCCGCCGTGGCAGGGGCAGATGAAGTTGCCCGCCGCCTCGACGAAGCGCACCGGGCAGCCGAGGTGGGCGCAGCGGTTGGAGACGGCGACGAGCTCGCCCGGCTTTTCGCCGAGCTGCTTCGAGCTCTTGCGCACGTAGGCGGTCACCTTGCCGGCGTCGCCGATCCCCACGGTTTCGGTGAAGACGACCTGGCGGTAGGTGTCCTCGACGAAATCGCCGACCGGGCCCACCGCCTCCCAGCGCTCTTTGCCGCGGTGGAAGATCGGCGCCACGGCGAAGCCGACCGCGGGCAGGACGATCGCCGCGCCGGCGATGCCACCGAGCCCCTGGGCCGCGACCGTGAAGGCGCGGCGGCGGGTCATCGACTCGCCCTCGAAGTAGCCGGGAGGCGCGGGCTTAGCCCGCTCCGCCGGGCTCGTTTCTTCGGCCCCGTTTCGCTTGTTTGCCTCGTCAGCCAATCTTCACCAGTCGACAGGGTCGCGCAGTTTATTGCCTCGGGCGCGAGACGGAGTCGAGGGTTCCGGCGCCCGCTTCCCGAGGTAGAGTTTTGTGTACGGGGCGTTAACGATCCAGAGGCCTCGGCCAGGCGGGCTGGTATAAGCACCCAACGTGTTTCCATGCCGGTGCGGACCGGTGTGTTCCTGGGACGGGGAGAGGGAAAGATCTGTCGATTCGTCGCCCGCCGATGAGGCGGAGTCGAGATAAGAGCGATCGCGCCGGCACCGGGTCCGCCGGGCGGACGCCGCTCGCCCTGCGCAAGCCCCGGGCTCTGCTCGCCGTCGCGGTCGTGGCCATCGCCGTGCTCGCGATCGTCGGCCGCGGCGTCGAGGACGAGCTCCGCCCGACCTCGCTCAGCGTCCCCGGCACCGAGTCGGGGAAGGCCAGCGACCTGGTCCACCGCTACTTCGGCGACACCGCCCCCTTCGCGATCCTGCTGCAGGGCCCCCCCGCGCAGCTCGACAGCCAGGGCCCGGCTCTGATTCGCAAGCTGCGCACGGACCCCGACGTCTCCACCGTCTCCCCCTGGGACAAGGGCAGTGTCGGCAACCTCCGTCCGGGGCCGCGCAAGGCGTTGATCCTGGTCGACTTCCACGTCAGCGCCGAGGACGCGGTCAAGAACACCGTTCCCTATCTGAACCGGACGCTGGAAGAGCAGATCAAACCGCCGGTCCGCTCGGCCGAGACCGGCTTCGCGAGCCTCTCGCGGGCGATCATCGACGAATCGGTTCACTCGACTGAGGTCGCCGAGCTGATCGCGATCCCCTTCCTGCTGCTCGTCCTGCTGCTCGTCTTCCGCTCGCCGATCGCGGCGGCGATCCCACTCGCCTTCGGCGCGATCGCGGTGATCACCTCGCGCGGGGTGCTCGCGATCGCCGCGAACTGGATCCCGATCGACGGCTTCGCCCTCACCGTCTGCTCGATGATGGGGCTGGCCCTAGGGGTGGATTACGCCCTGCTCATGGTCTCGCGCTTCCGCGAGGAGCTCGCGGCCGGGTCCGAGCCGCGGGAGGCGGCGAGGATGACCCGGCGAACCGCCGGCCGGACGATTGTCTTCGCCGGATCGACCCTCTTCCTGGCGATGCTGGTGACGCTCTTCGTGATGCCGGGCAACCTGCTGATCTCACTGGCCGGCACGGCGATCGTCGTCACCGGGATCAGCGTCCTCGTCGCTGCCCTGATCGGGCCGGCGCTGCTGGTGATGACCGGCCACAACGTCAACCGCTGGCGGATCGGGGGCGGGGGCGGGGGCGAAGGAGTGATGACCTTGGTGCGGGGCGCGCTCAGCCGGCCGTTGGTCGCGACGCTTCTGATCGGTTTGATCGTGCTCATCCTGGCGCTTCCCGTGCTGGCTCTGAAAACCGGGCCGCCGAGCGCCAAGCAGCTTCCCTCCTCCAACCAGGCCCGCGAGGAAGCCGAACTGATCGCGGACTCGATCGGGCCGGGCTGGGAAGCGCCTTTCGTCGTCGTCGCGGTCTCCAACGACGGCCCGATCACAGATCGCCAGAGCCTCACCGCGCTGACTCGCTGGCAGCACCGGATCGCCGCCGACCCCGGCGTGCAGGCGGTGATCGGGCCGGGGCAGATCCGCAAGCAGGTCAAACCGCTGCAGAAGACGGGCAACGACCTGCTCGCCGGGCGCGGCGAAGCCGACCCCGAACAACTGACGACGTTGGGAAAGAAACTCGGCGCCGCCGCCAACGGCGTAAAGCAGGTGCGCACCGGGATTTCCAAGGCCAGCTACGGGGCCGGTCTGCTCGCCAACGGAACCGGCCAGGCCGGCGACGGCGCCGAACAGCTCGAAGGCGGCATCGCGAAACTCGGCTCAGGGGCGGCGAAGGCTGCGGGAGCGCTCGACCGGCTCGCCGCGGGCTCGGGCAAGCTCGAAGAAGGCCAGCGGAGCGCCGAGGTCGGTGCCTACTCGGTGCAGACCGGCTCCGAAGACGTGCTCAACAGTGTCAAGGGGAACGGGCTCGAACGGGCGCGCGAGCTGCGCGCCGAACTGAAGAAGCGCGCCGCGGGCGACCCGAGCGTAGAGCCGCAGGTGCGCGAATCGGAACGGCTCGTCGAAGCGCTGGCGATTGCCCGCAACGAAGCCCAGCGGCTGAGCGGTCAGGCGGAGCGGCTGCACGACGGCCAGGAAAAGCTCGTCGACGGCTCGTCGAAACTCCATAAAGGCGCCGAGAAGCTGGCCAACGCTACGGGCGAACTCCCCGGCGCAATCGGCAAGCTCCAGGGCGGCGCCTCGCAGCTCGTCGACGGGCTGGGGCAGCTCCGCGGCGGCGCCGACACGTTGGAAGAACGTCTCGCCGAAGGCTTCCACGAATCGCAGCCCCTGCAGACCAAACTGCACAAAGGCCACGTCGAAGTCTCGGTCAGCGCCCGCAAGGTCAACCACAAAGTCGACAAGCTGCGGCACAACTCACCCGGCATCTTCAACTCCGGCTACTTCGTCCTCTCCAGCCTCGACGGGGCCCCCGAACGGGAACGCAAGCGCGTATCGGGGATCGTCGACCTCGACAACGGCCAGGCGGCGCAGATGATCGTCATTCCCCGCTACACCTTCAACACGCCAGGCTCGACGGCGCTCAACGAGCGCCTCAAGCGCGACGCCGACGGGCTCGCGGCGGGGACCGGCGCAACGACGGGCGTCACCGGGGCCGCCGCCGAATTGATCGACTTCACCAATGTCATCTCCGAACGGGTGCCGATCCTGGTCGCGGTGATCACCCTCGCCACCTTCCTGATCCTGGTTGTGATCCTGCGGGCGGTGCTGCTCGCCGGCATCGCGGTGATGCTCAACCTGATCACGGTCGGAGTCGCCTTCGGGGTCCTGACCCTGCTCTTCGACGTTCCCGAGGGCTGGCCGCTGGGCGGCCACACCTACGTCGACGCGATCGGCGCGGTGGGGATCTTCGGGATCATCTTCGGGCTCTCGATCGATTACGCGGTCTTCCTTCTGATGCGGATGCGCGAGCACTACGAGAACAACGCCTCCAACGAGGAGGCGATCCTCTTCGGCCTGCAGAAGACCGCCGGGGTGATCACCGGAGCGGCGGCGATCATGATGGCCGTCTTCGTCGCCTTCGCCGGCGCCAACATCGCCTCGATCAGCCAGCTCGGCACCGGCCTCACGGTCGCGGTGCTGCTCGACGCGACGGTCGTCCGGATCGTGCTGCTGCCGGCCCTGATGCTGCTGCTCGGCGATCGGGTCTGGTGGCTGCCCGGGCCGCTGAAGAAATTTCTACCGGAGATCGATCTTCATGGCTCCCGCGCGGGTTAGTAGTCGTGCAAGACATAGGAACTCGTGTATTTTTGATACGCGGGGTTGAGAACAGGGGATCGGCTGGGCGCCTTGCGTCGCCTCCGGCCCGACCAGAGCGAACAGGAGGATTGATCTAGTGGGAAGCTCAGCAAGGAACTCGCGGCTGCCGATGTTCGGTCTGGCGTTGGTCGTAGCGCTGGTCGCGGCGGTTCCCGTCGCGCTGGCGGCGGAAGGCGAAGCCGAAATCACCCGGCCCGAATACGCAGTCAAGGTCGAGCCGATCTGCGCCGCGAACACCAAGGCGAACTCCCGCATCCTCAAGGGCGTCAAAGGCCAGGTCAACAAGGGCAAGCTGGTGCCGGCCGGGAAGCGCTTCATCCGCGCCTCCGGCGTGCTCAACCGGTCGACCCGGCAGATCGCCAGGGTTCCCCGCCCGGCGGCCGACTCGGCCAAGCTCAACAAGTGGATCCGCTACCTGAAGCACGAGGGAATCTTCCTGCGCCTGATCGGCAAGTCGCTCAGGTCGGGCCACAAATTCAAGGCTCAGAAGCTGGCCGTGAAGCTGAACCGCAACAACAACCAGGCCAACAACACGGTGATCAGCTTCGGCTTCAAGGAATGCCGGATCGACTCCTCAAGGTTCATCTGAGTTGCGGCGACTGGGGCTGATCGCGGCGGCGCTGCTGGTAGCCATCGGCGTCGCCGCGGTGGCACAAGCGGAGGTACAGAAGCAGGACGGCGTGATCGTCAACTTCGACGGCGGGATCTCCCCGCGCTCCCTCCCCCGCACCGGTCTCGCGCCGGTCGCCGTCAGCGTCGACAGCACCTTCAAGGCCGCCGACGGCGCCGACCCGCCGCCGCAGCTGCGCACGATCGCGATCGGGATCAACCACGCGGGTCGGATCTTCGACCGCGGCCTGCCCAGCTGCCGGATCCGCAAGATTCAGCCGGCGACGATCTCGGCCGCGAAGCGGATCTGCCGCACCGCGATCGTCGGCCACGGCCATGTCCAGGTCCGCGTCCACCTGCCCAACCAGCCGCCGTTCACCTTCAAGGGCCCGCTGCTGGTCTTTCACGCGAAGCGATCGGGTGGCAACCGTCGCCTGCTCGCCCAGGTCTACGGCCGCAAGCCGCCGTCTGCCTTCGTCCTCAACTTCAAGATCGTCGAAACGGGCGGTGAATTCGGCACGGTGATCAAGACGTTCCTGCCCAAGGCGGCACGCAAGTGGGCCTACGTGACCCACTTCGACATGAAGCTGAAGCGGGTCTACAGGTACAAGGGCCGCAAGCACAGCTACGTCAGCGCCGGCTGCGCCGCGCCGGACGGGTTCCCGGGCGCGGTCTACCCCTTCGCGCGGGCCAACTTCGGCTTCGCCGGCGGCAGCCACGTGACCAGCACATTGATCAGGGACTGCAAGGTCCGCTGAGAGGCGTCCTTTCCTGCGTCCTTGAACTGCTTTGGTCGGAACGCCTCTCACTCCCGCGATCGGGATATTTCGTTCACCACGGTCTTCCAGAGTGGCTCCAGGTCGTCGATGTCGCCTTCGGCATGGCACTGGGCGGAAGCACTGATCAGGTCGGCGAGGCGTTTGACGGCCTCGGTGTCGCCAATCGCGGCGAGGCGCTCGATGCCGAGCGCGTAGAGATAGTCGCCGGCGAGCAGGGCGAGGTCTGCGTCGTGGCCGGCGAGCAGACGGGGCTCGCCGTAGTGGAGGAGGTAACCCTCGCGGACCGCCTCGATCACCGGGGCGCGCTCGCCGGGGACGGCGAACGCCAGATCCTCGCCGGGCTCCACGACGTGCGGCGATATCGGCGACTCCTCATCGCGCAGCCGGTCGGCCAGCTCGCCCAACGCCGTGGCGGCGCTCACGCCAGCGCCTCCTCGAGCGAATCGCCGGCGGCTTCGAGGGTGCGCTCGATCGCCGCCTCGTCGTGGGCGAGCGAGACGAACCAGGCCTCGAACTGCGACGGTGGCGGGTAGATGCCGCGCTCGAGCATCGCGCGGCAGAAGCGCGCGTGGGCGTCAAGGTCGCAGGCGGCAGCGGCGGCGAAGTCGGTCACCGGCTCGGCGCTGAAGAAGAGGGTCAGCAGGCCGGGCGCGGAGGCGATCTGCAGCGGCCGGCCGGCGGCGAGCTCGGCGAGCCCTCCCGCGAGCTGCTCGGTCAACGCCGCGAGCCGCTCGTAGGCGGCGGCGTCGAGGCGGCGCAGCGTCGCCATCCCGGCGGCGACCGCGAGCGGATTTCCCGACAGCGTCCCCGCTTGGTAGACCTCCCCCGCCGGGGCGAGCAGCCGCATCGTCTCCGCCGGGCCGCCGAAGGCCGCGGCGGGCAAACCGCCGCCGAGCACCTTGCCGAGCACGGTCAGGTCCGGTTCGACGCCGTAAAGCTGTTGCGCGCCCCCCCGCGCGACGCGGAAACCGCTGATCACCTCGTCGAACACCAGCAGGGCACCCGCCTCGGCGCTCGCCGCGCGGAGGAACTCGAGGAAGCCCTCGGCAGGCGGGACGACTCCCATGTTGGCCGGCAGCGGCTCCGCGACCAGGGCGGCCACGGGGTACTCGTCGAGCGCCCGGGCGACCGCCTCGCGGTCGTTCCACGGCACGACCACCGTGCCGGCCGTCTGCGCCGCGCTCACCCCGGGGCTGCCCGGAATCGCGAGCGTCGCCAGGCCCGAGCCCGCCTCGGCGAGCAGCCCGTCGGAATGCCCGTGGTAGGCGCCGGCGAACTTGACCACGACCTCGCGCCCGGTCGCGGCGCGGACGAGACGGATCGCGCTCATCGCCGCCTCGGTGCCGGAGCTCGTCATGCGCAGCATCTCGACCGAGGGGATGCGGTCGGCGACCTCCTCGGCCAGCTCGACCTCGGCCTCGGTAGCGGCCCCGAAGCTCGTCCCGCGCGCCGCCGCCTCGCCGACCGCGGCGATCGTCTCGGGGTCGGCGTGGCCGAGGATCAGCGGGCCCCACGAGCAGACCCAGTCGACGTAGCGGTTGCCGTCGGCGTCGACCAGCTCGCAGCCTTCGCCGCGCTCGACGAAGATCGGCTCGCGGCCGATCTGCCGCATCGCCCGCACGGGGGAGTTCACCCCGCCCGGGAGGACTCGCACCGCGCGTTCGTATAGCTCGGAGGACCGGGTCAAATCGCCGAGCCGACGCTCATCTGTGTTCAGCTTCCCATTGCTCGTAGTCAGGGGTGAAGTAGTGCAGGCGGATCTTCTTGTACTCGGTCGACGAGTAGAGGGTGGCTCGATCGTCGGGCCCCATTCCGCACTCGGCCGCGATCGAGTCGAGGATCGCGTCGCACTCCTCCTTCGAGCGGCCGTGGGCCATCGTGAAGACGCTGTAGGGCCAGTCCTCGTAGGTCGGCCGCTGGTAGCAGTGAGAGATGCCGCGGAAGGACGCCATCCGGCGCCCGGTCGTGAGGATCTCCTCCTCGGGCACCTTCCAGACGCCCATGCCGTTGGCGGAGAAGCCGGCGCGACGGTGGAAGAGGATCGCCGCGACGCGGCGCAGCAACTTGCGGTCGACCAACGCCCCCAGCCTGGCGAGCAGCTCCTCGGTCGAGATTCCGAGCTCCTTCGCGGCGGCGTCGTAGGGGCGCTCGACGGCCTCCATCGGGCCCTGCATGGCGCGGATCGTGGCGATGTCGACCTCGTCGTAGGGCTGTGCTTCCAGCTCGCGGGGCGGGGCGGCCTCCACCGCCGCGGCGAGCGCGTCGGTGCCCTTCTCCATCTCCAGGTTCATGTTGATCTTGAACAGGGTCAGCGTGGGCAGCTCGCGCATCGACTCCGCGCCGGTCTCCCGCATCAGCGCCTCGAGCGTCCCCGCCATGCCCAGCTCCGAGTCGGGCGGCACGGCGATCGTGAACCAGAGGTTGAAGTCGTGCGTGCGCAGGTAGTTGTGCGATACGCCCGGGTGAGCATTGACCGCGGCGGCCGCGCGCTGGGGGTTCTCGGCGTCGACTTTGGCGGCGACCAGCATCGACTCGTAGCCGAGCGTGCGCGTGTCGAAGATCGGCGTGATCTCGCGGATGATTCGGCCCTCGAGCAGGCGGCGGGTGCGGGCGAGCACGTCGTCGAGCTCGAGCTCGGCCTCCGCGGCGACGAGGGCGAACGGCTCGGGATCGAGCGGGAAGCTCGACTGCAGCAGGTTCATCAGCCGCTTGTCGGTCTCGTCCAGGGGGATCGCGGCGCCGTCCTTGCGGCTGCGGGCCTTGGACTGTGGGACCTTCACCGAAGCCATTCCGCGGCCTCCTTCGCGTAGTAGGTGACGATCGCGTCGGCGCCGGCACGGCGGATCGAGGTCAGCGTCTCGAGCACCGCGGCGCGCTCGTCGATCCAGCCGTTGACGGCTGCCGCCTTCAGCATCGAGTACTCGCCGGAGACATGGTAGGCGGCGAGCGGTGCGGCGGTCTCCTGCTTGACCCTGCGGACGACGTCGAGGTAGGGCGTCGCCGGCTTGACCATCAGCATGTCGGCGCCCTCGTCGAGGTCGAGCTGCGCCTCGCGCACCGCCTCCTCGGCGTTGGCCGGGTCGAGCTGGTAGCCGCGCCGGTCGCCGAACTCAGGGGTCGACTCGGCGGCATCGCGGAACGGCCCGTAGAAGGCCGAGGCGTACTTGGCGCTGTAGGCGATGATCGGGGTGCCCGAGTGGCCCTCCTCGTCGAGCTGGTGGCGGATCGTCCCGACCCTGCCGTCCATCATGTCGCTCGGCGCAACCGCGTCCGCGCCGGCCTCAGCGTGGGAGATCGCGGTTTTGGCGAGCAGCTCGATCGTCAGGTCGTTGTCGACCTCGCCGTCGCGGAGGAAGCCGCAGTGGCCGTGCGAGGTGTACTCGCAGAGACAGACGTCGGTGATCACGGTCAGTTCCGGGTGGGCCTCCTTCAGCGCCCGCACCGCCATCTGCACGACGCCCTCGTCGTCGTAGGCCCCCGAGCCGGTCTCGTCCTTGGCGGCGGGGACTCCGAAGAGCAGGATCGCGCCGACCCCCGCGCTGGCGATCTCGGTCGCCTCCCCGACCAGCTCGGAGATCGAGAAGCGCTCGATTCCGGGCATCGACTCGACCTCCTCGCGCACTCCCTCGCCGGCGACGACGAAGACCGGCTGGATCAACTGCGACGCCGAGAGGTCGGTCTCGCGGACCAGGCCGCGCAGGGTCTCGGTGCGGCGTAACCGCCGCATGCGGGTGCTTGGGAACTGCATCGGGTCGATTCTAAGGGGACGGATGGGGATACCCCCGGCCGGACTCGCTCGCTTCGCTCGCTCTGAGTATCCGCCCGTCCGGGGGTATCCCCATCCGTCCTCAGTACGGTTCGGTCGATGGAGGCGCGGGGGGTGACCAAGCAATACGGGGCGCGCGAAGCATTGAAAGGGGTCGACTTTTCGGCGGAGCCTGGGGAGCTTGTGGCTGTGATCGGGCCTAATGGGGCTGGGAAGACGACGCTACTTTCGATTCTTGCGGGGACTTTGAAGCCCGATGGGGGGACGGTGGACTCGCCTAACGGGGACGTCGGCTGGGTGCCGCAGCAGGCGGCGCTGTACCGGCGGCTTACCGTTGAGGAGAACCTGCTGCTGTTCGCGCGGCTCGAGGGGCGCGCCGACCCCCATCGGTCGGTGGCCGAGATGCTGGAGCTGACCGGCCTCAAGCCGCGCCGCGACGAGATGGTCGCGCGGCTCTCCGGCGGCAACCAGCAGCGGATCAACATCGCGATCGGCTTGCTGGCGCAGCCGGCCGTGCTGCTGCTCGACGAGCCCAGCGTCGGGCTCGACCCGCGACAGCGGGCGCGGCTGTGGGAGTTCATCGGCGCGCTGGCCGGGCGCGGCACGAGCGTCGTCTTCTCGACCCACGACATCCAGGAGGCCGAGCGCTACGGACAGCGGATGCTCGTCCTCGCCGACGGCGAGGGCCTCTTCGACGGGTCGGCGGAGCAGCTGCGGGAGACCGTGCGCCGCGAGGCACCCGCGGAAGCGGAAGGCGACTTCGAGACCGCGTTCATCGCTTACCTCCAGCACCGAGGGCACTGATGCGCTGGCTGTTGTTCAAGGACCTGCAGATTTTGCGGCGCTCGCCGCTGCAGGCTGTGCTGCTGATCGCCTACCCGGTGCTGATCGCGCTCCTGATCGGGTTCGCGATCTCGCGCGAACCGAGCAAGCCCCGCGTCGCCTTCCTCAACGAGATCCCCGCCGGGGCGCGGATCGCCGGCGGCAACGGCAAGCTGCCCGCGGTCGGGGTGGACGAGCGGATCTGCCGTCAGGTCGAGTGCGTCGACGTCGGCAGCCGCGCGGCGGCGGAAGAGAAGGTGCGCGAAGGCGAGGTGCTGGCCGCGCTGGTGCTGCCCGCCGACCTGATCGACCGGCTCAACTCGCTCTCCACGCTTAACCCCGAAACGCCCGAAGTCGAGGTGATCGTCAACGAGGAGGACCCACTCAAGGCACGCGTGGTCGACGACCGGATCACGGCGCTGCTCGCTCAGGCAAACCTCTTCATCGCCCGCCAGATCGCCAAGGAAGGCGGCCGGTACCTCAACCTGGTCGTCGACGGCGGCGACTTCGACGTGCTCGGCCAATCGATCGAAATCCTCGGCCTGCGCGCGGTTGCGTCGATTCTGCAGTCGCTGCGACCGGACGTTCCGGAAGCCCAGCGCGCCGAGCTCGACCGGGTGATCCGCTTCGCCACCCTCGCCCGCGACAACCTCGACGTGGCGGCGCCGCTGATCGACCGCCTGGCTCAGCCGATCGCCGTCGACAAGCGGACGGTCAGCGCGCCGACGCCGCCGCTGGACGTCTTCGCCGTCGCCGTCGCCGCGACGCTGACGCTGACCTTCGTCACCCTGCTCCTCGTCGCCGGGTCGCTCGCGCTCGAGCGCGAGGAGAACACGTTCGCCAGGCTCGGCGCCGGGCTCGTCTCGCGCACCGCGCTGATCGTCGAGAAGGTC
Organism: uncultured Solirubrobacterales bacterium; assembly: GCA_963814915.1. Lineage (GTDB taxonomy): Bacteria > Actinomycetota > Thermoleophilia > Solirubrobacterales > 70-9 > VRUE01. Next base: position 69,722 of record CAWFEI010000014.1, on the reverse strand, counting down.
GGCCTCGGGGTCATGGTCGGCCTCGGGGTCACCCTCCTGATGCTCGCCGGGGTCCAGCTGTTCGTCAGCCTCGAGTGGGGGCGGTTCGGCCTCTGGCTGGCCGCGATCCTGGCCGGGGCCGCGGCGCTCGGGGCGGCCGGGGCGGCGCTCGGGGCGGCCGCGCGGGACGTCCGCTCGGTCTCGCTGCTCGCCTTCATGGTCTCCCTGCCGGTCGCTCTGCTCTCGCTCGTTCCCTCAGGCGCGGTCGGCTCGGGGCTCTACGACGGGATCCGCTTGCTCACCGCCGCCTTCCCGTTCAAGCCCGCCCTGCAGGCGATGACCGCCGCGCTCGACCCGGCGGGCCCGGGGATCGGCGCGCCGCTCCTGCACCTGGGGATCCTGATCGCCGCCTACGCCGCCCTCGCCCGCTTCGCCCTGCGTCGCTTCGGCTCCGTGTAGCGATCTCGGGGTAGGGTCACCGCATGAAGGTCCTCTTTATCGGCGACGTGGTCGGCAAGCCGGGTCGCCGCGGGCTCGAGGCGACGATGCCGCTGCTTCGCGAGCGCCACGCGCCCGACCTGGTTGTCGTCAACGGCGAGAACTCCGCCGGGGGAATGGGGATCACCGAGAAGACCGCGAAGGACCTGTTCGCATCCGGCTGCGACGTGATCACGACCGGCAACCACGTCTACCGCCACCGCGAGGCATACGAGTTCCTCGACGGTGCCGAGCGCGTGATCCGCCCGGCCAACTACCCGCACGCCAATCCCGGCAAGGGCCACCTCGTGGTCGAGGCCGGCGGAATGCGGGTCGGGGTGATCAACCTCAGCGGCGCGATCGGCCTGCGGGTCGCGCGACTGCCGTTCCACGAGGTCGACGCGATCCTCGAGCGAATCGACGTCGACTGCGCGGTCGTCGACTTCCATGCCGAAGTGAGCAGCGAGAAGGTCGCGATCGGGTGGCATCTCGACGGCCGGGTCGCCGCCGTCTTCGGCACCCACACCCACGTCCCGACCGCCGACGCGCGCGTCCTTCCCGGCGGCACCGCGCACATCTCCGACGTCGGCATGACCGGGTCGCGCACCAGTGTGCTCGGGGTCAAGCCGGCTCAGGTGCTGGAGGGGATGACCACGCAGATGCCGGTCAGGTTCGAGACCGCGGAGGAGGACGTCTGGGTGATGGGCGCCGCGGTCGAGGTCAACGAGCGGGGACTGGCCGACTCGATCGAGTCGATCATGGTGCCCGCTCCTCTTGGTGCGTAGCGGCGGGGGACAGCTCGTCCTCCTTGGTCGACATCAACGCTACGAGGAGCAGTGGGTAGAACCAGACGATGTAGAGGTAGAACCAGTGCTGGGCGGTTAGCTGCAGGGCGATGAGCAGGGCGGCGCCCAGGGCGGCTACCTGGACCAACGACTTGCGGCGGGGCCAAATGGCGAACGCCAGTGCCATCAGGCCGGTGGCGGACAGGAGGCCGATCCGCAGCGGCTCCAGCCCACTCACCTGACCCCAGAGGCTGAACGGCGAGGCGCGGTCGGCCTGGTAGGCGATCGTTCTCTCGTAGACGGTGTGGAGGCCCGGGTCGAGCGCGGGCCAGACGAGCAGGAGGGACGCCGTTGCCAGAAAGGCCGTCGCAAAGACAATGACCGTTCTAGGCCGGGCGCGGTGGGTGGCCAGCATCGGCAGAAGCAGCAACGGTGCGAACTTGGTCAGGGTCGCGAGCGCGGCTAGGGCGCCGCGGGCCGCGGGACGGGCCAGAGCGAGCAACACGGCGACGAGCAGCGCCGCGACCAGCGTGTCGTTGGAGTTCGACTCCAGGGCGTAGGCGGTGTACGGATAGGCCGCCCAGCCGAAGGCGAGGGTTGCGGCGAGCTTGCGACCCGCCGGGCCGGGCCGGATGCGAAGGCCGAGCCAGATCAACAGCGCGAAGGCGAGCAGATCGAAGCCGACCGCCGCGCCGTGAGCCGCCGGCAGGTCGTCCCAGCTGCCGCCCCACGGCCAGATCGCCTCGAAGGGAACGTAGGCGAGATAGTTGGCGGGCCCGTAGGTGTCGCCCTGGGAGACGTCGGATGGGAAGTTGCCGTATAGCGGCTCGCCGTGCGAGATCCGGTCGGCTCCGACGACGCTCGCGTAGCCGACGTCGATCGCGCCCGAGTCGGCGACGTTGAGCCCGACCCGGACGCCCATCAGGAAGAGTGCCGCGATCAACAGCCAGGCGGCGGGCCAGGCCGGGCGGATGCCCGCGCCGCGCCCGCGCATCCCGATCCAGAGAGCCCGCGCCAGCAGGTAGAGCAGGACCGGGTACTGCAAGGGGACCGAGACGCCGATCTCACCGCGATTGAAGAAGTAGTGGGAGACGCCGAAGCCGAGCAGGACGAGCAGGTCCAATGTCGCCACGCGCCAGGGGCGCCGCCAGTCGAGCAGCCCGACGAGGAAGAGCGCGCAGAGCGGCAGGAATACGTAGGGCGCGTTGAGCCTGTGGCCGAAGGAGCCCGAGTAGCCCCGGGCCATCTTCCACAGGACCTGGTAGCCCGTCCAGGACTCGACGACCTCGCCGCTGTGGGGATCGACGATCGCCAGGGCGACCTCCTCGCCCCCGGCGAAGTAGGCCACCTCCCACTTGCCGTCGACCATCGAGGCGCTGTGTGTCAGTCGGCCGTTGAGCTGACGCTCGTGGACGACCTTTGCGTCGCGGTCGGCGCTGAGAACCGCTTGCGGCTCGCCGATCTCGGCGGCGCGGGCGGCGGGCGGGAGCAGCGCGAGCAGGAGGAGCGCCGCCGCCAGCGCTCGCCTCATAGCCCGAAGTGCTCGAGCACGACCGGCGCCACGTCGCGCAGCGCCCACTGCTCGCGCTCAGCGGCGTCGGCGGGGCCGCAGCCGACGAAGAGCAGCGGCCCGAGCGAGTCGCCCGCCAGTAGCGAGCCGTGGCTGCCGCCGCCGGCATGGCTGACCCCGCCCCAGTCGACCGCCTCGTAGCCGTGCTCCAGGGAGACGACGAAGTCGCCCGCCTGCGGCGAGCTCACCGCGGCGAAGACACGGGCGAGGGCGGCCGGATACTCGTCGCTGCGAAATACGCCGCCCTCGACCGAGGCGGCGAGCACCGCGGGGTCGCCCTCGAGCCGCCAGCGCTCGCCGCGCCGGTCGGCGACCGGGCCGCCGGGGGCGAAGCGCAGGCGCTCGCCGCCACGCTCGACCACCGCCGCGTCGCCGTCGCGATGGCAGACCAGGTCGATCCCTTCCGTCTCCCCCAGGCGCCGCGCGACCGCGTCGGGGTCGGCCCTCCCCCCCTCGCCCGGCAGGACGTACACGTGGGCGGCGCGGCCGGTCGGGCTGACCGCGAGCTGGGCCAGCTCGGGCCTGTCGTCGGAGGGCGCGAGCACGTTCCAGTCTCGGCCGAGCACGTCGGCCAGCGGCAGGCCGCGGGTGACCGGCGTCTGGGCGTGGTCGGCGAGCAGGATCACGGCGTGCTCGTCGAGGAAGGCGTCGAGCCCGCCCGCCGCGTCGACGAGCTTGGCGAAGCAGTGGTCTGCCTTGGCGATCGACTCGACGCTCTCCTCGGGACCGAAGCGGTGCGAGTAGTTGTCGTTGTCGGGCAGTGAGAAGAGCAGGAAGTCGTAGTCGTCGCGCTGCTCCAGCTCGACCGCGCAGCAGGCCGAGTAGCCGTCGCGGTTGCCGGGGATCGAGGTCGACTTGCAGGGCACCTCGCTGCTCGCGTAGAGGTCGCCGTAGAAGAGCTCGGCCGGGCCCCAGGTGTGGTGGCGGAACTTCAGCCGCGTCGTCTCGACCGCGCGGCGCAGCAGGCCGTCGAGCGAGACCTGGTGGCGATGGCGGCCACGGTAGATCAGGAAGGGCGTGCAGGCGGTCCGCACTCCGGCGTCGTCGAGGCGCTCGAACAGAGTCTTGGCCTCGGGGTTGAGGTGGGCGAGGTTCATGTTGTAGACGAGGTCGTAGAGGGCGCGAAAGACCCCGACGGCGCGGGTCGCCTCGAGCGAGGAGCCGTACTCGACATAGCGCCGCTCCAACCGGTGGTACCAGTTCATGCCGCTGATCCAGTGGCGATCGCCGGCGACGCCGGTGACCATCTCCGCGCAGGCGACCGGGGTCACCGATGGAAAGCTGGAGACGCAATCGGGAATCAGCACTCCGCGCTCGATCAGGGCGCCGAAGGTCGGCGCGCGCCCCTCGCCCACCGCCCGTTCGAGCATGTCGGTACGCAGCGAGTCGACGTAGGTCAGGACCAGCTTCACTAACGCAGCACGCGCAGCCCGGCGTGCTTGCGCTGGGCGCGGCGGTGCCGCGCGGCGCCGAGCCAGACGAGGGCGACGATCGCGAGCAGAGTCAGGACCGGCAGCAGCAGCGCCGCGGCGACCACGATCAGCGCCGCCAGCGAGACGATGAAGCCGAGCGCCCCCGACCCACCGCCCTCGCGGCGGCTGGCGCCACTGACGACGTCGCTGATCACGAGGCACCCGAGCACAGCCCCAAGCGCACAGAAGACCGCCCCGACGAAGATGCCCAGGTCGGCGGCGCCGGCGATCAGGAAGCCGACCGCGAGGCCGATCACCGCGGCGAGAATGGTCATCCGGCCGCGTGCCGAGCCACGCGTGCCGGTGGTGCCGGCGAGCATGCCGATCGCGATGCCGATGCCGAGCTCGAGCCCGGCTCCTTCGAGAAAGCTCACGTCGAAAACCTACACTCCATGGATGGAAGAGACGCCCCACCGGCGGCGCGCCCACGCCGGCGCGCGTGATCTGGAGCGCTACGCCGGCCTCTTCGCGGCGCGCACCGGAGTGATGCGCTCCTCGGCGATGCGCGACCTGATGGCGGTCACGGCGCGGCCGGAGGTGATCTCGCTCGCCGGTGGCCTGCCCGACACGTCGACCTTCCCGGCCGGCACCTTCGCGGCGCAGATGACGCGGATCGCCCAGGAGTCGACCGCGGAGGCGCTGCAATACGGCCCGACCGAGGGGTTCGCCGAGACGGTCGACTGCATCCTCGAGGTGATGGGCGCCGAGGGAATGCTGCCCGACCCCGACGACGTGATCGTCACCACCGGCGGTCAGCAGGCGATCGACCTGATCTGCAAGACGCTGGTCGATCCCGGCGACGTCGTCGTCTGCGAGGCGCCGACCTACCCCGGCGCCGTGCCGGTCTTCTGCAGCTACCAGGCGGAGACGATCCAGATCGACTGCGACCAGGACGGTATGCGGATCGAGGATCTCGAAGCTGTCCTCACCCGCCTCGACGCGGAGGGCCGCCGGCCCAAATTCGTCTACTCGGTGCCGAACTTTCAGAACCCTGCCGGGGTGACCATGTCGATCGAGCGTCGGCGGCGGCTGGTCGAGCTGGCGCGCAGCCGCGAGCTGCTTGTGGTCGAGGACAACCCCTACGGGCTGTTGCGCTTCGGCGGCGAGGCGCTGCCGCCGCTCTACCAGCTCGACGGCGGCGACTTCGTCATCTACGTCGGCACGCTCTCGAAGATCCTCTCGCCCGGCATCCGCCTGGGCTGGGCGGTTGCCCCGCCGCCGGTGATGGAGAAGATCGTGCTTGGCAAGCAGGCATCCGACCTCTGCACCTCGACCCTGACCCAGCACTTCGTCCGCGAGTACTTCGCCGAAGGGAGCTGGCGCGAGTACATCGACGACCTCGTCGGCATCTACCGCGGCAGGCGCGACACCATGGTCGAGGCTCTGCGCGAGCACTTCCCGGCACAGGCGACCTGGACCGAGCCGCAGGGCGGGCTCTTCATCTGGGCCACCCTGCCCGAGTACATCGACACCAGCGACCTGCTGGCGAAGGCGCTGCGCGAGGACGTGGCCTTCGTCCCCGGCCAGGCCGCCTACGTCGACGAGAGCCGCGGGCGCAGCTCGATGCGGCTCAACTTCTCAGGCGTCGGCGACGAGGAGATCCGCGAGGGCGTCGCCCGAATCGGGAGAGTCATCTCCGACCAAGTAGGCCTGTACGGCACCCTGACCGGAGAGGACCACCCGGTCAAGGACTCGCAGGCCGGGTCCAAGAGTTCGCCCCCCACGCCCCAAGGTCAACCCGGCACGCCCGGACGCGAAGCGGAGGACGTGCCGGGTGATGGAAAAAACAAGCCCTCATCCGGCCCTGGTCACGATCTGATTCCCCCAGGGCCGGATGAGGGCGCCGTATTGCCGTTCCGTAAAAAGGAGTCGTCCGCATGAGGGTCGCCGTGCTCAAGGGCGGCCGTTCGCTCGAGCGGGGCGTATCGCTGCGCTCCGGCGCGCGGGTCGAGGACGCGCTGCAGGCGCTCGGCCACGAGGCGGTCCCGATCGACGCCGGCGGCGACCTGGTCAAGCGCCTGGCGGCGGAGCGGCCCGACGTCGTCTTCGTCGCCCTGCACGGGCTCGGCGGCGAGGACGGCACCGTGCAGGAGCTGCTCGAGATCCTCGGCGTCCCCTTCACCGGCCCCGGCGTGCTCGCCTGCGCGCGCTGCTCCGACAAGGTCCTCGCCAAGCACGAGCTGCGCGCCGCCGGTGTGCCGACGGCCGACTGGTTCGCCTTCAACGAGACCGCCTTCCGCGAGCTCGGCGCCGCCGACGCGCTTGGCGAGCTCGAGCAGCGGCTCGGCTTCCCGTTGGTGATCAAGCCCAGTCGCGGAGGGTCGGCGCTGGGGGTGAAGTTCGCGGCCGGCTGGTTCGAGGTGCCCGAGGCGCTCGTCTCCGCCTTCAGCTACGACGACCGCGTCCTCTTGGAGCGCTTCGTCGAGGGGCGCGAGCTGGCGGTCGCCGTGCTTGGCGGCGAGCCGTTGCCCGTGGTCGAAGCGGTCCCGAGCGAGGGCGACCGCTACGACTTCGAGGCGCGCTACGAGATCGGCCGCACCGAGTTCGTCTGCCCGGCCGAGCTCGGCGAGGTTGACTCCACCGCGGTCACCGCCGCTGCGCTTGCCGCATACGAGGCGCTCGGATGCGCGGGCTTCTCCCGGGTCGACCTGATCCTCGGCGAAGGCGGCCCGCAGGTGCTTGAGGTAAACGCGATTCCCGGCCTCACCGACACCAGCCTCCTCCCCCAGGCCGCCGAGGCCGCCGGGATGAGCTTCGAAGCGCTGGTCGAGAAAATCCTCTCCCTTGCCCTCCCTGCCTCGCCTACTGCCCTTCGGCGAAGTCGTCGGGAGTCACCTCGTCGAGGAAGTCCTTGAATTTGTCGACGACCTCCTCGGTGTCCTCGACCTCATGCTCGAACTCGATCGCCGACTCCTCGATCACCTCCTCGGCCGCGAAGATCGGCGCCGAAACCCGCACGGCGAGGGCGAGGGCATCGGAGGGGCGCGAGTCGATCTCCATCTCCGAACCGTCGATCGAAACCGTGATCGAGGCGTAGAAGGTGTTGTCGCGCAGCTCGGTGATTGAGACCCGCTCGCATTTGGCGTCTAGCTGCTCGAGCATGTCCGAGAGCAGGTCGTGGGTCATCGGGCGCGGGGTCGAAGCGCCCTGGAGCTTCATCAGAATCGCCGCCGCCTCGGGGTGGCCGATCCAGATCGGCAGGAACCGATTGCCGTCAACCGTCTTCAACAAGACGATCGGCTGCTTGCCGACCATGTCGAAGCTGACCCCGTAAATTTGCATCTGCTGCAAGTGGGCGATCCTGGATTCGAACCAGGGACCTCGTCCTTATCAGAGACGCGCTCTAACCAACTGAGCTAATCGCCCGAGCTGCGGGCGATGATAGCGGCCAGCGAGAGGGCCTCGTCGAGATCGGCGAGGCGGATCTCGACCGCGAGCCCTCCCCCACGTGGCCGCAACTTGACCTCGTGGCCAAGCGCCTGCTCGAGCTTGTCTGCCGCGTCGCGCAGCGCCGCTGACTCCTCTGCGCTCAGTCGTTTCCCAGCGCCCTTACGCTCTTTTGGCTGGCCAGCCAGCTTAACCCTGTTCTCGGTCTCGCGGACGGACCAGCCGCCTCGTGCCGCGTCGCGCGCGAGGCGGCGGCGCACGTCGTTGCCGGAGGCGCCGAGCAGGGCGCGGCCGTGACCCTCACTGAGCTCTCCGGACTCGAGCATCTCCAGGGCCTCGTCGGGCAGGTCGAGCAGGCGGATCAGATTGGACACGGAGGGGCGGCTGCGGCCGATGCGGCGGGCGAGGTCCTCTTTGGAGAGGCCGAGGTCCTCGACCAGGGCGGCGCAGGCGCGCGCCTCCTCGACAGGGTTGAGGTCCTCGCGGACCATGTTCTCGATCAGGGCCACCTGTAGGCGCTCGGCATGCTCGGAGTCGCGCACGACGGCCGGCACCTTCTCGAGGCCTGCCTGCTGGGCGGCCCGCCAGCGCCGCTCGCCGGCGATCAGTTCATAGCTGCCGTCGTGAAGGGGGCGGACGAGCAGCGGTTGGACGACGCCACTGCTTTCGATCGAGGCGGCGAGCCCTGCCAGGGCGTCGGGGTCGAAGCTGGTCCGGGGCTGTTTCGGGTTGGGCTTGATCAGCCCGACCGGCAACTCGCGCAGCTCGCCGAGGTCGGCTCCGGCGACGCTCTCCGGGAGGATCGCCGCCAGGCCGCGGCCCATGCCTCGCTTGGCTTTGCCCTTGCCTTTGCCGGCGTCGCTAGGCACGGCCGGCCAGCTCTCTGGCCAGCGCCTGGTACGCGCCGGCGCCGCGCGAGGACGGGGCGTGCTCGGTCACCGGCAAGCCGTAGCTGGGCGCCTCGGCAACCCGGACGCTGCGCGGTATGACGGTGTCGAAGACCATTTCCGGGAAATGCTCACGCAACTCTCGCTCGACGTCCTGGGCGAGTCGCGTGCGCTCGTCATGCATGGTGATCAACAGCCCCGACACGTTCAGCGCCGGGTTGAGCTCGCGGCGAATCATCCCCAGCGTGTCGAGGAACTGGACCAGGCCCTCCAGGGCCAGGTACTCGGCCTGCACCGGCACGATCACCCGGTCGGCGGCGGCGAGAGCGTTGACGCTGACCGGGCCCAGCGACGGGGGGCAGTCGAGCATCGTGAAGGCGAAGCGCTCGCGCAGCGGCCCGAGCCGTTCGCGCAGACGCGTCTCCGAGCCGTCGAGCCGCGGCAGCTCCACCGCGGCGCCGGCCAGGTCGCGGTTCGCAGGGACGAGCCAGAGATTGTCCGGGCCGGCGGGGCGGGCCGCCTCGGCCACCGAGACATCCCCGATCAGGCAGTCGTATGAGGATGGGTGCGCGTCGCGATCCCCGCCCAGGGCGACCGTGGCGTTGCACTGGGGATCGAGGTCGACCAGCAGCGTCTGCGAGCCGGCGGCGGCGACGCACGCGGTCAGGTTGACCGCGGTCGTCGTCTTGCCGACGCCGCCCTTCTGATTCGAAACCGCGTAGACGAGGCCCATGAGACTCCGCAGCCTAGTCGGGGAGGAGCCCTCTCAGCCCCTTGGCCGCTTCTTCGCCATGCCCGGGCGGCGAGGCAGCTCGTTCGGCGTCAGGCCCAGCTTGCGGAGGACGTAGAGATGGCGGTGTCTGCTGCCCGCCCGGTCTCCGACAGCTCGCACTTCCTCCAGCTTCATTGCGACCTGCTCGGCTGCTCGGTCGAGCTGCTGCTCCTCGTCCTCGTCCCGCTTGCCCTTCCAGGCGACGAGGACGCCGTTCTCCTTCAGCAGGGGTGAGGCGAGCTCGGCGAGGGTCGAGAGGCGGCCTACGGCCCGGGCCGTGACGGCGTCATAGGACTCGCGGCCGGCGCCGGCCGCGAGCTCCTCAGAGCGGGCCTTGAGGACGTGTGCGTTCGGGATCCCGGCCGCCTTGATCGCCCGCTGCATGAACTCGCACTTGCGCCCAACCGACTCGACCAGATCGACCCGGGCGTCGGGCAGCGCCACGGCCAGCACCAGGCCCGGAAACCCAGCTCCAGAGCCGATATCCGCGATCCGCGCGGCCTCTGACAGCTCCTCCACCTCGAGCCCGGTGAGGCTGTCGGCGACATGCACCCGCCAAGCGCCCCGCGGATCCGTCACGGAGCTGACCGAAGCCCGCTCCCCCTCCAAAAGCTCAAGGACACAAGTGATCGCCGCCCTCTGTTCAGCGTCAAGCGGGCCCCCGGGTGGGGGCGGAACGTCTTGTACTTTTTCGTCACGGGCCATCGTCCGTCACCACCAGCGCAGCACCGAAAAAGTTAAGTGGAGCCCCTACCCGGGGGCCCGCCACTACTCAGAAACCAACGGGGCGACGACCACGCAGCGACGCGGCTCGTCACCTTCGCTGTAGGTCTCGACCCCGGAGCGCTCTTTGAGGTGTTCGTGGACGACGCGGCGTTCCTGCGCGCTCATCGGGTCCATCTCGACCGAGACGCCGCCGTCCAGGGCCTGCTCGGCCGCCCTGTCGGCCCGCGCGGTCAGCACCTCGCGGCGACGCTCGCGGTAACCGGAGGCGTCGAGCACAACCCGCTTGCGGTCGCGCAGGCCGCGGAAGGCCGCCTGGAAGCAGAGTAGCTGCAGTGCGTCGATCGTCTGACCGCGTTTGCCGATCAGCAACCCATAATCGTCCTCGCCGCTGACCACGGCCTCGATCCGGTCGTCGTCCTCGCTGATCTCAACCCTGCCTTCAAGGTCAAGCTCGTCGAGAACGCCCTCGATCAGCTCCTTGACGCGCTCAGCGGGGCCGTCCGGCCAATTCATCTCATCGCTCACGACGCAAGCCTATTCCAGCGTGGGGGCGAGGGGCCCCTCAGCGTCGCCGCTTCTTCTTTTTCGGCGGCGGCGGGGGTGGCTTGGCTGCGGCCACCTCCTCCGGCGTCGCGGCGACCGGTGCCGGAATCAGCTTCTGGATTGTGTACTGCTGGCCGATCGTCCAGACGTTTGTCGTGATCCAGTAGAGGACGAGGCCGGCGGGGAAGTTGATGATGAAGGGGACGAAGATGAAGGGGAGCACGAGCATCATCGTCCGCTGGCTTTTGTCGGCCGTGACCGCCATGACCAGGCCGGAGACCAGCTGGGTGCCGACGTAGAGGACGAGGAGGACGATCAGTTCGGCTCCGGTCGCCTTCGCGGTCAGGTCGTTGATGAAGAAGAAAGCCGCTTCGCTGCCGCATTCCCCGGCCTTGCAGCCGATGTCGCTCGGAAGCTCGTGGCGGAGGACGTAGAAGAGGGTGATGAAGACGGGGAACTGCGCTACCAGCGGGATGCAGGAGGCAAAGGGGTTGACTTTGTTCTCCTGGTAGAAGCGCATCATCTCCTGCTGCATGCGTTTCTGGTCGTTCTTGTACTTCTCTTTGATCTCCTTGAGCTGCGGCTGCAGCGCCTGCAGCGCCCGCATCCCTTTCAGCGATTTGTAGGTGAGCGGGATCAGCAGCGCCCGGGTGCAGACGGTCAGGGCGATGATCGACATGCCCCAGCTCAACCCGGCGCTGTCGTGGAAGAACTGCAGGACGCCGTTGGCGATGTTGATCAGCGGCTGCAGAATGTTCGCATCGGGGATCACGGCCGCACCTCCCCGTGCCGGTGGTACTCGGACGGGTCGATCGGCCCGACGCGCAGCGTGAAGCGGTTCGGCACCGGGTCGAAGCCGCCATGGCTGAAGGGGTTGCAGCGCAGCAGCCGCCAGCTCGCCAGCAACGCGCCGCGGGAGGCGCCGAAGCGGCGGATCGACTCGGCGGCGTAGGCGGAGCAGCTCGGCTCGTAGCGGCAACGGCGCGGTAGGCGCGGGGAGAGGTGACGCCGGTAGGCGCCGATCAGACTGAGCAGCAGGCGTTTCACGTGGAACGTCCCCCCGTGCCGGTGTGCTCGAGCGCCTCTTCCAGGTTCATTCGCACGCCTTTGGTGCCCTTCTGCTCGATCAGGCCACCGATCTCCGCGCGGGCGACCAGGACGAAGTCGTGCCGCTCGGGGAGGCGGTCCGCAAGCTGCCAGAACGCTTCGCGCATTGTGCGCTTGACCTTGTTGCGGTCGACGGCGCCGCCCACCTTGCGGCTCACCGAGACGCCGAGCCGGACGTCGGTCGTCTCCTCGTCTTTGCGGGGGAAGCTGTAGAGCACTAGATAACGCGTTGCGTGTGAAGAGCCGTCGCGGTAGACACGGTCGAACTCGCCGCTGCGCGAGAGGCGGCGTCGCTTCGGCATTCCTAAGGCGTGAGCCGCTTCCGGCCTTTGCTCCGCCGGCGCTTGAGGATCGCGCGTCCGCTGCGCGTCCGCATCCTCGCCCGGAACCCGTGCGTCTTCGCTCGCTTTCGCCGCTTTGGCTGGTAGGTGCGCTTCATTGGCCGTCGCAGTATACGGACGTGCCGTCCGATTGACGCCCGCTGTCGCCCAATCATTTCTCCGGGATTTGCGACTCGCCTCGAATCGGGTCGCATGGGCGCCGCTATGGTCGCTCGTCGGTGCCCGGCGACCCGTCCGAACAGAAACTCGAAGCCCTCTGGGAGGACGTCCGCGGTCGCCTGCGAGCAGCCGTGCCGGAGTCGACCTTCAAGATCTGGCTCGAGCCGCTGCGCCTCGCCGGCGCACAGGGCTCGACCCTCTACCTCAGCGCCCCCGAGGGCATCCGCACCTGGGTCGAGCGGCGCTACGCCTCACTGCTGCGCGACGCGCTGGCCGGGGCCGGGTCGCCGTTCACCGAGGTCGCCTTTGCCGGCTCCGCCGAGGGCACGGCGGAGCCGGAGCCGGTCGAGGGGACGACGCCGGTCGACCTGAATCCCAACTACACGTTCGACCGCTTCGTGATCGGCGAGGGCAACCGGGTCGCGCACGCCGCCGCGCTTGCGGTCGCCGAGACGCCCTCGGAGGCCTACAACCCGCTCTTCCTGCACGGGCCTCCAGGCCTCGGCAAGACCCACCTTCTCGGAGCTGTCGCCAACTACCTGCGCAGCAACGCCCCCGGCCTCAGCGTCCGCTACACCACCGCCGAGGGCTTCACCAACGAGTTCGTCGCCGCCCTGCGCTCGAGCGGCGCGGCGGCGTTCAAGAGGCGCTACCGCGACCTCGACGTGCTGCTCGTCGACGACATCCAGTTCCTGCAGGGCAAGCAGCACACCGAAGAGGAGTTCTTCCACACCTTCAACGCGCTGTACGAGGGCGGTAGCCAGCTGGTCCTTTCGGCCGACCGACTGCCCAGTGAGCTGTCGACGCTGGAGGCCAGGCTGCGCGACCGCTTCGAGTGGGGCCTGACCATCCCGGTCGAACCGCCCGACCTGGCCACCAGGCTCACCGTCCTACAGCGCCTCGCCCGCGAGGCCGGCCTCGGCGCCGACGAGGGGGACGCCCTCTCCGAGCTCGCCAAGCGGATCGACGCGAACATTCGACGCCTGCACGGCGCTCTCACCCGCGTAATCGCTCACGCTTCGCTGACCGCCAAGCCGCTGAGCCCGGAGTTGATCGCCGAGCTGATCCCCAACCGCCCACGGGCGAGTGGGCCGACGACGGTCGAGCAGATCCAAGAGGAGGTCTCGACCGCTTTCGGCATCTCACGCGCCGAGCTCGTCGGCACCAGCCGCGCGGCGACCCCGCTGCGCGCTCGGCAGGTCGCGATCCTGCTGACCCGCGAGGCCACCGACCTTTCGCTGCCCCAGATCGGCCGCCTCTACGGCGGCCGCGACCACTCGACGATCCTCAACTCGCTGCGCCGCGCCGAGGCCACCCTGCGCGACGACGACGAACTGGCCCGGCGCGTCGGCGAGCTCCGCGCCTCTATCCACAGCCCCGGCGCCGGGTCGGCCTGACCTCCGGCGGCGCTGCAAGAATCAATGTTTTCCCCAGTTAACTCCACAGCCTGAAGTTCCCATCGCCATGCCGTTTTTCGCCACTTTGAGCAGTTTCCACAGGAACTAACCCAACCCAAGAGGACATCGGTCATTTGAAGCTGACAACCAAACGAGACCAACTCGTCTCCAAGCTCTCGGTCGTCTCGCGAGCCGTTTCGACACGCGCCGCGACCCAGGCGCTCTCCGGCATCCTCGTCACCGCCGGTGAGAACGGCGTGACCCTCGCCGCGACCGATGGCGAGATGGGCCTGCGCACGCCGCTCGAGGCGACTGCGGACGGCGGCGGCTCGATCCTGCTTCCGGGCCGGCTGCTCACCGAGCTCGCCCGCTCGCTCGGCGACGAGACGGTTGAGATCGAGCTGCGCGAGTCCGAGCGCGATGTCGAGATCCGCAGCGGCGGCTCGAGCTTCCATCTTCGCGCCCTGCCCAGCGAGGACTTCCCAAGCCTTCCCGAGGAGGGCGACGAGCCGTTGAAGATCCCGGCCCCCGCCCTGGCGGAGACGGTCGAGCTGGTCGCCCCGGCCGCTTCGCGCGACGACATGCGGCCTGTCCTGACGGGCGTCCTGGTCAGCGCCTCCGGCGAAGAGATGACGATGGTCGCGACGGACTCCTACCGGCTGGCGGTCAAACGCACCGAGCTGGAGAGCGCGATCGGGGGCGAGCTGGAGGCCAACATCCCGGCCAAGGCCCTGCGTGAGCTGGGCCGCCTGGTCGCCGGCGGTGAGGTCGACGAGGTGGCCGTCAGCCTGCTTCCCAACCAGGCCGTCTTCAAGGCAGGGGGCATCCTCCTCAACACGAGGCTGATCGACGGCCAGTTCCCCAACTTTCGACAACTCCTCCCGGAGTCCTACGAGCACGACGTGCGCCTGCCGCGGCCGGAATTCCTCGAGGTCGTCCGCCGGGTCAGCCAGCTGGCCCAGCGCAACGCGCCGCTGCGGCTCGCCTTCTCGCCGGGCGAGCTGAAGGTCTCGGCTTCGACCCCCGACGTCGGCGACGCCGAGGAGACGATGCCCGCGGCGTTCGAGGGTGAGCCGCTCGAGATCGGGTTCAACCCGGAGTTCCTGCGCGACGGGATCGACAGCGTCGAGGGCGACGAGGTGATCCTGCGGCTGATCTCGCCACTGCGGCCCGGCCTGCTGCAGCCCGTCGACAACGAAGACTTCCGCTACCTGGTGATGCCGATACGCCTCAACGTTTAGGCCGGCGGTGCTCGTAGTCGCGATCGAAGCGAGGCCGCTGCGCAGCCTCGACGAGGTGCGGATCGCGCTGGGCGAGGGCATCGTCAGTCTCGTCGGGCCCAACGGCGCCGGCAAGACCAACCTGCTCGAGGCGCTCTACTTCGCCCTGACCGGTCGCTCCTTTCGCACCTCCGACCGCCGCGAGCTGATCCCCTTCGGAGGCCAGCTCGCCCGCGCCGAGGCCATCGTGCGGGACGCGGACGGAATAGAGCATCGCCTGCTCGCCGCGGTCAGTCGCGGCGAGGGCCGCCGCCACCTGCTCGACGGCAGTCCGGCCGAGCCCGCCGACCTCGCGCGTCACCGCCCGCCGGTCGCGGTCTTCTCGCCGGACCGGCTCAGCCTCGTCAAGGGCCCTCCGGCCGAGCGCCGCGCCCACCTCGACAGCTATGTCGCCGCCCGCTGGCCTTCGCGCGCCGGTCTGCGCCGGCGCTACGGCCAGGTGCTGGCCCAACGCAACGCATTGGTGGCCCGCCTCGCCGCCGGCGGCGGAGGCGGCGACCTCGGGGTCTGGGACGCTGCCCTCGCTGAGGCCGCCGCCGCCCTGACCGCCGCGCGGGGCGAGGCGGTCGCCGAGCTGGCACCCCCGTTCGCCGCCGCCGCGGACGACCTCGGCCTTGCCGGGGGAGGAGCGCTCGAATACGCGCCGCGCGCCGCCGGCTCGGCTGAGGAAATCGAGGCGGGGCTCGGTGAGCGCCGCGAGGCGGACCTGAGGCTGGGGCGCAGTTCGTGGGGCCCGCACCTCGACGAGCTGAAGATCCTTGCCGCAGACAAGTCATTGCGGCGCTACGGATCGCAGGGACAGCAGCGCGCCGCCCTGCTTGCCCTGCTCTTCGCCCAGCGCGAGGCGCTGCTCGGCGCCCACAGGGTCGCGCCCCTTCTGCTGCTCGACGATGTGATGAGCGAGCTCGACCCGCAGCGGCGCGAGCGGCTCGTCGACCGGCTCGAGCGCGGAGGCCAGACGCTGATCACCGCCGCGGACGAGGAGTCGGTCCCGCGCCGGGCCCTGGAGCGGATGGTGCGGATGCCCTTCGACGTAGTGCGCAGCGCCGCCGCGTGAGTCGCCGCCGCGCCCCCCGCCCGGCCTCCTCGGCGTTTCGCGCCGCCCTCGATCGCGCCGCGCCGAAGACCCGCCTCGCGGCGGTGCAGGCGGTCTGGGACGAGGTCGCCGGCGAGCGCCTCGCAGCCGCCGCCCGCCCGGCCTCCGAACGCGACGGAACCGTGACGATCGTCTGCACCGATCCGGTCTGGGTCGAGGAGCTCGACCTGATGCAGGCGCAACTCCAGGCCCGCCTGCGCGAGCGCCTCGGCGACGACGCGCCGGAAAGTTTGCGGTTTCGTGTGAAAGCCGCCGGGGAGTAGTCACGTTTTCCCATGATTTGCAGGGCTTTTCGCCTTCGCGACCAGGTTTTCCGGGCGACCGAACTGGTATCCTTATGTCAACTCGATTTTCGCCCCGACCCGGCGCGGCGAGAGTGCTAGGAGGTCGGGGCTTTGTGTGAGACGCGGAAAGGACCAGTTGCCGAAAACGAATGAGAACGCCGGCGGAGGAGACTCCTACGGCGCCCAGGACATCACCGTCCTCGAGGGCCTCGAAGCCGTTCGCAAGCGACCCGGTATGTACATCGGCTCGACCGGGCCGCGCGGGCTTCATCACCTCGTCTACGAGGTCGTCGACAACTCGGTCGACGAGGCGATCGCCGGGCACTGCGACGAAGTGCGGGTGGTCCTGCACCCGGACGACAGTTGCACCGTCACCGACAACGGTCGCGGCATTCCGGTGGGGACGATGGAGAAGGAGGGCCGGCCGGCGGCCGAGGTCGTCCTCACCGTCCTCCACGCGGGCGGCAAGTTCGGCGACGGCGGCGGCTACAAGGTCTCCGGTGGCCTGCACGGCGTCGGCGTCTCCGTCGTCAACGCGCTCTCCGAGCACCTGCACCTCGAAATCCAAACCGACGGCAACGTCTGGACGCAGGATTACGAGCGCGGCAAACCGCAGGCCGACCTTGCCAAGGGTGCGGCCAGCAAGGACCACGGCACGGCGATCACTTTCCAGCCCGACCCCGAGGTCTTCGAGGAGGTCGAGTTCGATTTCCAAACCCTCGCCGAGCGACTCCGCGAGACGGCCTTCCTGACCCGCAGTTTGAAGATCGAACTGGTCGACGAGCGCGGCCAGACCAACAGCGTCACCTTCCAGTACGAGGGCGGCATCGAGGACTTCGTCCGCCATCTCAACGAGAACAAGGACACCCTGCATCCGAAGACGATCTTCTTCGAAGGCGAGGAGGAGGACGGCCAGGTCGAGGTGGCGATGCAGTGGAACAACTCCTACCAGGAGTCGATCTTCAGCTTCGCGAACAACATCAACACCCACGAGGGCGGCTCCCACCTCTCCGGCTTCCGCTCCGCCCTGACCCGGACGCTGAACGCCTACGCTCGCAACAAAGGCCTGCTCAAAGAGAAAGACGGGAACCTGGGCGGCGAGGATGTGCGCGAGGGCCTGACCGCGGTGATCTCGGTCAAGCTGCACGACCCGCAGTTCGAGGGCCAGACCAAGACCAAACTCGGCAACCCACCGATCCGCGGCCTGGTCGAGGAGACGGTCAACCGCAAACTGGCCGAGTTCCTCGAGGAGAACCCCGGCGAGGCGCGGCGGATCATCACCAAGGCGATCGACGCCTCGCGCGCCCGCGACGCGGCCCGCAAAGCGCGCGACCTGACCAGGCGCAAGTCCGCGCTGGAGAACTCGACCCTGCCCGGCAAGCTCGCCGACTGCACGGTCAAGGACCCGCGCGACGCCGAGATCTTCGTGGTCGAGGGCGACTCCGCCGGCGGCTCGGCCAAGCAGGCGCGCGACCGCTCGACCCAGGCGGTGCTGCCGCTGCGCGGCAAGATCATCAACGTCGAGAAGAGCCGCATCGACAAGGTGCTCGCCAATAACGAGGTGCAGGCGCTGATCACGGCGATCGGCACCGGCGTGCACGAAGAGTTCAACCTCGAGGACGCGAGGTACCACAAAATCGTCATGGCGACCGATGCCGACGTCGACGGCGCGCATATCCGCACGCTGGTGCTGACCTTCCTCTACCGGCAGATGCCGGAGTTGATCGACGCCGGCTACGTCTACATCGCCAAACCGCCCCTCTACCGCGTCAAGCAGGGCAACCAGGAGACCTATCTGGAGCGCGAGTCCGAATTGGAAGAGCTGTTGCTGCGCGACAAGATCGAGGAGATCGAGGTCGTCGACGCCAACGGCAAGGCGACGAAGCTGAGCAAGAGCCGCTGGCAGGCCTACACCCGGCGGGCGAAAGAGTACGAGGGCTGGAGCTCGTCGCTGCAGGCGGAGTTCGGGCACGAGACCCTGCGCTTCCTCGAGGAGTCGAGCCTGCTCGACGAAGAGGTGGCGACGGTGGCCGGCGCCCGCAAGGTGCTCTCCGCCGAGGCGACCGAGGGCGAGCCCTTCGACACCGAGATCGTTGAGGACTCAGAGGAAGCCGGGCTGGTCGTCAAGGCGATTGAACGCAAGAGCGGGCTGGCGCGGACCCATCGCCTGCCACGCGAGCTGTTCGAGCACAACGACTACCGCAAATTTGCCGCGGTCCACGCCGCTCTGCTCAAGCAGGTCGGCCGCCCGCCGTTCGAGGTGCGCTACTCCGGCCGCACCGCCGAGGCGCTCTCCTTCCAGACGCTGCGCCCGGCCGTGATCGAACTGGCCCGCCACGGGGTCCAGCTGACGCGGTTCAAGGGCCTCGGCGAGATGAACGCGGACCAACTGCGCGAGACGACGATGGACCCGGCGACCCGGACGCTCGCCCGCGTCACGCTCGACGACGCGACCGCCGCCGACCAGATCTTCTCGATGCTGATGGGGGATCAGGTCGGCCCGCGCCGCGACTTCATCGAGTCGAACGCCAAGGACGTGAAATTCCTCGATGTCTAGCCTGGACGCTGCAAACCGGCGCATTTCGGGGTCTTCGGTCGGTCGGATCGGGTCACGCACCGAAAGTGCGCTCCCCTCACCGCCCTCCCTGCATCCCCCGAACTGCTTGGTTTTCACGCCCAGGGTGGGGGTTGAAATCTGATGGCGCTTGAGGCGCTGACCGGGCGCATCGAGGAGCGCGAGCTCGAGAAGGAGATGCGCTCCTCCTACCTCGACTACGCGATGAGCGTAATCGTCGGCCGCGCCCTGCCGGACGTGCGCGACGGGCTCAAGCCGGTCCACCGCCGGGTGCTCTACGCGATGCACGACATCGGTCTGCAGCCGACCCGGCCGTACCGCAAGTGCGCCTTCATCGTCGGCGAGGTGATGGGCAAGTACCACCCCCACGGCGACTCGGCGATCTACGACACGCTGGTGCGGATGGCGCAGGAGTTCTCGCTGCGCAACACACTGATCGACGGCCAGGGCAACTTCGGCTCGATCGACGACGACCCGGCCGCCGCGATGCGCTACACCGAGGCCCGGCTCGGCCGCCTCGCCACGGAGCTGCTGCGCGACATCGACGCCGACACGGTCGACTTCGGGCCCAACTACGACGAATCGACCCAGGAGCCGCTGATCCTGCCGGCGCGCTTCCCCAACCTGCTGGTCAACGGCAGCTCCGGGATCGCGGTCGGGATGGCCACGAACATCCCGCCGCACAACCTGCGCGAGGTCTCAGCCGCCGTCGCCGCGTATATCGACGACCCCGGCATCGACCTCGCCGGGGTGATGGAGCACGTCAAGGGCCCGGACTTCCCCGGCGGCGGGATCATGAGCCTGGAGGGGATCCGCGACGCCTACGCCTCGGGGCGTGGCTCGGTCAAGGTGCGCGCCCGCGCCCACGTCGAGCCGCTCAAGGGCGGCAAGGACGCGATCGTCGTCACCGAGCTGCCCTTCACGGTCAAGAAGGGCGGCGACAACGGGCTGATCACGAAGATCGCCGACCTCGTCCGCGACAAGAAACTGGAGGGGATCTCCGACCTGCGTGACGAGTCGGACCGCTCCGGCATGCGGCTCGTGATCGAGCTCAAGCGCGGCGGTCACCCGGCCAAGGTGGTGCTCAACAATCTCTACAAGAAAACCGCGATGCAGACCAGCTTCGGGATCAACATGGTCGCGCTGGTCGACGGGGTGCCGCGGACGCTGAGCCTGCTCGAGCTCGTCCACCACTACGTGCAGCACCAGCGCGAGGTCGTCACCCGCCGCACTCAGTACGAACTGCGTCGCGCCGAGGCCCGCGCCCACATCCTCGAGGGGCTGCTGATCGCGCTCGACAACCTCGACGCGGTGATCAAACTGATCCGCGCCTCGGCCGACCCCGACGCCGCGCGCGATGGCCTGATCTCCCAGTTCGAGCTCTCCCGCGAGCAGGCCCAGGCGATCCTCGACATGCGCCTGCAGCGGCTGACCGCGCTCGAGTCCGACAAGGTCCGCGCCGAGCACGCCGACCTGCTCGAGCGGATCGGTGAGCTGCGGGCGATCCTCGGCGACGAGGCCAAAGTGCTCGCCCTGGTCAAGGAGGAGCTGGCCGAGATCGTCGACTCCTACGGCGACGAGCGGCGCACCGAAATCGCTCACTTCGAGGGCGACGTCGGGATCGAGGACATGATCGCCGACCAGCAGATGGTGATCTCGCTGACCGCCTCCGGCTACGTAAAGCGACTGCCCCTGGCCACCTACCGTCAGCAGCGTCGCGGCGGGATCGGGGTGATGGGGATGAACCTCAAAGAGGACGATTACATCGCCCACCTACACATCTGCTCGACCCACGACTACCTGCTCTTCTTCACCAACAGGGGCAAGGTCTACCGGCTCAAGGTCTACGAGTTGCCGGAGGGCTCGCGCACCGCGAAAGGCAGCGCCCTGGTCAACCTGCTGCCCCTGCGTGAAGGTGAGCGGGTGATGGCGGTGATCCCGACCCGCGACTTCAAAGAGAACAAGTACCTCGCCTTCGCCACCGCCAAGGGCCTGATCAAGAAGACTGAGTTCCTCACCTACAACACGCCGATCCGCGCCGATGGGATCATCGCGATCAAGGTCCGCGACGGCGACGAGCTGGTCCAGGTGCGGCTGACCTCGGGCGAGGACGACCTGCTGATGGTCTCCAAGTCGGGCCACGCCTCGCGTTTCTCCGAGAACGCGATCCGCGCGATGGGCCGCGACACCTCCGGTGTCAAAGGGATGAACGTGTCCGCCAAGGTCAACGGTGAGGAGAACCGGGTGCTGGCGATGGACGTCGCTCGCGACGATGCCGAGCTTTTCGTCGTCACCGAGAACGGCTACGGCAAGCGCACCTCGATCGCCGAGTACCCGGTCAAGGGTCGCGGCACCAAGGGCGTGCTCACCGCGAAGCTGACCGAGAAGAAGGGCGGCCTCGCCGGCGCCCTGATCGTGCGCGAGCACCAGGACCTGCTCTTCATCTCCCAGCACGGCATGGTGCAGCGCACCGAAGCCGGCGGGATCTCGCTGATGGGCCGCCCGACGCAGGGCGTCCGTGTGATGAACATCAAGGACGAGGACCGCGTCAGCGCCGTCGCCCTGGTCGTCGAGTCGACCGAGCCCTCCGAGTCCCCGCAGGAGGAGCTGGGCTCGGCGACCTAGGCGGCTGAGGCGGGGCGAAAGTGGCCTTCGCCGTACTGCGCGAGGTAGTAGTGGATGCTCCGCCGTCCAACCTCGGCGAGTATCTTCGCCATCTCGTCCTTCGTCCACTCGTCTCGACGGAAGAAGAAGCTGCCCCGGTTGAACGGATCTTGGTTGCTGCCGCCGACCACGTCGATCCGATTCAGCTCGCCGAACATCGCGATGGTCGCTACGCGATCGAGTATCGAGCTCCCTTCGGCGAAGTCGGCGCCGTAGCCGAAGCAGACGAAGGGGACGATGCGCTCGGTGAGCATCGCCGTGCGAATCCCGATGACGTTCTTGCCCAGCCGCTCGATCGCGTTGCCCTTTGCTTGGGGCTTCTTGCCTTCGGCCAGCCTGAGGTCGTTCGTCCCTTGGTTCTTCGCCTCCGACACCAAGATCGGATACTCGCCGCCTTCGTGGTCCGTGATCGAGAGGACGCCGCCGTCCGGATTCATCGACGCCTTGGGGGAAGGCGTGTAGAAGTCGACATCCGGGAACTCTGCGGAAAGGCGATCGACGATGTCCGAGAGGAACCAGCGCTTTTTGTGGACCAGCTCCAAGTCGAACTGGTCTAAGAGCTCGGCGGTTGCGACCTTCAACGCCTTGCCGAGCGTCGACTCCTGCTGGCGAGACGTCGTGTTGATGATCGTCCCGGCGCGGTTCAGGCGCAGGCGGTGCTTCTCAGCCAACGATCAGGCCCCGCGATCCACGAGATACAAATGCTCGGTGACGTGGAGGTTTCGGGCAGATAGATTGCGACTGCCGCGGTAGGTGTTGTACGTCGTCCGGAACTCCTCGACGCTGCCGACCTCGCTGAGCATGGCGAGCATCTTTTCCGGGGCGACGAAGCCCTCGTCGTTGAACGAGACCAGCAGGAATCGCGCTGGGATCCGAAAGACCAGGTCTTGCAGGAGCGCCTCCGCGCGTCGCCGCACGTTGTATCCGGAGCGCTGCCAAGTGGTCGGAATGCCCGAAACCGAACTGATCTCGCTCGGCTCGCTGTAGTCGACGAGCAGATTGAGCATGAAGTAGTTCGATCCGTACGGATGCTGATTGTACGGGGGGTCGAGATAGGCGAGGTCGACCTCGCGCTCGATCAGATCTGGCAGGGTATTTGCATCGCTCTGCAGTACCTCGAACGGGCACCGATGGCAGCTCATAACGGGCTCCCGGAGCCTGATGGTCCCCTTGATCCGGCGGAGCGCGTCGGCGCCCTTCCCGCCAAACTTTCCTATGCCGGTTTCGCGGTCCTTGTAGAAGCCCTTGAAAACGCCCGCAGTGTTCGCGTGGACTGAGCTCGCCGAAAGGAGCGGGCCGAGAAGGAAAGGCCGCAGATCTTGGTCGACCTCCCGGATACGCGTCGAGAAGAAGTCGAGGCGGCGAGCGTTGTCGCGGGTGTAGAAGACTCGCTCGCCGGTGCGGATGTCGTCGTCATCATCAGGCGCGTAGAGACGCTCGATGAACCCGTCTTCGGAGGGCGTGGCATCCGCCAACTCGTTCAGCGAGGCGATCGTCGCGCGCAGCCTGTCCCACGGCACTTCGTCAGGGTTCGCGAGGAAGCATTCGCCCAGAATGCGGCTGTAGGCCTCAAGGTCGTTGGAGATGACCTGGGAAGCCTTCGACTTCAGCAGTCGCGAAACGACCCCGCTGCCGGCAAACGCGTCGAGCGTCGTCGGTCGGCGGCCGAGAGCACCAGACGCCTTGGCGACAGCCGCCTCGATTGGTTTGAGCAACGCCCGCTTGTTCCCTATATAGGTCACCAGCTGCTCGCGTAGGAAGCGTGGGTCCTCCATCGTCCCCGAGCCCGCGGAGAGAGTCATCTGAGCGTCGAACATGGTGGCCAGGAACGATAGCCAGGCCGCTCGGACGGCCTTGCACGGACGTCCGCTGGCCTCAGGCGGCCACCGGCAGGTACTGCTGCCAGGCCGGCGGGATCTTCGGGCTCGCCACCTGGATGAAGATGCTCGGGCCCGGCGCCTTCGGGCTGTTCTTCGGGTGCATCTGGATCTCGTGGGGCAGGCGGTTGCCCTTGCGCCGGTTGCAGCTCGCGCAGGCGGCGACGATGTTGCCCCAGACCGACTTGCCGCCGCGGCTGCGCGGGATCACGTGGTCGACCGTCAGCCCGGATTTGGTCGAGCCGCAGTACTGGCAGGTCCAGGCGTCACGAGCGAGGACAGCCCGCCTGGTGATCTTGCGCCGGTGCGCCTCGCGCGGCACGCGCACGTAGCTGACCAGGCGGATCACGTCGGGCCGCTCCATCGTCATGTGCTCGGAGTGGATCGCGCCGCTGCGCCGCTCCAATAGCTCAGCTTTCTCCTTCAGCAACAAGACAGCAGCCCTTCTCAACGTGCAGACGTTGATCGGCTCATACGTCGCATTGAGCACAAGAACCCGTGCCATCCTGCTCGGTGATTCTACGCACGCGCCCTACCCGATCGGATACGAGCCGAGAATCCGCACACTCTCGGCCTTCGCCCGCAGGGCCTCCAGCGCCTCGGCCACGGGCGCGTCGGCGACCGCTCCTTCGAGGTCGCAGAAGAACATGTAGCGGCCGAGCCCCTGCCGCGCCGGGCGCGACTCGATCCGGCTCAGGTTGACGCCGCGATCGGAAAACTCGCGCAGCGCGTCGACCAGAGCGCCGGGGTGGTCCTCCCCCAGCTCGGAGAAGACCAGTGAGGTGCGCGAGGGCCCCCCCTGGGGGACATCGGTGCCGCTCGGGGCGATCCAGACGAAGCGGGTGACGTTGTCGGCGGAGTCCTCGATCCCTTCGCGCAGGACCGCGCAGCCGTAGAGGTCGGCGGCGGCGCGAGCGCCGATCGCCGCCCAGGGCCGCACCGACTCCCCGACCATGCGCACGGCCTCGGCGGTGCTGCTGACGCTGCGCCGTTCGATCCCCGGCAGATGCTCGCGCAGGAACCCGGCGCACTGGGCGAGCGGCTGCGGGTGGGAGAGGACGGCCGCCACCTCGCCCAGCTCGACGCCCTCGCGGGCGATCAGGTGGGCGTGGACCGGGAAGTCGTGCTCGCCGGCGATCGTCACCGCGGTCGTGTCGAAGGCGAGCGTGTCGAGCGTGCTGCGCACCGAGCCCTCGATCGAGTTCTCGAACGGGACCAGCGCCCGCTCGGCCTCGCCGCGCTCGACGGCGACGATCGCGTCGTGGACGGTCGGCGTGCGCAGCGCCTCGACCTCCTGGCTGCCCGACGCCTCGCGCAGGGCGTCTTCGGTGAAGGTGCCCGCGGGGCCGAGGAAGGCGACCTTCATCGCGCTATTCGAAGACGACGGTGTAGGTCGCTTCGTTGTTGTCTGCGACTTCCTCGCCGGGGACCGGCTCGGCTTCGACTTCTAGGGTCGCTTCGCCCTTCGGCGCCGGCGTCAGCGGGATCGTCACGGTTTCCGTTTCTCCCGCTTCGATGCTGTTGATGTCGCCGCTCAGCGTTTTGCCGTTCACGGTGACCGAGACCGTGATCCCGTTCTCGGTCGATTCGCCCTGGTTCTGCACCTGGACTTCGACTTCCGGGGTTTCTTCAACCGCGACCGAGGTGGTTTCTTCAGCCGCCAGTTCGGTGCCGTTGACGCTGGTCGAGAGCAGGCCGAGCCCGTGCACTCCCGGTGTCGCGCTGCCGCCGCTGGAGCCGCTGACCGAGCCGAGCGCCGAGCTGACCTGGCCCTCGTCGAGCCACTTGATCCCGTCGGGGACGAAGCTGCTCTTCGGCACGTCGTCGCCCTCGATTCCGTTGTCGGCCAGCACCCCGTCGATTTCGGGTCGGGCGACCTGGGTGTAGAGGACGTCACTCGCGGCCAGCACGCCCATCTGCCGGGCGATCGCTTCGGTCGCTTTCTCCGAGCCGACTTCGCCGAGTGCGGTGCTGACCTTGTTGGCGATTTCGGTCATCGCGCTGCCGCGCAGCTCGTAGACCAACTCGAGCGTGCTCTGGGCATCGCCCATGTCGCCGGGCGTGTCGAGGCCGTTGACGCGGGCGACGTAGTTGTCCATCGCGCTGCGGTCGGCGTTGACCTCGGCGACGAACTCGGTCACCGAGAGGTTGCCGGGGTCGGAGAGCTTTTCGTAGAACGACTTGCTCGTCTGGCCGGTCTCTTCGACGATCTGGGTGACGTTGCGCGCGTAGTCGCTGAGGGCGCGGTGCTTGCGCGCGTTGAGGCAGCCGCGCACGCCGAGCACGATCAGGATCAGGATCAGCAGGCCGGCGCCGAGCGCGAGGCCGCGGCGCAGCAGGATCTGCTGGCGTTCGGGACGACGCTGCGGGCGCGGTCGGCGCCCCGGCTGGGATGAGAGCGAATCCTCCAAGTAGCGGGGAGTATGTCGCAGGAGGAAGCGGAATCGCCGCGAACTAGGAGGAGTCTTGGTCGGTTCCCTCGTTCTCAACCGCTTCTTGATCGAGCGCCGCATCGGCAGCGGCGGCTTCGGCGTCGTCTACGAGGCCTGGGACGGCCGCCTCGAGCGCACGGTCGCGGTCAAGGCGATCGAGTCGCGGGGGGAGGCCGGGCGGCGGGTGCTGCGCGAGGCCCAGGCTGCGGCGCGGCTCAACCACCCGGGCATCGTCACCCTCTACGAGATGGGCGAGGAAGACGGCCACGCTCTGCTCGTCACCGAGCTGGTCGACGGCGCGACCCTCGACTCACTCAGCGGCGAAGGCGCGCTCAGCGACCGCGAGATCGGCGAGATCGGCGCCGACCTCTGCGAGGCGCTCGACCACGCCCACACACGCGGGGTGGTCCACCGCGACATCAAGCCGCAGAACGTCCTCGTAGCTCCCGAGGGCGAGTTCCGCGCCAAGCTGATGGACTTCGGCATCGCCCGGCTCGCCGACGGCGCGTCGCTGACGATGCCCGGCGACGTCGTCGGCACGCTCGCCTACATGGCCCCCGAGCAGGCCGAAGGCCGTGCCGCCGGACCCGAGGCCGACGTTTACTCGCTCGCCCTCACCCTCTATGAGTGCTGGAGCGGCGAGAACCCCAACCGCCGCGCGACGCCCGCCGCGACCGCACGGACTATCGGCGGCCGGGTGCGCCCGCTGCGCCGCCTCCGTCCCGACCTACCGCGGGAGCTCAGCGAGACGGTCGACGCCGCCCTGCAGCCGCGCCCCTCGCGCCGTCCGGTGCTGGAGGAATTGGGCGGAGCGATCGAGGATTCGCTCGACTCCCTCGCGGCCGACCTGCCCGAGGTGAGCGCGCCGATGGGGCTCCGCGCGGGCGCGGTCGCCGCCGCCGCGATGCTCGGCGCCTGGCTTGCGCTTGGCCACGGGGTCGTCCTCCCCTAACCCGTCTAGGATTTCCCGATCAGCGTCTTACGCAGCCTCGAGAGTCGGATCGAAGGCCTCGTCGAGGGGGTCTTCAGTCGCGCCTTCAGCTCCGAGGTGCAGCCGGTCGAGTTGGCCCGCAAGCTGGCCAAGGAGATGGACGCCCACAAGACCGCCGGGGTCGCCCGCGTCTACGTGCCCAACGAGTACACGGTCTACCTCTCCGGCAAGGACCGCTCGCGGCTGGAGGGCTACGAGCGCTCGCTCGAGCAGGAGCTCTCCGGCTATCTGCTGGAGCACGCACGGCGACGCAGCTACGACCTGCTGACCCGGCCGACGGTCGCCTTCGAGACCGACGAGCGCCTGCGCCTCGGCGAGTTCGGCATCCAGCCGCGGATGGTCAAGCCGCCGGCCCGCGAGGGCGAGCCGCCGCGCCAGGGCGAGGAGGGTCACACGATGGTCTACTCGGCGGTGCGCGACGAGTCGCCCGCTCCGGCGGAGAGCCCCTCGAGCCGGGCGGAGCCGCAGCCGCGCGCAATCGTCATCCTCGACGACCGCCGCTACGTGCTTGACTCCGAGCGCTCGACGATCGGCCGCTCGCGCGATGCCGACTGCGTCCTGCGCGATCCCAACGTATCTCGCCACCACGCCGAGATCCGCCGCTCGGCGCGCGGCGAATGGACGATCGCGGACCTCGGCTCGACCAACGGGATCAAGGTCAACGGCCGCCGCGTCGCCTCGACCCGGCTCAAATCGGGCGACGAGGTAACCGTCGGGACGACGACTTTCAGCTTCGACGTCGAGGCATGAAAGGCATAGCGGCGATCTGGACCCGTCATTAGGGTGCCGGGGGTGGACTACGACCCGATCTCCGTGGCCCTCAAGTTCGGCTTCCTCGCCGTTCTCTATCTCTTCCTGCTCTGGATCGCGCGCAGCGCCCTCAAGGACCTGCGCCGCACCGTGGCGCCGGCCCCGGACGCGACCGGCTTCCACCCGGTTCCCTCCTACGAGGCCGCCGCCCGCGGGGACGCCTGGCTGGTCGCGCTGCGCGGCGGCGGGCTCAACGAGGGCGAGCGCTTCGACCTGATCGGCGGCCTCTCGATCGGCCGCTCGCAGGAAGCCGACGTGCGGATCGACGACCGCTACGCCTCCGGCGTGCACGCGCGGATCTTCTCGCGCGAAAGCCACGCCTATGTCGAAGACATGGGCTCGACCAACGGCACCCTGCTCAACGATGCGACCCTGCACGGGGAAGCCGAGCTGATCGACGGCGACGTGGTCCGCATCGGCGACACTGAGTTCAGGTTCGAGGCAGGGGGGACGTAGTTGCTGCGGGTTGACGATCAGGCGTTTCGCACCGACACAGGGCGGCAGCGCAGCGAGAACGAGGATTCACTCTTCGTCCGTGCGCCGATCTTCGTCGTCGCCGACGGCATGGGCGGCGCGCAGGCCGGCGAGGTTGCCTCGAAGGCCGCCGCCGACGCCTTCGACCGCGACCTCCCCGAGGGCTCGCCCGAGGCCTTCCTGCGCGAGACGATCGAGGATGCCAATCGCAGCATCCACCAGCTCGCCCACACCGATCCGTCGCGCGCCGGGATGGGCACGACGATCACCGCCGCGATCGTCGACGCCGTCGGCGAAGAGGTCGCGATCGGCCACGTCGGCGACAGCCGCGCCTACCGGCTGCGCCGCGGCAAGCTCGAACGCCTGACCCGCGACCACTCGCTGGTCGAGGAGATGCGGCGCAAAGGGCAGATAACCGACGCCCAAGCCGAGGACCACCCGCAGCGCTCGATCATCACCCGCGCGCTCGGTCCCGAGCCGGACGTCGAGGTCGACCTGCAGACCGTGCCCGCCGCCCCGGGCGACGTCTTCCTGCTCTGCTCCGACGGCCTGACGACGATGGTCAAGGAGGACCGCATCGCCGCCGTGATCTCGGCGACGACCTCGATGCGCGAGGCGGTGCGGGCGCTGATCGACGAGGCCAACGGCGCCGGCGGCCGCGACAACATCACCGCCCTCGCCTTTCGCCTCGGCGACGCCGCGGCGCCGCTGGGGGAGCGGCCCGAGGATGCGACTCTGGTCGGCAGCACCGCCGAGGAGGCGGGGCTGACCT
This sequence comes from uncultured Solirubrobacterales bacterium, assembly GCA_963814915.1. Lineage (GTDB taxonomy): Bacteria > Actinomycetota > Thermoleophilia > Solirubrobacterales > 70-9 > VRUE01. The sequence goes on along the minus strand of CAWFEI010000014.1, from coordinate 40,865 downwards.
CGACCGAGGTCCGCCGCCGCGCCGCCGCGGCGGCGGCGTCCGAGCGGCGCGAGCAGCTCGCCGCCAAGACCCCGCGCCGCCGCCTGCGCACGGCCGCCAAGGCACTCGCCGTGATCGCGGTCCTGGCGGGGATCGCCTTCGGCGCCTGGTACGGCAACCGCCAGGCCTGGTTCCTCGGCACCGACGAAAGCGGCCGCGTCGCCCTCTACCGCGGGCTGCCCTACGAACTCCCCTTCGGCATCGAGCTCTACAGCGAGCGCTACGCCGCCCCGGTGCAGACCGAGGCGCTCAATCGCAAGCGCCGCGACGCGGTCGCCGGCCACGACGTGCGCTCGCGCGAGGACGCCGTCTCTCTGATCGAAGACATCGAACGCAGCCTGGGAGTGCCTTGAGGTCGGCGGCGCGCAACCGGGAGCTCGTTGCTCTGATCCCGGTCGCGCTTCTGCTCAGCGCCGGCTTCGCCGCCGTCTTCGCCCAGGAGAACGCCCGCCTGGGCAACCTCAGCCTCGTCTACGGCGCCTACTTCCTGGCGATCTGCGTCGCCACCCACATCTACCTGCGCCTGCGCCTGCCCAACGCCGACCCGTACCTCTTCCCGCTGGTCGCGCTGCTGACCGCCTTCGGGCTGGTGATGGTCTACCGGATCGACGAGGGCCTCGCCCGCGACCAGGCCAACTGGTTTGTCCTCGGCCTCGCCCTCTTCGCGCTGACGATCCACTTCCTGCGCGAATACGACGTGCTCGAGCGCTACCGCTACACGATCGCCGGGGCGGGCCTGCTGCTCCTCCTCGCGCCGCGTCTGCCGGGGATCGGCCAACAGGTCAACGGCGCCTACCTCGGCGTGAAGATCGGCCCACTCGCCTTCCAGCCGGCCGAGTTCTCGAAGATCGCGATCGTCATCTTCCTCGCCAGCTACCTGCGCGAGCACCGCGAGGTGCTGATCGTCGGTGCTCGGCGGGTGCTCGGCGTCACCCTGCCACCGCTCAAGCATCTCGGTCCACTGCTGGTCGTCTGGGGCGCCTCGATGTTCATGCTCGTCTTCATTCGCGATCTGGGCAGCTCGCTGATGTTCTTCGCCGCCTTCCTGGCGTTGCTCTATGTCGCCACCGGGCGCTTCTCCTTCGTCGTCATCGGCATGGGGATGTTCCTCCTCGGCGCCTGGTTCTTCGCCTCGACCGTGCCCCACGTCCACGAGCGGGTCGACATCTGGCTCAATCCCTACAACGACCCGACCGAAAGCGGCTACCAGATACTCCAATCGATCTTCGCCCAGGCAGACGGCGGCCTCTTCGGCAAGGGCTTCGGACAGGCGCTGATAACGATCCCGGGGACCGACAAGGCGCTGCTGCCGGCCGCGCAGACCGACACGATCTACTCGCTGATCGTCAACGAGCTCGGCCTCTTCGGCGCCACCGGGGTGATCCTGATCTACATGCTGATCGCCGCGCGCGGCTTCAAGGTCGCCCTGCTCGCCGACGACGGCTTCTCGAAGCTGCTCGCGACCGGGCTGACGGCGGTATTCGCGATCCAGGCCTTCGTGATCGTCGGCGGCGTGACCCGGGTGATCCCGCTGACCGGCGTCACCCTGCCGTTCATCAGCTACGGCGGCAGCTCGATCGTCGCCAACTTCGTCCTGTTGGCGCTGCTGTTGCTGATCTCCGACCGGGCCCGGCGCGAGGCGCAGGGGCAGCGCGGGGCCTTTGCGCTGGGCAAGGCGTGATCCCGTGAACCGGCAGATCGTCAAGCTCTTCGGCCTGGTCGTCGTCCTCTTCGCGATCCTGATCGGGTTCACGTCCTACTGGTCGGTCTTCGACGCGCAGGCGCTCAAGGACAAGCAGGCGAACGCGCGGCCGTTGCTCGAGCAGCAGCAGATCAAGCGCGGCCGGATCCTCGCCGCCGACGGCACCGTGCTCGCCCGTTCCGTCGCCAAGGGCCGCGGCGCGAACCGCCGCTACGTGCGCCGCTACCCGGAGGGCGCGCTCTACGGGCACCCGGTCGGCTACAGCTTCGTGCGCCAGGGCGACAGCGAGTTCGAGAAATTCCACAACGACGAACTGGTTGGCGACGAATCCGAATTCGGCTCGATCCTCGACGAGCTGCGCGGCCGGCGCCAGGAAGGCAACGACATCGTGACCAACATCGACACCGAAGCGCAGCGGGTCGCGCTGGCCGGCCTGGAAGCGGCAGGCCATGGCGCCGTCGTCGCGATCGAGCCGTCGAGCGGCCGGGTCAAAGTGCTCGCTTCGAACCCGCCGTATGACCCCAACCGGATTCCCTACGAACTCACCAAGCTGAATCTGAACACGTTCGAATCGCCGCTGCTCGACCGCGCCACGCAGGGCATCTACCCGCCCGGCTCGACCTTCAAGGTGGTGACCGCCGCGGCCGGCCTCGACAGCGGCACGATCACCCCCGAAACGACGATCGACGCGCCCGGCACGCTCGAAGTCCAGGGGCAGGAACTGAACAACGACTTCAACGAGAACTTCGGCCCGATCTCGCTCGACACGGCCCTGACCAACTCGGTCAACACCTGGTTCGCCCAGCTCGGCGAACGGCTCGGCTCCGACACCCTGTTCGAATACATGGACGCCTTCGGCTTCAACTCGACGCCGGCGATCGACCTGCCTTCCGATCAGGTCTACGAGAGCGGCGTCTCCGGGGAAAACGGGCTGCTCGGCCGCGGCGACGCGGTCGACGTCGCGCGGGTCGCGATCGGCCAGGAGCGATTGGCGGTGACGCCACTGCAGATGGCCGAGGTCGCCTCCGCCGTCGCCAACCGCGGCAGGCTGATGAAGCCGCAGATCTGGAGCCGCGTGGTCGACCCCGACGGCCGCGTGAGCAAGCGCCTCGACCCCTCCGAGTACAGCCGGCCGATCGACGAGCAGACGGCGGAAGAGCTGACCACGGCGATGGAAGGGGTGGTCAGCGAAGGCACCGGCACCAACGCGGCGATCCCGGGCGTCTCGGTTGCCGGCAAGACCGGCACGGCGGAAACGCCGTTCAACGACACCTGTGGCGGCGGCAGCGAAGAGAACCAGGCCTGGTTCATCGGCTTCGCCCCCGCCGAGGACCCGCAGATCGCGATCGCGGCGACGGTCGAATGCACGACTGCCTTCGGCAACGACGCCGCGGCGCCGATCTTCCGCGAAGTGGCAGAAACCATTCTCAACGGAGGGAGCTGACAGTGCCGCCTGAAGTCGGCGAGGGAAGCACGATCGACGGTAGGTACCGGCTGCTGCGCCGGATCGGCTCCGGCGGCATGGCGGACGTCTGGCTGGCCGAGGATCCGCACCTGCAGCGGCGGGTCGCGCTCAAGGTCCTGCACGGCCGCTTCGCCCAGGACCGCGAGTTCGTCGAGCGTTTTCGCCGCGAGGCCGAGCACGCCGCCGGCCTCACACACCCCAACATCGTCGCCGTCTACGACCGCGGCGACGTCGAGGGCACCTACTACATCGCGATGCAGCTGCTCGAGGGGCGCTCGCTCAAGGAGCTGATCGACCAGGGCCTGACCCCCGAGCAGTCGGTCGGCCTGATCCGCCAGGTGCTCGAGGGGGCCGGCTTCGCCCATCGCCACGGCGTCGTCCACCGCGACCTCAAGCCGCAGAACGTGATCGTCGACGACGATGGGGTCGCGACCGTCACCGACTTCGGCATCGCCCGCGCCGGCGCCTCGGAGATCACCCAGGCCGGCTCGGTGATGGGCACGCCGCACTACCTCTCGCCCGAGCAGGCCCAGGGCCAGGCGGTGACCGCCGTCTCGGATCTCTACTCGGTCGGCGTGATGCTCTACGAGGCACTGGCGGGGCGGGTGCCGTTCGAGGCCGAGTCGGCGGTGGCGATCGCGATGAAACAGGTCTCGCACACGCCGCAGCGGCCGAGCTCGATCAACCCCGCGGTCTCGCCGGCGCTCGACGCGGTCGTGATGCGGGCGCTCGAAAAGGACCCGGGCCAGCGCTTCCAGAGCGCCGAGGCGTTCATCGCCGCGCTCGACGCGGCAGGGCGCGAACCGGGCGCGCACGGGGGCACCGCCGCGTTCGCACCGCTGCCGCCGCCGATCGTCGGGCCCGAGGTGGCGCGAGCCGCCAATCCCGAGGAGGAGCGGCGCCGCAGGCGGCGGACCTGGGCGATCCTCGCCACCGTCGCGGTGCTGATCGGCGCCCTGCTCGGCTTCGGCCTGACCCGCGATTCGAAGACCGACGTCCCGGCCGTGACCGGCAACCAGCTCGGCGTCTCGATCGCCCTGCTCGAACAGAACGGCTTCAAGGTCGGCGACATCGCCCGGGTGCGGCGCGAAGTCGCGGCCAACACCGTGCTCGAGCAGGACCCGCCGGCGGGGAGCGCTTCGCTCGACTGCGCCTTTCTGGGCTTCTTCTGCTCGAAGCCGAAAGTCGGGCTGACGGTCAGCTCCGGCCCAGGCAGCGCCAAGGTGCCGGGCGGCCTCGCCGGCCTCGACCAGGAAGACGCGATCGCGGCCGTCGAAGCGGCGGGCTTTGAGCCGAAGATCGAAAGGGCCAACTCCGAACAGGTCGGCAGCGGACGCGTGATCCGCACCGAACCGTCCGGCGGCACGACCGCGACGCGCGGCTCGACGGTCGTCCTCCTCGTCTCCAAGGGCCAGAGGCTGGCCAAGGTCCCGGTGCTCGTCGGCACCCAGCGCTCGGTCGCCGTGCAGCAGATCCGCGGCCGCGGCTTCAGCCCGAGCGTCGAAGAAGTCGAAAGCCGCAAGCCGGCGGGCGAGGTGATCCGCCAGTCGCCCAGCGCGGGCACCGAGCTGCCGGGCGGCTCGACCGTCTCGATCGTCGTCTCCAGGGGCGTGAAGCAGGCGAAGGTGCCGAACGTGATCGGCAAGGAACGGCGCGAAGCGGTCGAAGCGATGCGCGACGCCGGGCTCGAACCGAGCGTGCGGGAAGAGGAAACCGAAGTGACCCAGCAGATCGGCCGCGTGACCGACCAGTTCCCGCCGCCCGGCTCGGAAGTCGAACCGGGCTCGGCGGTGACCCTGACGGTCGGCAAGCGCGCCGTCGAAGGCGAAGCGGAAGCCGAATGAAGGTCGCGGTGCTCAGCGGCGGGCGTTCCTCCGAGCACGACGTCTCGCTGCGCTCCGGCGAGGCCGTCGCGCGCGGCCTCGAGGACGCCGGGCACGAGGCGCTGCCGGTGACGATCGGCCGTGACGGGAGCTGGGGTTTCCGTGGGGCCCCGGTCGAGCTGACCCCGGCCGCCGGGCTGTTCGGCGCCGACGCGGCCTTCCCGGCCCTGCACGGCCCGTTCGGCGAGGACGGCAGCGTGCAGGGGGTGCTCGAGTGGCTCGACATCCCCTATGTCGGCTCCGACGTGCTCGGCTCCGCCGTCTGCATGGACAAGCTGACCCTGAAGCGCCTCTTCGCCGAGGCGGGGCTGCCGCAGGTCGATTTCGCCGCCGCCGGCGAGCCGGGCTGGCGCGCGCGCTGCGAGTCGTTGGGGCTGCCGCTCTGGGTGAAGCCCTCGCGGCTCGGCTCCAGCGTCGGGATCAGCCGGGTCGAGAGCCTGGGAGAGGAGCTCGACCGGGCCGTCGACCTCGCCCTGCGCCACGACCCGCGTGTGATCGTCGAGGCCTCCGCGCGGGGGCGCGAGGTCGAGTGCTCGCTGCTGGGCAACGAGAGCGTCGAGGCCTCCAGGCCGGGTGAGGTCGTCGCGCACGGCGAGTGGTACGACTACGAGACCAAGTACCGCGACGGCGGCATGGAGCTGATCGTGCCGGCGCCGCTCGACGAGCGACAGGCGGCCCGCCTGCGCGAGCTCGCGATCGAGGCCTTCCGCCTCGGCGGCTGCGCCGGCCTCGCCCGCTGCGACTTCTTCGTCGAGCCCGACGGCGAGATCCTCGTCAACGAGATCAACACCATGCCGGGCTTCACCGAGACCAGCGTCTACGCGAAGCTCTGGGAGGCCTCGGGACTGGCCTACCCGGATCTCTGCGACCGCCTCGTGCGGCTGGCGATCGAGCGCCACACCGCTGCCCGCTCGCACGAGTTCTGATCAGCCCAGCAGTTCGATGTCGCTGATCTCCACCTGGTAGCGGCCTTCCTGGTCGCGGGCGGGGGACGCCTTGGTGAACCAGAGCAGGAAGTAGGTCGAGGGCTGGCGCACGTCGATGTCGATCTCCTGGACGGCGCCGGCTTCTTCGACTTCGCCGACCGGGTCGTCCCAGCCGGAGAGGTCGGAGGGCGGCCCGGCCGGCGCCGCGAAGACCTCTGCGTCCCAGCCCGGGGTGGGCGTGCGCACGATCATCTTTTTCGGCGTCGCCGGGGAGCTGGTCGTGACGTACACGCCGACGCCCGGGTCGGGGCCGGTCTTCGTGCCCCCGAAGGTCTCCGAGTCGTAGTGCTCGGTTTCCCAGGCGGTGCCCGTCGGGTCTCCGTCCGCGGCGAGTTCGACCTTGCTGCCGATCTCTTCTCCGTCGCCCTGGGGGTCGTAGTCGGTGGCGCCGGCGATCGTGATGTTGCCGCCCTTGCCCTCGTTGGCGCCGCCGCCCCCGATCCCGCTGCTGGAGATCAGCTGCACGACGAGCAGCGCGCCGCCGCCGACCAGGAGCAGGATCGCGATCGCCGCCCAGGACCAGCGCGCACGGCCGGAGAGCTTGCGCTGCGGCGCCGGCACCGCGTCGAGCACGCTGGTCGCCTCGCCGGTGGTCGTGCCCGCCCGCGCGGCCTCGACCTCGAGCGCGGTCTCGAGGTCGTCGATCATCTCGCCGATCGTCTGGTATCGCTCGTCCGGGTTCTTGGCCGCCGCCCGCTCGACCACCAGCGCCACGGCCGCCGAGGCTTCCGGGCGGCGGCGCTGCACGTCTGGCAGTTCCTCGTTGACGTGTTTCATCGCCACGCCGACCTGGCTGTCGGCGTGGAACGGCACCTGGCCGATCAGCATCTCGTAGAGGACGACCCCGAGCGAGTAGATGTCCGAGCGCGGGTCGGTCGCCTTGCCCATCGCCTGCTCGGGCGCGACGTAGTCGGTCGTGCCGAGGACGCGGCCGGTGGCCGTGACGCCGTCCTGTTCGAGCTGGCGCGAGATGCCGAAGTCGGTCAGCTTCGCGCGGCCCTCGTCGTCGATCAGGACGTTCTGCGGCTTGATGTCGCGGTGGACCATGTTGCGGCCGTGGGCGACACTGAGCCCCCGCGCCACCTCGATCGCGTACGCGATCGCCTCCTGGGTGTCGAGCGCGCCGACCCGGCCGATGCGCTGCTTCAGCGTCTCCCCCTTGACGTATTCGAAGACGATGTACGGGTGCCCGCCGTCCTCGCCGGCGTCGATCACGGCGACGACGTTGGGGTGGGTCAGCTTGGCGACCGCGCGCGCCTCCTGGCGGAAGCGCTGCAGCTGGTCCTCCTGCTCGGACATCTCGCGGTGCATGACCTTCACCGCCACCGGCCGGTCGAGGGTCTCGTCGCGGGCGAGGTAGACGGTCGACATGCCGCCGCTGCCCAGCTTCGCCTCCAGCCGGTAGCGGCCGGAGAGCACGGTTCCGATCATCGAGCTGGAGGGAGGTGAGCTCATCTACGTCGTACGGATGATCCTTCTACCGCACGACCGATCCTCTGCGCCTCCGGGTAGTGGCGCCGCATCATCTCTACCGCGGCCGCCTCGTCGTCCTCCGCGACGACGCAGCAGAAGCCGCAACCCATGTTGAAGACCTCGTGCATCTCCTCGTCGGGGACCGAGGCGCGCTCCTGGATCAGCTCGAAGATCGGCGGAACCGGGAGGGGGGCGTCGATCTCGTAGCCGACGACGGCGGCGAGCCGCTCGAGGTTCTTCATGCCGCCGGAGGTGATGTGGGCGAGCCCGCGCACGTCGACGGCGGAGCGCAGCAGCTCCAGCACCGGCTTGACGTAGATCTCCGTCGGCTCGATCAGGACATCGCCGAGCGGCCGGCCGAGTCGGCCTTCGGGATCCTCGTCGAGCGCCAGCCCACCGAGGGCGGCGCGGGCGAGCGTGTAGCCGTTGGAGTGGATCCCGGACGAGGGCAGGCCGATTATCGCGTCGCCCGGCCGGACCGCCGAGCCGTCGACGATCGCGTCGAGGGCGACGGTGCCGAAACAGGCGCCGGCGACGTCGAAGCCGCGCACCATGTCGCCCAGCTGGGCCAGCTCGCCGCCGGGGATCTCGACCCCGGCGAGCTCGGCGCCGCGTGCCAGGCCGACGCCGATCTGCTCGCAGACCGCGGGGTCGGCGCGCTCGATCGCGATGTAGTCGAGCATCGCCAGCGGCTCGGCGCCGACGCAGATCACGTCGTTGACGTTCATCGCCACGCAATCGATCCCGACCGTGTCGAAGCGGCCAAGCTGCTCGGCGACGAGCAGCTTGGTGCCGACGCCGTCGGTGGAGAGCGCGATTCCCAGCCGCTCGTCGAGTTTGATCACGCTGGCGTAGTGGCCGGGCAGCGGCACCTGGCGCGAGGGCCGCCCCAGCTCGATCGTCCCCAGCGCGCGCACCAGCCCGGCGACGGCGGAGTCCGCCGCCCCCTGGTCGACCCCGGCCTGCGCGTAGGCGTCCGTGTCGGTCACGCGGGCGATTCTTTCAGGCGCGTCGGTAGGTCGGGGGCGGGCTCGAAGATGTGTTTGCGGCCTCTGCGCCGCTGGAGCAACAGGCCACGATCGACCAGGCTGCGCAGATCGGATCGTGCGGTCTCGTGCGACACGCGATGGCTCATCGCATGGCTGTCGAAGGAATAGGTCGCGTCGAGGTCGCGCACTGCGTCGGTGAGCAGGGCGAGCTGTCGTCCGTTTAGAAAGTCAGCCCCTTGGAGGAGCCTCTCCACGTCTCTCACCTCCGCCGTCTTTCGCCGTAGATATACGTGGAGATCGTCAATGGCGCGCTCGATTGTGGCTAGCTGATGTATGAGGAAGTAGGTGGTGTCTCCCTCGTCCATCTCGGTTTCGAGGAATGCCCGGCCGTATCTCGCCGGGGCGTCGCGGATGAATCTCGAAATCGGGAGGTACTCCGCCAGCCAGTAGCCGCGGGTTCGCATCGACCAGAAAAAGAGGATGCGCGCGGTTCTGCCATTGCCGTCCTCGAATGGGTGATCGTAGGCCAGCCAGAAGTGCAACAAGATCGCGCGGATAACGGGGTGAACAAACGGCTCGCTGTCGTCTCCCTCGTTCGCAAAATCACAGAGCAGCCGCATTCTCTCGGGCAGTTGCTCTGCCGGCGGAGGCCGGTGAACAGGTTGCTCGTCGTCACGATCGACCACCACGACCCGGTCTTCGTCTGGGCGTTGCAGTCGCCCGGCTGCGTCTGGGTCATCGAGAGTTCCCGCGGTGACAATTCGGTGCAGTTCGAGGACCGACGCCGGTGCCAGCGTGTCGCCCATCTCTTCGCGCATGAACTGCAGCGCTCGGTAGTTGTTGAAGATCATCCGCTCGCTTCTGTCGCGTGGCTCGCGCCCGCTCCGCAACATCTCCTTCGCGGCCTGCCGCGAAGTGGTCGCGCCCTCGAGTTGGCTGGAGCGGATCGCCTCCTCCATCAGTGAATTGACGAGGAAGCGACGCCCCGCCTGCCGCTCTGAGGTGACGACCTCGTCCATTGCCACCTCACCGCTGCACCGTTGGTCTATGTGGTGCAGGCTCCGCTGCATGCTGTCCAACAGGCCATAGCGAAAGGGCTCGCCCGCCGTATCGGTGAGCGGCAGCGGCCTCAGCTCCGTCTCACGGGCAGTCTTGATCTTCAACCACCACTGCTCGCTGCTGAGCCCATCCGGTGGCTCCAGATGTCGCAACTTGTCCCAATGGAGGTACTTGCCGGCCGCACGTGGGTCGACGCGAGCACTGATCGTCGCCACCAGCGCGTTGTTGTCCAGCTTCTCGATCATCTCGCTGATCGACGGCGCCCTGGCTACATACATCGCAACTCCAAATCAACTCCAAGTTTCTCCAAGATTTGGAATTGTAGCGAACTCCAAATCAACTCCAAGTTTCTCCAAGTCTGGGAGTTACCTGCTAACGGCGGAGCTTGGCCAGAACGACGGCGGCGAGGGCGGCTCGGTAGGCCGCGTAGGGCCACAGCGCCCGATCACGCTCGACCAGGCCGATCAGGCGCTGGGAGGCGAGGGTGGAGGCGAAGGAGGCGGCGACGCCGATCGCCAGCGAGCGGCGCAGCTCCGGCGGCGCGCCGCGGCGACGCAGGCGCTCGCCCTTGAGGGCGGTCGCGCCGACGATGATCGGCAGTGCGATCGTGCGCGAGAGCAGGTTGGCCTGGTCGCGTGAGAAGCGCCGCCAGCGCGCCGCAGCCAGGGTGACGCCGTTGCGCGACACGCCGGGCGCGAGCGCCGCCGCCTGGGCGACGCCGAGCGCCAGGCCATCCGCCGGGGTCGCGTCCCCTCGTCCGCGCTGCTGCGGCCGTGTGTCGGCGACCAGCATCGCCGCCGCGCCGGCGAGCAGCCCGATCGCGGTGGCCTTGGGCCCGCCCAGCCGCTCCTCGATCGGCCGCTCCAGCGTGTAGCCGACGATTGCGGCCGGCAGGAACGAGAGGCCCAGGGTCAGCGCCCGCCGCCCGTCGAAGGCGCGCAGCTCCTCGAGGATCGTCTGCCGCTGGCCGATCAGCAGCGCCGCGGCAGCGCCGCCGTGGACCGCGACCTCGAAGCTCTTGCGCACCTCCGGGTCGAGCTGCTCCCAGTCCCACCCGGCGAGCCAGGGGAGGAGGACGATGTGCGCGGAGGATGAGACCGGCAGCAGCTCGGCCGGGCCCTGGACTATCCCCAGCGCCAGCGCGCGGGCGGTCGGGATCCTGCCGTCGCCGGCGTCGCTCAAGCGCCGCCGCTGCCGGGCTCCGGCTCGGTGGCCGCCTCCTCACCGCCACGGCGGCGGCGGATCAGGAGGTAGATCACCCCGCCGACGATCGCCGCGAGCACGACGTAGTCGAGGTAGCCGAGGTTGTGCCGCCACTGTTCCCAGTTGTCGCCGACGCTGCGCCCGACCAGCGCCAGCATCAACACCCAGGGGATGCACCCGGCAAGGGTGAAGGCGGTGAAGCGCCAGAAGGGCATCCGCGCGACTCCCGCCGGCAGCGAGATGAAGGTGCGGATGATCGGCAGCATGCGGGTGAAGAAGACGGTCGCGTCGCCGTAGCGCTTGAACCAGTCGTCCGCCCATTTCAGGTGCTTGGGGCTGATGTGGATCAGCTTGTTGCGTTCGAGCAGGTCGAGCCGGGCGAAGTAGCCGACCCCGTAGGCGATCCACGATCCGGCGAGGTTGCCGAGCACGCCCGCGACGACGACCCCGACCAGGGTCAGATCGCCCTTGGAGACGCTGAACCCGGCGAACAGCATGATCGCCTCGCTCGGCACCGGGATGCAGGCCGACTCGAGCAGCATCAGCAGGAAGACCGCGACGACGCCCGCCGAGCCGATGAAGTCGGTGGCGACGTTGACGATCGGGTCGACGATCTTGTCGGAGATGCTGGCGAGGAAAAAGATGGTCTGCATGCGAGAAGCGGGGATTGTAGGGAGCCGAGCCAACACCATCTAAACTCGCCAGGCTGTGATGCGCCGCTTGAACCACCCCGTCTACCGCAATCGGGTGCTCCAGGTGGCGGCCGACGCCCTGCTCGTCGCGGCCGCCTTCTACCTGGCGTTCCGCCTGCGCTTCCTCGACGAAGGCCTGCCGCACCGCTACACGGTGCTCTTCGCCCAGTCGGTCGCCTTCGTCATGCTCGGCAAGGTCGCGGTCTTCACCGCCTTCGGGCTCTACCAGAAGTGGTGGCGCTACGTGAGCGGCCGCGACTTCCTCACGATCGTCCGCGCCGTCGCCGCGGCCAGCGCGATCCTCGTGGTCGTATTCACCGTCGTGCAGCCCTTCGACAGCGGCCTGCCGCGCTCGGTCGCCGTGACCGACTTCATGCTGACCCTCTTCCTGATCGCCGGCGCGCGCCTCGCCGTGCGCCTGATCGTCGAGCGGCCGAGCCACGGCCACCGCCTGCCCAAGCACGAGGTGCTTGTGATCGGCGCCGGCTCGGGCGGCCAGATGGTCGTCCGCGAGATGCACCTCAACCCCAACCTCGGCGCGACCGCGATCGGCTTCGTCGACGACGACGCGCGCAAACGGGGGATGCGGATGCTCGGCCTCAAGGTCTTGGGGACGACGGCGCAGATCGAGACGATCCTCGATGAGACCGAACCCGACGAGGTCGTGATCGCGATCCCCTCGGCGCCGGGGACGCTGCGCGCCAAGGTCGTCGCCGCCTGCCGCGACCGCGAGATCCGCGTGCGCACCCTGCCGACAGTCTTCGAGCTGCTGCGCGGCGGTGTGCAGCTCAACAAGCAGCTGCGCGAGGTCCAGGTCGAGGACGTGCTCGGCCGCGACCCGATCGTTGTCGAGCTCGACCGAGTCGGCGCCTACCTGCGCGACCGCATCGTCCTCGTCACCGGCGCGGGGGGCTCGATCGGCTCCGAGCTCTGCCGCCAGATCGCCCGCGTCGGGCCGCGGCTGCTGGTGATGCTCGACCACGCCGAGGACAATCTCTTTGAGATCGAGCGCGAGATGATCGACGAGCGCCACTTCTCCAGCGTCGAGGCGGTGCTCGCGGACTGTAAGGAGCCGCACCGGATGCTGGAGACGATGCAGCGCTTCAAACCGAGCGTCGTCTTCCACGCCGCCGCCTACAAGCACGTGCCGTTGATGGAGGCCAACCCGCTGGAGGCCGTGCGCAACAACGCGATCGCGACCCGGATCACCGCCGAGACCGCCGCCGCCTCCGACGTCGAGCGCTTCGTCCTGATCTCGACCGACAAGGCGGTCAACCCGAAGACGGTGATGGGCGCCTCCAAGGCGATGGCCGAGTGGATCGTCGAGGCCGCCGGGCACAAGCACCGCGGCACCCGCTTCGCCAGTGTCCGCTTCGGCAACGTGCTCGCCTCGTCGGGCAGTGTCGTGCCGATCTTCCGCGGCCAGATCGAGCGCGGCGGGCCGGTCACCGTCACCCACCCGGAGATGACCCGCTACTTCATGACGATCCCCGAGGCGGTGCAGCTGGTGATCCGCGCCGGGGACATCGGCGCCGGGCGGGGCGAGGTCTTCGTCCTCGACATGGGCGAGCCGGTGAAGATCGTCGACCTCGCCAACAACATGATCCGCCTCGCCGGCTACGAGCCGGGGGCGGAGATCGCGATCGAGTTCACCCATCCGCGTCCCGGCGAGAAGCTGCACGAGGAGCTCTTTGGCGGCGGCGAGGACCTGCGCCCGACGGCGGCGAAGAGGATCCACCGGGCGGTGCGCGAGGCGCCGCTGGACCCGCGTTGGGTCGAGTCGACGCTGAACTCGCTGGAGCACCTGGTGCTGGCCGGCGACGAGGCCGATCTCGCCGAGCGGGTGGTCGGCCTGATCACCGCACAGGGTGGGGACGCGGCGACAGTCGGCTACGACGGATAGCCTCTCGCAGCCACTTGGAGCTGATCAAGGAAATCGGTGCCTTTGCTGGCCTAGTCGCGTTTCTAGGGCTGGCCGTCCTAGCTCTGCTCTCCTTTGCCCAGGGCCGCGATCTTCGCCGCCTGCGCGAGTGGGCGGGCTCGGCGCCCGAGCGCGACACCGAGCGCAAAGAGGCGACCTCGGCCGCCGCCGCCGAGCGCGCCGAGGAGATGCGCAAGCTGGAGGTGGCGCGCGACGCCGAGCGCCAGGCGGCCGACCTGCGCGAGCATCGCCGCGAGCGCCGCGAGGCCGGGCTGCCCGAGCTGACCCGCGGCGAGCGGCTGCGCGAGCGCCTCTCGCGCGGCGAGCGCGACGACGCCGGCGGCGGCATCGGCAGTCGGCTCGGCGAACCGCTCTACCTGGTCGCGATCTTCGTCGCCGTCGTCGTGATCGGCGGCGGCGTCGCCTACGCGCTGCTCGGCGGCTCCGGCGACGAAGCGGGCGGCAGGGGCCAGAACAGGAGCGGCAAGCAGGCCGCCCGCGCGCTGAAGCCGAGCGAAATCGAGGTGACCGTGCTCAACGGCACCGCGGTCGACGGCCTTGCCGGCAGCTATGGCGACATGGTCGAGCGCCGCGGCTACCAGCTCGGCGCGGTCGGCAACAGCCGCTCGAGCTTCGCCGACAGCGTCGTCATGTTCGAAGCGGGCGACGGCCGCGAGGCGCACAGGGTGGCCGACTCGCTGGAAATCTCGCGGGTGCGGCCGATGAACTCGGAGATCGCCTCGCTCTCGGCCGGGGCACCGGTCGCGGTCGTGATCGGCGAGGACAATGCCTCGTCGACGGGCTAGCACCGGCGCGGTCGTCTTCGCCCTGCTCGTCCTCGCCACGATCGCCGCCTTTGCCTGGTCGCAGCGCCTCAAGCGCAACCCGCTCGTGCTCGACCGGGTCAGCTTCGCCCCGGTCCCGCGCCTGGATCCGGACTTCGCCCCCGCCGAGCGCCTTCACGCCGAACGGCGACTGCCGCTACGACCGCATACGGATCCGCTTCCGCACCACCCGCTCCGACAATGGCGACGTCCAGGTGGTGAAGCCGGGAGGGCGGCTCGTCGTCACGCTCTCCCGCGACGTCTATCTCAAGCGGTACACGTTCAACACGTTCTACTGGGGGGGCCGCACCCGCAACGACGGCATCGCGCCGCCGGGCCGCTACAAGCTGCGGGTGAAGCTCCACGGCCAGGACCGCACGCTGGTCCCGGGCGGTGTCATGCGCCTGCATCGCGCCGCCCCCGATCCGCGCGGGGAGTGCAAGCGTTGATCCTCTCCGCCGCGGGGATCCTGATCGCCGCCGCGGCGGCAGCCGCGGCGATCCTGCTGCCCGCCGGCCGCGCCCGCGCCGCGGCGATGCTGCTCGCGCTCATCCTCTTCCCGGCCCTGATCCTCGGCGACCAGTGGCACTCGGCCCAGATCGCCGACCTGCGCGACAGCGTCGGCCGGCTTCTCGCTCTCGGCGCGGCCGGCCTGGCGGCGACGGTCGCCCTCGCGCTCGTCTTCCGCCGCTGGCCGGTCCTGCTCCCCCTCGCGATCGTCGCGGCGCTGCCCTTCCGCATTCCGCTGCACGCCGGCGGCGACACGGCCAATCTGTTGGTGCCGCTGTATCTCGTCATTGCGGGAGGGGTTCTCTCCGCGGCGCAAGTGGAGTGGCAGCAGCGTGGGGGGGTCAATCCGGGTGCTGGGTTTTTCGCCTTGCGGCCGCGCCCTCTCGCCGACCCTGTTGTGCGAAAAACAGGACGCCGCGTCCGGATCGACCCCTCCACGCTGCTGCCATGGGTGCTGGCTCTGGTCGTAGTTCTCTACGCGCTGCAGACGCTTTACTCGCCCGACTTTTCGAAATCACTTCAAAACGTGTGCTTTTTCTTTGTGCCGTTCTCCCTGGTGTACGCGTTGCTGCGAGACGTCACTTGGAATCGAAAGCTTCTGGTGCTTGTGGTGTGGGTGGTGGCTGTTGAGGCCGTCGCGTTTGTAGCTGTCGGTTGGGTCGAGTACTTCAGCCGCGAGCTGTTCTGGAACGGCCAGGTGATCAGGTCGAACGAATTCCACACCTACTTCCGGGTCAACTCGATCTTCTGGGACCCGAATGTCTACGGGCGATATTTGGCCCTCGTGATCGTCCTCGCGATGTCGGCGTTGCTCTGGGCGAAGGAACGGCGGGCTATGGCGCTGCTGACCGGGCTGGTCGCCGTGCTCTGGCTCGGGCTGGTGGTTACCTTCTCGCAGTCCAGCTTTGCCGCCCTCCTGGTGGGCCTGGCTGTGCTCGCCGCCTTGAAGTGGAGCTTGCGATGGACGCTGGCGGCGCTCGGCGCGGGAGCGGTTCTCGCTGTGGTCATCGTCATCTTCGCGGGCGGCGTCTCGAAGCTCAGCCCCGATCGCCTCAACGTGGACACCGGAGGCCGGACCAATCTCGTCTCCGGCGGCGTCACCCTCTTCGGCCAGCGCCCCGTATGGGGCTACGGCGCCGGCAGCTTCCCCCGCGCCTACCGCGGGCACATCGCCACCAAGGACGCCCCAGTGTCCGTATCGCACACGGAGCCGATAACCGTGGCAGCCGAGCAGGGACTGATCGGCCTCCTCGCCTATGCAGCTCTCCTCCTCACCGCGCTCTGGACCATGGCCTCTGGCCTGGCTTCTAGAGGAGGGGGTGGGGGGGACACCCCCACCCCCTCCCCACCCGCCATCGCCCGCGCGGCGGTCCTAGCCGCCTTCGTCGCCCTCCTGGTCCACACGATGGCCTACGCCGGCTTCTACGAGGACCCGATCGCCTGGGTCCTGATGGCGGTCGCCGCGTCGCTCGCCGTGGGCACCTCGACCGCGTTCGCTCCTTGTGGGGCTGTGGCCGACAAACAGCGAACGCGCGGCTAGGCTCAACCCGTGTCGGGCTACCTCCGCCGCCTCGCGACGACCGGCGCCGCCTACACCGCGGCGAGCATCGTCTCGAAGCTGATCGCGGTCGCCCTGCTGCCGCTCTACACGCGCTACCTGACCCCCGCCGACTACGGCGCCGCCGAGGTTCTCTTCGCCGCCGTAGTCTCGGCCAGCATCGTCGTCCGCTTCGGCCTGATCGAGGCCCTGCTGCGCTTCTACTACAAGGGCGACGAGGATCCGGCCAGGGTCGTCTCAACCTCTTTCGCCGCGCTCTTCTGGCTCTCGACCGTCGCCGCCCTGATCGCGCTGCCGTTCGCCGGGCCGATCTCCGAAGCGCTGCTCGACCGGCCCGCGCCCGACCTCGCCCGCATCGCGATCGGCGGCCTCTGGGTCGCGACGCTGCACGAGTACCTGCTGACCCTGTTCCGGCTCGAGGAGCGAGCCCGTGCCTACTTCGTCACCACGATCGTCAACGTGCTCGCCGCGATCGCGCTCACCATCGTGCTCGTAGTCGGCCAGGGCGAGGGCGCCCGTGGCCTGCTGCTCGGCAGCTACGTCAGCGGCGCCGCCGTCGTGCTGGCGCTGATCGTCGTCCACCGCCGTCGCCTCTCGCTCTGGGTCGACGGCCCGCTGCTGCGACGGCTGACCCGCTTCGGCTTGCCGACGATGCCGGCCGAGCTCTCGCTCTACCTGCTCAACTTCGTCGACCGGATCGTCATCGTCCGCAGCGCCGGCCTGGCGGAGGCCGGCCTCTACTCGCTCGCGGTCAAGTTCGCGCAGGCGGTCAACGTGCTCGTCCGCGGCTTCCAGCTCGCCTGGCCGCCGCTCGCCTACTCGATCCGCGACGACGGCGAGGCGCGCCTCGCCTACGCGGCGATCGTCACCTGGTTCGTCGCCGGCTGCGCCTTCGTCGTCACCGGGATGTGGCTCTTCTCGCGCTGGATCGTCCGCATCCTCGCCGCGCCGCAGTTCTTCGACTCCTACGAAGCGATCGGCCTGATCGCCACCGGCGTCACCCTCTACGCCCTCTACATGGTGCTGGTCGTCATCCTCGGCAGAACGGGCCGCACCGAGTTCAACTTCCCGGCGACGATCGCAGCCCTGCTCACCAATGTCGCCCTCAACCTGATCCTCGTCCCGCCGCTGGGCATCGTCGGCGCCGGCCTCGCCCTGGTCGCCTCGTACGTGGTCGTCGTCGCGCTGATGTACGTGCTCACCCAGCGCCTCTTCCCGGTCCCCTACCAGTGGGGCCGCCTCGCCCGTATCGTGCTCGTCTCCGCTGCCCTCGTCCTCTTGGGCGAATTACTCCTGCCGACGAGTGGCGCCCTGGGGCTCGTCCTTCGGATAGCGCTCTGGTGTTTCTACCCGGCTCTACTCCTCCTCAGCGGCTTCTTCACCGCGGAGGAGCGCGGCTGGCTGGCTCGGTTGCGACATCCCGGCGAGCTGTTGGCCGACTTCCGCTCCGCCGCATCCCGCCCGGCCGCGGTGGACGGCAACATCCCAGAGTCGTTCGAGGCAGAGATTGCGGACGAGGACTCCCGCTGGTGAGAGGCCTACCCGGGATGGCCCCCCCGCAACGCCCGATCCCTCAGGCTTTCGCCCTTCGCAGGAAATAGAGCCTGCCGCGCGTGGGCGAGCATGATCCGGGACGAATATCCGGGCATGACGAGCGCTGCCGCGGCGCGCAGGGCGTACGACCAGGCGGTGAGCCCTCGCACCGCCAGCGCCGCCGCCCGCCCGTGGTGCTTGCGCATATACGTATCTCGGTTGCGGTGGAATTCGACGATGCGCGGCAGGCCGGCCGCGAGGTCGGTCGAGAGCTGGTCGTGGTGGACGGCCCGCGCCGCGGGCACGAAAAGCGTGCGCCAGCCGGCCTCGCCGAGGCGCTTGCAGAAGTCGCACTCGTCGTAGTAGACGAAGAAGGCCGGGTCGAGGTAGTCGACCTGGGCGGCCGCTTCGCGGCGCACCATCAGGGCGCTCGACTGCGCCCAGTCGACCCGCCGCGTCCGCGTCCCCTTGCTCTGCACGGTCAGCAGGCGGTGGAGGAAAAGGGCCCCCGCGAGCGCCGTGCCGACACCGGGGAAGCGCCAGGCGCAGGAAACGGGCTCGCCGCTGGAGCTGAGCAGCTGCGCCCCCGCGGCGCCCGCGCGCGGGTCCGCGTCGAGCGCGGCGAGCAGCGCCGCGGTCGCGCCGGGCCGCAGCTCGGAGTCCTCGTTGAGCAGCAGGCAGTAGCGGCCGCTCGCCTCGCGCATCAGCCGCGAGTCGTTCGCCGCCTTGCCCTCGCGCCGTTGCAGCGTGATCAGCCGCGCGTCGCCGCCGCGCGCCCGCACGGCCTCGGCCGAGCCGTCGTCGGAGGCGTTGTCGAGCACGAGGACCTCGCGCTCCAGCTCGGCCGGGTGGGTGCGCTCGATCGCGTCGAGGCAGGCGAGCAGGTCCTCGCGGCCGTTCGTGTTCACGACGCAGTAGGAGAGTTGGGCGTCCTGTCTCATAACGTCAGACCGGAAATGACGGCCCCAGATCGTCGCCATACAGCGTCCTCGGTCGCCCAAATAGCGCTGCTATTCGGGCTCCCTGCGTCCTTGTCTGGCAAGGCCTGTGCCTCGTCATTTCTCGGCCCACGTTATGGGACAGGACACCGGGCGGCACGCAGGCCACGATAATCGCCCGCTATGCGTGTGCAACTGGTCGACCCCTCGGCCTTCACGCCCCCGTACGACCGCGCCCTGGCCGCGGCGCTCGCCCGCGCGGGCGCCGAGGTCGAGCTGCTGACCAGCCATTTCCTCTACGGGCCGGTGCCCGAGGCGGAGGGCTACCGGGTGCGCGAGAGCTTCTACCGCCGCAGCGCGGCCCGCGGCCTCGACGCCCGCGCCCGCCGCGCCTTCAAGCTGGCCGAGCACCTGCCGGACATGCTGCGCCTGCGCCGCCAGGCCGACGCCGACGTCCTCCACTACCAGTGGCTGACCCTGCTCGGCCTCGACTCGCTGCTGCTGCCGCCCCGCCGCCCGCGTGCGATGACCGCCCACTACGTGCTGCCGCCGCGGCCGAGCCGCCGCCAGCTTGCCGGCGCGCGCCGCGCGTTCGGCGCGATGGACGCGACGATCGCCCACTCCGAGCACGGCGCGCGGCGCCTGCGCGAGGTCGTCGGCCTCGACCCCGCCCGGGTGCACACGATCCACCACGGCGCGTTCGACTACCTGACCCGGCTGCCCGAGGAGAAGCCGCTGCCCGCCGAGCTGCGGGGGGCGGATGGCCCGGTGATCCTCTTCTTCGGCCTGCTGCGCCCCTACAAGGGGGTCGACACCCTGCTGCGGGCATTCCGGCGGGTCAGGGGGGCGGAGCTTTGGATCGTCGGCAACCCGCGCATGGACCTGGCCCCCCTGCGCGACCTCGCGAGCGAGGCCCCCGGCCGCGTCCGCTTCCTCCCACGCTTCGTCGAGGACGCCGAGATCCCCGCCTTGATGCGCTCCGCCGACGTCCTCGCCCTGCCGTATCGCGACGTCGAGCACAGCGGCGTCCTCTATGCGGCGCTCGCCTTCGGCAAGCCGTTGGTCCTCAGCGCGGTGGGCGGCTTCCCGGAGGTTGCCGAGCAGGGCGCGGCCCGCCTCGTCCCGCCCGAGGATCCGGCGTCGCTGGCGGCGACCCTCGCCGAACTGGTCTGGGACGAGGCCGCCCGCAAGGAGCTGGGCGAAGCAGCCGCACGCGCCGCCGCCGGCGCCTACTCCTGGGACGAGGCTGCGCGCAAGACCATCGCGCTCTACCGCGAACTTCTCGAGAAGAGGGGGTAGGGGTGTCCCTCCCGGTCAGCGGCGTCCTGTTTTTCGCACAGCAGGCTCGGCGAGAGAGAACAACTCCTAGGCGAAAAACCCAGCAACCGGGGGGGACACCCCTACCCCCTCCCTACCAAAGCAAATGATCTTCGCCATAACCGTCATCTTCTGGCTCTGCGTCGCGGCGATCCTCTACACGCACCTGGGATATCCCTTGCTGCTTCTCATGCTGACCCGGTTGAAGGGCCGGCCCGGAACGACGGATGCGGGCGCGGGAGCGGAGCGCCTGCCCGATGTCTCGCTGATCGTCGCCGCCTACGACGAGCAGGACGTGATCGCGGCCAAGGTCGCGAACGCGCTCGCGCTCGACTACCCGCGCGAGCGCCTGCAGCTGATCGTCGCCTCCGACGGCTCGGCCGACGCCACCGCCGAGCGCGCCCGTGCGGCCGGCGCGGACCTCGTGCTCGAGCTGCCCCGCGGCGGCAAGGTCGCCGCCCAGAACGCCGCCGCCGAGCGCGCGAGCGGCGAGCTCATCGCCTTCTCCGACGCCAACAGCATCTGGGCCGCGGACGCCCTGCGGCGCCTCGTCGAGCCGTTCGCCGAGCCCGCGGTCGGCTACGCCTGCGGGCAGGTCCGCTTCCTCGATTCCGGCGGCGGCAATCTCGAGGGCGCCTACTGGCGCTATGAGATGGCGGTGCGCGAGCTGGAGTCCGGCCTCGCCGGTGTGACTGCCGGCAACGGCGCGATCTACGCCGTGCGTCGCGCCGACTACATCCCGCTGCCGCCGGCCGGCAGCCACGACCTCTCGCTGCCGTTCCTGCTCGCCAAGCGGGGCCGCCGCTCGCTCTACGTGCCCCGGGCCGCGCGCCGAGGAGAAGATGGTGCCGACCCTGGAGGGCGAGCTGGCGCGCAAACGGCGGATGATGGTCGGCATCTGGGACATCGTCGTCGGCGAACGGATGCTCGCCCCGCGCGGCTATCCGGCGCTCTACGCGTTCGAGCTTTTCTCGCACCGGCTGCTGCGCTACGCGAGCCCTTTCCTGCACGTCGTCGCCCTGGCGGCCAGCGTGGCCCTGCTCGGGCAGGGCTGGGTCTACGCGCTCGCCCTGGCGGTCCAGCTCGCGGTCCTCGCCGCGGCGCTGCTCGGCAGGGCGCTGCCGATCGGCCCGCTGCGCATCGCCCGCTACTACGTGCTGACCACCGCGGCGATCGCGCTCGGCCTCTGGGACCGGCTGCGGCACGGGGCGCCCGGGGCCTGGGAGAAGGCGGAGGGCACGCGCTAGTGCCGCGCGCGCTCGACATCCTGATCGCGGTGCTCGCCCTCGTCGTGCTCTCGCCGGTCCTGCTGATCGCCGCGCTGGCGATCCGGCTCGGCAGCCGCGGGCCGGCGATCTACCGGCAGACGCGCGTCGGCCTCGGCGGCCGCGAATTCGAGCTGCTCAAGCTGCGCACCATGGTGCAGGGCTCCGACCCGGTCGGCGTCGGCAAGGTCGTCGCCCGCGACGACCCGCGCGTGACCGCCGCCGGGCGCTTCCTGCGCCGCACCTCGCTGGACGAGATCCCCAACCTGCTCAACGTCCTGCGCGGTGAGATGGCGATCGTCGGCCCGCGCCCGACGATCCCGGCCCAGGTGAAGGGCTACACTCCGTTCCAGCACCGCCGCCACGAGGTGCGCCCGGGCCTGACCGGCTGGGCCCAGGTCCGGGGCGGGCCGGCATCCCCTGGGAGGAGCGGATCGAGCTCGACGTCGAGTACGTCGATCGCCGCGGCTTCGCCCTCGACCTGCGCATCCTCGCCCAGACCGCCTGGCTGCTCGTCACCGGCCACGGCCTCGCGCCCGATTAGGGTTCGGAGCGTGAGCGAGCGACCCGAGGTCAGCCTGCGCCGGTTCGAGCCCGGCGACGCCGCGGCGGTGCACCGCTGGTTCAACAACCCCGAGGCGACCAAGACCCTGATGGAGCAGCGCGACGGCTTCACCCGCGAGCAAGCGGAGGCCTGGGTCGGCCGGGCGATCGACGGGCCGGCGGAGGACCGTAAGTACGCGATCGTGGTCGAGGGCTACGCCGAGCCGGTCGGCTTCACGGCGCTCTACGGCCTCTTCCGCCAGACCGCGCCGGAGCTGGGGGCGCTGATCGGCGACGACGTGCGCGGCAAGGGCGTCGGGCGCCGCGCCGAGGCGCTGACGATCGCCAAGGCCTTCGACGAGTTCGGCGCCCACCGCGTCTACGGGCGGATCCCCGCCCGCAACGAGATCGCGAAGAAGACCGTGACCGGGCTCGGCTGGAAGCACGAGGGGACGATGCGCGGCCACCTCCAACGCCCCGACGGCGTTGACGACTGCGAGGTCTGGGGCGTCTTGCCCGACGAGTTCCGCGCCGCCGCGGCGGACCTCCTGCCGTGAGCGGAGCACGCGCCGAGCTGATCGCGGACCGCGGCGCCGTCGCGGAGAGCGAGGAGCTTTTCCGCTCGCGGCCCTTCCTCGATGCCGAGGGCGTCACCCACACGCTGCGGATCGTCACCGGCGACGGGGACCTGGTCGCGCCGCTGATCGTCCGCGGGATTCCCGACACGGATGAGCACGATGCGATCTCCCCCTACGGCTACCCCGGAATCGTCGGCGGGCGGGTCGACCCTGGCGAGGTCGACTGGTCGCCCACGGGGCTCGTCTCGATCTTCCTCCGCCACACGCTCGGCGAGCCGCCGCTTGCCGGCGCGGCCGAGCGCAACGTCGTGCAGATCGCCGACCCGGCCCTGCCGCCGAAGACCCGCGGCAGCGACCGCAACCGGATCAACAAGAATCGCCGTGCGGGCTACGGGGTGCGGGTCGTCCCGGGCTCCGAGACCACGGCGGAGGAGCGCGCCGGGTTCCTCGCCGCCTACGAGCAGACGATGCGCCGCACCGGCGCCGGCGAGCGTTACTTCTTCGCCCCCGCCTACTTCGATCGCATCCTCGAATCCGAGCGGGCCTGGTTGGCGATCGCCGACGCTCCGGATGGCGCCCTGGCCGCGGCCTCGCTGGCCGTGCGCAGCGACGGCTTCCTGCACTACTACCTCAGCGGCAGCGCCGACGCGCACCTGCGCGACTCGCCGATGAAGAACGTCGTCGCGGCGCTGGTCGAGCTCGCGGCCGCGCAGGAGCTGCCGCTCAACCTCGGCGGCGGCCTCGCCCGCGGCGACGCGCTGGAGGAGTTCAAGCGCGGCTTCGCCAATCGCGAGCAGCCCTGGCACAGCTCGGAGATCGTCTGCGACCGCGGCGCCTACGACCTCCTCTCCGCAGGCCGCCCCCCGACGGGCTTCTTCCCGGCCTACCGCTCCCCCCAGTAGCCCCTGGCTACTGGGGTTTCGCGGGGGTTGGGCCTTTGAGCGCGAACCCGTTGACCGGCTCGCCGCCGTACTTGCCCCAGGTCGCCTTGCCGAAGGCGCGGATCGCGTCGAGCGTGGCGTCGCCCTTGTATTCGGGGCAGCCGAGCAGGTTGGTCCAGGTGGTCGCCGCGACTTCGTATTCCATCTGGTCGTTGGGGAACATCAGCGTGCCGCCGTACATCGTTTCGTAGAGCCCCTTCAGCGCCAGCTGGTCTTCTTCGGCCAGTTCGGGGCTGTACTGGATCTCCATGCGGCCGTGCTCGAGCGCGTGGACGATGAAGATTTCACCGGGCATTTCGCTGTAGGCACCGTCGGCCTCCTGGTAGGGGGATTCGGCGTGGTTGCCCGAGGTCGGCGGGTTGGTCTTGTATTCGGGTGTCGCCGCGGTCGGCGCGATGTGTTCGTGCCCCTCGTCCTTGAGGTGCAGCCGCAGCGTGCAGCCGGCCTTCTTCGCAGCCTGTTTCAGGTTCGTCGTCTTCGCCTGCGCCGGCGTCGTGCCCGCGCGTTCGTCGGGCGCGACCCCGTTGGTCGAGCCGCTCGACTGGTTGATGTGGGCTTCGCCGCTGCCGCCGCTGGCGCCCGAGGAGGCGATCAGCACGACCACCCCGACGACGACGAGCAGGCCGATCAGGCCCGCGCCGCCGTAGACGGCCATCAACCGGCGTTTCTCGCCCTTGGTCTGGCTGGACTCGCGTTCCTGCCGGGCCTGGCGGAGTCGCTCTCTCTCTTCCTCCCTGCGGTTGGCCATCTTGCGGCCCTATCCTGCCACAGGAGCGGCGCTGCGGCCGTTGCCGTCGGGCCCGCCCCCCGGCCCGCCGCGCTCCGCCCAGACTCCGTCGAGGAAGCCGGCCAGCTCCTCGTC
Organism: uncultured Solirubrobacterales bacterium; assembly: GCA_963814915.1. Taxonomy (GTDB): domain Bacteria; phylum Actinomycetota; class Thermoleophilia; order Solirubrobacterales; family 70-9; genus VRUE01. The sequence goes on along the minus strand of CAWFEI010000014.1, from coordinate 16,584 downwards.
GAGCCGCTGCGGCCGCAGCCGCCACTCGAGGATCGAGCTGGCCTCGACCAGGCGCACGCCGGGCAGCTCTTCGGCCAGCATCCCGGAGTCGCTGAACGGGTGCAGGGGGTCGCCGGGATGGCCGACGACGAAGGCGGGCCGGTCGATCAGGCGGCGCTGCTCACGCGGGGGCGCGGTCTCGCCCAGCAGCAGCCCCTCGAGCACGGCGATCGAGGGGCCGGGCCGGCGCCGCGCCCAGTCGAGGCCGATGTCGAGCAGGAAGTTGGTCCGCGGCAGCAGCGAGGCCAGCCGCGAGCTCAGCTCGATCGCCGGGCGCCCGACCCGCAGGCCGAGCAGGACCGGGGCGAAGATCGCCGCGACCGCGGCCAGCGCGTTGTCGAGCACGGGCATCTCGACGAACAGGGCCTCGACCCGGTCGGGATGGCGGACCGCCAGCTCGAGCCCGACGTTGGCGCCGAGCGAGGTGCCGCCGACGACCGCCCGCTCGATCTCGAGGTGATCGAGCAGCGCCAGCACCTGCTCGGCGAAGAGCGGCATCGAGTAGAGGCGCAGGTCGTCGGGCTGGTCGGAGCCGCCGTGGCCGAGCAGGTCGACGCAGATCACCCGGTTGCCGCGCTCGGCCAGCGCCGGGCCGAGGCGCTCGAACATGCGCCGGTTCATCAGCAGGCCGTGGACGAGCACGATCGGGCGCTCGCCCTCGCCGTACTCGTCGAAGCCGATCCGGTGACCCTCGTAGTCCAGCTCGCCCATCGTTCCGATCAGTCTAGGGCGCTCGACCGCCGGGCTACCGGGCTTCGCCGACCGGGTCGGCGGGCGTGCCCCGGGTCCGCTCCCAGGGCCGCGAGGCGCGCAGCGCCCCGAGCACCGCCCGCGTCGCGGGCGCCCGGTTGAGCGCGTAGAAATGGATCCCGGGCGCGCCGGCGATCAGCAGCTCGGCGCACTGCTGGGCCGCGTAGGCGACGCCGAGCTCGAACTCGGCCGTCTCGTCGCCCCCGGCCGCCGCGAACGCGGCCTCCAGGCGGGGCGGGATCGAGGCGTCGCAGAGCTCGCAGATCCGCTTCGTCTGCGCGAAGCTGGCGACCGGGATCACCCCGGCGAGGATCGGCACGTCGATCCCCTTCGCCCGCGCCGCGGCGACGAAGTCGAAGTAGACCTGGTTGTCGAAGAAGAGCTGCGTGACCAGGAAGGACGCGCCGGAGTCGACCTTGCTCTTCAGGTAGTCGAGGTCGGTGTCGAGGTCGGGCGCCTCCGGGTGCACCTCGGGGAAGCAGGCGCCGCCGACGCTGAAGTCCCAGCCGCCGCCGATGAAGGCGGCCAGCTCGGCCGCGCTGCCGAGGCCGCCCTCGGGCTGGACGAAGTCCGGCTGGCCCCGCGGCGGGTCGCCGCGCAGGGCGAAGACGTTTTCGATGCCGGCGGCGGCGATCCGGTCGAGCGTCGTCGAGAGGCCCTCGGTCGTCTCGCCGACGCAGCTCAGGTGCGCCATCGTCTCGAGGCCGAGGTCGTCCTTCAGGGCGCGGGTGATCTCGACCGTGCCGTCGCGCGTCGAGCCCCCGGCGCCGTAGGTGACCGAGACGAAGTCCGGCTCCAGCTCGCCTAGCGAGCGCGCTGTCGCGTAGAGCTGTTCCGTCGCCTCCTCGGTCTTCGGCGGGAAGAGCTCGACCGAGAAGACCGGCCGCTTCGATTCGAGTATCTCGTCAATTCTCATCGGGGCAGCGTAACCAGGCTGCGCCCATGCTTACGTTCCGCGTCCGTCGACGCGTGCCTGGAAGAAGGCCTGGATGTCCTCGAGCCGCTTGCCCTTGGTCTCGGGAACCAGCTTCAGGCAGAAGGCGAGGGTGAGCGCGGAGACCGCCGCGTAGAACCAGAAGGCGCCGCTGCGGCCGAGCGCGTCGATCAAGAGCAGGAAGGTGAGCGAGACGGCGAAGTTGGCGACCCAGTTGGCCATCGTGCCCAGCCCGGCGGCCTTGCTGCGCACCCCGAGCGGGTAGATCTCGGCGTTGAGCAGCCAGAAGATCGGCCCGAGGCTGATCGCGAAGGAGGCGACGTAGACCATCAGGCTGCCGATCGCGATCGCCGAGGCCAGCGTGCTCCCGCCGCCGCCGACGAAGGCGCCGCCGAGCGCCAGCAGGGAGATGGTCATCCCCGAGACGCCGATCGTAAGCAGGGTGCGCCGGCCGGCCCGGTCGAGCAGGCGCAGGGCGACGACGGTCATGCCGACGTTGACGATCCCGACCCCGATCGCGGCGAGGATCGAGGCGGCGGAGGAGTTGACGCCGGTGAATTCGACGATCGTCGGCGCGTAGTAGATGACCGTGTTGATCCCACTCACCTGCTGCAGGACCGCCAGCCCGATGCCGACCACCAACGCCGCTTTGACGACCGGCTGCAGCAGGTCGCGCCAGGCGCCCGGCTTGGCGTCGATGCTGCCCTTGATCTCGTCCAGCTCGTGGTCGATCGTGTCCGGGTTGTCGACGCGGATCTTCGCCAGGGTCGCGCGCGCGGCGAAGTCGTCGCCGGTCATCACCAGCCAGCGCGGGCTCTGCGGCATGCGCAGCATGCCGAAGGCGAGCGCCAGCGCGGGCACGACGCCAAGCCCGAGCATCCAGCGCCAGCCTTCGCTGGCATCGAATGCGAGCCCGACCAGGTAGGCGACGAGGATGCCGATCGTCACGGCCAGCTGGAAGAAGCTGACCAGGCGGCCGCGGCTCTCCGGCGGGGCCACCTCGGAGATGTAGACCGGCGCGGCGGCCGAGGCGAGGCCGATCGCGACGCCGATCACGATCCGCGCGAGCACCAGCAGCTCGACCCCCTGCGCGGCGGCGCTGGCGAGGGCGCCTGCGATGAAGACGAGCGCGGCGAGCAGGATCATCAGCCGGCGGCCGTGGCGGTCGGCGGCGGGGCCGGAGATCGCGGCGCCCGCGACGGCGCCGATCGGGACGGCGGCGACGACGAGGCCCTGGGCGAAGCTGCCGAGGCCGAAGTCGTCCTTGATGAAGAGCAGCGCCGCGGCGATGATGCCGGTGTCGTAGCCGAACAGCAGCCCGCCGAGCCCGGCGATCGCCGCCGTCAGCACGACGTTTCTGCGTGCGCGTCGCCGCGAGGCCTCCAAACCGTCGCTCATCGCGCCGCGACAGTAGCGATTTCGCCGGACTTTGCGGGATCGTCGTCGGGGCGCCCCTAGACGCCGAACCGGGGCCCGGCTAAGTTGATCCTGCGACTGGGAAAGACAGGCCCCACGGAAGCCAGTGGGACACCGTCTTGAAGGTGGCGCAGAGAGCTTCTAGCGCGAAGGCTACGCGCGGCAGGCTTTGGGCGCTACCCCCGGTCGCGTTTCTATTGGGGCGGATGGATCTCTCTTGTCCGTCCGAGGGCGCGCCTAGTTTCCGGCGTGGTCATCGAGAGCCTGCCCTCGTCGACCTCGCGCACCGGGGCGCACCTGGGAGCGGCGTTGCCTGCCCGCCCGTGATTGCCAGGCAACTAGCCCGCCACTCCCATACTCTCTTCGCGATGAGCGACGAGCTGCGTTACGAGCGGGTCGGAGCGGCGGCGCTGCTGACGATCGACCGGTCGGCGCGGCGCAACGCGATCGACGCTGCTGCCGCCGCCGCGTTCCGGCAGGGCCTGGAGGACTTCGAGGCCGACGACGGCGCCAGGGTGCTCGTCCTGACCGGCGCCGGCGGCGAGGCGTTCTGCGCGGGCGCCGACCTCAAGGCGATGGACCTCGACGTCGACCACCCGCACGGCCCGATGGGCCCGACCCGGCTGACCCCGTCCAAGCCGGCGATCGCCGCGGTCGACGGCTGGTGCCTGGCGGGCGGGGTCGAGCTGGCGCTCTGGTGCGACCTGCGGATCGCGACGCCGCAATCGACCTTTGGCCTCTTCGAGCGGCGCTGGGGCGTGCCCCTCGTCGACGGCGGCACCCAGCGCCTGCCGCGGGTGCTCGGCATCGGCCGCGCCCTGGAGCTGATCCTCACCGGCCGCCCGGTCGAGGCCGACGAGGCCCACCGCATCGGCCTCGTCAACGAGATGACCGCCCCCGGCAAGCACCTCGACCGCGCCCTGGAGCTCGCCGAGCGCATCGCCGTCTTCCCGCAGGAGACGATGCTCGCCGATCGCCGCGCGGCAATCGAGGGCTTCGGCATGCCTCTCAAAGACGGCATAGCTCTGGAGCACCGGCTCGGTCGCGAGACCCTCCATGTCGCCGTCGAAGGAGCTTCACGCTTCGCCTCCGGGGAGGGCCGCCACGGCGAGTTCCCCGGTTAGCTCGTGCGGGTCACCCGCCGCATCTCGTCTTCGGCCGCTTCCGGGCCCAGGTAGGGCATCAGCACGGCGAAGACGAGGTCGGGCAGGATCCGCTTCAGCTCGGGGCCGCGACCGGCCCGCACCTCGTCGAAGATCATCGAGGTCGCCCCGCCGATCGCGAAGCGCGCCGTGTCGGCCGGCAGTTCCTCGCCCTGGCCGGAGTACCGCCGCCCCTCCTCCAGGAACGGGGTGAAGCGGGTCAGCATCGTGCGGTAGCGCTCGCGCGCGTCGTCGCCGGCGGCGGTCACCTCGACCATCGAGAGCCGGGCGATGTCGGCCTCGGTCGAGAGCAGCTCCACCAGGGCGCCCAGCCCGGCGGCGATCTGCTCCGGCCAGGGCTCGTCGCTCGCCGCTTCGAAGGCCGTGGTCACGTGCGCGACGAGGACGTCGAAGACCGCCTCGTAGGCCTCCAGGAAGCAGGCCTCCTTGTCGGGGAACATCGCTTCGAAGGAGTCGAGCGAGACGTCGGCGAACTCGGCCACGTCGGCGACCGTGGTCGCCTCGTAGCCTTTCGCCGCCGCGATTCTCACCATCGCCTCCAGCACCCGCTCGCGCTCGGAGCGAACGGCGTAGGCGCGAGGCAATTGAGGCGATTCCATCGCCCAATCAATGTAGGGCAGGAATCTTCAACTGTCCAACGCTCGCCGCGGACAGCTTGTCTCAAGCCCGGGCGGCCTGCATCTCCTCGCCGGCCGTCTCGGCGCCGAAGTAGGGCAGCACGGCGAAGTACATGAACTCCGGCAGCAGGTCGCGGAATCCGTCCGTAGCCCCGGTGGAGAGCCGCGAATGGACGATCGCGTGGATGCCGGCGACGATGCCCTCCGGGGCGATCTGCGGCGGCGTTTCCGCCTGGCCCAGATCGAGCCGCGCCAAATCGATGAATTCAGCCGCTCTTTTCATCGCTTTGGCCCTAATCGAAAGGGCGTCCGGGCCGGCCGCGTGTACGCCGATGACCACACCTCGGCCGAAATCGGGCTCGGCGTCGAGCCGGTCGAGCAGGGCGCCGAGCCCACCGCGCAGCTTGCCGCGCCAGCTCTCGTGGCTCGCCGCGCCGTGGGCGGCGACGGCTTCGAGCCGGGAGATTCCCATCGCCAGCGCGGCGAGGTAGCACTCGTCCTTGTCGGCGAAGTTGTCGTAGAAGGCCTGCCGGTAAAGCCCGGTTCGATCGAGAACCGTGCGTACGGAGGTGCCGTCGTAGCCCTCGGCGCCGACCGCGTCGAGCATCCCCTCGAGAATTTTTTCGCGCTTGGGGGAATCCACAAGCTCGAGCGTCGGGGAGTGGGGGAGTGTCTCCACCACCCTCATCCTGCCGGTCCCCTCAGCCCCTGCCTGGACGTTGGTTACGGCCCGCTTCCCCATTGCTATCCCTTCCTCTTGATCCAGGGAACAGGTTGTCTGGAGTCCGGTACTCTAGCGGTATTTCGCTGATCCGTCCAGCTTGAATCTCAGCGGTCGGCGAGTAACTTGGATTTCGTGGCTGAGCGTGTCCCCCAGGCAACCAGAATGCCTCCCGGAAGGCATCCACTCCCACGCGAGTTCATCACGCAGCACCAGCGGGCGCGGATCATCGCCGCCCTCGCCGAGGAGACCGTGGAGAAGGGCTACCGCGCCGTCACAGTGGCCGACATCGTGAGCCGCGCCGGGATCGCCCGCAACACTTTCTACGAGAACTTCTCCTCCAAGGAAGACTGCTTTCTCGCCGCCTCGGAGTTCGCCGTCAAAGAGGCGCTGCGGCGGGTCGTCGATGCCGCCAGCCGGGTCGACGCCTGGCCCGCCCGGGTCAACGCCGGCCTCGCCGCGTTCCTCCACTACGTCGCGACGGAGCCGGCCCTGGCCCGCACCTGCATCGTCGAGGCGCTTTCCGCCGGCCCGGCCGCGGTCGAGCGCTACGAACGCTCGATCCAGGCCTTCGTGCCGCTCTTCCGCATGGGCCGCAAGGTCGCGGCCAAGGGCGAGAGCCTGCCGGGGACGCTCGAGGAGACGATCGTCGGCGGGGTCTTCTGGATCATCTACCAGCGGATCGTGATGGGGCAGGTGGAGGAGATCGAGCAGCTCCTCCCCGAGCTGGTCGAGTTCTCGCTCACCCCGTACGTCGGCGCCGAGGCCGCGAAGCGCACGGCGGCCGAAGCGCCCGCACAGCCGGCCGGTAAGTAGCCAGGGCAGGGATCGGGGGTCCCATGCCCTAGTGCTCGATACCGAGACCCGCGACCGCACCGGCAGCTCCGAGCGCGCCCGTATCGTCGAAGCGCTGATCGACGTCGCCGCCGAACGCGGCTACGGTGAAACCACGATCGAGCTGGTGCTGGAGAGGGCCGAGCTCGACCGCCCCGCCTTCGACCGCCACTTCCGAGGCAAGTACGACTGCTTCCTTTCCTCCTGGCAGGAGGTCAACGAGGAGTGCCTGGAGACGATGGTGCGCGCCTACGAGAGCCGCGAAGAGTGGCCCGACCGCCTCCGCGCCGTTGCCTACCAGGTGATCGAGGGGCTCAGCAACGACCCCAGCCGGGCCTCCTTCGGGGTCGAGGTGCTTGCCGCCGGCGACGCCGCCCGGGCGCGCCGCGACATGACGATGCGGGTGATCGCCTCGCTGATCGACGCCGGGCGCCAGGAGATGGACGACCCCGACGCGGTTCCCCACACGACGGCCGAGGCTCTGGCCGGGTCCGCCTACGGCCAGATCTACTCGCGGGTCGTGCGCGGCACCGTCGAGGAGCTGCCGGACCTCGTCCCGCAGCTGATGTCGGCGGCGGTGATGCCCTACCTGGGCATCGAGGCGGCGATGTCGGAGTTGAGTCGCGAGTCGGCCGAGGGGGAGGGATATGCTCGCGGTATGGCACGGAAACGCGCCGGCAAACCGAAGGACCCGCCGTCCGAGGGCGCCGAGGACTACCCGCCCGAGTTGGCGCGGCTGCCCCCTGGCCGCCACGGGCTCCCGCGCGAGTTCGTCACTCACAATCAGCGCGAGCGGCTGATCGCGGGCATCGCCGAGGCGATCGCCGAGCACGGCTTCTCGGGGACGACGATCGCTCACATCACCCGCGCCGCGGCGGTCTCCCGCCGCACCTTCTACGAGCACTTCGCGAGTAAGGACGAGTGCTTCGTCGCCGCCTACGACACGGTGATGAATGAGCTGCGCGACCGGGTCACCACGGCCTTCGAGGAGACCGAGGATTGGCCGCGGGCGATCAAGGCCGGGATCGAGGCGATGCTGCAGTTCCTCGCCGCCGAGCCGAGCCTCGCCCGCCTCTGCATGGTCGAGGCGCTGGTCGCCGGGCCGGCTGTGGTCGAGCGCTACGACGCGGCGATCCAGAGCTTCGTCCCCTACTTCCGCGAGGGCCGCGAGGGCCGCTCGCCCGAGGTCCTCTCGCGGCTCTCGCCGACGACCGAGGAAGCGCTGGTCGGCGGCATGGTCTCGTTGATCTCGCGGCGGATCATCGCCGGCAAGACCAAGGAGCTCGAGGATCTGCTCCCGGACCTGGTCGAGTTCACCCTGACGCCGTACCTCGGCAGCGCCGAGGCGGCGAAGATCGCGAAAGAGAAGTAGTTCCGCATTTCAACCACCAGGTGGCTGAAAATCCGCCACTAGGTGGTTAGACTCCAGCCATATGCTGGATCGAAACGTGATGCCGGATCTGCGCGCGGCCCTGGGCGACACGCCGGTGACGATGCTCGTCGGCCCTCGTCAGAGCGGTAAGAGCACACTCGCTCAGGCGCTGGTCGACGACCTCGACGATGCCGCCTACGTCAGTCTCGATCGAGGCCTCAGCCTCTCCGCAGCTCGCAGCGACCCCGCGGTGTTCATCGCCGGAGGCAATCGGACGCTGGTAATCGACGAGGTGCAGCGGGCGCCGGGCCTCCTACTGGAGATCAAGGCGAGCGTCGACGACGATCGCCGCCCCGGTCGCTTTGTGCTCACCGGCTCGGCCGATGTGCTCAGCCTGCCGCGGGTCGCCGATACGCTGGCCGGGCGGATGGAGGTGTTGCGCCTATGGCCCCTCTCTCAGGGGGAGATCGAGGGCCGCCGAGAGAGCTTCCTCGACGCCCTGCTTGCCGGAAAGCCAGACGTTCTTGCCGCCACCGCCGATCCGATTGGCGGAGAGAGCCTCCTGCACCGGATCGAAGCGGGGGGATTCCCCGAGGCCGTCGCTCGCACCGGAGTGCGCCGCAGTCGCTGGTTCGACAGCTATCTCGACACGATGCTGCAGCGCGAGGTGCGCGATCTGACCAATGTCACCGGCTTGACCGAGTTGCCTCGACTCATGTGGTTGCTGGCCTCGCGGTCCACTGGCTTGCTGAACTACGCAGACATTTCGCGCAACCTCGGCATGCCGCAGACGACTCTGAAGCGCTACCTCGCCTTGCTCGAGACGGCCTTCCTCGTTTTCACGGTGCCAGCCTGGTTCCGGAACATCGGCAAGCGCCTGGTCAAATCACCGAAGCTGCTGCTCACCGACCCTGGCCTGCTTGCTCACCTGCTCGGCGGCGCTGACGCGCTCGAACGCTCCTTTGGCCCTTTACTCGAGAACTTCGTCCTGATGGAGATCGTCAAGCAGGCGAGCTTCGGAGATTCCCGCCCGCCCTTGTTCCACTACCGAACGGCCGAGGGCGTTGAGGTCGATGCGGTGATCGAGTCCCGAAGCGGCGGCGTTTGCGGGATCGAGGTGAAGGCAGCTGCCACGCTCACGTCTCGAGATTCGAGAGGCCTGAAAGGCCTTGCCGCCTCACTCGGCGACGATTTCATCGCGGGAGTCATCCTGCACACCGGCTCCGAGTCGGCTCGATTGGCCGAGAAGATCTGGGCCCTGCCGGTCTCGGCGCTTTGGGCTCCGCACGTCTAGAACAGGTTTTAAGCGTCGTCCTCGGCGCGGATCTCGGCGTCGAGCGCCTCGGCGGCGCCGCGGGCGGCCGCGGCGAAGTCCTCGCCCGACGAGGCGTAGATGATCGAGCGGGAGGCGTTGATCAGGAAGGCATCGCTGCCGGCCTCGCGGTTGGCCGCGACGACCGCGCCGACGTCACCGCCCTGGGCCCCGGCCCCGGGGATCAGGATCGGCATCGAGGCGGGGACGTCCTCGCGCACCGTGCGCAGCTCGTCCGGGTAGGTGGCGCCGACGACGAGGCCGCAGTTGCCGCGCCCGTTCCAGTCGCGGGCGACGGCGCGGGCGACGTGGCGGTAGAGCGGCGCCCCGTCGGCGACGAGGTCCTGGAACTCGCCCGCGCCCGGGTTGGAGGTGCGGGCGAGGACGAAGACGAGCTTCTCCTCGCGCTCGAGGAAGGGGGCGAGCGCCTCGCCGCCCAGGTAGGGGTGGACGGTGATCGCGTCGGCGCCGAGCCGGTCGAAGGCGGCGCCGACGTAGCCGGCGTTGGTCGAGCCGATGTCGGCCCGCTTGGCGTCGAGGATGACGGCGGCCTCGGGGGCGGCGGCGCGGATCGCGGCGATCGTCTCGGCGAGCGCGCGGTGGCCGTCCTCGCCGAGCGCCTCGAAGAAGGCGGCGTTGGGCTTGTAGGCGGCGGCCGACCCGGCGGTCGCGGCGACGATCTCCCGGTTGAAGGCGACCACGCGCTCGGCGTCGGGAGCGCCGGGAGCGACCGAGGCGGGGATCCGCTCGGGGACCGTGTCGAGGCCCACGGTCAGGTGTCGCCCCGCCGCAAAGTGCGCCGCCAGCAGCTCGGCGCAGGTTCCGGGGCGATCCATGGCCCCAGCCTATATAGAGAGCGGCGCTACTCCTCGCCCCTGGGGAGGTAGGGGCGCAACGCAAGGTCACCGACACAGTACGTCGCCGACCTCTGATGTCGGTAAGCTCCCACCATGTTCGTGAACCGGCTGGCGGAGTTGGAGCAACTCGACGCGTGGTGGGGGAGAAAGGGGCCATCGCTCGGCGTCGTCTGGGGTCGCCGCCGGGTCGGCAAGACGGCGTTGATCGAGCATTTCGCCGCCGATCGCCCGACCGTCTTCCACACCGGCGGGGGGCGCCCGGCGGCGGCTGAGTTATCTGCGCTCGCTCGTGCTGCCGCGCCGCTCCTCGGGGATGGGATTCGCGATCTGGTTACTCGCCCGTTTGCCGACTGGGACGACGCGCTCGAGACGCTCGCGCTGGCAGCGGCCGACCGGCCGCTGCTGCTCGTCCTCGACGAGTTCCCGGCCCTGACTGAGACCTCGCCCGAGCTGCCGAGCCTGCTTCGCGCCGCCTGGGACCGCCTCCGCTCACGGACCAGGTTGAAACTTCTGCTTTGCGGCTCCGCCGTGCGCACGATGGAGGCGATGCAGGAGGAGCGCGCGCCGCTCTACGGGCGGCTCGACCTCGCCCTGCTGCTGCACCCATTCCGCCCCCATGAGGCGGCGCAGATGCTTCCCGCGCTCCGGCCTGCCGAGCGCGCTCTCGTCTGGGGGCTTGTCGGCGGCATGCCGCTCTACCTCAACTGGTGGGATCAGCACGCGAGCCCACGGGTGAACCTGGCCCGCCTGGCCTGCACGCCGGGTGGCCAGCTGCTCACCGAGGGACAGCTCGTGCTTGCCACCGAGGCGGAGGGCGGCGATCTGGCGCGGTTGGTCCTCTACGCGATCGCGACGGGCCGTACCCGCTTCAACGAGATCGAAGCGGCGGTGCGGGCCGACCCCGGCCGCACCCTGGACAGGCTCGTCGCCCTGCGCCTGGTCGAGCGCGTTGTCCCGGTCACCGAGGATCCCCGGCGGACGCGCCGGCGGACCTACCGGATCGCGGACAATTTCCTCGCGTTCTGGCTAGGAACACTCGACCGCTACCGACCCGAGATCGAGCGCGGCTTGGGGCAGAGCATCCTGCCCGTCCTGCTCAAATCGCTCGACGACCATATGGGCGGTCCCTGGGAGGCGGCGTTTCGCGCTCACCTGCGCCGGCTTGCCGTCAGCGGTGAGCTCGGCGAGGACATCATCGCCATCGGCCCGTTCTGGACGAGCGCTGAGGAACCGGCGGAGATCGACGCGGTCGCACTCGCCGGCCGCCGTCGCGAGGCGGTTCTGCTCGGCGAGGCCAAGTGGGCCAAGCGCGTCAATGCGGGCCGCCTGCGTGCCGACCTGGAGCGAAAGTCGGCCGCGCTGCCCCGGCTCGCCGCTAAGCCTCGCTACGCGATCTGCGCCCGCGAGCGGATCGACAAGGCGGACGGCGTCCTCGCAATCACCGCCGCTGACATCTTCCGGCCGGAGTAGTCACTCCTCGCCGAAGAGCTGCAGGAAGGCGAGGTGGGTGAGGTCGGGGAGCAGGGACTCGACCCGCTCGGTGCGCCCGGCGGCGAGCTCGATCGCGATCGATTCCTCGATCGCGCCGGCGATGAAGCCGGCCGTCATCGGGTTGGAGTCGGGCCGGGCGCCGGGCTCCCCGCGGGCGCTGTCGAGCGCGGCGACGAAGCGCTCGACCAGCTCCTGGTGCTTGACCCAGGCCTGGCCGCGGGCGGCGCGGACCTCGAGCAGCAGCGCTTTCGCCTGCAGCGGCTGCTCACACACGAAGCGCAGCAGCGCCGCGAGCCCCGCGCTGAATCCCTCGCGCCAGCCGGCGCCCTCGCGGCAGGCCTCGAGCAGCTCGCCCGCGAGTCGCTCGGCCGCCTCCTCGTAGGCACGGGCGAAGCAGGCCTCTTTGCCGCCGAAGCGGCGCTGGAGGCGGTCCTCGCTTATCCGCGCCCGCGCCGCGACCTCGCGCACGGTCGCCTTCGCGTAGCCCTTCTCGCCGACCGTGAGCAGCATCGCCTCCAGCACGGCTTCGTCGCCGCCGCGGTCGGGCAGCGCCTCGTCCCATGACCTGACTTCGCGCAGAGGGCCCGGTGCTTCCATTCGGGACACCATAGCTTATGTTTGGGAACGTTCCCCATCTCAAGTACCAGTTTCGTACCAATGGGAACTAGCGCTATCCTGGCCCTGTGCGAGCCCTGCCCGGAAAAGCGAGCCGGCAGCCCGCGGGCCCCGAGCCGGTGACCCGCGATGCCGCCGCGGCCGACCAGCGCCGCCGCATCCTCGGCGCGACGGCCGAGCTGATCGCCAAGCAGGGGTACCCGGAGACGACGATGGAGGAGATCGTCCGCCGCGCCAAGGTCGGCTACGCGACCTTCTACAAGCACTACCCTGACAAGGAGGCGGCGTTCCTCGCCCTGCTCGACGTCGCGATCGACCACGGCGTCGAGCAGCGCCCAAGGCGCCTACGAACGCGAAGAAGGCCCCTGGCCCGACCGCGTCGGCGCCGCGCTCGGCGCCCTCTTCGAGGACGTCGCCGCCCATCCCGACGAGGCGCGCGCCGTGCTGGTCGAGGCGGTCGCCGCCGGCTCCGACGCGGCCGCCAAGCACGAGGCGGCGCTGAAGCAGTTGGCCCCGCTGCTGCGCCCCGGCCGCGAGCTCAACCCGCGCCAGGCGCAGCTGCCCGACAGCCTCGAGGAGACTCTCTGCGGCGGCGTCGTCTGGGTGCTCGGCCAGCGGCTGATGGCGGGCGAAGCCGCGCAGCTGCGCGGCCTGCTGCCCGAGACCCTCGAGTTCCTCCTCCGCCCGTACGTCGGCGAGGAGGAGGCGGCGCGGGAGGCCGGCGAGGTCGCCGAGGCGACCTCCGCCTAGCCCCGCCGGCTGCGATGCCCACCGACGAGCTCGGCCCGCTGCCGGCGGGCCGCCACGGCTACAGCCGCGAGCAGGTCGCCCACCACCAGCGCGAGCGCCTGATCGCCGGCCTCGCCGAGGCGGTTGCCGAGAAGGGCTACGCCGCCGTGACCCTGGCCGACGTCGTCCGCCAGGCCAAGGTCAGCCGCCGCGTCTTCTACGCCAACTTCGAGAGCAAGGAGCAGTGCTTCCTCGCCGCCTTCGAGGTGGTCGTCGACCACCTGCGTGAGCTGCTCGCCGAGGCGGTCGCCGGAGTCGAGGGCTGGCCGCGACAGGCGATCGCCGCCACCCGCGCGACCCTCGCCTTCCTCGCCGCGGAGCCCGAGCTCGCCCGCCTCTGCCTGGTCGAATCCCGCGCCGCCGGGCCGGCCGTGACCGCCCGCTTCAACGAGGCGGTGGGGGAGATAGCTCCCCTGCTGCGCCAGGGCCGATCCGCGCGCCCCGAGGCCGCCCGCCTGCCCGACTCGACCGAGGACTCGACGATCGGCTCACTCGTCTCGCTCGCCCAGCGCAAGGTCGCGGCAGGCGAAGCGACCCACCTCGAGGACCTGCTCCCCGACTGTGCCGAGCTAGTCCTCCTGCCGTACCTGGGCCCCGCCGAGGCCGCCCGCCTCGCCCGCGAAGCGGCGTAGAAGCCGCTCGCGAAGAGCTGCCCGGTTTGGGAACGCCCCCCACCTACTGGGAACGGTCGCTTGACAAACCCTCGTGTGTTCGCTTACTCTCCGAAGCGCGGGTACGGCAACACCCCTCTGGGAACTTGTCACTCTCGCACTAAGGGAACAGGAAACACAGGGAAACCGAGCCACGAAAGGGCCGCAAAGGGAAGCGGCCGGCAGAGGGGCTCAAGGGACAAGGAGAGAGCTACGTGAGACGCCACGCGAAGGCATCGACCGCGGGATCGACCCAGCGCCAGGCAGGCCGCCTCGGCCACCGCCGCCTCGTCGCCCAGGCCGAGGTGAAGACCCGCGTCAAGCCGACCCTGCGCGCCCGCAAGTCGGTGATCCACAACGGCCAGGTCGCCCACCTCGAAGGCCAGATCCCCGGCCCGCGCAACGACGACGTCGTGATCGTCCTCCAGGTCCGCCAGGGCAAGGGCTGGCTCGCCTTCCGCCGCTACAGGACGCGCGGCGGTGGCCGCTTCCGCGCCGCCTACCCGTTCCACCGCACGACGAAGACGACCACCTATGAGTTCCGCGCCCAGCTGCGCGAATCGGGCGGCTACCCCTACCTGCAGGGCGACTCGGACCCGATCGCCTTGAAGGTGCTGCCGAAGGCGAGGCATCGGCAGGCGAGCATCGCCAAGCGCTGCGCGAGGGCGCGCCGCGCCCTGCACCGCCGCCCGACCGCGAGGGCGCTGCGCCACCGCGCCCACCGCCTCTGCGCGCGGGCGCACCGCAAGCGCCATGCCCGCCACGCCCATCGGAGGGCGGGCTGATGCGCACCGCCGGCGTCGACCTCTCGGTCGCCGACAAGGGCACCGCGGCGGCGACGATCGAGTGGGAGAGGGACCGGGCGAGGGTGGGGGTGCCCTCGCTCGGTCTCGACGACCCCGCCCTCCACGCCTATGCCGCCGAGAGACCGCTGGCCGACGCCCGGGAAGCAGAGCTTCCGCCTGCGCCGCACCGACCTCCACGTCCACGACCGCGTCCTCGCCGAGACCGGCGAGAAGCTCTGGCCGCTCAGCCCCTCCACCGATCGCATCTCGCTCACCGCCTGGCGCCTCGCCGGCCTGCGCGAGGCCGCCTATGAGCGCTCGCGCATCCGCTTCGACCGCGCCGGCGGCGACCAGGTCGTCGAGGCCTACCCGGCGGCGGCGCTGCTGCTCTGGGGCCTGCCCGCGCCGGCTACAAGTCCGACCCCGAGGCCCGCGAGCAGCTGCTCGCCGCGCTCGAGTCCGCGGCGCCCTGGCTGGAGTGGGGGGAGGGCGCCCGCGAGGCCTGCGTCGATGACGCCTCGACGACGCCCTTTCGACGCCGCCCTCGACGCCCTTCCGACAGGGCGATCACCTTCCGCCGATATTCGCACTCGCTCGCCGCGGGATGATGGACTACTCGGTGCCCTGGCCACCGGACCGCTTCGCCAGTCCGCCTATGAGATAGCCCGAGCTACCCGCATCGCCTCCGCCGCCCCGAGGTAGGGACCCAGCAGGTAGGCGCCGAGCGCGGGTGCGAGCTTCGCAGCTGTCCGGACCCTTCCGTTGCGATGCGGAGGCTGAGCGCGATGGCCAGCGCTCCAGCACCAGCTCCTCGGTTCCCTCCCGGGGCCAGCCGATCGCTGCGCCGTCTCCCTCAACGCGGCCGCAAACCGACCGACGCCTCCCGGTGTGCTCTACCCCTACCACTCCCGCGGCCAGGCCCTTGACCAGGCACAATCGCGCCAGCTGGGGTTCGGTGGCGAGAAAGTCGAGCACCGCGCCTAGCGCCGCAATCACCTGCCGAGGTGGATCGCCTTCCTCGCTCGCCGCGGCGCCTGCAGCAAGCTGCCGACGTGCGAGGCGACGACCTCCCAGGCCGCGAGGAAGCAGCCTTCTTTGTCCTCGAACAATTCATAAAGACGCGGCGAGAGCACTTCGCCTCGTCGATGACATCGCTGACCGTGAGGGCCGGATAGCCCTTTGCGGTGGCGGCGCTCGCCACCCCGGCGAGCAGGCGCTCTGGCTGGCTGTGCTTCACCGCCGCATGCGGCAGCCTGTTCTGCGGCTGGCAGCGGCCCAAGCGCCGCTTCGTCGTCGCGCTCGTCCCGCCTCTCATTGCCGGTCGGCGCCGTTTACCGCTCGCGGGCCGTCCGGCGCTGTCCCGTTGCCGCCACCACCTGTAGTGCGCCGACGAACTCGGCGACTCGCCGTGCCGACTTCCGAATCCGCTCGGCTTCTTCGTCCAGCAGACACCCAGCGAGTAGCCACCCGCGGCCGCCGCCATCACCTCCTCCTCCAGCGCCTTGGCCGCTCCGGAGCGCGCGCTCCCGCGTGCGCCCCTGCTGCAGGACTCTTGCGATCTCCGTCAGCGCTTTCCGATAGCGCTCGATCGCCTCCGGCCCGGCCGCGAACGGCTCGATCAGGCACGCCCGCGCGGGGCCGGATTCGCGTCTGCCAACTCGAACAGCCCCTCGATCGCCGCCGCCCGCTTCGCCGCCTGCCGTCCGCGCTGAGCCTCGAGCCCTCGCGGCACTCGCTCTCGGCCTCCCGGCGGCACAATCCAGCAGCGCCAGGTACAGCCTCGCCTGTCCCGAAGCGCTTGCGGACGGTGGGCAGGCCACTCCCGCGCGGCGGATCAGGTCCTCGATTCTGAAGCCGAGTAGCCGTGTTCGCCGACCAGCTCCGCGGTCGCCTCCAGGATGCGGCGCGCCGGTCGCCGGGCATCTCCTCCCGGGTCAGGGCGCGGCTTGTCTCGTCCTGTGGACGGCCCGGCAACGCTCGCATGGTGTCGAGCATAGCCAGGCACGAGCGCCGTCGCCGATCTCGCCATCAGTGTTGGCAAGCTCATAAATCGGCCTCACTTTTTGGGAACTTCGCTTGCATCTCGCAGCCGGATCTGCTTACATAGCCATGTCGCTACCGGAGGTCACCCAACGGGAACGTTCTTCACCCGACAGCACCAAAGCCCCCCACAACGGGCAGGGAACCACCGCAGGAACCGCAGCAGGGGAAGGGTCGCCATGGGACGCGGCCCGCCACA
>CAWFEI010000013.1:0-7299 GCA_963814915.1 uncultured Solirubrobacterales bacterium | reverse complement strand
GCAGCTGCCCGTGCGCTGCATCATGCCGCCGCACTGCTCGCAGGCGGGGCCGAGGTCGAGCCCGGACATCTTCGCCGGCACGACCGGGGGGGTTTCCGTGAAGGCCGCCGCGGCCGGCTTTGCGTGGCCGTTGCCGCCGGTCCCCCCGTTGGCCGGGCCCGCCGTGTCGGTGGCGATGCCGAGCCCGAGCTGCGAGGTCTCGGCGTCCTTCTTGGCCCGCACCTCCTGGGTCATGATCCCCAGTTCCTCGAGCGTGTCGGTGTCCTCGATGAAGCGGCTGGCGACCCAGCGCATGATGTAGTCGGGCAGCGATTTGGCGAACGGGATCTCCGGGTTGCCGGTGATCCCCTCCGGCTCGAAGCGCATGTAACTGAACTTGCGCACGAAGTCTTCGAGCGGCACGCCGTACTGCAGGCCGAGCGAGATCGCCGTGGCGAAGGCGTTCATCAGCCCGCGCATCGTCGAGCCCTCCTTGCCGATGTCGGTGAGGAAGATCTCGCCGACCGAGCCATCCTCGTACTTGCCGGCGGTGATGTAGCCCTCGTGGCCGGCGATCGAGAACTTGTGGGTGATCGATTCGCGCTCGCGCGGCATCCGCTTGCGCTCCGGCGGCGCCGGAGCCTTCGCGTCGGCCTCCTGCTCGTCCTGGGCGTCGGTGCGCAGCGCCTGCGCGGTCTTGGATCCGTCGCGGTAGATCGCCAGCGCCTTGAGACCGCCCTTCCAGCCGCGCGTGTAGGCGTCGGCGATGTCCTCGACCGTGGCGCTCTGCGGCAGGTTGACCGTCTTCGAGATCGCGCCGGAGATGAACGGCTGGGTCGCCGCCATCATGTCGATGTGGCCGGTGTGGGAGATCGCCCGCTCGCCGACCGCTACGTCGAAGACCTCCAGGTGCTCGTCCTTGAGCCCGGGCGCGCCGACGATCGTCGCGTTCTCGGTGATGTAGGCGTTGATCTGGTCGATCTCGGCCTCGCCGTAGCCGAGCCGCTGCAGAGCCAGCGGCACCGAGCGGTTGGCGATCGTCATCTGCCCGCCGCCGACCAGCTCCTTGAACTTGACCAGCGAGAAGTCGGGCTCGATCCCGGTCGTATCGCAGTCCATCAGGAAGCTGATCGTCCCGGTCGGCGCCAGCACCGTCGCCTGGGCGTTGCGGTAGCCGTGCTCCTCGCCGAGCTCGACCGCCTCGTCCCAGGCGGTCTGCGCGGCCTCGAGCAGATCGGCCTTGATCCCGGTCGGGTCGATGTCGTAGGCGGCGTCGCGGTGCATCCGCATGACGCCGTTGTGGGCCTCGCGATTCTTGTCGTACTCGTCGTAGGGCCCGGTCGCGTCAGCGGCGATCTCGGCCGACTGGCGGTAGGCCCGCCCGGTCATCAGCGCCGTGATCGCGGCGGCGACGTTGCGGCCTTCGTCGGAGTCGTAGGGCAGCCCGTCGGACATCAGCAGCGCGCCGAGGTTGGCGTAGCCGAGGCCGAGCTGGCGGAAGGCGTTGGCGTTCTCGCCGATCTCCTCGGTCGGATAGCTGGAGAAGCCGACGACGATCTCCTGGGCGAGGAAGACGACATCGACCGCGTGCTCGAACTCCTCGACGTCGAAGCTGCCGTCCTCGCGGCGGAACTTCATCAGGTTGAGCGAGGCGAGGTTGCAGGCCGAGTCGTCGACGTGCATGTACTCGCTGCAGGGGTTGGAGGCGTTGATTCGGCCTGACTCCGGGCAGGTGTGCCAGCGGTTGATGATCGTGTCGTACTGGACCCCGGGGTCGGCGCATTCCCAGGCGGCCTTGGCGATCAGGTTCATCAGCTCGCCGGCGGGCAGGGTCTTGGTCGCCTCGCCGCTGGTGCGGGCGAGCAGGTCCCAGTCCTCGCCGGCCTCGAACGCCTCCATGAACTCGTCGGTGACCCGTACCGAGTTGTTGGCGTTCTGATATTGGATCGAGGTGAAGCCCTCGCCGTCGATCGACATGTCGAAGCCGGCGTCGCGCAGCGCCCCCGCCTTCTTCTCCTCGTCGGCCTTGCAGGTGACGAAGTGCTCGATGTCCGGGTGGTCGACGTCGAGGACGACCATCTTCGCCGCCCGCCGCGTCTTGCCACCCGACTTGATCGTCCCCGCCCAGGCGTCGGCGCCGCGCATGAAGCTGACCGGGCCGCTCGCGGTGCCGCCCTTCTTCAGCTGCTCCATCGAGCCGCGGATGTTGGAGAGGTTGATCCCCGAGCCCGAGCCGCCGCGGAAGATCTTGCCCTCCTTGGTGTTCCAGTCGAGGATCGACTCCATCGTGTCGTCGACGCTGAGGATGAAGCAGTTGTGGACGGCGATGTTGTTGCTCAAGTACTCGCCCGACTCGGTCTGGATGTCGTAGACCTCCTGGACACCCAGCTCTTCGATCGCGACGATCTCCTCCTCGCGCAGATCGGGGCAGATCTTCGGATTGCGAAGCTCCAGCGACGCGAGCAGGCGATGCTGCTTGTCCTCGCCGACGAACCCGATCAGCTCAGCGAAGCGGACACGCTCTGAGCCGATGTTGATCGAGAGCTCATGCATATCGTGCCGGTTGCTTCGACGCTCACGTTTTTGGGTGCGGCGGGAATGGATTCCGATTGAGTTGAGAAGGATCTGCAGATCCTCGGTCCACCTCTCGCCGATTACGGCGAAGCCGATCCGGGCGTTCTCGTAGCCGCCGGTGCGGCTGACGGTCATGTAGCCATCGGCCTGGAAGACGCTACGGAGATAGGCACAGATCTCCTCATGGGTCGCGGTCCACAGACGGCTGGGAACGCGGATCTCCGTCCCTCGCGCGAGAAGCTCCCAGCGCTCGACGAAGTCGCGGAGTACCTCCCCGTAGAGGCGGATCCTCCGAACCTCGACCTCCTGCGTGTCGGCCACACGCACCTTGCGATGCACATCAGGCAGCGCGACATCGAGGTTCTCCATCACCCAGGCGTACTCGTCGTCGCTCGCGACCTGGAACTCGATGGTCAGCGAAGTATTCGTCCCATCCTCGTACTGCCCGACGAAGCCGTCGGCTTGCAGCCAGCCGGCGAGTGCGGCCTCGGCGCGATCGACGCGGGTGGTCTCGTCGAGAGCTTCGAGATGATCGGCTCCCTCGTAGTCAGCCAGGGCCGGACTCCCTGCAGCGACCAGTGCGCGGTCGGCGACCTTTGCTCTGTGCGGATGCAGATGCATCCGCATCCCGGGCTCGAGTTGATCGATGCGGAGCCACTTAGGCTCGGTGCGCCGCTCCGAGACAGCCTTGACGACGTGGTCGGGAGTGGCTTCGACGAAGCCGCCGTTGCGGAGCTTCACGCGCATCACCGGCTTGCGGCCGTTGGCCTTGACCGCGACGACCTGCGTAACGCCGTTGGCGTCGTAGACCTCTCGGCCGATCTGCTCGCCCTGGACAAGCTCCCCGATCGGAACCATGCCTTCGGGCGTGGAGACGAGCGCATGGTGCGGTTGGCAGGCCGAGCACTGCGGCGTCTCCTCGAAGCCGACGTTGAACCAGACCGGCGAGTTGAAGGCGGCTTTC
Source organism: uncultured Solirubrobacterales bacterium (assembly GCA_963814915.1). Taxonomy (GTDB): domain Bacteria; phylum Actinomycetota; class Thermoleophilia; order Solirubrobacterales; family 70-9; genus VRUE01. The sequence continues at coordinate 3,782 of CAWFEI010000013.1, read as the reverse complement.
TGGTTGAGCAGGATCGAGGTCAGCTCGGCCTCGAAGGCGTCGGCGTCCTCCTCGGAGGCGAAGTAGCCCCCCTCGCGCCCCCAGCCGGCGATCGTCCCGGCGACGCGGCCGATCATCTGTTTGACCGAGCTCTCGCGCTGCTCGGTGCCGAGCTGTCCGCGGAAGTACTTCTGGGCGACGATGTTGGTCGCGTTCTGGCTCCAGCTCTTCGGGAACTCGACCCCGCGCTGCTCGAAGGCGGGTGCGGCGGGATCGCCGATCACGGCGTCGCGGATCTCCCACTCGACCTGGTCGAACGGATGCGTCCCAGGGGAGGAGAAGCGGCGTTCGATCGCTAGGCCCTTGAGACCGTTTTTGGGAGCACTGGTGGCGGTCTGGGACATCGAACTTCTCCTCTCGGGGCGACTTTAGGGGGGAGCTGCCCAGGATCGTCAACGAGTCGGACAGACTTTGTGGGGTCTGACTCCGCAAACGCCGCAGAAATCCGCGCCTTCTCCTTTATGGTGGCAGGACGACGATGCGGGCACGGGCGACCGAAAAAGCCGAATCTGCACGGGAAGTTGCATCGGGGGCGATCGCCTCGGTGAAGCCGCGGCTGCGAGGGGTCTCGCACGAGTGGGCCTTCTTCGTCTCGCTCTTTCTCGGCATCGGCCTGATCGTCGCCGCGAAGACCCCGAAGGCCACTCTCGCGGTCGCGATCTACGCGATCAGCCTCTCGGCCCTGCTCGGCACCAGCGCCCTCTACCACCGGATCGACTGGAAGCGGCCCGACGTGCGTCGCTGGATGCGCCGCCTCGATCACTCGATGATCTTCTTCCTCATCGCCGGCACCTACACGCCGTTCGCGCTGCTGGTCCTCAACGGGCCGCTCGCCGACGCGATCCTGGTCGTCGTCTGGATTGGCGCGATCGCCGGCGCGATCGTCGAGACGATCTGGATCGACCACCCGAAATGGGTCGCGGCGCTGATCTACATGGCGCTGGGATGGGTCGCGGTCGCCGCCTTCCCGCAGCTCTGGATGGACATGGGCGTCACCGGTACGCTGCTGGTCGCCGCCGGCGGCCTGCTCTACACCGCCGGCGCGGTCGTCTACGCCACCCAGCGCCCCGACCCCAGCCCGCGGGTCTTCGGCTACCACGAGGTCTTCCACGCCCTCGTGATCGCCGCCGCCGCAGCCCACTTCGCCGCGATCGCCTTCTTCGCGTTGCCGGCGGCCTGAGAACCTAAGAACCTAGGCCGCGACCGGCTCGCGCTCGGCCGCGGCGACGAGCTCGGCGAGGATCTCCTCGAGGCGCTCGGCTTGCTCTGGCGGCAGCTCGAGGCGATCGCCGCGGCGCAGCTCCGTGGCGCCGGCGACGGGCAGTTCGGCCTCGATCACGCGGCCGCCGAGGGCACCGAGGACCTTGCGCAGCTCCGCCTGCGCCCAGACCGCGCCGAACATGCCGGTCGAGGCGCCGATCGTCGCCGCGGGGATGCCGTTGAGCGCGCTCTCGCCGGCGGGGCGGGAGACCCAGTCGAACGCGTTCTTCAACTGGCCGGGGATCGAGTGGTTGTACTCCGGGGTGGCGATCAACACTGCGTCGGCCTCGCGGATCGCGGCGCGCAGGTCGCGCACCGGCTCCGGCACGCCCGCGGCTTCGACGTCCTCGTCGTAGGGCGGGATCTCGCCCAGCCGCTCGTAGGCGACCAGCGCCGCCCCGGCGGGCAGCCGCTCGGCGGCCGCCCGCAGCAGGGCGCTGTTGTGCGAGTCGCGGCGCAGGCTCCCGGCGATGCCGAGCACCCGCATCGCTACTCGTCCTCCGCGACCAGCTCCAGCTCGACGGCGACATCGACCCGCCAGTCGAGCACCTCGCCACCGCTGGGCAGCTCGGCTTGCCAGTCGAGGCCGAAGTCGCGCCGGTCGACGCTCGCCGCCAGCGAGAGCCCGATGCGGGCCTTGCCGGCCAGGTCGCCGCCGAGCGGCGCGACGCGGCCGTTCGCCTCGACCGCGTGGCTCTCGCCGCGGATCTCGAGCTCGCCGCGGATCCTCGCCGCGCCGTCCTCGCCGACGCTCAGCTCGCTCGACTCGAAGCGCAGCCGCGGGAAGCGCTCGGCGTCGAAGAACTCGGGGGAGAGCAGGTGGCCCTTCAGGTTGGGCTCCTCGATCTCGATGCTCGCCACCTCGACCGTGCCCTCGAGTCGCGCGCCCTCGCCGCCGCTCAGCTTCGCCTCGTAGGAGCCGAAGCCGCCGCGGAAGGTGGAGACGCCGTTGTGGACGACCGCGAAGCCGACCGAGGAGTGCACCGGGTCGACGCTGTAGTCGCCCGCTGGAATCCGCTGCTGAACCGTCTGAGTGCTCATGGGTATCCCTTTCCCGTGTGGTTGCCGAATAAACATTTGCCGTGGAAACAACCGTAGCAAGATTGGTTAGCTTGTCAACTATTGACTAGGCAATGTTCATCTGGGACCATGTCTTCGTGGCAACTCAGGCAACGGCAACCCGCGAGCCGGCGCGCCCCGTGCGACGGGCAGCCCCCATGGCGACGCTTGGGGGGCGCTGACGCGGACCCACGCTGCGATCGTGCTGCGACTTCCAGGACGCGCTCGCGACCGCCGATCTGCCGCCGCTCCCCTGGTACGAGATGCTCGCCACGGTCGCCGATGCTCCCGAGCGGCGGATGAAGATGGGCGAGCTTGCCGAGTCCCTCGTCATCACCCGCGGCGGTCTGACCAAGCTGGTCGACCGCCTGGTCAGGGCGGGTTTGATGGAGCGCGCCTTCTGCGACACGGACCGGCGGGTCAGCTACGCGACGCTGCTGCCGGCGGGCGAGGAGATGCTGGCCGAGATGCGGCCGGTCGTGATCGAGGAGCTGCGCAGCGCCTTCTCGGCGAAGCTCAGCGTCGCCGAGGCGGACGGCCTGCGCGAGACGCTCGAGCGGGTGCGCTCCTCAGCCTGCGGCCAGAGCTGAGGCCGCCCGCTCCTTGGCGGCCTCGATCAGCGCCAGGACCTGGGTCTCTTCGCCCGCTTTCAGCAGCTCGACCGGGTCGGGGTCGCCGTTGACGATTCCCTCGAAGAACTCCTTGCGGTCCTGGTAGGTAGGCAGCGTCCCCTTGGCCCAGCCGCGGGCGTCGTTGAGGACCACGGCCAGGCGGGCGTACTCCTCGCCGAACAGCTCGGAGATCTCACGCTTCATCCGCTTGGCCAGCGCGGGGGAGGCGCCCGCGGTCGAGATCGCGATCGCCAGCGGGCCGGTGCGCACGATCGCCGGCAGGATGAAGTTGCACAGCGGCGGCACGTCGACGATGTTGACCAGCATCGCCCGCCTCTCGGCGTCGTCGAAGACGGCGATGTTGACGTCGGTGTCGTCGGTGCAGGCGATCGCCATGAAGACGCCCTCGAGGTCGGCAGCGCCGCCGTAGGGGCGTTTCTCCCACTCGATCGAGCCCTCCGCGGCCAGGTCCTCCAGCTCGGGATGGGCGACGGGGGCGATCAGGACGACGTCGGCGTCGCAGGCGAGCAGGCCCTCGACCTTCTCCAGGCCGATGTCGCCGCCGCCGATCACCGGACAGCGCCGCCCCTTCAGTTTCAGGCAGGCGATGTAGAAGGGCGTCTCGAGCATGTCGCGCACGCATGACTGGTCGCAGATCCCCTTGCGGAGCTGGCAGACGCACTCCTTGCCTGCGTAGGCCTGGGCGGGCACGCCCCAAAGACTAGTGACCTGTCGCCGATGGGCCAAAACCCACGTATACGGTGGGAAATCGGCCCGTCGGCGGCTATCAGGGACTCAAGGGTGAGGCGCAGG
>CAWFEI010000012.1:0-32910 GCA_963814915.1 uncultured Solirubrobacterales bacterium | reverse complement strand
CTCGTCGTGCGGCAACAACACCGGCTGCGGCTGAGGCCTATAACCGGGGCCCGGCCGCACCCGCGGCTGTGAGCAAGTGCGCGAGCAGCTCTTGCCCTCGTCGGCGTTGCGCTACTCGTAGTGCAGCGAGTCGAGCACGTCGAGCCGCGACGCGCGCCGGGCGGGCGGGATCGCAGCGAGGACACCGGCGAGCCCGGCCAGGATCAGCAGCACAACCAGCGAGCCGAGCGGGTAGGAGAGAGTGAAGCCTTCGTCCTTCAGCGGTTGGGAGATAAGCGCCGCGAAGACCACCCCCAGGGCCATGCCGAGGATCGCTCCGATCAGCGCCGTGATCACCGCCTCGTAGCGGATCATCGTTCGCACCTGGCGACGCGACATGCCGATTGCCCGCAGCATGCCGATCTCCCGCGTGCGTTCGTGGATCGAGAGCGCCAGCGTGTTGGCGATGCCGAAGAGCGAGATCACGATCGCCAGGATCAGCAGCGCGTAGAAAAGGTTGACGAGCTGGTCGACCTGTTCTTCGCGGGTTTCCTTCAGTTCCTGTTGGTTGAGGACTTCCGCCGTCGGGAAGGCCCGTTCGGCGCCGGCGGTGAGCGCGGCCTGGACCTTGGCGGCGTCGGCGCCGGGCTTGACGATCACGAAGTCGATCGTGTCCTGGGTCTGGTCGAAGGCGCGCCTCATCACCGCCTGGGTGATCAGCACGCTGCCGAAGACGCCGAGCTTCGAGTCGAACTCGCCGGCGACCCGGAAGGCCGGCTCGGCCCCGGTCTGGCTGAGCAGCTTGAAGCGGTCGCCGGGTGCGAGTTCGTGGTCGGCGGCGAAGGAGTCGGAGACGACGGCTTCGCCGTCGTCGAGCCCGCGCAGCGTCGCCGGCCCACCCCGCTTCCATTCGATCTGGACCGCGTCGCCGATGTCGGGGCTGGGCGCCGTTACTTTCGCCTTCGCCCCCCGCCCGAGCCCCGCTTCGGTCGAACGGATCGTCGCGACCAACTTCACCCCCGGGACCTCACGGGCCGCGACCGCAGCCCCGGCCGGGATCGGCGAGAAGCCATCGGTGTTCTGGATCACCAGGCCACCCTCAAAATTTTCGTCGATCACCTGCGCGACCGACCCCTTCAAGCCGGCGGCGAAGACGGTGACGAAGGTGACCAGGGCAAGGCCGATCATCAGCGCCGCCGCGGTGACCGCGGTGCGGCTCGGGTTGCGCTGCGCGTTCTCACGCGCGAGGCGGCCGGTGAGGCGGCGAATCCGTTCCAGCGGCCAGCCCGCGACCGTCGCCAGCGGCGGAACCAGGCGCGGGCTGAAAAGCGAGACGGCGAGCACGATCGCGACCGCGCCGGCGCCCATCAAGCCGGCCGCGGCACCCGCGCCCGCGCCGCCGAAGAGGCCGATCAGGACCATCGCCAGGCCCGCGAGGCCGAGCCCTATCGAGAACACCGCGTAGATCAACCGGCGGCGACGGCTGGCCGGCGGGGTGAAGGACTGCAGCGCCGCGATCGGCGGCACCCGGGTCGAGCGCAGCGCCGGGACCATCGAGGAGACCGCCGTGATCACCACCCCGACCAGCAGCGAGACGACGATCGTGCGCGTTTCCATCACCAGCGAGGTCGTCGGCAGGTCAACTTCGAAGGCCTTGAGCAGGCCGCCCAGCAGGATCGCCATCACGTAGCCGCCGCCGATCCCGACGATCGCCCCGAGCAGGCCGATCGCGAGCGCTTCGAACAGCACCGAGAGCAGGACCTGCGGTCGCGAGGCGCCGAGCGTGCGCAGCATGCCGAACTCGGCGACCCGCTGGGCGACCGTGATCGAGAACGTGTTGAAGATCAGGAAGGCGCCGACGAAGACCGCGACGAAGCCGAAGACGAGCAGGATCGTCTGCAGGAAGCCGAGGTTGTCGCGGATTTCTTCCGAGCCCCGGTCGGCGTTTTCCTTCGCCGTCTCGACCCGAGCCGAGGCCGGCATGACACGCTCGATCCGCCGTTTGAGCACCGCGGCGGAGACGCCGTCGCGGGCTGCGACCGAAATCTGGTCGAAGCGGTCGCGCTTGCGGGTGAGCCGCTGCGCGACCGGCAGCGTCACCTGGGCGATGCTGGCGCCACCGAACGATGCGTCGCCGAGATGGGTGAAGCCGACCAGGCGGAAGGAGCGGGAGCTGCCCTGGCCGATCAGCCTGATCCTTTCCCCGAGCTTGATCCCCGAGCCTTCCGCCGCGGCCTCGTCGAGCGAGGCTTCGGTCGGGCCGCGCGGCGGGTGGCCATCGACGTAGGTCAGCGACTCGAGCCGGTCGGGCAGGCGCGCAGATATGAACTTCGGGGCGAATTTGTTGCCGATCTTCTTGCCATCGGAGTCGAAGAAGCCGCCGGGCGTGAAGATCGTCCCGGCGGCGACGCGGACGCCCGCGACCCGCTTCACCTTGGGCAGCAGCGTGGCCGGGATCGTCGGGATTTCGCCGTTTTCCTGTTCGACCGGGTTCTCGGCGCTGACGACGACACTGGTCCCCTTCAGCGAGTCGCTGAAGATTTCGTCGAAGGCGGCGAAGATCGTGTCGGTGAGGACGTAGGAGCCGGCGATGAAGGCGACCCCGATGACGACGGCGAAGGTCGTTCCCAGCGCCCGCGCCTTGCGCGCCCAGAGGCTCTTGAGGGCAAGGCCTGTCACCGGCCGCTAACCGATCTGCTTCATCAGCTCGATCACCTCGTCGGCCGAGCCGGGCGCGGCGTCGTGGACGATGCGGCCGTCGCTGAGCGTGATCAGGCGGTCGGCGTGGGCGGCCGCGACCGGGTCGTGACTGACCATGATCACGGTTTGGCCGAACTCGTCGACCGCCTGGCGCAGCAGCCGCAGCACGTCCTGGCTCGCCTTCGAGTCGAGGTTCCCGGTCGGCTCGTCGGCGAACACGACCTCCGGTTTGGAGACCAGCGCCCGGGCGACGGCGACGCGCTGCTGCTGGCCGCCCGAGAGCTCGGCGGGTCGGTGGGTGCGGCGGTCCTCGAGCCCGACCGTGCGCACCAGGCGGTCGAGCCACTCCGCGTCGGGCTTGCGGCCGGCGATCGAGAGCGGCAGGACGAGGTTCTCCTCCGCGGTGAGGACCGGCAGCAGGTTGAAGAACTGGAAGACGAAGCCGAGCTTGTCGCGCCGCAGCTTGGTCAGCGCCGCGTCGTCGAGCCCGGTGATCTCTTCGCCGTCGAGCGTCACCGTGCCCTCGGTCGGCGTGTCGAGCCCGGCAAGGATGTGCATCAGGGTCGACTTGCCCGAGCCCGAGGGGCCCATGATCGCCGTGAAGCGACCGCGCTGAAAACCGGTCGTGACACCGATCAGGGCGTCCACCGCGGCCTCCCCCTCGCCGTAGCGGCGCGAGATGCCGGAAGCGGTCACCACCTGCCCGTCAACGGTGCTCACGCTCGGCACAATAGCCTGCCGGTGTGGCTCTGGTAGACGAATTCGACGGACTGCTGATCGACCTCGACGGAGTGGTCTGGATCGGCCGAGAGGCGGTTCCCGGCTCGACCGCTGCGCTGCGCTCGCTGCTCGACGCGGGCAAGGAAATCGTCTTCGTCACCAACAACCCGGCGAAGCCGGCGGCGGAGTACGCGCGGCGCCTGAGCGAGGCAGGGGTCGAGATCGAGCCGGAGCGGATCGTCACCGCGGGCGAATCGACCGCGGCCCTCGTCGCCGAGCGCCTCGGGCCGGGCGGCAACGCGTTCGCGATCGGCGCACCGGCCTTTCACGAATCGCTCTCCGCGGCCGGGCTGGAGCTACTGGAAGGTGAGCGCGGCCGCGCGGCCGGCGCGGTCGTCGTCTCCGGCCACCGCGGGTTCGACTACGAGGAGCTGCTCACCGCGACGCTCGCCCTGCAACGGGGCGCCGCGTTGTTCGCGACCAGCCACGACCCGACCTTGCCGATGCCCGGTGGGGCCTGGCCGGGCACCGGGGCGGTGCTCGCCGCGGTCGAAACCGCAAGCGGAGCGACGGCGGAGATCGGCGGCAAGCCGGAGCCCCACCTGTTCGAGCTGGCGCGGGAGCGGATCGCCGCCGCCGAGCGGGTCGCGATGGTAGGCGACCGGGTCGCCTCCGACATCGAGGGCGGCAGACGCGCAGGCCTGGAGACGATCCTCGTGCTGAGCGGCGCGACCTCGCGCGAGCAGGCCGAGGCCGCGGTGCCGCCGCCGGACCACGTCGTCGCCGACCTCGCCGCGCTGGCGCCGTGAGCGTGGGAACCGGGGCGCCGCCCGCGGTGGCGCGCCCCGGGGTGGCCTTCGCCGGAGTCTTCGCGGTCACTTTCGCCGGGCTGGTCGCGGTCGGCGCCGTGCTTCCCGTCCTGCCCCGCTACGTGCACGGACCGCTCGACGGCGGCAACATCGCGGTCGGCGTCGTGATCGGCTCCTACGCCGTCACCGGCCTGTTGCTGCGGCCGCTCGCCGGGCGCCTGGCCGACCGTCGCGGCCGCAAGCCGGCGGTGCTCGCCGGCTCGATCCTCGTCGCCATCGCCGGGTTCCTCTACCTGCTGCCGCTCGGGATCGCCGGGCTGATCGGCGCGCGCTTGCTGCTCGGCGCCGGTGAGGGGACGGTCTTTACGGCGGGCTCGGCGTGGATCGTCGACATCGCTCCGCCCGACCGCCGGGGGCGTGTGATCGGCCTCTACGGGCTCGCGGTCTGGTCCGGGCTCAGCATCGGGCCGCTGGTCGGCGAGCTGCTCCTCCACGCATCCGGCTACACCGCGGTCTGGATCTTCGCGGGAGCGGCGCCGCTGGTCGGGGCGCTGATCGCGCTGCGGCTGCCGGACCCCTTCCACCCCAAGCCGGGCGTGGACGAGCACCACCCGCTGATCGCGCCCGAGGCGGTGCGGCCGGGCACCGCGCTGGCGCTCGGCTCGCTCGGCTACGCGACCGTCGCCTCCTTCGTAGTGCTCCACCTCGACCAGCGCGGCGTCGGCCACGGCGCCGTCGTCTTCGGGGTCTTCGCGACGATGGTCGTCCTCACCCGCCTCGTGGGCGGCGACCTGCCGGACCGCGCCGGCCCGACCCGGGTGGCGATCGGCGCCGCGATCGTCGAGGCGGCCGGGCTGGCGACGATGGGGGTCGCCCACAGCCTCGCCGTCGCCGTCGCCGGGGCGTTGGCGATGGGTGCGGCCTTCTCGCTGCTGTACCCATCGCTCTCGCTGATCGTGGTCGAGCGCGTGGCCGAGACGCGGCGCGGCGCGGCGCTGGGCACCTTCACCGCCTTCTTCGACGCCGGGATCGGGTTCGGCGCGCCGCTGGCCGGGATCGCCGCCGCCCTCAGCGATTACGAGGGCGCATTCCTCTTCGCCGCGCTCGTCGCGCTCGCCTCCGCGACCACCACCGCGGTCGCCATTCGTCCCGCCATGCGGATGAAATGACGACCGCGATCGGGGAAGAGGCCTATGGGCGTCCGCTGACCAGCAGCGCCTGGGCAGCGCGGCCGATGCGGCCGCGCCGGTCTGAGAGCACCGACTCGGCCGTGCCGATCCCGTTGCGCTGCGGCAGGGTGACGGCGTCGACGCAGACCCACTCCCCCTCGGGCATTCGCTCCAGGTGGACGCTGAGGTCGACGTTGATGAAGACGTAGCGGCGCCAGTCGAGCACGGCGCTGATCCCGTTGCCGACGTCGGCGGCGACCAGCGTCCGTTGCAGCGGCGTCGGCTCCTCGCCGGCGACCAGGGCGCAGTTCATCCGCATCCAGACGGTAGCCGGGCCGGGCTCGAGGAAGCCGCCGCCGACCGAGCGCCACTCCATCGCGGTGTGGTACCCGGCCGACTGGCCGGTCTCGAAGAACCCGGGCACGTCGCCCTCCTCCGGTCCCGGCGGCGGCGCCGGCGTGGTCGGGACGTCGTCGGGGATCTCGATCTCGCCGGTGCGAATCCGCCAGGCGCGGGCCTTGATCAGCGCTTCCCCGTCCTCGCCGGAGAGCGTTGCCTCGATCATCTGCACGCTGCGCCCAGGGCGAGCCAGCTCGGCCTCGACCCGCACCGGCCCGATCGGCACCGGGCGCAGGATCTCGAAGGTCACCCGGGCGACCTGGAAGCCCTCGCCACCGGGTACGCGCTCGATCTCCCGACCCAGCAGCCCCGAGGGCGGGCCGGCGTGTTGAGCGCCGGGGTCCCACGGCCCGCGCGTCAGCTCCGTGGCGACGAACCCGTTTCCGGCTTTCTCGTAGAAGGCTCTCGACACAGCGGCGAAATCGTACGGACTGATGCGAGAAGCGGTGTCACAGACTGGTTAGACAGGCAGCGTAAGCTCAATGTGGAGCGAAAGGAACGAGATGACCGAGACCACCAAGAAGGTCGAGAAGTCCGACCAGGAGTGGCGTGCCCAGCTGAGCCCCGAGCAGTACGAAGTGACCCGCAGGGCGGGCACCGAGCGCGCCTTCACGGGGCCCTACGTCGACGAGAAGAGCGCCGGGATTTACCGCTGCGTCTGCTGCGGCACCGAGCTGTTCTCCTCGGACACGAAGTTCGACTCCGGCACCGGTTGGCCGAGCTTCACCGAGCCGGCCAATCTCGAGCACGTCGAGCTGCGCCCCGACAACGGGCTGATGATGCGCCGCACCGAGGTCGTCTGCAAGCACTGCGACGCGCACCTCGGCCACGTCTTCGACGATGGGCCCGGGCCGAACGGCCAGCGCTACTGCATCAACGGCTGCGCGCTGACCCTCGACCACGAGGGATAGTCGATCCGAGGTCGACCAAGGCGCTCCCGGACGCAGCAGCGGAGCCCATCCATATCTGGTTCCCTGGGCTCCGCTGGAGCAGAGGAAGCGCCGCTTACTTGACGCCGCCGCCCGCGCCCAGGTAGCTGAAGCGCACGGCGAGGGCGACCGCCTCGGTGCGGGTGTCGACCTCGAGCTTGGCGATCGCGTTGCGCACGTGGGTGTGCACGGTCGCCGGACTGAGGTCGAGCCGCTCGGCGATCTCTTTCACCCGCAGGCCCTCGGCGAGCAGCTCGAGGATCTGCCGCTCGCGCGGAGAGAGGTGGAGCAGTTTCTCTACCTCCGAAGGCTTGCCCCCGGCGAAGTCGCCGCCGAGGAAGGTGCCGCCGCCGGTGACGGCTTTGACCGCCCGGGCGATGTCCTCGGCGGGCGCGGACTTGAGCACGTATCCGGAGGCGCCGGCGCGCAGCGCCAGGGCAAGCAGGTCCGGCTGGGCGTGCGCTGTGAAGACGATGACTTTGGTCCGCGGGCGCGCCTTGAGCACGTCCTTGGTCGCCTCGATCCCGTCCCGTTTGGGCAGCTCGACATCGATGATCAAGACGTCGGGTTCGAGCTCCTTGACGACGTCGACGACATCGCGGCCGTTCGACGCCTCGCCGACGATCTGCAGCGCCTGCGAGTTCACCATCCGCGACTTGATCGCCTCACGGACGATCTCGTGGTCGTCGCAGAGGACGACGCGTTTCGCGTCACGGACGGCGTTCACCGCGCCTCGATCCTTTCGGGAGCCCCATATCTATACAGAATATTAGGTAGGGTAAACCCACCTTCACGATCCTGTCGGTTCTCGATCAGCGCGATCATCGTCCGTCCTACGGCCACGGCAGTCCCGTTCAGCGTGTGCACCGCCTGGATTGCTTCGTTATCGACAGCCCGATACCTACAATTGAGGCGTCGAGCCTGGTAATCGGTCGTGTTCGAGCATGAGGTCAGCTCTCGATATCGCTTCTGGCTGGGGATCCACGCCTCGCAGTCGTACTTCTTCGCGGCCGGGGCGCCGAGATCGCCGGCGGCGACGTTGACGACCCGGTAGGGGATCTCCAGCTCGCCGAGGATGCGCTCCTCGATCGCCAGCAGCCGCTCGTGCTCGGCCGGTGACCCGGCCGGCTCGACAAAAGAGAACATCTCCACCTTGTCGAACTGGTGGACGCGGAAGATCCCGCGCGTGTCGCGGCCGGCTGCGCCGGCCTCGCGGCGGAAGCAGGGTGAGAACCCGGCGTAGCGCAACGGCAGCTGCTCGGCGGAGAGGATCTCGTCGGCGTGCAGGCCGGCGAGCGCCACCTCCGAGGTGCCGACGAGGAAAAGCTCGTCCTTCTCGACCTCGTAGATCTGATCGCGGTCTCCCGGCAGGAACCCGGTCCCGTAGAGCGCCTCTTCGCGGACCAGCACCGGCGGCACGACCGGCTCGTGCCCCGCCTCCCGCACGAGGTCGAGCGCGAAGTGGACCAACGCCAGCTCGAGCATCACCAGGTCGCCCTTCAGGTAGGCGAAGCGCGAGCCCGAGAGCCGCGCCCCGGATTCCATGTCGATCAGGCCCAGCTCGGAGCCGATCTCGAGGTGATCGCGGGGCTCGAAGTCGAACACAGGCCGCTCGCCGACCTCGCGCACGACGACCGCGTCCTCCTCGGTCATCCCTTCGGGGGCATCGGGGTCGGGCAGGTTGGGCAGCGCCGCGGCGACCCGGTCGAGCTCCGCCTCGACGGTCTCCAGCTCCGCCTTGCCGGCCTCGATCCTCTGCTTCAGCTCCGCCACCGCGGCCATCGGCCCCGCGGCGTCCTCGCCGCGTTGTTTCGCTTCGCCGATCTGCTTGGAGATCGTCTTGCGCTCCGCCTGCGCGCCCTCGATCTCGGGCAGCAGCTCGCGGCGGCGCGCGTCAAGCGCCAGCAGCGCGTCGACTTCCTCGCCGGCGCCGCGGCGGGCAATCGCCCGCTTGACCCGCTCGGGATCGGAGCGGATCAGCTTCAGGTCGAGCATCGGCCGCTCCCGCTAGGGCGAGTGGTTGCCGGGGCGCGGCGATGTTTCGGCTTCGGAGCCCGCGTACTTGGCAACGAAGCGGGCCAGCGCCTTCGCGTCGGAGCCGACCACGATGTTCTGCGGCATGATGGCCCCGGAGAAGCCGCCGTTCTGGATCGCGAAGAGGGCATCGTCGTAGGTCTCGGTTCGCTGGTCGAGGTTGGGACCCTGCGTACGTACGCTGCGATTCCCGCTTCCCTGCGTGCCGGCGGCGCTCAGGGTGTGGCAGCCGCTGCAGTGCGTGGCGAAGATGACGGACCCGTTGTAGTCGGGATCGTCCTTGGATACCGAGATGCCCTCTTCGCCGAAGCCACAGGCGGCGAGGGCGAGCGCGGCCACGACGGCCGCCGCTATGGCAAGTGCAGGTCGCACGCGGCGCGCATCATATTGTCCAGGCTCGATGGCCGACGCGCGCTCGCCAGATTCCGCCGCCTTCCGCGCCGCGATGGGGATGCTGCCCACCGGAGTGACCGTCGTCGCGGCAGCCGGGCCGGAGGGCCCGGCCGGGGCGACGGCGAACGCCGTCTGCTCGCTCTCGATCGAGCCGATGCTGATGCTGGCCTGCCTCGACCGCGGCTCGCGCACGCTGCTCGCCGTGCAGGGTGCGAACCGGTTCGGAGTCAGCGTCCTGCACGCCGGGCAGGAGCCGATCGCGCGCTCCTTCGCGACCAAGGCCCCGGTCGCCGCGAAGTGGGAGGGCGTCGCCTGGGGTGAGCGCGACGGCGTCCCCGCGATCGATGACGCCCTCGTCTTCGCCGCCTGCGAGCTGCGCGACGTGATCGCCGGTGGCGACCACGTGATCGTCACCGGCGAGGTGACCGCCCTGGAGGCCGGCGAGGGCGACCCGCTCGTCTTCCACGGCGGCAAGTACCGACCCCTCGGCTGAGGCCGATTTGCCACCATCCGGGCATGGACACTCATTTTCAAGAACCAGGCTGGTTCACCAAGAACGTCTTCAACCGGCTCGTCGCCCTGCTGACAAGGCTCGGCCTCAGCGTCGCAGGCTCGCGCGTGCTCGAAGTCAAGGGGCGCAAGAGCGGCGAGTGGCGTAAGACGCCCGTCAATCTCCTGGCCTACGAGGGCGATCGCTTTCTGGTTTCCCCGCGCGGCCATACCCAGTGGGTGCGAAACATGCGGGTCAGTGGCGGCGGGCGCCTCGTGCTCGGCGGCAATACGGAGGAGTTCCGCGCCACCGAGGTGGGCGAGGAGGAGAAGCCCGCCCTGCTCCGGGCCTACCTGGAGAAGTGGAAGTGGGAGGTCGGCGCCTTCTTCGACGGGGTCGGGCCGGATTCCAGCGACGAGGAGCTGCGCCGGATCGCCGCCGACCACCCGGCTTTCCGCATCTCGGCGTAGCGCTCAGAAGGCGCCGCTGGTGCCGGCGGCGCGCAGGGCGAGGAAGAGGATGACGCCGCAGCTGACGGCCATGATCCCCATCTCGCGGCGGACAATCGCCAGGGCGAGGGACTGCTGGTCCTCGGCGGGGAGCGCTTCGAAGTCGATCTCGCCGAGCTCGCGCTGGGCCGCGCCGGCACGGGCGCCCTCGGCGAGGAACGAGACGACCAGGGGCAGGATCCCGTAGAGGTAGTGCAGGCTTTCGTCGGGCTCGTGGCCGGTCATTACCAGCAGGCCGCCGAGCAGCGCCTGCACGAAGACCGCCGCCTGGGCGCCGCGCAGCAGGTACCAGAAGGGGATCGAGGACCGGCGTCGCAGCCACGCGACCCCCCCGGCGGCGAAGGCCGCGAGGTTGAGCGCGATCAGGGCGCAGCCGACGACGAGGTGGACCTCCGCCATCGCCCTAAATCCGCCCGAAAGGGTCGGGATTCCGCTTGCTGATGCGGAAAATCACTATGTGGCAACTTGTCACAATGTGGTTGTATAACGGGTCTCGCCGTGCTGAAGAGCTACCTGCCGATACTCGTCTTCGCCTTCCTCGGACTCGGGGTCGGCAGCGCCTTCGTGATGCTCAACCACCTGATCGGGCCGAAGAAGCCCGCCAGGCCGACCGCCGCGAGCCGCCGCCAGAGCGAGGCCTACGAGTCCGGCATCCCGGTCGAGCCCACTCGCGGCCTGCGCTTCGGGGTCAGCTTCTACCTGATCGCGATGCTATTCATCCTCTTCGACATCGAGGTGGTCTTCCTCTACCCGATCGGGGTCATCCTCAGGGGCGCCGACAGCCTCTTCGTGCTCGGCGAGCTGGTCACGTTCGTCGTCCTGCTGCTCGTCGCCTTCGTCTACGTGTGGCGTAAGGGGGCATTGGATTGGAGGTAGAGCGACAGACGATGCGCAGCCGCCAGCTGCGCGCCCGCGACATGCTGCGCGGCGACCTCGAGGGCGAGGAGCTGGAGCGCTACGTCGAGGAAAAAGTCGTGATGACGAGCTTCGAGAAGATGCTCGGATGGGCGCGGGCGAACTCCTGCTTCCCGCTCACCTTCGGCCTCGCCTGCTGCGCGATCGAGGCGCCGATATCGATCGTCACCGCCCGCTACGACCTCGCCCGCTTCGGCGCCGAGGCGCTGCGGGCCTCGCCGCGCCAAGCCGACATGATCATCCTCTCGGGCCGGGTCTCGATCAAGATGGCGCCCGTCGTCCGCCGCCTCTACGACCAGATGCTGGAGCCGAAGTGGGCGATCTCGATGGGCGCCTGCTCCTCCTCCGGCGGCATGTTCTCCAACTACGCCGTGGTCCAGGGCGCCGACAAGTTCATGCCGATCGACATGCACATCCCCGGCTGCCCGCCACGCCCCGAGGCGGTGCTCTACGGCTTCACCAAGCTGCAGCGCAAGATCATGGGCAACCCGGACCAGGGCTGGCGCCAGCGCTACGACGCCGCCGGCACCGAGGAGTGGGCGCGAGGCGGCCCGCGCAGCGAGCCGAGCCCCGAGGCAGCCGTGGCCTACGAGGAAGCGCGAGGGCTGATCCGTGCCTGACGCCCCCGGGCTGGAGTTGATCCGGGGCGAGATCGAGCAGGACCACCCCGGCGCGGTGCTCGACACGAGCTTCGACCGCGGCCAGCCGGCGCTGGTCGCCGAGCCGACGCAGATCCTCGCCGTGCTCGCCTGGCTGCGCGACACCCCGGGCCAGGGCTACCGCTTCCTCTCCAGCCTGCACGCCGCCGACTACCTGCCCGCCGAGCCGCGCTTCGCCGTCCACTACGAGCTGCTCAACCGCGACCGGGTCGAGCGGATCAGGGTCAAAGCGATGCTCGCCGACCCGGGCGAGGACGCGCTGCCGGAGATCGCCTCCTGTGTGGAGCTGTTCCCGACCGCCGACTTCCAGGAGCGCGAAGTGTTCGACTTCTTCGGCATCGTCTTTCAGGGCCACCCGGGCCTGACCCGCATCCTGCTGCCCGACGACTACGTCGGCTGGCCGCAGCGCCGCGACTTTCCGGTCGGCGGCGAGCCGGTGACGTTCACCTACAACGAGCGCAACTATGGCTGAACATCCCTACGGCCCGCCCATGCCCGGACGCGAAGCGGAGGACATGGGCGGAAATGATTCAACTCCGAACGCGACTGCGTCCATATCTGATTCCTCGCAGGCGCGTTCGGAGTTGATGACGATCAACATCGGGCCGCACCACCCTGCGACGCACGGGGTGCTGCGCCTGGTGGTCGACCTCGAAGGCGAGACCGTGCGCGACCTGCGGCCGGTGATCGGCTACGTCCACACGGGGATCGAAAAGTCCTGCGAGGACAAGAGCTACTGGAAGGTCATCCCCTTCGTCGAGCGGATGGACTACGTCTCCTACTTCTTCCAGATGGAGGCCTTCTGCGGCGCGGTTGAGCGCCTCGTCGACCTCGAGATCCCCCCGCGGGCCAAGTACCTGCGAACGATCTTCCTCGAGCTCAACCGCATCCACTCCCACCTCGTCTGGCTGGGAACGACCGCTCTGGACCTCGGCGCGATCTCGATGCTCTGGTACTGCTTCCGCGAGCGCGACCGCATCCTCGACCTGTTCGAAATGGCCACCGGGCAGCGGATGCATACCCGCTACTTCCAGGTCGGCGGCGTGATCGAGGACATCCCGCGCGGCTTCGAGGCGAAGCTGCGCAGCTTTCTCGCCGACATGCCGGTCCGAGTCGAGCAGTACCAGGCGCTGCTGGACCGCAACGAGGTCTTCCTCTCGCGCACCAAGGGGACCGGGATCGTCCCGCGCGAGCGCCTGCTGGAGCTGGGCGTGACCGGGCCGCTGCTGCGCGCCGCCGGCGAGCCCTGGGATCTGCGCAAGGCCTTCGACTACCTCGCCTACCCCGAGATGGACTTCAAGATCCCGGTCGGCACGGTCGGCGACAACTACGACCGCTACCGGGTGCGGGTGGCGGAGATGGTCGAGTCGGTGCGGATCATGGAGCAGGCGCTCGACGGCCTGCCCGAGGGCCCGTTCATCGCCGACGACCGCAAGTACGTGCTGCCGCCGCGCTCGGAGCTCTCGACCTCGATGGAGTCGCTGATCCACCACTTCAAGCTCGTCACCGAGGGCTACCGGGTCGAGGCCGGTGAGCTCTACTACTCGATCGAGTCGCCGCGCGGCGAGCTCGGCTGCTTCATCCTCGCCGACGGCTCGTCGAAGCCCGCCCGGGTCCACTTCCGCGACCCCTCCTTCGTAAACCTGCAGGCCTTCAAGGACATGTCGACCGACAGCTACATCGCCGACATGATCTGCAGCCTCGGCATGCTCGACCCGATCCTGGGGGGTGTGGACCGGTGAGCGAGTTCCCCGTCGACCGCGCGGTGAGCGAGGGTCGAGTGCCCGATAGAGCTTCGGAGGGGATTCCCGAGCTTCATGAGGTCGAATGCCCTGACGAGCTGCGCGAGCGGATCGAGACGCTGATGGGGCGCTACCCCGACCGGCACTCGGTCTCGATCCCGGCCCTCTGGGCGGTGCAGCGGCTCTACGGCTGGTGCACGCCGGAGGGAATACGCCAGGCCGCCGCGGTGATGCGTGTGACGCCCGCATACCTGGAGTCGGTCGCGAGCTTCTACGACCTGCTGCACACCGATCCTGTCGGCACCCACAAAGTCGCCGTCTGCACCAACATCACCTGCTGGATGCGCGGCGGCGACGAGTTGCTCGACGCCTTCCGCGCCGCCGCGGAGGGCCGCGAGGAGGAGCTCTTCGTAACCGGGTTCGAGTGCCTCGGCGCCTGCGACATCGCCCCGATGGCCTCGATCGACGAGCGCTACTTCGGGCCGCTCGAGCCCGGCGAGGCGAGCACCGTGATCGACCAGCTGCTGGCCGACGAGGACGTGCTGCCGGAGAAGAGCCTCGCGAAGCGCCCGTTGGCGGGGGACCGAGATGCCTGAGACACGCGTCCTGCTCGAGCACGCCGAGGACCCGGCGCTGCGCACCCTCGCCGGCTACAAGGGCTACGGCGGCTACGCGACCCTGGAGAAGGCCTACCGCGAGCTCGAGGCCGAGGAGATCCTCAAGGAGCTCGAAGACTCCGGCCTGCGCGGCCGCGGCGGGGCCGGGTTCTCGATGGGCAAAAAGGCCTCCTTCCTGCCGCGTGGCGAAATGGCCAAGTACATCTGCTGCAACGCCGACGAGTCCGAGCCGGGCGCCTTCAAGGACCGCGAGCTGATGCAGCGCAACCCGCATCAGCTGATCGAGGGGATCGCGATCGCGGCGATCGCCGCCGACGCCGGGCACGCCTTCATCTTCATCCGCGGCGAGTACGACGCCCAGGCCGACATCCTCGACGCCGCCGTCGCCGAAGCCTACGAAGCCGGCTACCTCGGCGAGGACATCCTCGGATCGCGGCGCGACCTCGAGTTGATCGTCCATCGCGGAGCCGGCGCCTACATCTGCGGCGAGGAGACGGCGCTGCTCGACGCGCTCGAGGGCAAGCGCGGCAATCCACGGCTGAAGCCGCCCTTCCCCGCCGTGCAGGGCCTCTACGGCGGGCCGACGCTGATCAACAACGTCGAGACCCTCTCGAACGTGCCGCGCATCGTCGCCAACGGAGCCGAGTGGTTCCGCGGCTACGGCACCGAACAGTCGCCAGGGACCAAGGTCGTCTCGATCTCCGGCGGCGTGCGACGCCCGGGCAACTACGAGGTCGAGCTCGGCACCCCGACCCGCGAGCTGATCTGCGACCTCGCCGGCGGCCCGCTGCCGGGGCGTGAGATCAAGGCCTTCTACCCGGGCGGATCGTCCGCCCCGGTGCTCACCGTCGAGGAAGGGCTCGACCTGCCCTACTCCTTCGAGGCGATGGCCGAAGCCGGCTCGATGCTCGGCTCGGGCTCGATCATCGTCGCCGACGACAGCGTCTCGATCCCACACATGGCGCTGCGCACGGCGCGCTTCTACCACCACGAGTCCTGCGGCAAGTGCACCCCGTGCAGAGAGGGCACCAACTGGACGGTGAAGATGCTCGAAAGGGTCGTGCGCGGCGAGGCGACGCCGATGGACCTCGACATCATCAGCTCGGTTCAGGACAACATCATGGGCCACTGCCTCTGCGTGCTCGGCGACTCGATGGCGATGCCGGTGAGCGCGATGGTGAAAAAGTTTCGTCCCGAGTTCGAACGGGTGATGGACGAAGCCGGGGCGAACCTCGCCGACGAGAGCCGGATCGCCGCCGTGCGGGGGCCCGCCGAAACCCTGGGAGCCGCCACATGAGCCGCGAGGTGACGATCGTGATCGACGGCCGCGAGGTCGTCGCGACCGAGGGTGAGATGCTGCACGACGCCGCCAAGCGCGGCGACGTCGAGATCCCCGTCTTCTGTTACGAGCCGAAACTGGGCGAACCGGTCGGCGCCTGCCGTATGTGCCTGGTCGAGATCGAGGGGATCCCGAAACTGCAGACCTCCTGCTCCACGCCGGTGCGCGACGGCATGGTCGTCCACACCCGCACCGAGCAGGTCAAGCACGCGCAGAGCGCCGTGGTCGAGTTCCTGCTCGTCAACCACCCGCTCGACTGCCCCGTCTGCGACAAAGGCGGCGAGTGCCCGCTGCAGGACATCTCGATGGGCTGGGGCCCCGGCAAGAGCCGCATGACCGACGAAAAGCGCCACTTCGAGAAGCCGGTCGAGCTCTCGCCCCTGGTCGCGATCGACCGCGAGCGCTGCATCCTCTGCTACCGCTGCGTGCGCTTCAGCCAAGAGGTCAGCGAGGACTCGCAGCTGCAGCTGCTCGAGCGCGGCGACCGCACCTTCGTCGGCACCTTCGACGACCGCCCCTACGTCGACCCCTTTCACGGCAACATCACCGACCTCTGCCCGGTCGGGGCGTTGACCAGCTACACGTACCGCTTCCGCGCCCGGCCCTGGGACAACGAGCAGGCCGGCTCGGTCTGCACGCTGTGCCCGAGCCAGTGCAACGTCAGCTTCACGGTCCGCGACGAGCAGGTGAAGCGGGTGGTCGCCCGCGACAACCCCGACGTCGACGACGGCTGGCTCTGCGACCGCGGCCGCTACGGCTTCGAGATGTTCGCCGCCGAGGAGCGGGTCAGCGGCCCACGGCTGCGCGGCGGCGCGGTCGATTGGGACGAAGCGATCGCCAAGGCAGGCGCGGCGCTGGCGGCCGGGGGCACCGAGGCGGCTGCGATCGTCGGCGATGCCTCCAACGAGGAGGGCTACCTGGTGCAGCGCATCCTCCGCGAGGCGCTCGGCTCCCCCCACGTCGAGTCGCGCGTCTCGCGCGGACCGGCGCGGGACACCCTGCTCCAGCTCGCCCAGCCGGACCTGTCGGCCAGGGTGCGCGACATCGACGACGCCGACGCGATCCTGCTCGTCGGCTCCGACCCGCTGCACAGCTCGCCGATCCTCGACCTGCGGATCCGCAAGGCGATGCGACGCAACGGCGCCAAACTGGTGCTCGCCACCGACCGCCCGACGACGCTCGACGGTGGTGCCGAGGCGGCGATCCGTTACGCACCCGGCAACGCGACCCACTTCCTCGCCGAGCTCGCCACCGCGCTGCGCACCGGCGGCGAGGGCAGCCCCCCCGCGGCCGCGGCGGACGTCCTCAAGAGCGCTGAGCGGGTCGTCGTGATCTGGGGCGAGCGCATCTGCCGCGAGGGCGAGGCTGCAACCGAGGCGCTGCTCGACGTCGCCGCCGCCCTCGACCTCGCTGGCAAGGACGGCAGCGGCCTGCTCGAAGTCCCCGAGCTGAGCAACGCCCGCGGCCTGCGCGAGGCCGGCTGCCTCCCCGACGCCGGCCCGGGACTGACGAGCGCTGCATCGACCACGCTATTCGGGGCAAACGCAGCGCTCGGCGGTAAGACGACGGAGGAGATGAGGGCGGCGCTGGAGTCCGGCGAGCTGGAGACCCTTGTTCTGTTTGGCGTCGATCCCTTGCGCGACTTCCCCGACACCCCCGCCTGGGAGCGCGCCCTGAGCGCCGCCAAGCAGATCGTCTGCTTCTCCACCTTCGAGAACGACACCACGGCCAAGGCCGATGTCGTCTTCCCGCTCGAGACGCACGCCGAGAAAGACGGCACGGTGACGCACCCGGACGGCCGCCTCCAGCGCGTCCGCCCCAGCGCCGGCCGCCCTGGCGACATCCGCCCCAACTGGGGCGTCCTCGCCGAGCTTTCCTTGGCCCTTGGCCACGACACCGGCATCAACTCCCAACCCTCGGCCTTCGAAGCTCTGACCGAGGCCGTTCCCTTCTACAACGATCTGATTGATGCTGAGATCGCAGGTAGGGGTGTGCGCTGGCAGGACCTACCCGCGGCCTCGAAGCTGCCGCAAGCTGAAGGGACGAGCGATCCGGGGTCGATCGGAACTCCTCGCGAACGCGAGCCGAGCGACCCCGGATCGCTCGTCCTCGGGACCTACAGGGATCTCTGGGCAGGCCCGATCACCGAGCTCAACCCGCCGCTGAAGTTCCTTCAGCCGCAGCAGCGAGTCGAGCTGTCGCCTGCGGACGCAGAGCGACTCGAGTTACGGGGTGGCGATGAGGTTGAGGTAGCTCAGAACGGAAGCAGCGTGCGGGCTCGAGTCGTGATCCGCGAGCGGATCGAGCAGGGGGTTTGCTTCCTGGTCGAGGGGACGGCCAAGGGCAACGCCAACCAGCTTCTGAATGGTGGGCCGGTAAGCGTGGAGCTTCAGAAGGTCGAAAGCTGATGCTGCCCGTCGCCGACACGCAGTTCGTCGAAGCGACCTGGGTGATGGTCGTCAAGTCGCTGGTCATCTTCGCCGTGATCTTCGGCATCCTGCCGCTGATGACGGTCCTGGAGCGCAAGCTGATCGGCCGCTTCCAGCACCGCTACGGACCGAACCGCGTCGGGCCGTTCGGCATCCTGCAGCCGCTTGCCGACGTCGGCAAGCTGCTCGGCAAGGAAGCCTTCCGCCCGGCCAACGCGATCCCGACCCTGTTCGTGCTCGGGCCGCTGCTGCCGGTCCTCTCCGGCGTCCTCGCGCTGGCGATCATCCCCTGGGGCGATGTGCAGGGCGGCGTCGGCCTCTACGGGATCGACGTGCCGATCGGCATCCTCTACTTCTTCGCCGTCGGCTCGATCGCCTTCTACGGCGTCCTGCTCGGCGGCTGGTCCTCGGGCTCGAAATACAGCCTGCTCGGCGCGATGCGCGGCGCCGCCCAGCTGATCTCCTACGAGGTCGCGATGGGCCTGGCGCTGCTCGGCGCGATCATCATGGGCGGCTCGCTCTCGCTCGTCGACCTCGTCCACGCGCAGGGCGGCCTCTGGTTCGTCTTCCCCCAGTTCGTCGGCTTCCTGATCTTCATGCTGGCCGGCTTCGCCGAGACCAACCGCACCCCGTTCGACATGCCCGAGGCCGACGCCGAACTTGTCCAGGGCTTCATGACCGAGTACGGCGGCATGCGCTTCGGCAGCTTCCTGCTTGTCGAATACATGGAGATCCTCGTCGTCTCGGGGATCGCCGCGGCGGTCTTCCTCGGCGGCTGGATGGGGCCGGGGCCCGGCTGGCTGGACCCGATCTGGATGCTGGCCAAGATCATGGGCCTGATCCTCGTCTTCATCTGGGTGCGGGCGACACTGCCGCGGCTGCGCTACGACCAGCTGATGAGCCTCGGCTGGAAGGTGCTGCTGCCGCTGGCGACGCTCAACGTCCTCGTCACCGCGGTACTGGTGGTGGTCACGTGAGTGAGCAATTCCCCTACCTGACCGACGACAGCGTCGTGGCTGTCCAGCGGGGGCCCGAGCCGGGCGGCGTCGGTGGCGCCTACCGAGCCTTCGGCGAGACCCTACGCGGGCTGAAGACGACGATGGCCCGGCTGATCGAGGGGCCGCTGACGATCCAGTACCCAGAGGAGAAGACGCCCGTCTACCCGCGCTTCCGCGGCCGCCATAAATTGCACAAGTTCGAGGACACCGGGCTGGAGAAGTGCGTCGGCTGCTCGCTTTGCGCCGCCGCCTGCCCGGCCGACTGCATCCGGGTTGTCGCCGCCGAGAACATCCCCGGCGAGCGCGTCTCGGCCGGCGAGCGCTACGCCGCGGTCTACGAGATCAACCTCTCTCGCTGCATCTTCTGCGGCTACTGCGAGATCGCCTGCCCGTTCGACGCGATCACGATGGGCCACGACTACGAGATGGCCGACTACAGCCGCGAGGACCTGATCTTCACCAAGGAGATGCTGCTCGCCGAGCCGCTCGACCGCACGCCGCTGAAAGCGGAGGGCGAGTAGGTGGAAGCGGTTCTGTTCTTCGTCGCGGCGATCGGCGCGCTCGGTGGCGCGATCGGCGTCGTCGCGATGCGCAATCCCTTCTACAGCGTGCTGGCGCTGATCATCCACCTGTTCTCACTGGCGGTGCTCTTCCTGCTGCTCAGCTCGGCCTTCGTCGCCGCCGCGCAGGTGGTCGTCTACGCCGGGGCGGTGATGGTCCTCTACGTCTTCGTCGTCGCCTATGTCGGCGGCGGCACCGAGTCGGCCTGGGAGCCGATCCCCGGCCAGCGCCTGCTCGCGCCGCTGCTCGGCCTCGCCCTCTTCGTCGAGCTGGCGGTCGCGGTGCTCGCCTCCTCGTTGCTGGCGCTGGGCGGCGACGGCCCCGACGTCGGCGCGGGCTTCGGGGACCCGGCGGCGATCGGCTACCTGCTGCTGGAAAAGTTCCTCATCCCCTTCGAGGCCTCCTCGATGCTGCTGATGCTCGCCGCGGTCGGCGCGATCGTGCTGGCCGGCCGGCGCCGGGAGGGCGAATCGGCGTGAGCATCGAGTGGTACATCGTCCTTTCCTCGCTGCTCTTCGCGGTCGGCGCGATGGGGATCCTGCTGCGCCGCAGCCCGGTCGTGATCCTGCTCTGCCTGGAGCTGATGCTCAACGCCGGGAACCTCGCCCTGGTCGCCTTCAGCCGCATGGTCGGCAACCAACAGGGGCAGGTGTTCGCCCTGGTCGTGATGGTGATCGCCGCCTGCGAGGTGGTCGTCGGGCTGGGACTGATCGTCGCGATCTTCCGCCGCAAGCTGCCGCTCGACGTCGATGAGCTGAGGGAGCTGCGCGGATGAACACAACGTCCTGGGCCTGGCTGGTCCTGCTGCTGCCGCTGCTCGGCTCGATCGCGATCGCGCTCGGCTTCCGCGCCCTCCCGGCGCGGCTCGCGGGGGCGCTAGGCACCGCCGCGGTCGGCCTCGCCTTCCTCTGCGCTCTCGCCGCGCTGTTCAACCTGCTCGGCGAGGACGCCGAGGCACGCCACCATGCCTCGGCGCTGTGGACCTACGCGGGCGCGGCCGGGCTCGAGATCAAGCTCGGCATCTACGTCGACCAGCTCTCCACCTTCATGATCCTGGTCGTGACCGGGGTCTCGACCCTGATCCACCTCTACTCGTTCGGCTACATGAAGTCCGACGAGGGCTACCACCGCTTCTTCAGCTACCTCAACTTCTTCGTCTTTTCGATGCTCCTGCTGGTCCTCGCCGGCAACTTCGTCCTCCTGATCGTCGGCTGGGCCTTCGTCGGCTTCGCCTCCTACGCGTTGATCAGCTTCTGGTACCGGCGCACGACCGCGACCAAGGCCGGGATGAAGGCCTTCGTGATCAACGTCGTCGGCGACATCGGCCTCGTCCTCGCCGCCTTCCTGATCTTCCGCGAGCTGGGCACGTTCG
Source organism: uncultured Solirubrobacterales bacterium (assembly GCA_963814915.1). Classification (GTDB taxonomy): domain Bacteria; phylum Actinomycetota; class Thermoleophilia; order Solirubrobacterales; family 70-9; genus VRUE01. The sequence continues at coordinate 12,147 of CAWFEI010000012.1, read as the reverse complement.
AATACGGCGAGGTCTTCGCCAAGGCCCCGGGCGTCTTCGCCCGCGGCGAGTGGACGGTCACCGCGATCTGCCTGCTGCTGCTCGTCGGCGCCTTCGCCAAGTCGGCGCAGATCCCGTTCCACACCTGGCTGCCCGACGCGATGGAGGGCCCGACCCCGGTCTCCTCGCTGATCCACGCGGCGACGATGGTCACGGCGGGTGTCTACCTGATCGCCCGCACCCACGTCCTTTTCTACCTCGCCCCGACCGCCGCCGACATCGCCGCCTTCGTCGGCCTCGCGACGCTGCTCGTCGCCGGCACGATCGCGATCGCCCAGACCGACCTCAAGCGCGCGATCGCCTACTCGACGATGAGCCAGATCGGCTACATGATCATGGGCGTCTCGATCGGCGCCTACGCCCAGGGGCTCTTCCACCTGATGACGCACGCCTTCTTCAAGGCGCTGCTGTTCATGACCGCCGGCTCGATCATCTCGGCGATGGCCAACCGGCAGGACATCGACCGGATGAGCGGCTTCTGGAAGGCGATGCGGTTCACCTCGCTGATGCTGGTGATCGGCGGGCTCGCGCTGGCCGCCTTCCCGCTCACCTCGGGCTTCTTCTCCAAGGACTCGATCCTCGCCTACGCCGAGGCGCGCGGCGGGATGTATACGTGGATGGCGATCGGCGGCTACGTCGGCGCCTTCCTCACCGCTATCTACACCTTCCGGCTCGTCTTCCGCGTGCTCCCCGGCGAGCCCTGCGAGGAGGCGCAGCACCTGATCGAGACCGGCGAGCTGTACCACGGACCGCCGATCAACCCGGCGACCGAAGAGGAGGAGGACACCGAAGTCGGCTTCCCGGGCGCCCACCACCACATCGCCGAGCAGTCGTGGCCGATGGCGGTCGCGATGGGCGTGCTCGCGATCGGCGCGCTCTTCGCCGGCCTGATCCAGGTGCCCGGCGTCGACAACGTCCTCTTCGGCTTCCTCGACCCCGCCTTCGCCGACTCGCCGCTGAGCGCGATCCGCCCCGAGGCCGGTGCCGAGTGGCGCGGGCTCGCGATCGGCGGCGCGATCTCGATCGTCGGCATCGGCCTCGCCTGGGTCCTCTGGGTGGCGCGCCCGCAGCTGCCGGCCCGCTTCCGCGAGCGCCTCCGCCCGGTCTACCTGCTCTGCCTCAACAAGTGGTACTTCGACGAGGCGATCGACCTCCTGATCGTGCGCCCGGCGCTGGCGATCGGCCGCTTCGCCGACTCGACCTTCGAGCGCCTCGTCGTCGACGGCCTGGTGAGTGGAACCAGGGACACCGTCAGCGGCGCCGGCGGTGTCGTCCGCTTCGTGCAGAGCGGCTTCGTGCGCAGCTACGCGCTGCTGCTGATCGCCGGCTTCGCCGGGCTCGCCCTCTACTTCCTGCTCTCCAGCTCATGATCAACTCGCTGCTCTGGACCCCTCTCGCCTTCGGCCTACTCGGCCTCTTCCTGCCCAAGCGCTACGCGGGCTGGTGGGCCGCCCTCGGCGCCGCGGTGACGCTCGGCATCGCGATCGCCCTCCTGGCCGGCTTCGACTCCGGCGCCGCCGGGCTGCAGGACACCGTCGACGTCAACTGGATCCCCGGCCTCGGGGTCGACTACAGCCTCGGCATCGACGGCCTCAACATCTTCCTCGTCGTGCTGACGGCGCTGGTCTGGCTGGGCGGGACGGCCTTCGCCGCCTTCCGCGAGCAGGAGCGGCCGCACCTCTTCTTTCTGATGATGCTGCTCGGCGAGACCGCGACCCTCGGCGCCTTCGTCGCCCAGGACCTGCTGCTCTTCGTCCTCTTCTTCGACCTGATGCTGGTCCCGTTCTACTTCCTCTTCGGCGCCTGGGGCACGGACCGCGAGGGCGGGCCGACGGCGGCCGCGGCGACGCTGAAGATGATCGTCTACACGCTGATCGGCTCGCTGCTGATGCTGGTCGCGGCGATCGCCACGGCGGTCATCGCCGCCGACGGGGGGCATCTCACCTTCTCCATCGCCGAGCTGGCCAAGCACCCGATCGGGGTCGGCAGCCAGCGCTGGATCTTCTGGTTCTTCGCCGCAGCCTTCCTGGTCAAGATGCCGGCCTTCCTGCTGCACGGCTGGATGCCCGACGCCTACCGCGCCGCGCCGCTGCCGGTGCTCGCGGTCTTCTCCGGCGTGCTGGCCAAGGTCGGCGCCTACGGCTTCCTGCGCGTCGTGCTGCCGCTCTTCCCCAATGCGACCGTGCAGTTCCAGGAGGTCGTCCTGGTGATCGCTCTTGCCTCGATCCTCTACGGCTCGGTGATGGCCTTCACCCAGACCAACGTGCGCCTCGTCGGCGGCTATTCCTCGGTCGCCCAGCTCGGATTCATCACCGCCGGGATCTTCGCCCTGCGTGCCGACGGGGCCGACGGCGCGGTGCTGCAGATGGTCAACCACGGCCTCGTCGTCGCGCCGCTGTTCATCATCGTCGCGATCCTCGCCGAGCGGAGCGGAACCGAGGACCTGCGTGAGATGGGGGGCATGGCGATGCGCGCCCCCGTCCTCGCGGCGCTCTTTTTGATCGTCACCCTGGCCACCCTGGCGATGCCCGGCTCGGCCAACTTCATCGGCGAGTTCTACATCCTCAACGGCCTCTTCCAAGCGAAGGTCGTCTTCGCGATCGTTGCGATCAGCGGCGTTGCGATGTCGGCCTACTACGCGCTGCGCCTCTACCAGCGCACGATGCACAACCGCAAGGCAGAGGGAGTCGAATCGCGCGAGATCGGCCTCCGCGACGGCCTCGTCCTCGCCCCGCTGGTGCTCTGCATAGTCGGCCTCGCCCTCTACCCGCAGCTGATCCTGAAGCGCACCGATCTATCGGTCAACCGCTCCATCGCTTCAACCTGCGCCGCGAGGACACCCCGAATCTCGTCGGTTGCCGAGTTCGACCAGGCGGTTGCCCATGGCGATCCGCCCTGCCTCTCGCCCACTCTCGCCAAGCGCATCGTCGAACCGGGGCCCAACCGATGACCTTTCAGGCACCGGAGATCGACTACGGCGCGCTGGCGCCGGTCATCGCCCTGACGATCGGCATCTGCCTGGTCCTGTTCAGCGCCGTGATCCGGCCGCTGCGGCGCAGCGCCCCGGTGATGACGATGTCGACGCTCGCCGCTACCGCCGGCCTGTTGATCGGCCGCTGGAACGACCCGACCGACCTCGTCGCCGGGGCGCTGCGGCTCGACGACCTGGCGATCTCGATCGCGCTGATCGCGATCGCCGCCGCCGCCTTCGCCGTGCTGCTCTCGATCCGCGAGCCGGCCGCGGAGCAGGCCGGCTCGGGCGAGTATCACGCGCTGCTGCTCGGCTCGGTGCTGGGCATGGTGTTGCTGGCACAGGCGCAGAACCTGGTCAGCTTCTTCGTCGCGATCGAGACGCTTTCGATCCCCCTCTACATCCTCTGCGCGGCAAACCTGCTGCGCGAGCGCTCGCTCGAGTCCGGCCTCAAGTACCTGATCGTCGGCTCGCTCGGCTCGGCGACCCTGCTCTACGGCATGGCCTTCCTCTACGGCGGCTCCGGCTCGACCGACTTCCTCGGCATCGCCGCCGGCGTCGGCCACGCCGGGCTGCTCGGCGATCCGCTGGTGCTCGTCGGGATCGCCCTGGTCGCCGTCGGGCTCGCCTTCAAGACCTCGATCGCGCCCTTTCACCAGTGGACGCCCGACGTCTACGAGGGGGCGCCGACGCCGATCACCTCGTTCATGGCAGTGGCGACCAAGGCGGCCGCCTTCGCCGTCTTCGTCCGCTTCTTCGACGTTGCCTTGGCACCGGAGACTGGCGACTGGCAGCCGGCGCTGGCGGTGCTCGCCGCGATCTCGATCGTCGTCGGCAACGTCGGCGCGCTCGGCCAGGACTCGCTCAAGCGCCTGCTCGGCTACTCCGGCGTCGCCCAGGCCGGCTACATCCTCGGCGGCCTGGTCGTCGCCAGCCAGGCCGGCGTCGACGCGCTCGTCTTCTACCTCGCCGGGTACCTCTTCATGAACCTCGCCGCCTTCAGCGCGATCGTCGCCCGCGAGCGTGAGACCGCATATGGCGACGAGATCCGCGCCGTGCGCGGGCTCGGGGCCGAGCGGCCGCTGCTGGCCTGGCCGCTGACGATCTCGATGCTGGCGCTGGCCGGCCTGCCGGCGACGGTCGGCTTCATCGGCAAGCTCTACCTGATCGAGGCCCTGGTCGAAGGCGACTACACCTGGCTCGCCGTCTTCATCGCGGTCGGGTCGATGATCTCGCTCGCCTACTACCTGCGGGTCGTGGCGGCGATGTGGATGCAGCCCGGCGACGCAGCCGCGGGCGCGGCTCCGGCGATCGCCGGAGCCTCCCCGGAGGCGGACCCGATCGATCCCGATGCCGGCCGCCGCTGGTACCTCGCCGGCCCGGCGCTGCTGGCCGCGGCCGGAGCGGTCTTCTTCGGGATCGTCCCGCAGCCGCTCGTCGAGTTCGCCCAACACGCCGGCAGTTCGCTCTTCTGATCGTCCTCCTAACCGCGGCGGCGATCGCGATCGCGGTCGTGGTGGGGGTTGCGGCCGAGCGGCGCAGGCCGAAGGCGGCGGCGTTGATGGCGCGACGGTCGCTGACGGCGATGCTCTACGTGCTGCTGCCGCCGGTGATCTTCTTCAACATCGCCGCCAGCCACATCGACGTCAGCCACGGCGTCGGCCTGCTGCTGGGCCTGCTCGCCTCGGCTCTGGGAGCGCTTGCCGCCTACCTGATCTCGAGCCGCGTGCTGCGCCTCTCCCGCGCCCGCACCGGCGCCGTCGTCTGCACCGTGCTCAGCGTCAACACCGGCTACCTCGGCTACCCGCTGACGGTGGCGCTGCTGGGCCGCCACGAACTGCCCACAGCGGTCCTCTACGACGTGCTCGTCACCGGCCCGTGCCTGCTGCTCGGCGCCTTCGCGGTCGGGGCGGCGCTGGGCACCAAAGCCGGCGAAGGGCCGCGCGAGCGCGTGCGCGCCTTCTTCACCCGCAACCCGCCGCTCTACGCGGCGATCGCGGGGCTGCTGGCGCCCGACGCGCTCGCCCCGCACGTCCTGGTCGACCTCTCCCAGGCGCTGCTTGTGGCGATTCTGCCGATCGGCTTCTTCGCCGTCGGCGCGACCCTGGCCGAGAACGCCGAGCACGGCAACCTGCCGATGCCGCCGCCGCTGACCAAGCCCGTGGCCGTCGCCCTCGGCTCACGCCTGATCCTGGTCCCGGCGCTGCTGATGCTGCTCGCCGCCCCGCTGATCGACCTGCCGGGCCCCTACCGCCTGCTCTCCGCGATGCCTTCCGGGATCAACTCGATGGTCGTCGCCCACGCCTACGGCCTCGACATGGAGATCACCGCCGAGGCCGTCACCTGGTCGACCGCGATAGTCGTGATCGCGGCCCTGCTCTCGCTCCTCATCTAAACCGCCACCTCCTCCGCTTCGCGTCCGGGGGTGGCGGCTACGCGCCATATCGGCCCCGCTCGCAGAGAATCAGATCGTGATGCTCGCTAGTTTGGTTGTTCTGGCGCTGCAACATGTCACGCTCGAGGTTCGCCCGGAGGAGATTGCGAGCTCGGTCGCGCTCTGGGAGCTGCTCGGCTTCAGGCGGGTCGAGCCGCCGCCCGCGCTGGCCGAGGCCTTCGTCTGGGTCGAACGGTCGGGCACGCAGATACACCTCGAACGCAACGGGTCGCCGACGGCGCCCGCGCACGGGCATGCGGCGGTCGTCGTCGAGGATTTCGAGGGCACGGTCGAACGCCTCCGCGCCGGCGGATTCGAAGTGCGGCCCGGCAGCGAGCATTGGGGCGCGCCGCGGGCCAAGGTCACGGCGCCCGGCGGCCACCTGGTCGAGCTGATGGCCTCGCCGCCGCGCCCTTCGGCCTAGTCGAGGCTGGGTCGGCGTCCTTCGCTATCGGGAATGAGCACGACCCCGATGCCCAGCCCCTGGGCAACCCTGGCAAGCGACTCGTCCGAAGTCGCAATCCGATCGCCGGAGCGAGCGGTCGCAAGCAGAATGCAGTCGACCTGAGAGAGAGCGGCCCCGGCGCGCTCGTAATGCCGGCTGCGGAGCTCGCCGGCCCGCCAGCCGATCGTGGCGTCGATCGCCGGTATCGAGACGACTTCATCGATCAGCGGGGCCAGCTTCGCCGCGACGTTCGCCTGCGAGTTGCCCCCGCCGCGGATCAGCTTGTCCACGACCTCGCTGAGACATGCGGGTGAGACCGCGCAGTCCCCGCCACGCAGGAGCTCGGCCACCTCGTCGGCTCCCGGCTCGGCCCAGAGCAGACTGAGGACCGCGCTCGTGTCGAGGAGTGTCAAGTCGGGCCCCGGCCGAACTTCCGTTCTTCGGCTTCGCGCTCCTCTTCGCGGCTTATCTGCCGCCACTCGTCCACGTTGTGGCCGGAATTGTTCTCGAATGCCCCGCGCAATGCCTCGATCGGGTCCGCGGGAGCGGGCCGCAGGATCAGGTGATCGCCGCGGTCGTCGGCCACGACGACCTTGGTCTTCCAGCGGTTGCGCACGGCTGCGGGCACGGAAACCTGCCCTCCTGCCGAGATCTTGAGACGCTTCATGGCCATGAGAATAGACCATGACACTATTCGAGCGGCTCCAGAGCGACTGCGTCGTAGGCCCGGCCCGGCGCTCCGCGACAGGCGCGATCGCCCCGCGACCGCGTGTACAGGAGGGCTAGGCAGGCGCCGATCGCACGCTGTCCATCGGCATCGGGATGGAGCGATTCGCGAACGGCCCACGGGGCGAAGCGGAGCGGCTGCACCCACTCGGACACCCGTGGACCGGCGCCGGGCTCAGCCCTCCGGTCGCAGAGCTGGTGGCCGTCGAGGACATGCTGGAGGTCGAGGTACTCGGCACCGGCGCCGCCCGCCGCGGCACGCATCGCGGCGTCGATCTCCGGCGTCGCCCGGCGTGCCGCCCAGTCGGCGTCGGCGTTCCACAGCGGACAGCCGCCCTCGCGCAGGCGGCTCCAGCCACTCTCCGGGTAGCGAATCCAGCGCCCGGCTGGAAACGGCGACGCGTAGCCCATTACGACGAGCCGGTAGCTGCGCCGGGTGTAGCCGGCCGCGGCCATCGTCGCCCGCACCCCGCGCAGGGCCCTTGCCAACCCACGGCGCATCGCCGGCAGCGCCGCCGCGACCTCGGCCTGGGCGCCGCCGCGACAAAGGCGGGGCGACCGCTCGTCGCTGCGCGCCCAGTCGAGCGCACAGCGGGCGACGATCCCACCGAATCCGGCGTCGTTCGCCCCGGCCGTGACGACGATCATCCGCACCTTCCGCCCGCGCGCGGCCGCCGCCAGCCTGTCCGCCTGCGGCGGTTCGCCGCGCAGCCACGCGCCGCCGGCCGCGGACGGCCAGAGGTTGCGCGTCCGCGCGCCCGAGCAGGCCAGGTTGACCGCCTCGACGCCCGCGATCGGGGCGCTGCGGATCGGCGCCGTCGCGGAACGGTGGCAACTGCCGGACGCGCCGTAGGCGCCGCCGCCCTCGCCGGAGATGAAGCTGTCGCCCATCGAGACGATCGCCCCGATCGCCAGTGCCGCTACCTTCAGGTGCATGTGCCCTCCCGCGCTCGCGCCGGCGCCCCGCGGCCGGCTTTCGCCCAGAGGTAGACGCCGGGCCCCGGCGGGTCAAGCGACCGCGCGCGAATCCTTACGACTCGGGAGTGGAAATTTGCACTTTTTCCGAGCTTGCCGGCGACCGGTTCCGTCGGCGCGAGGTGAGAGATTGATCGCCCGATGAGTTTCGAAGCCGCGATCCTCGCCGACTCCCGCTCGCCTGACGGCTTCCGGCTGACCACGCTCGAGGCGACCTTCCCCCGCTTCGTCCTCGCCGAGTTCAACACGCACCGCGTCTTCTCGCGCAACTCGGCCAGCTCGCGCGCGATCCCGATCTTCAAGCAGCTGCGGCGGGTCCTCGACGACCCCTGCGTGCCCGTCGAGTTCGGCTCCAACCAGCCCGGCATGCAGGCCGGGCCGCCGCTGGAGGGCGAGGCGCTGCGGATGGCGGAAGGCCAGTGGCTGCTCGCCCGCGACGACGCGGTGCGGCGCGTGCTCGGTCTGATTGCCGGGCCGGACGCCGTTGCGGGCGGCAGCGGCCTCTCCGGCACCCTGGACGAGATCGAGGAGGCCTACCGGGGAGACGCCCGGCCGACCGAGTGGCTCAACGTCCACAAGCAGGTCGCCAACCGCCTGCTCGAGCCCTTCATGTGGCACACGGTGATCGTCACGGCGACCGAGTGGGACAACTTCTTCAACCTGCGCTGCCACCCAGAGGCCCAGCCGGAGATCCGCCGCATCGCCGAGGCGATGCGGGACGCGATCGAGGGTTCCCGTCCGGTCGAGCTCGGGCGCGAGGAGTGGCACCTGCCGCTGGTGCGCGAGGAGGACCACGAGCAGGTCGCCTCGCTCGAGGACCTGATCAAGGTCTCGGTAGGGCGCTGTGCAAGGGTCAGCTACCTGACCCATTCCGGCGTACGCGACCTCAGCGCCGACATCGAGCTCCACGACCGACTCATCGCCAGCGGCCACATGTCACCGCTGGAGCATCCCGCGAGACCGCTTTCGACGGCGGCGCGGCAGCGCGAAGGCGAGTGGAGCGGCAACTTCCGCGGCTGGCGCTCTTACCGCAAGGACATCGGCGGCGAGAGCAACCCGCTGGGACCTAAGGTGCCCGTTCGGGCCGCCTCACTCGTCGTCTGAATCCGAGCCGGCAATCTTTTCGCCCGGGGTGGGCCAGGGCTCTGCCTCACCGCTCGCCCAGGCCGGCGGTTTGCCGCCGGGGACCCAGCCGGCAAGAAGGAGGCCGAGGTAGATGAACCAGAGCAGGGTGAACTGGAAGAAGATGAAGGAGACGGCGCCGAGCGCCATCCCGAGCGAGCCCCAGAAGCGAGTCAGCAGGCCGGTCCGCATCGCGTGCATCGAGCTGTAGAAGAGGGCGACGACGAAGCCGATCTGGCCACCGAGCCCGAAGCCGGCCGCGAGCGGCCGCAGCGGGGCGCCGGAGATCGTGTCGCCGGCGACTTCGTTGGCTCGGTCGCTGCCCAGGGCGACCCCGTTGGCCATCAGGCGCGGCACTTCGTTGCCGACGAAGTCCGAGGCCGCGTGCAGGGTGGAGACACCGCTGAGGATCGCCAGCACGGCGAGGAAGAGTGGCGCGGCGATGACGACGCCGACCAACTGCCCGCGCATCGTCTCGCTGCGCGCATTTGCGGCGCGGAAGAGGTAGTAGAGCGGCGCCGCCAGCAGGCCGACGCCGATCGCCTGCAGGATGCTGGAGAGCATCTGGGCGCCCCTGTGGGCATCGACGTTGCGCAGCAGCTCGGAGTCGCCGCCACCACCACCGACCCCCTGGGCGACGATTATCGCCGCGACGATCAGCAGGATCGAGGCAAGAGTGGCCACGGCGACCGGCCGTGCCCAGCGCTGCTCCCAGGCCAGGGTCGCCGCCTTATCGGGCCGCAAGCCTCGTCAGCCTCGCTCGTGGAAGTAGAACTGCGGCAGAGCGCCCTCGATGACCTCGGCGGTCATCCGCTGCGCAACCTCGAGGTTGCCGGTCCGCACCGCGATGTCGTCGAGGGTGACGATGCCCGCGAGGCTATCGCCATCGACGACCGGCAGGCGCCGCACCCGGTGCTGGACCATCAGCGCCGCCGCCTCGTCGAGGTCCATCGCCGACTCGCCGCAGATCAACGGCCGCGAGGCATGCTCGCCGATCGCCGTCTCGGGGTCGACGCCGCCGGCAAAGACGCGCACCGTGAGGTCGCGGTCGGTGACCATCGCCACCGGCGAGCCCGCCGGGTCGACGACGACCACCGAGCCGACCCGGCTGTCGCGCATCTGGCGTGCCACCGAGGCCGCGCTCGAGTCCGGCGTCGTGGTGACCACGCCCGAGGTCATGATCTCGCTCAGCTGCATGCCCTTACGCTACCGCGCGTGGAGAAGCCGCAGCGAACCCCGGTGGTGCCGCTCGAGGCGGGCGCCGGTCCCGACAACCCGCCCTGTCCGGCCTGCGGCGAGCCGCTGTTCGGTTGGATCGACGAACGGCCCGGGCTGGCCGGCCCGGTGAGCCGCTGCGAGAGCTGCGGGCTGGGCGTGGTCAACGCCCCCGGCAGCGCCGAGGAGGCGCTGCGCGAACTCGACCGGCGCGGCGGCCAGACGGTGAAGATCGCCGATCGGCGCGGCTTCTCGGCCTGGATCGGCGGTGCCGGCTGGGCCGGCCTGGAGCCCGGCGGGCGCTACCTGTTCACGGTCGAGGCGGTGCGCCGCCTCGTTGCCACCCGCGACCAGGTCGTCAAGTCCACCCGTTGGTCCCCCGCGCGTGGGATTGCCCTGATGTGGCAGACCCTGCTCAACAGCGCGACGTTCGGCCATAACCTCGTGGTGGGAGCTCCCGTCAAGAGCGCAAAAGGCTGGCAAACACGGATTGACTGGATAGTCACTGCGATCCTGGCAATTCCGGCACTTGTCGTGACCCTGGCCTTCGAGCCGGTCGGCGCGATTTTCCGCAGAGGAAGCGTGATCTCTCTGGAGATCGCCTTTTTGCAGTCAACTCCCTGAAACCGCGCCGGCGGCCTCAGGACAATCCTTCCCTGGCCTCGCGGACCAGGGTGACAGCCTCGGGGAAGAGCACGCGGATCGCGTCGCGCGCCTGCATCGCCTGTTCGTCGCTGCTGCCGGTCAGGTCCATCTGCTGGACCGAGGCGACGGTCAGCTCGACCGCGAGCTTGATCGCGTTGTCGGCCCAGGCGACGCGCTGGGAGGACTGCATCTGCTCGCTGAGCTCCTCCATGCGGGCGCGGAACTCGTCGGGGTCGCCAAAGAGGTTGAAGCCCTCCACCGGGGGAATGTAAGCAGACGTGGCCGTGTCGGCGCGAAGTCCTTGCGTTTGGCGCGCCATCCGCGCGTCGCGGCCGCCTAGCCTCGCCGTCGTGCGCAGCGAACGGGGCAGCGCGAGCGTCGAGCAGGCCGGCCTGGCGGCGCTGATCGCCCTGCTCCTGCTGGCGGGCATAGCGGCGCTCGCCTCGGGCGGCGAGATCGACCCGCGCAACGCGCTCGGCGCGACGATCGCCCGCCGGCTCGCCTGCGCGCCGCGCCTGCCCGGCGCCTGCCGCCACCACCCGCTCGTGCCCGCCTACGGGTGGCCCTTGGCGCGCCTCACACGCGCCCTCGCACCACCGCCCACCGCCCTGCCGGGGCCCGCCGGGCTGCCGCTGGTGCCGGTCGACTTCCGCCGCTGCCGGCGCCCGAGCTGCGCCGTAGCGGCCGGGCGGCACGTGACCGCGTCGGGCCGTCGCACGACCGCGTTCACCTCGATCGAGGACCGTCGCCGCGACCTCGGCTGGGTCGAGCTGACCTACTGGCTCTACCGGCCGGGCCTCGGCTGGCAGCGCGTCGTCCGCCGCGCGGGGCGGACGCAGGTCGAAGCGGCGAGCCACGTCCGCGTCCTGCTCAAGGACGACCCGAACCTGGTCCCCCTGGAGACCCTCCCCGGGCGCGACCACTACGACTTTCCGCCCGGGGAAGAACCGCCCTGGCGTTGGCGAATCGAGGGCCGCTACCCCGGCTGGTCGAGCTGACGAGGTCCAGGCGTCGTCATACGGCGTCCTCAGTCGGCCGTCTGCGGGTCACGCACTTGAGTGCGCTCCCCTTACCGTCCTCCCTGCGTCCTTGTCTGGCGACGCCTGGACCTCGTCAGTCTCATCTCTCTCCGCTTCGGCCTGCTTAATCAGCCCGCGCCAATCCGTGGTGCGGAAGACGAGCAGGATCGCGGCGAAGCCGAGCACGACCGACCAGGCGGCCATCGCGATCTGCGTGCCGACCGAGAAGGAGAGCACGGCAGTGCGCGAGGGGCCGTCCAGTGTCGCCACCAGCAGCGCCTGCTGGGCGCCGGCGCCGCCTGGTGTAAAGGGGACGATGTTGGCGATCGCCTGCACGCTCATCACCAGCATCACGCTGCCGATCGAGCCGCCGATGCCGAAGGCCTCGAGGAAGAACCAGAAGGCGGCGAAGCGGAAGAGCCAGCCGACGCCCTGCCAGGCCGCCACCTCGCGCAGGTAGCGGCGGGGCGTGGCGAGGATGACGACGCCCTGGCGGACCCGCTGCCAGAAGCGCCGCACCCGGTGGGCGAGCAGGTAGACCGCGACCGCCGTCCCC
>CAWFEI010000011.1:0-118854 GCA_963814915.1 uncultured Solirubrobacterales bacterium | reverse complement strand
GTTGCGATCGTCTGCCGCTGGCAGTCAACGCACTCGCAAATCGCGCAAAGTAGGAGCAGATTCGCTGCCGAGGTATGAGAAGATCGCAGCCTCTCGATGACGCCGAGCCAGGTGGCTACTTCCGACGACAAGCCGACGTTCCGAGCGCTGTCCTACCGCGAGAAGTGGCGCGTCAACAGGCTGGTGGTAAGGGGGGAAGCTCCGCAAGACCCGCGGATGGCGGCTGCGGCCGTCGAGTTGGCCGAGCAATGTCAACGCAGGGAGAGTGAAGTGCCGCTGCATCGCGGGCTGGCGATCGTGCTGATACTCGTCGGCTCGGCTCTTGCGGTCCTCGCAGCGGCCCGAGGATACGCTCTGCTGATGAGCGCAATGACGCTCATCGCGCTGACCAACGTCGCGCAGTTTGCCTTCAAACCAATGACTCGACCGAAAAACGTGGCGAGCTCCCAAGAAGCGTCGAGGCGGGTATTGGCCATAGGAAGCTGACGCGGGCTTCCTTTTTTGCGCAACGAGGCTGGATTGCGACTGATTAGAATCGGTGACATCCGGCAGCTTGGCTCACGTGCGATATGGGTGTTCGTCATCTACGCTGCCGTTCTCGCGGCGGTTGTGGTGGCAGGATTTCTCGGTCAGGCGCTGGGCCTTTGGGCAGCGGTCCTGTGGGGCTGTGGGCTGGTGCTCGCCGTCGTCGCCTACGTCAAGAGGCGGGCTGCTGCGCGGAGCGGCGGGTAGAACCGTCAAGTCTCACGCCGTTGGCCCTGAGGTCAGCTGGTCCGCTCAGTCGCCGGGGCGGAGCGGTTCTTCCGAGTCGGCGGCGGCGGAGCCCCAGGGTGGCCCGAATGGCGTCAACGAGGTTCCGAATTGATGGAACAATCCGCCCGTGATGATCTTGGGGCTGAGGGACGAGGGGACCTTGGTGGACGGAGTGACTCGATGAATGACGACTGGCGCCTGCAGATCGACCTGCACGAGGAGGGCCGCGCACATGCGCTGACCGAGCGCCTCGACACCGAGCAGCTCGAACACGATTTGAGTGACGCGTTCCACGACCGCGTCATCGTCACTCGCGACGGAGCTACAGTGTTCCTCTACGCTGGCACTCGCGAGCAGACTGAACTTGCCCGGGTCGCCGTCGAAGCCGATGCGCAGAAGCACGGTTGGACGGTCGACATCGACTTCCGCCACTGGCATCTCACGGCAGAGGATTGGGAGGACCCTGACAAGCCGCTGCCCGAAGACGCCGCCGCCAAACTGTCCGAGCACCATGCCCTCATGTCGCGCGAGCTCGAAGAAACGGCTTGGAGCGGCCATCCCGAATTCGAGGTCCGCGTCGACTTCCCCTCACACCATGAGGCGGTGCGCTTCTCCGAGCGAGCCGTCCCGGCTTTCACGGAGGCCTCGAAGCGAGGATTTTGCGTCCTCGCGAGAGGAGAACCTCCGCGAATGCCAGCCAAAAGGAAATACCCCGACGAGTTGCGAGAGCGAGGCGTCCGCCTCGCGCTTGAATCGAAGCGCCCGATCGCCCAGGTCGCCAAGGACCTCGGTATCCAGCCCGAGTCGCTGCGGCGCTGGGTCCGCCAGGCCGAAGCCGACGAGGGCAACAGGCGCGACCTGCTGACCAGCGAGGAGCGCGAGCGCCTGAAGGAACTGGACCGCGAGGTCAAGGAGCTGCGGCGCGCCAACGAGATCCTCAAGGCCGCCTCGGTTTTTTTCGCCACCGAGCTCGACCCGCCCCGACCGAGGTGAGCGCGTTCATCGACGAGAACCGCGCCCGCCTCGGGGTCGAGCCGATCTGCAGGACCCTCGAGGTGTCGGCCTCGGCCTACTACGAGCGGGCGAAGGGCAACCGCTCGGCGCGGGAGGTCTCCGACGAGCGCCTGCTCGCCGAGATCAAGCGCGTGCACGCCGACAACTACGAGGCCTATGGATCGCGGCGCACCTGGAAGGAGCTGCGCCGGCAGGGCATCGAGTGCGCCCGCTGCGCGGTGGAGCGGCTGATGCGCAGGAACGGCATCCAGGGCGCCAAGCGCCGCGGCAAGCCCTGGCGCACCACAACGCCGGATCCCGAGGGCAAGCGAAAGCCCGACCTCGTCGACCGCGACTTCACCGCCGAGGCCCCGAATCGCCTTTGGGTGGCCGACTTCACGCACCTACGCACCTGGGAGGGGGTGGTCTTCTTCAGCTTCGTGATCGACGTCTTCAGCCGCATGGTGGTCGGCTGGCAGCTGGCCACCAACATGCGCACCGACCTCGTCCTCGACGCGCTGCGGATGGCGCTCGGCCTACGCTCCCCCGGTGCCGACGTCGCCCTCGTACACCACTCCGATCGCGGCTCTCAATACACATCTGCCGAGTTCACCCAGGAGCTCGATGACAACGACGTGCTCGGTTCCCTGGGATCGACCGGGGACGCGTACGACAACGCCCTGGCCGAGTCGTTCGTCGACTCCTTCAAGACCGAGCTGATCGCCGACCGCACCTGGCGCTCGGTCGAGCAGGCCGAGCTGGCGATCGTCGAGTGGGTGAGCTGGTTCAACCACGATCGCCTTCACTCCTCGATCGGCGACATCCCGCCGGTCGAGTTCGAGCAGAACTACGCCGAGCAGGCCGGCGCCGCCCCGCCGCCCGGCTCCTCTCGCCCTACGGGCTCGCTCCGCCGGGCGGCGGGCGAGCACCCCAGCCTCTACCGAGTACCGTCATGTTGCAGGACACCGAAGCCACATAAACCGGTCTCCGTGAGACTCGGGATGGTCCACAGCGCCACGACAACGTGGTGACGGTCACGCCCTACAAACACTCACCACCCTCCCGCAGCTTCGCCCGCGCCCGTTGTAGGCAGCGGTCGACCCGCTTCGGCGTCCACCCGCAGCGCGCGCCGATCTCGCGGTATGAGTACCCCACCGCCAGTAGCGCCAGCGCCCGCCGCTCCTCAGGCCCCAGCGCCTTCAGCTCGCGCCCGACCGCGGCCGCCCGCTCGCCGGCCTCGGCCAGTTCCTCCACCGTCCGCGCCTCGTTCACCGTAGCCCCGTCCGCTCCAGCCCTGGCGAGTACCTCGCCGAGCCCGCGGCGGCGTCCGTAAATCGCCCAGCAGCGCCGCTTCAGAGTCGTGGTGAGCCACGGGAGGGCGGGCGAGCCGCGCTCGGGGTCGAAGCGCTCGATGAAGATCAGCAGGGCGTCGTGCAACGCCTCCTCGGCGTCCTCGTGGCTGGCGCAGTTGCGCCGCGCGAGCCTCAGCAGGCGCTTGCCGTTCTCGGCATACAGGCGCTCGGCGATCGCCGCAGCGTCGCTGCATCGAACGCTCTCCGAAGCCCGCGCTGTCGCAGTCATTCGTTCCTCCCTCGCTCGCTGGCTTGAGGGAGGCCGCGATGCGCCGGGTCAGGCGATCGCGGAACCCGAGCCCTGGCTCGGGCCGCGAGGAGCCCTCCGCGCGCGGAGGGCTTGCAGGGATCGCCGCCGGCGCGATCATTCGCGGCCGTTCAAGCCGGTGAGGGAGGGGGGAGGCAGGCCCCGCGCAGCCTGCCGAAGTGCCTTGCCGCTGGGCGTGCGGCGACTCTCAGGATGGCACGCCGGAGGCGTGCGTTCGCCGCCTTATGCACGCCCAGCCAGAGGCAAGACCACCGGCGACGGATACGTTCCAAGACGAGGCGCTGCGGCTGCTCTCCGAGCAGGTGACGGTCCCGCTCGATCAGCTCGCCCGCTTCCTCGGGCTCCCCTTGGAGCGCGCTGTGCGGATCGTCCAGCGACTGGACGAGCAGGGGCTGGTGGAGTCGCGGCGCTTCCTCGTCCGCGACTTCCCATGGCTGTGGCCGACCCGCCGCGGCGCCCGGCTCTCCGGAACTGGCTTTCCCTACTCGGCGCCCGACGTCGCGCTGCTCGCCCATCGCCGTGCGATCAACGAGGTGCGGCTCTACCTCGCTGAGCGGGCGCCGCAGGGTAGATGGGTCTGCGAACGGACGGTGTTCCGGCACCGGGACCCCGAGGACCATCTGCCCGACGCGGTTTTCGAGATCGGCGGCGAGCGTCACGCGATCGAGGCCGAGCTCTCGACCAAACGCAACCGCGAGATCCGCCGCATCGTCGCCGAGCACAGCAACCGCTACGACGCGGTGCTCTACTTCTGCGGGCCGCATCCGTTCAACCTGCTGAAGCGGGTGCAGGCGGAGGGCCGCTGGCCGAAGCTGATCGTCCGCCGGGTGCCGGAGGGGGAGCCATGCTGAGGCGTCGCCGCTCAGAGACCGCTCAAGGTCCACCGATGCCGGAGGGCGCGATCCTCGGCCGGCGCCTGGCCGGCGAGCGGGCGCTGCCGCTGCACGGTCCCGACCTGCTCTGGCCCTTCGAGGACATGCGCCGCCACGCCGTAATCCTCGGCGCCTCGGGATCGGGCAAGACCGAGACCGCGCTGCGGATCGCCTGCGAGGTGGCGCGGGGCAGCGCTGCCACCGTCCACTATCTCGATGCCAAGGGCGACCGCGAGAACGCCGAGCGCTTCTGCGCCCTGATGCGCGCCGCCGGGCGCCGCCCGCGCGTCTTCCCCAACGAGCCCTTCGACGCCTGGCGCGGCGACTGGCGCGGGGTCGCCAACCGCCTGATCGAGGTGATCCCCTTCGCCGAGATGGGCCCCGCGGCCTACTACCGCGACATCGCCAAGACCGCCCTGCAGCTCGCCTGCAACCACCCCGACGGCCCGCCGCGCTGCAGCGCCGAGCTGCTCGGCCGCCTCGACTACGAGCGGTTGCTCGACGCCCACGGGCCCAGCTCGGCGGTCCTCGCCCTGCCGCGCGACAAAGTCAGCCAGGTCCGCCTGCGCTACCAGGCGTTCTTCGGCCAGCTCGGGGCCGCGCTCGACGGCGATTGGGCCTGGGAGGACGCCGATGCCTCCTACCTGCTGCTCGACTCCGTCGCGCTGGGCGAGGACACCGCCGGTGCCGCCGGCCTGCTCTTCGCCGACTTCGCCCACTACTTCGCGATGCGCAAGCCGCGCGAGCAGCCGTGCCTGCTCTTCGTCGACGAGTTCGCCGCGATCGCCGGCTCCAGCGACGTCGCGATGAAGGTGGAGCAGGCGCGCGGCTTCAACGCGGCGATGGTGCTGGCCCCCCAGACGCCTTCGGGCATGGGACCTCGCACACAGCGCGACCGGATCCTCGGCTCGGTGGAGACGGTGATCCTCCACGCTCTCAACGAGCCCGACTCGCTCGCCGAGCTGGGCGGGATGAAGCAGGTGATGGAGCTCACCCATCGCTACGAAGACGGCCTCTACGCGCGCCAGGGCCACGCCCGCCGCGAGTGGCGCCCGAAGGTCGATCCCGACGACGTCCGCGCCCTCCCTGTCGGCAGCGCCTGGGTGATCCGCCGCGGCCGCGCGGCGAAGGTGGCGATCGCGCGAGCGCCTTCGGCAGAGCCAGCGCCACTGCCGCAGGCGGCGCCACTCGACCGGCCGCTGGAGCGCGTCGCCGTCGAGGCGCCGAAGGAGATCTCCTATCTCGAGGAGGAGGGCTGACGATGCCTTCCACGGAGACCACACCCGCTCCGGCGATCGGCCGCAACCGGGAGGGCAAGCTGGGCGGCGGCCCCGGCGCCCGGCGGCGTCCCGTGTTGCGGCGCCCCGAGCCCTGGGAGTCCGACCTACTGCGACTGATCGCCGAGCAGGGGGCGATCCCCTTCGACCAGCTGGCCCGCTTCCTCGGCTGCGAGCAAGAGCAGGCCGCGCGGATCGCCAAGCACCTCTTCAAGTCCGGCTTCGCCGACTACGGACGCTTCCTGCACGACGAGCCGCACTGGGTATGGCTGTCCGCTCGCGGCGTCCGCCTCTCTGGCACCGGCTTCCAACATCGACTGCCCAGGGTCGGCGCGATGGCGCGTACGCGCGCGGTCAACGAGGTGCGCCTGCACATCGCCCGCCGCGCGCCCGAGGCGCGCTGGGTCTGCGGCCGCAGCATCGTCCGCGAACAGGGCGTCCGCGGATACCGTCCCAACGCGGTCGTCGAGATCGGCCGCGAGCGCCACGCGATCCTCGTCAGGCTCCGCGGCGGGGCCGAGGACCGCGAGCGGGCGATCCTCGAGACGCACATGGCCCGCCACGACGCCGTGATCGCCTTCTGCGCCCGAGCCCCCCGCGGGTGCCTCGAACGCCTGGCGGCCCAGCACCACTGGCCGAAGCTCATCGTCCGCGACCTCCCGCAGGCGCCCTAGGGCTGACTCAACTCGCTCGAGTGTCCCAAGCGGGACGAAATTGCCGCCAACTGCGTCTTGGAGGTATGCAGCAGATGCGTTCGGAGTCTCAATACCGCGGATATCGGCCTGACGACATGCTCACGCCGGCGGCTGCCGCCGCGCTCGCGCGCCGCAGTGTGCGGACCATCCGGCGCGCCTATGGGAGTGGCGCCCTGATCGCCTATCGCGACGGCTCCGGCCGGTCCGTTCGAATTCGCTACGCCGACCTGCAGGACTGGCTGATGAGCGAGCCGGCCGCCTCGCCCGCCCGGCGGGCGCCCACGCTCGGTTCGGCCCCACCGGCCTTCTCCCTCGCGCGGCGGCACGCTCACCGAGAACCTTGCGCTGCTGCGCGCCGCCCGCGCGGCTCGCGCCCGCCGCGCCGCCGCTTCCTCGTCATCGGCTTGAACGGTTCCGCGGCGACCGCCGCTCTCGCCTCGCTGCACTCTCGCTCGAGGTCGATCGGCTCTCTGCCCTGGTAGCGGGCGATCACATGCGCGTAGTAGCGCTGCAGCGTCTGTACGTCGTGGCCGGCCCATGCCGCGAGGTTGTGCAGGTTCATCCCGTAGGGCCCGACAACCAACGTCGAGTGCAGCGCCATCGAGATCGCCGTATGCCGGCAGTCGTAGAAGCGCATTCCGCTCAGTCCCGCCGGCGCTCCGGGCGCCTTCGCCGCCGTTTCGCGGGCCGGCCGCCAGATTCGCGCCGTCCAGCGTTTGTACTCGTTGTCGCTCCACGGTGACGGCGCCCGGTCGCCCTCGCCCCGGTCTTCCCAGAGGGGACCCTCCTCGCCGAGCGACTGGAAGACCAGTGCGTCCTGCTGTTGCGGGCCGAACTCCGCCTCGAGCTTGCGGCGGTAGGCGTCGATCCGCTCGGCGGCGTTCGGCAGCAGCAGCGCCGCCCGCGCGCCGGTCTTCAGACCGACGTCCTCCTCCATATGTCCCTGCGGACGTTGGAGCTCGACCGAGCGCTCGTGCAGATCTCTCCACCTGGCCGAGTGCAACCACTCCGACGGTCGCGCCGCGACGGTGAAGCCCATCGCGGCGATGAAGGCTGCGTCGCGCAGCGGCAGCAAGTCGTGGCGCGCATCGCGCCTCAGGACCGTCTCGATGATCCTCTCCAGGCCGTATGCGTCCGCCGCGTAGGCCAGGCGCTTCACCCGCTGCGAAGGGATCTCGAACAGCCCGGAGAGCTCGACCGTCAATGCGTTGGGGTGCCGCCGCCTGCCCCAGCGCAGGACCGCTCGCAGCGTCTTCAGCACCTGCGCCCGGTTGGAGGCGGTGACGCCGTCGGCGGCGAGCTCGTCCTGGAACCGGGTGATCAGCGACGGATCTCGCGATAGCCGCTCGAGCCGCACGCGCACTATCGATCGGGAGGCAACCTCCCGATCCCAGCGCCGCACGCTGTCCTCCGCGTAGCGTTTCGAGACTTCGGCGCCGCGTCCCCGGCACCACTCCTGGAACAGCTCGCCCACGGTCATGCTCGCCGCCGGGTCGGCTCGCAACACCTCTCCGTCGACGGCCGCGATCTTCAGCGCCTGCTCCCGAAAGGAGACAGCCGCCTCCAGCGCCCGGTCGAGTGAGCCGAGCTTGCGTGCCGAGAAGGACTTCGCCGCGTTTCGCGGCACACCGTCGGCGTCTTCCTCCCGCCAGCGCGCCTTATAGCCGCTGATCGCGCCGGCTTTCCCCTGCGGGTAGATCCCCGGTGGCAATCGGCGACCGCGGTGATCGAGGCGTCTGTCGCTGGTAGCCGAGCCCATCGGTGGAAACGGATCTTAGCGCGATTGTTCCCATTTTTGTTCCCACTTTGCCTTCAAGGCCTACTCCCGCACTGTTCCCGAAACACCTCTTTGGCTCTAACAAGCGGTTTGTGGTGACGCCCCGAGCAGGATTCGAACCTGCGGCCTACTCCTTAGGAGGGAGTCGCTCTATCCAGCTGAGCTATCGGGGCCTATGCCGTGAAAGGGCTCTGCTGAGCCGTGTCCGGCGTTTTGTCCGTCGCCCGCGCCCGGCTCTGAATCGACTGAAACCGGCTCTCCGCTGCCCAGTGCTGCCCAATCGAGCGCTGCATCGAACTCGCGGAGCGCCACGCCGATCAACCGCTCGCGGCGACGCACAGCACTAGCGTAGACCTTCATCGAGAACCCCGGCTCGGTGTGGCCCAGTTGGGCCGCCACGTACACCGGATCGTCGCCCAGGGCGAAGCGTAGGCTGGCGTAGAGGCGGCGCAGCGAGTGCGGCGTGGCGGCCTCGTCTATCGGCCGGATGCCGAGCTCGGCCAGGCCCACGTTGGCTCGGCGGATCGCCGTCTTGAAGCGCCGCTCCACATTGCTGACGCTCTGCCGCTTGCCGTTGCGGTTGAGGAACAGCGGTCCCTCGCGGCGATGGATGTGGACCTTGTGCGTCGCCAGTTCGCGGCGCAGGGCGTCGGGCAGATCGACCACCCGCACCCCGGCGTCCGTCTTGGCGCTCGCCACGGTGAGCGACCCGCTGCCGGGATCGAAGTCGTCTAGGTCGAGCGCGCAGACCTCGCCGTTGCGCAGTCCCGCCCCGGCCATCGTCGCCAGGATCGGCCGCAGCCTTGCCGCCGCCTCGAGCAGCGAGGGCAGCTGCTCCGGCTCGATCGTCGGCCGGTTCGGCTGCGTGCGCTTGACCCGTCGCCTGCGCCCTCGCGCGGGGTTCCGAGCCGGATCGACATGCCCGTAGTCGCCGGCGGCGTCGAGGATCATCGCCAGCAGCCCGATCGACTTGTTGATCTGGTTCGGCCCCAGCGCGCCCTCGCGCAGCTTCGCGGTCTTGTAGCGGTCGATGTCCTCGGGGCCGATCTCATCGAGGTGCATCGCGGCTAAGTGCGGCAGCAGGTGTCCGCTCAGCAGCCAGCAGTAGCTCTTGACGGTCTTCGGCCGAAGCTCCGGCTCGCGGTTCTCAAGCCATTCTGAGGCGAACTCGTGGAAGGTCGGCGCCTCCGCCACCAGCGGTGCTTTCGCCGGTTCGTACGCTCGCCAGAGGCCGCGTTCGACGTCGGCGAGCACGTGTCGCAACTCGGCCTCGGCTTTGCGCCGGTTCCAGCCCTCGTCGGCCGTGCCCAATGCGACGTAGCGCCGCTTGCCGTAAGCGCGGAACCGGATCGCCCAGCTGCGTCCGGCGTCCGGCTCGATCACCTGTCCCGTTGCCTTGCGAGGCATAGCTACCTAAGCCGCAGGGGGTGGCTCGTTCTCCCCCCGCCCCCGAATCGGCAGCAACCGCGCCCCGCTCCCTCCGCTGCCCGAAGGCTGGCCCGCCCGCTTACCCGAGCGGGCGGGCGGGTCAGCCGCAGCATCGCCACCGACCCTCCGCAGCACCCGCGCCGCGATCTGCGGATCGAACCGGAGCCGAGGCTTCGGACCCTTGCCCAGCTTGACCGCGCCCAACTCGATTGCGTGCGAGTACACCCAGGAGCGCTCGATCCCGAAGCGCCGAGCAAGCTCGGCGGCATCGACAAGCTCGCGTTGCTGGAGACCTTTTCGCTCCAGGATCTCGACCACGCGGCGCGCAATCGCCTCGACGGCGTGGGGGTCGAGCTTGATGCGCGGGGATGGGTCATGTCGTGCGCGTGATCACGCAAACCTCCCCAGATCCGATCACAGGAATTCCCCAGGTATGAGCACCGGCGCCGCCCCCGCCGCGCAGCCGAGGACGTAGTCCGAGGCGTAGCGGCGGGGGCGGGCGGCGCTTTCCGTCAGGGGCCTCAGCGACGGTCGCGGGTGACGAAGCCTGCGATCCGAAGGGAGACCCCGGGGGAATGCTCACACAGGAGGATGACGTGGAGATTCATGCGCTGTTCAAGCGGGGGTGGTCGATCTCGGCCATCGCCCGCCACACCGGGCGCGACCGCAAGACGGTGCGCGCGTACGTGCGAGGCAAGAAGCCGAAGCGCGAGCGGCCACCGAGCTGCCTGGAGCCCTTCCGCGGCTACCTGGAAGCGCGGTTTACCGACGACCACCACGTGCTCGCCACCGTGCTGCACCGCGAGCTGGTCGAGCTCGGCTTCGATCGCTCCTACCAGACGCTGGTGCGCGAGCTGAGGCGCCTGGGGCTGCGCCCGACCTGCTCGGCCTGTCGCAACGGCCGTCTGCCGACCACGGAGATTCCCCACGAGCCCGGCGAGGAGCTGCAGCTGGACTGGTGGGAGTTGCACGACACGCCGTGGGGCGAGAAGGCCTACGTCCTCGCCGGCGCCCTCTCGCACTCAGGGCGGGTGCGGGGCGTGTTCACCGAGGGCCAGAGCTTCCCGCACCTGGTCGCCGCCCTCGACGGCGTCCTGCGCCGCCTCGGCGGCACCGCGAAGGCCTGGCGCACCGACCGCATGGCCACGGTCGTCGACCCCGAGACCGGGCAGCTGCGAGCGCAGTTCGCCGCGGTCGCCAAGCACTACGGCACGAAGGTCGATATCTGCCCCGCCTATCGCCCTCAACGAAAGGGCGTGGTCGAGTCGGCAATCGGCTACCTGAACCGCTCCTGGTGGCGTTCGGCGCCGGTGTCGACGCCGGCGCAGGCCCAGGCCGACCTCGACCGCTTCTGCGCCACCGTCGCCGACGAGCGGCGCCGGAGGGACGGCACGGTCGGCTCCCTCGCCGCCGCCGAGCCGCTGCTGGCGCTGCCGGCATCGCCGTTCCCGGCAGAGCTGGAAGCCGAGCGCACGGTCGACACCAAGGCCCTGGTCAACTTCGAGGGCAACCGCTACAGCGTGCCGCCGGAGCTCCTCGGCCAGGTGGTGACGGTCAGGGCCCGGCTCGGGGAGCTCGACGTCGAGATCGTCTCGGCCGCCGGGCGCAAGGTGGCGCGCCATCGCCGCGCGCCCGGCGGCGCGGCGCAGACGATCAGGGATGCCGAGCACACCCAGGCGTTGGAGCGGGCGGTGCTCGACTCCTTCACCTCCTCACCGCCCTGCAGGCGAAAGGCCAACCGGCCGCCCGGGGAGGATGCGCTGGCCGCCGCGGCGCGGATCCGCGGTGCTGAGGGCAAAGAGGCCAAGCCCTCCTACGCGGACTTCCTCGACAAGCTGCTCGGGGCCGAGGTCGCCGCCGTGGAAGCCAAGAGCCACGAGCGCAGGCTGCGCCTCGCCGGCTTTCCCTCCCACAAGCGCCTGGAGGAGTTCGACTTCTCCGCCCAGCCCAACCTCGACCGTCGGGTGATCTCCGAACTGGCAA
This sequence comes from uncultured Solirubrobacterales bacterium, assembly GCA_963814915.1. Taxonomy (GTDB): domain Bacteria; phylum Actinomycetota; class Thermoleophilia; order Solirubrobacterales; family 70-9; genus VRUE01. The sequence continues at coordinate 107,456 of CAWFEI010000011.1, read as the reverse complement.
CGCTGCGCTTCGTGCAGGAGCGCTCCAACGTCGTCCTGATCGGTCAACCCGGGGTGGGCAAGACGATGCTGGCGATCGCCCTTGGCCTCGAGGCGATCGACGCCGGCCACCGCGTCTACTACACGACCGCTGCGGAGCTGGTGGCGAGGACCTCCAAGGCGGCGGCCGAGGGGCGCTGGGCGGCGACGATGCGCTTCTGGGCGGGGCCGGCCGTTCTCGTGGTCGACGAGCTCGGCTATCTCCCGATGCCGGGCGAGGCCGCCTCCCACCTCTTCCAGGTGATCAGCCGCCGCTACGAGAAGGGCGCCACGATCTTGACCACCAACAGAGGCATCGCCAGCTGGGGCGAGATCTTCGAGGACACGACGGTTGCCGCCGCCGTCCTCGATCGCCTACTTCACAGGGCGACGGTCGTCCACATCGACGGCGAGAGCTACCGGATGCGCGCTCACCGCGAGACGCTCAAAGGGCTACGGGAGGGAGTCGCAGGGGGTGGGGAAATTCCGTGATCGTAAGTGGGGAATTTTCGTGATCCTTGACACGCGCTCCATCCGGTCGTCTTCGGCGAACTCGGAAACGCCTGCGCCGATCTCTCGCACAAGCTCAGGAACGATCAGCTGCGCCGGTTGGACGGCGAGGACGTGGGTCAGAACAACCGCCTGGTCCTTGAGGTCCTGGGCGGCGGTCGGCGGGGCTGAATCAAGCCCGGCATCACTAGGCTGGTCTTGCATGGGAAGCACTCCTTCCTGTGCCACGCCCCCGGCTGTTCCACCAGCGCGGGGGCACTTTCTTGTCGGATCGTCGAGGCTACACTAACTTCTGTTTCAACACAAGTGCTCCAACTATTGGCATGAGACACCCGCGTCTGAGACGGTCCCAGCAATGCGCCGCTCCGACCAAGCCCAGCCCGCCCTCGGCAAAGCAATCCGCCAGCTGCGCCAAGAGCGCGAGATGACCCAAGAAGCCCTCGCCCACGCCGCAGGCGTCACCGTCAGCCACCTCTCAACGATCGAACGCGGCCACTCGAATCCGACGTGGGGCACCGTGACGGGCATCGCAAAGGCACTGAAGACCTCGATTGGCGACCTCGCCAACAGAGCGGATCATCACTGACCGCCTGAGTAACTGAGATAGATTTTGACCCATCAGTGTCGTCCTTCGATCTCCCCGGAGCCAGCAACAGGCGAAATGACCAAGAGCCGCCCGTGTATCAACTCCCTGACAATCTGGACGATCTTCTGGCTCTGCCATCTCCCGAGAACTCTGCGCTTGCCACCGCCACGGAGACAGAACTCCGTTCCGTGGCGGCGAATTTCAGCTCTCTTTGGCAAACGGCCTTAACGACAAGGCCTGCCGGTCACGTCGACGGTCTAAGACTAGATGTCGATCAATATTCACAGCTGATAGTGGCGGTGGGTAGTACCTACGACTTCGTGGTTCACCGCCTCCTCGCGATCGAGAGTGCTGAGGTCAAAGAAAACCTTCCGATCCCTAACATCCGCACACTATCGAACTGTTTAGAAGCAATACTCTCAGAAGAGGCTAAAGACCCCGAAGATCTGACCGACACTCAGACTATTCAGCTATTCAGCTTAGCCCTCGCCCAACACTATTGTTCCTACCTGATTGATGCCGAGGTCCTTTCGCTGCCTGTCATATGGACGGTTGGGCCGAGGTCAACGTACAAATTTGACTTAATGCTGATAGAAAACCTGTACCATTTAGCGGCGGTCCAGACGCCAAATGTGCGCCTCAAACAACTGGCGTCACGTATTCTACGGAGTGGACTTGGCCAGGCGGTGAGAATTTCGGCTGAGCGGGTAGCGTCTGTCGACGCAGACCATAAGTCTGGGAGTTACTCATGGCTTCGACATCAGGATCTTGGGCTAATCGCCGCTCGAGACGATGCGATGATTCGGCGCCATGGTACGAAGGCTCTGGAGGCGGTCTTCGAGCAGGAACTTGCGCTTGTCTTCCAATCTTTTGGCTTCTTGGTGGTGCCAACCCAACGTGGAAAGCGCTCAATTGACCTGCTATGTCTATCTAATGATGGGCCAGACAATAGGTTGCTTATGGTCGAGGCGAAGACTACGAAGGGGTACTACAGCCTTCCGGCGCGAGATGGCCGTGCGCTACGTGAATACGTAGAGACGGCCCGTCGAGCGTTGAGAACCCTTCCCGCTCCTTGCATGTTGTTGCTCATAGGACCGCGGCCCTCCTCGACGCTTGATGCAAAGCTCAAGTCGTTAGGCGATTCCATGGGACTTCCTGTCAGGTTCCTCCGCGCTGGGACGTTGGCGGCACTTCGTGAGACTGCGGTCGGCGCAATCCCGTCAGATATCCTGATTGACACCGTGATGGAGGAGCCCGTAATGATTGCTGACGACCTCCCGCAGAAGATTAGCGACCGGCTAGGGGAGTTGCAGCGGGCCTATCGGCGCCTGACCGCGGACCTAGAAAATGTGTGGTCGCCGCGCCTCGACAAAGTCAATTATGAGGGAAGTCGCTCTACCCTGCCGCGCTAAAGCCATCCGGGCTGGAATCGTGACGATATGGAGTCTGATCACCATCAGGCGGATGGATTGGACCGTATTCGGCTTCAAAATCCGCCCAGGTTCCCGGCTCGGTGCCGAGGCGCTTGCGGATGGCCTCGAAGGAGGTGTCGGTCGGTTGAGGAGGCGATTCGTCGGAGGTCACGGAGGGCTACTCATCACCTTTGCCGGGCGAACCCCAGAGTGTCTCTGGGCGGCCGAGTCCTTTGGTTGGCGGGGGAGGAGGGGGCGGGCTTCTATCGTCATCGTCAGATCCCGTCGCAAGTTGGACATCGGCCCATGCTTTGGTCTGCTCGACTAGAGTCCGCATTTCGCTTCGATCGGGGACGGCTTCGGGCTGGCGCGAATAGCGCAGCTCCGCGGCCCAGGGACTCAGGTTTGGAAGATCGTCTGCCTGTTTGGGCTTCGGAATGCTTGCGCTGTCAAGCAGGGTGAGCAGGTAGGCGATGTTGTGGGTGCGCTCGTAGACGACTTCGTGGTGCGCCAGGACCGCCTTGATTCTCTTCTCGACGGCCTGCTGCGCGTGAAACCCAAGGCCGTCGTCTGGGATGTCGGCCTCGTCGATAAGGCGGAGGAGGATCTTTTCGTCGCCTGCCGCCTTCTCCATCAGCAGCCGGGCGAGATCGTCGCCGCTACGCGGCTCCGCTGCCAACGGCTTTCCCCTCGGTGAGGGCGTCATGGATCATCGTGCCCGAAAGGTCTCCCCATTCACGCACGTGATCCTCGCTGGCGACCACCACGTCAGCCGGTACACCAAGTTCGCCGACGAGCCTTGCCAGCCGCACCGACTCGGCGAAGTGATCCCCGACCTCCGGCTCGATCACCAAGAAGTCGAGGTCGCTGTCGATCGCCTCATCTCCCCGTGCGTAGGAACCAAAGAGGATGACCTTGGCGTCGGCGCCAGCGGCCTCCGCCAGGACCGTTCCAGCCTTGTTGATCAGATCTCGCGAAGCCATGGCAACACGGTAGCGGAGCGAGTCGCAGACGATGCAATCCATTGGGCAGCGGCTGCCCAAATCCAGGCCAATCGAGCGCAATCAGATCGAATCGGACCGAGTCAGACACGTCCAGGATTTGGCTCTGTGGGCCGAAAGCGCGGGACTCCTCCGCTTCGATTAGGAGGGAGTCGCTCTATCCAGCTGAGCTATCGGGGCTGGATGGGTCAATCGTAGAGCCCGGAATCCTCTCGCTTCAACCTTCGGCGGCGTCGAGGTTTTCGAGGTCAACCAAGTCTTGGCCACGGCCGGCGGCCCGCTTCATCGAACGTAGGTCATCCGCTGAGCAGACCGCGACTTTGACCCCTAGAACTTCGGCCTTCGTCGCACGGGAGTGAAGCTCATCGAAACTCGGAACGCCCTCCAGGCCCTGCACGATGTCGAGACGGCCGAGATCGGTCTCGATCTCGTCGAAGGCGACTGAAGTCATCGCCGTTGCGCGGCATCGGCCACCTTCAGCAGCTCGTGACTGAGCGCGATCGTCTCGGCCAGGTTCACGCTGATCGATCGCTTGGCGTCTTCACGCAGACGCCTGACGCGCACGGCCTCCGCGACCTCGGCGGGCGTGTTCCCATCTCGCTTCACGCCTTCAATCGTAACGTCGCCTATAGCATCGCTCCATGGATCTCGGCGCCGACACAAAGACCATCCTGCTGCTGGCCGCGGCGATGTTCCTCTGGGCGCTGCTGCTGGGTGTGTGGAAGTACCGGCAGATGGCGACGAGCGCCGACGGGCTCGCCCATCCCTATGTCGACACGGCTCACCGGGCCGCGCTGCTCTACAGCTTTGCGCTGCTGCTGGTGGCGACCTTCGTCGAGTTGAGCGGCTGGAGCGTGCTGGTCAACCTGTTGGCCGCCGGTGCGATGGCCTTCTACTTCTTCGCCGCCGTCGCCGGCTACGCGGTGCACGGCTGGCGACGCGACACGACCAACCAGTTCCATCCTCCCGTGCGCGGCACGCACGCCTTCATGTGGGCGCTGATCGCAACCGAGATCGGCGGCTGGCTGGTGCTCGTCGCCGGCTTCGTCGACGCCCAAATCGTCTGATCGGCGCGGGGCATAGCATTGCGGCCGTGGACGCAGACGCGGTCGAGATCCGCATCGTCGGTTGCCTGTTGGAGAAGCAGCGGGCCACGCCCGATGCCTACCCGCTCTCGCTCAACTCGTTGCGGCTCGCCTGCAATCAGGCCACGAACCGGGACCCCGTCGTCGAGTACGACGAGGCGACGGTGGTCGAGGGGCTGCGGCGCACCGCGCTGCGCGGCTGGACCCGCCTCGCGAGCGGCGCAGGCAGCCGGGCACGCAAGTACCGCCACCTGATGGACGAGGCGCTCGGGACCGACGACGCCGAGCTCTCGTTGCTTGCCGTCCTGATGCTGCGTGGCGCGCAGACGCCCGGCGAGCTCAAGCAGCGCGGCGATCGCCTCCACCGCTTCGACGGCCTCGCCGCCGTGCACGACGCGCTCGAGAAGCTCGTCGAGCGTGGCTACGTCGAACGCTTGATGCGCCGGCCGGGCCAGAAGGAGGAGCGCTATCGTCACCTGCTCGGCAACGACGAGGAGCCCGAGGCGCCGGCGCCGGACCTGCCTCCGGTCGAATCCGAGGATCGGATCGAGCGCCTCGAGCGCGAGCTGGCCGAGCTGCGCGACCAGGTCCGCGGCCTGCGCGAGGCCCTCGGCGAGTCAGATGAGGCCGACGTGCCCGTCGAGGCCGACGAGCCTCAGATATAGAGGCTCTCGGTCGCGAGCGTCTGCGCACGCCGATTCCAGAGCTTTACCTCCATGAAGATGTCGTCGCCGTAGCCCTTCATCGCGTCGAGCGCGACCAGGGTGAAGCGCTCGTCGGAGACGACTTCCTGGTCGACGGTCTCCAGCTCGAGCTCCGCCGTGGCCGCGACCGCGCCGCGGACCAGCGGCCGTCCCCAGACCAGGGTGACGGCGCCCAGCCGCCCGTTCTCCCCCCGCCAGCGGCCGATCACGTCGTCGTTGAGGTCGATCTGCCAGCCGGGGTTGTCCTCTGCCAGCACGTCGGTGAACTCGGCGCTCGCCCGGAACTCGCCCGGCTCGCCCTCTTCGGGCAGCACATAGGAGACATGGCCGAACAGCTCCAGAGTCCCCTCCGGCCCGTCGACCCGCGCGGTGCCGGGCACCCAGACCCGCCCGCCCCAGGCGCGCTCCGGGAACCAATCGACCTGCTCCGGAGCAGCGACCCCGTCGGGCAGGTCGTCGATCCGCGCGCAGGCGCTCTGGAACTCCTCCACGAGGCGCTCCGCGAAGCGACCGTGCGGAATCCCCTCCTGGGTCGAGTCGGCGATGAAGCGCGGGATCGGGCGCGGGTTGGGCGGCATCAGAGGCACTCCCGCAGATCGGCCGCCGCGCGCTCGGGCGGGTAGACGTTGATGTCGACGCCGGTCCCCAGCTCGAAGCCGGCCTTGATCGTCAGCCGCGGCGAGATGTCGACGTGCCAGTGGAAGGCCTCGGTCCCGCGCGGCGCCGTCGCCACCCAGAGGTTCAGCTCCGGCGGGCCGTCGAAGCGCTTGGCGAGCAGCTGCATCGCGGTGCGGATCATCGCCGCGCCGCCGGTGTCCTGCTCGAAGCGGGCCGCCTCGCGCCGCGGCACGACCCGCAGCTCGTAGGGCGAGCGCGAGGCCCAGGGGCAGATCAGCGCCGCCTCCTCGTCGATCGCCACGAGCCGCTCCTTGCGCCGCACCTCCTCGACCAGGACGTCGCTGAGCAGGCCGCCGCCGGCGGTGCGTTCGCCGTAGGCGCCGGCCCGCTCGCGCTCGCGCGCGACGGCGGCCGGGACGAACGGCAGCGCGTAGAGCTGGGCGTGCGTGTGGGGGAGGGACGCTCCCGCTCCGGCGCCCTCGTTGACGACCAGCTGGGTGTGGGCGGCATCGGCGTGGGCGCGCATCCGCTCGCGCCAGGTCTCCACCGCGCCGAGGAAGCGATCCTCGCTCAGCTCGACCATCGCGGTGGCGTGCTCGGGAGCGTTGATCAGGACCTCGTGGCCGCCCGCCGCCGGCCGCGAAGCGAAGAGGTCGGGCTCGCCCGCCCGGCGCGACTCCAGCAACGGGTCCCCGGCGCTGGCGAAGGCGCCGGCTTCGCCGCCGGTCGCGCTCTGCTCGCCGCCCGGCGCACCGTCGCCGAGCGCCGGGTAGAGGTTGGGGACGACGCGGCTCGTCCACCCCGGCGTGTCCGGCTCGCCGCCGCCCGGCCGCACGGCGTAGACCTCGGGCGGGGTCTTCGCCTCGTTGCCCTCGCAGAAAGGACAGCCGTCGGCGCCCTTCGCATCGGTCCCGGCGCGCCCGAAGCCGTGCGGGCGATCCGCCCGGCCGGGCGCGAGGATCGTCGGCAGCCCGTTGAGCTGATCGATGCGGAGCTCAGGTGCGCTCAGGGTGGATCAGGCCCGCGAGGGGGGAAGGTCGTCGGGATCGGGCTCGGGCACGTCGGGTGTCGGCGGCGGCGCCGGGCGCGGCCCTGTTTTCGGCGGGTTCGTCGGGCGGTGCCGCCGGCTCGCCCCGTCCGATCCGCCCATGAACGGCTCCAGCACGTCCATCGGCAGCGGGAAAACAATCGTCGTGTTCTGGTTGCTGCCGATCTCGAGCAGCGTCTGCAGGTAGCGCAGCTGCAGCGAGGCCGGGTTGGTGCTGATGATGTCGGCCGCGTCGGTGAGCTTCTGCGCCGCTTGGTACTCGCCCTCGGAGTTGATGATCTTGGCGCGGCGCTCGCGCTCGGCCTCGGCCTGTCGCGCCATCGCCCGCTGCATCTGCTCGGGGATCTCGACGTCCTTGATCTCCACCGCCGTCACCTTCACGCCCCACGGCTCGGTCGACTCGTCGATGATCGTCTGCAGCTCTTCGTTGAGCCGCTCGCGCTCGGAGAGCAGCTGGTCCAGCTCCGCCTTGCCGAGCACCGAGCGCAGCGCCGTCTGCGCGATCTGCGACGTCGCCAGCAGGTAGTTCTCGACCTCGACGATCGCCCGGTCCTGGTCGACGACGCGGAAGTAGGCGACCGCGTTGACGCTGGAGGGCACGTTGTCGCGCGTGATCACCTCCTGCGGCGGGATGTTGAGCGTCACCGTGCGCAGGTCGACCCGTTCCATCCGGTCGATCAGCGGGATCAGCAGGATCAGGCCCGGCCCCTTGGTCGCGATCAGCCGTCCAAGCCGGAACACGACCCCGCGCTCGTACTCGCGCAGGACGCGCACGGCCGAGCCGAGCACGATCGCAGCGAAAATCACCACCACCAAAAGCACTCCGAGCGCTGCTGCCATCAGCCTGCTCCCTTCTCCGAACTCGTCGTGGGCGAAGACTCGGCGGAGGCCGCGGGCCGCACCTTCAGCGTCAACCCCTCGACCGCCTCGACAGTGACTCTATCCCCCGGGCGCAGCGACTCCCCGCCGCCGGCCAATCGTGCCCGCCACAGCGCCCCCTCGATCCAGACCTGGCCCTCGGGGTCGAGCGATGTGCGGACCTCGGCCGCGGCCCCGATCAGCTCCTCGCGCCCGGCCCGCACCGGCCCCTCGCGGTGGGCGGCGAGGACTTTGCGGGTGACGAAGTAGAAGCTGACGATCGAGAGGATCCCGACGGTGATCAGCGCCGGGCCGGCCCAGTCGCTGGCGCTCGCGTCGGATTCGGCGGTCAGCGCGACCACGCCGGCGGCGACCAGCCCGGTCGCGCCGAGCACCGCCAGCACGCCGCCGGTCGGCAGCAGCAGCTCCGCCACCAGCAGCACGACACCGAGCAGCGCGATGACGACGAAGAGGTCCATGCCTCCGATTATCCGCTTTCGGCTTCGCCGCCGAGGGCGTAGCGCTCGATGTCCGCCCGTAGTTCGGCGAGATCGTCGTACGGGCCCTGTTTGAGATAGGTCAACTTGCCCCGGCTGTTGTAGAAGGCCGTGTCGGGCTTGCCGAGCGAGGCGCCGAGCGAGGCGCCGATCTCGTTGCCGGGGTCGGTGTAGCTGGGGTAGGGGACGGGGGCCTCTTCGAGGAAGGTGCTCGCGGCGTCGTCGGAGTCCTGGCTGTCGATGCCGAGGAACGCGACGCGCTTGCCGTAGGCGGCCGCGGCGCTCTGGAAGTGGGGGAACTCGAAGCGGCAGGGACCGCACCAGGAGGCCCAGACGTTGACCACCGCCGGGTAGCCGCGCAGCGCCGCGATCCGCTTCTCGTAGGCGTCCACCCCGCCGGGCAACAGATCGTTCGCCTGCCGGTGCAGCTTCGCCAGCGGCGCGGGCGATCCGGCCAGCGCCTTGGCGTAGTCGGGGTGCCCTCCTCCGTAGTCCCCGCCCTGGGACGATCCGCAGCCGGCAAGCGCCAGAGCGGCAAGGAAGACAGCGGTGAAGCAGGTTCGCGCTTTCAAGTCACTCATCCGGGTTCCCTGTTTACAATAGGCGTGTCCGGTTCGCCGTATGCGAATCGCTTCGAGCGTGTTGGGGGGAAGGAACAGCCGACCTCCCGGCTTCCTCGTCTAAGTCCCGGCAGTACGCGCTGCGTCGCTGCGGGAACGAAAGCACACAAGCCTTCATGGCCAAGACCAGCGAAGTTGCCGCGTCCGCGGCAGTTGTCCCAGGCGCCGAGATCGAGCGTGCGGCGGCGTTTGCCCGCGAGCCGTTGCTGCTCGACGGTGAGGACGCCGAGGCGCTCGCGCCCGGCACCGCCCGGCGGCGCGCTCTCGACGCCGCGCTGAAGGAGCTCGACGAAGGACGCGAGGAGCCCTCGATCCAGTGGCGCCGCGACTTCTCCCTGCTGCTCGGGCTTGAGCGTTTGCTCGCCGACGAACCGCCGAAGCTGCGCGACGGGGCGGAACTGAACCCGCACCAGGTCGACGCGCTCTCGGGCACCCTGACCGAGCTGATGTCAGAGCAGCAGATCGCTGCCGAAAACGGCGCCGCGCCCGCCGTCACCGAGGTCGCCGAACCGACCGCCGAACCCAAGCAGTCAGGCGAGGGCGAAGACGGCCAGAGCGCGGACGACGAAAACGAAGAAGAGGACGAGTTAGAGGAGCTCGCTGCCGACGAGGAGCCACAGGACTGGGAGGAAGAGCCCTCCGAGGAGGACGAGGAGAAGGCTCCCGAGGAAGCGGCGGCCGAAGACCCCGGCGCCGCCCGGCGCTTCTGGTTCGAGCATGCGACCGGCGCGGGCAAGACCGTCGCCGCCGTCGGCTTCATCGACGCCACCCGCACCGGCGGGGTGCTGATCCTCACCCACCGCCGCAACCTGGTCGAACAGTTCATCGGCGAGATCTCCGACCGCGGTTACAAGGAGCGCCTGCGCCCGCCGCTGCTCGGCGACCGCGACGACGCCGAAGGCCCCGTCACGGTCGAGACCTACCAGTGGTTCGTGCGCAACCACAAGCAGGTCTCCGATGCCTACTCGGTCGTCATCTGCGACGAGGCGCACACCGCGCTGGGCGAGAAGACCAGCGCCTGCATCCGCGCCTGGACCGGCCCGGTATTCATCGGCATGACCGCGACCGGCGCCCTGATCGCCCGCCACGTCGCCGACCTCTTCCCGACCCAGACCTCGCGCTTCGATCTCGCCCAGGCGGCACGGCGCGGCGTGATCGCGCCGCTGCGCTGCCTGCGCATCCCACCGGGCCCCGGCGTGCGGACGATCGCCAAGGTGCCGCTGCGCAAAGGCGAGGTCGACCAGGACTTCGACCAGGAGGAGCTGGCCGCGCTGCTCGACCAGGAGCCCTTCAACGTCGCGATCGCCGACCTCTACAAGACGCGCTTCAGCAAGACGCCGGGCGTCCTCTACACGGCCGGGGTCCAGCACGCCAAGAACGTCGCCAAAGCTCTGCAGAACGCGGGCATCGTCGCCCGCGCCGTCTCCGGCGAGACGCCGAAGCGCGAACTCGCCGAGATCCTCGCCGCCTTCGAGCGCGGCGAGGTCGACGTGCTCTGCAACGCGATGCTGCTCGCCGAGGGTTGGAACTCGCCGCGGGCGACGATCTGCATGCACCTGGCGCCGACCGCCTCGCGGCGCATCTACCAGCAGCGGGTCGGCCGCGTCACCCGGCGCGCGCCCGGCAAGGAGGCCGGCCTGGTGATCGACTTCGTCCACCCGGCGACGACCCACGACGAGACGATCGTCACCCTGCACAGCCTGCTCGACCGCGACGTGTACCGCGGCGGCGCGATCGTCGTCGGCCCGGTCCGACGTGGCCGTGGCCGTCGGGTCCGGGTCGAGCGCCGCATCGTCCCCGTCGCCGAAGACTCCGAACGCCGCACCCAGGTGCTCGAACGCGAGCTCTGGCGGATCGCGGTCGAGAACCTCGACCACGCCGAGCAGCACGCCTGGGCGGCGCTCGCCGGGGCGCGGGTCAACCCGCAGAACTGGCGCCGCGCGCGCTCGATGCTGCAGAACGACCGCACCAAGGAGCTGCGCAAGCGCTTCCTGCTCACCTGCGTGCAGCGCAACCGCAACTCGCAGCTGCGGCTGAAAGCGCTCGCCGAGATCGCCGACCTGCGCGACGCCGAGGCCTTCGACGACGCGATCGACATCGTCGGCACCTGGAGCCGCGAGGACAAGCGGGCCGGGACAAAGACGCTGCTGCAGGCGCTGGTCGACAAACGGATCGGCCGCCGCGACCAGGCGCAGGCGTGGGTCTGGCGCCTCGCCTCCTACACCCGCGAGCTGCACGAAGAGTACGCCGTGCAGCGCTGGCCGGAGACGAAGCGGCTGCTCGGCCTGCTGGTCAACTCCTCCGGCCGCGCGCACGGGCGCAACGCGCGCCGCCTGGTCCACGCGGCGCGCAAACAGGACCGTCGCCTGGCGATGGCGCTGCTCGCCGGCGCCGTCTCGCACACCCCCGAAGGCGAGGAGGTGCTGCGCGGCGCCCGCATGCGGATGGCGCGGAAACCCTCGGCGACGGCGCGCGAACTGCTGCGCAATTTCCCCAAAGGCGGCAAACGGCGCCGCAAGCGCAAGAAGGGCAAGGGCGGCGCGCAGGGCGGCGAGAGTGAGAACGGCGAGAGCGCAAACGGCGCGAAAGCGAAGAAGCGCCCCTCTCGGTCAAAGCGGTCCAAGGCGAATGCCAAAGCGAAGGCGAAGGCCGCAGAGAACGGCTCAGAGCCTGAGGTGGACCTCTCCGGCGCCGAGGACGACGCGGTCGCCGCCGCCGGCGACGACGACCAGGTCGCCTGAGTCCTCGATCCCGTCGGCGACGCCCGAGCCTCCGTCCCATGACACGTCGCGCCCGCGCAGCGCGTCGCGCGCGCGCCAGGCGGCGAGGATCGCCGCTCGGTCGGCCTCGACCCAGCGGTCCAGCGCCGCGCTCAGCATCCGACGGGCATCGGCGGCGGCGACGCCGGCCAGCGAGGCGGCCGCCTCGCGCAGCTCGGCCGGGAACTCCTCGCGACCGATCGCCAGGTTGAGGCCGACCCCGATAACCGCCCAGCCGTCCTGCGGCTTGGCCTCGATCAGGACGCCGGCCAGCTTGCGCCCGTCGACCCAGACGTCGTTCGGCCACTTGACCGCGCACTTGACGCCGATCTGCAGCTCCTCGGCCGCGTCGCAGACGGCGAGCGGCACCGCGAGCGGCAGCAGCAGGTGGCGCTCGTCGAGGGGGCGGAGGATGGTGGAGTAGAGGAGGGCCTTGCCGGGGGGTGCGGTCCACGTGCGCCCCTGACGGCCTCGGCCCGCGGTCTGCTCGTCGGCGGTGACGACGGTCCCGTGCGGCGCGCCCGCTTCGGCCAGCTCGCGGGCGCGAGCGTTGGTCGAGTCGGTGACGCGATGGTGCCGATGCGGCAGCCCGAAACTCATTCCGGTGCGCCTTTCCTACCCATGCGGCGGAAAAGGCGCACCGGAACCATCAGCGGTTGTTGCGTCGGTGAGCAGGGCGGCGACGAGGCCGTCGACGTCGTGGCGCTGCGCCTCGGCGGCGACCTCGAGGCCGGCCTCGCGGGCGCCCTCGCTGGTGATCGGGCCGATCGAGACGATGCGGGCCTCGATGGGGAAAGCGGTCGCCGAGCGCCTCGGTCAGGTTGCGCACGGTCGAGGACGAGGTGAAGGTGACGTAGTCGGCGCCCTGCGCGGCTTCGACCGCCTCCTCGCCCGGAGTCTCCCGCACCGTCTCGTAGAGGGCGACCACGTCGACCTCGGCGCCGCGCTCGCGCAGCGCGTCGGGGAGCACATCGCGTGCCTCGGCGGCGCGCGCGACAAGCACCCGCTTCCCCTCCACGTCCAAGCTCTCCAGCGCTTCGACCAAGGCCTCGGCGACGAATCGCTCCGGCACGACGTCCGCTGCAATCCCGTGCTCGGCAAGCGCCCGTGCCGTCCCCGGCCCGATCGCGGCGAGCGTCGCGTCGGCCATCGCCCGGGCGTCGAGCCCCGCGGCGGCCAGAGCCTCGAAGAGCAGCCGTACCCCGTTCGGGCTCGTCAGGCAGACCAGCGTGTACTCGCCGATCCCCTCGGCCGCCCGCCGCACCTCCGCGCTCTCGATTCGTGGCTCGATCCGGATCGCGGGCAGCTCGACGACATCGGCGCCGAGGTCGCGCAGCGTCGCCGCCAGGCCGCTCGCCTGCGCCCGCGCCCGGGTGACGACGACGCGCCGACCGTGCAGCGGGCGGCGCTCCAGCCAGGCGAGCGCCTCGCGCCGCCCGACGACCGTGCCGACGACGATCAGCGCCGGGGCGCCGATCCCCTCGCGCTCGACCGCATCGGCCAGCGTCGAAAGCGTGGCGACGACGGTGCGCTGTCCCGCCATCGTCCCGCGCTCGACCGCGGCCGCGGGCTCGTCGGGGTCGCGGCCGGCGGCGATCAGCGCCGCGGCGTTGCCGCCCAGCCGTTTGACGCCCATGTAAAAGACGAGCGTGCCGGGGAAGGCGGCCAGCGCCTCCCAGTCGAGCGCGGTCTCCGGCTTCTCGGGGTCCTCGTGGCCGGTGACGAAGGCGACCGCCGAGGCGTCGTCGCGATGGGTGACCGGGATCCCGGCGTAGGCGCTCGCCGCCACCCCCGCGGTCACGCCGGGGACGACCTCGAACTCGATTCCGGCCTCGCGCAGCACCTCGCCCTCCTCGCCGCCGCGCCCGAAGACGAACGGGTCACCGCCCTTCAGTCGTACGACGCTCTTCCCGGCCCGCGCCGCCTCGATCAGCCGCGCTCCGATCTCGTCTTGCGGCAGGGACGGTCTGCCGGGGGCCTTGCCGACGTAGATGAGCTGGGCGTCCTCGCGGGCGCCGTCCAGGGCGCCGGGTGGGATCAGACGGTCGTAGAAGACCACGCCGGCGGAGGCGATCAGCTCGAGCGCGCGAGCAGTCATCAGGCCCGGGTCGCCGGGCCCGGCGCCGACCAGGTAGACAAGTCCGGAACGGGCGCTCATCCCGCGTTCCACTCCTCGGCACGATCGAGGATCTCGCGGGCTCCGGCGCCGAGCAGGCGCTCGGCCAGCAGCGCCCCGAGCGCCGCCGGCTCCCCCGCGTCCCCCTCGACCCGGTCGCGGATCCACTCGCCGCCGTCGGGCAGGCCGACGAAGGCCTCGATCGCGATCGCCTCGCCTCCGACGCGCGCGTGCACGCCGATCGGCGTCGCGCAGGTCGCGTCGAGCAGGGAGACGGCCGCACGCTCGGCGGTCAGCTCGCGCAGCGCCGTTTCGTCACCGATCGCGGCCGCGGCCTCGCGCGATGCCGGGTCGTCCTCGCGCGCCTGCAGAACCAGAGCGCCCTGCCCGGCCGCCGGAGTCATCGCCTCTGCCGGGAGTGAGAACGAGGCCTCGCCGGCCCGCCCCAACCGCTTGAGCCCGGCGGCGGCAAGCACGATCCCGTCCAGTTCCTCCTCGGCAAGCTTGCGCAGCCGCGTGTCGACGTTGCCATGCAGCTCACCCACCCTCAAGTCAGGACGCGCGGCCAGCAGCTGGGCCTTGCGCCGCAGGCTCGCCGTCCCAACCCGAGCCCCTTCCGGCACACCGTCGAGCGACCCCCCGACCCCGATCCAAACATCCGCCGAATCCTCCCGCGCCGGCACCGCCGCAATCGTCAACCCCTCCGGCATCTCGGCCGGCAAATCCTTCGCCGAGTGCACACCTATGTCGGCTTCTCGATCCAGAAGCGCCCGCTCAACCCCCCGCACAAACCGCGCCTTATCCCCGACCTCGCCATCCGAGGAAACCTCCACAAGCTCTCCTCCCCCCAGGAGCGCGGCGACCTGACCGGCCTGAGCTTTGGCGAGTGCACTTCCGCGAGTAGCGATTCGAATCATCAGGTCAGCGAGTGAAGTAAGGGCCTATCCCGGTAGGGGTGGAGCGTCTTGTACTTAAGTGGAACCCCTGCCGGGATAGGCCCGACGTTCAGAGATATCCGTCACATCGGCCTCCGCGTCACCCTCCGGCTCCGTCTCCGCGTCCAACCCGAACAGCTCACGCAGGGCGCTCACGTACTCGTAGGCGTCGTCGCTGCCCGCTGCGCGCCGCATCCGCAGGGTCGGCTCGTGCAGCAGCCGCGAGGCGATCGCCTTCGCCATCGCCGCCACCCGTTCGCGATCGGCCTCGCCGAGGCTCTCCCAACGGCCCTCGTTCTCGGTCATCACGCGGCCGATGACTTCATCGGCCCGTTCGCGCAGGGCGGCGATCGTCGGCACGACCGACAGCGAGGCGAGCCAGCGCTCGAAGCGGTCGAGCTCGGCGGCAAGGATCGGCTCGGCCTTCCGCGCCTCGCCCTCGCGGTCGCCGGCGTTGCGCTCGGCGATCTGCTGGACGTCGTCGATGTCGTGCAGGCTGACCCCGGCGATGTCCCGGCACTCGGGCTCGATGTCGCGCGGCACGGCGATGTCGACGAGCAGCAGTGGGCGGCCGGAGCGTGTCTCCATCACCTGTGCAAGGTCGTCGTGCTCGACGATGTGGTGCGGCGAGTTGGTCGCTGAGACGACGATGTCGGCGGCCTGCAGCTGCTCGGGCAGCTCCTCGAAGCGAACCGCCTCGCCTTCGAAGCGCTGGGCGAGCCCGATCGCCCGGTCGTAGTGGCGGTTGGCGACGAAGACCCCGGCGGCGCCGCGGGAGACCAGTGCTTTGGCGACCAGCTCGGCGGTCTCGCCGGCGCCGACCACGAGCACCCGCTTCTCGCCGAGGTCGCCGAGCGTGCGCCGCGCCAGCTCGACCGCGACCGAGGGGACGGAGACGCCCTTCTCGCCGACGGCCGTCTCCTCGCGCACCCGCCCACCGGCGGTGAGGGCGCCGCGGAAGAGGCGGTTGAGGATCGGCCCGGTGGCGCCCTCGACGAGGGCTAGCTCGAAGGCGCGTTTGACCTGCCCCTGGATCTCGGCCTCGCCGACGATCATCGAGTCGAGCCCGGCGGTGACGCGGAAGAGGTGTCGGGTGGCGTCGCCGGAGCGCAGCGAGTAGAGGTGGCCGAGCAGCTCGGTCGGGCGGATCTCCGCCTGCCGGGTGAGCACGCCGAGCGCGGTCGACTCGGCTTCGACCGGGTCGGAGACGATCAGGTAGAGCTCGGTCCGGTTGCAGGTCGATATCGCCGCCGCCTCGTGGATCCCCTCGACGGCGGTCAGCTCGTGCAGCGCCCCGACCGCGCGCCCCTCGGTCAGCGAGAGCCGCTCGCGCAGATCGAGCGGCGCGGTCTTGTGGGAGACGCCGAGGGTCAGCAGCTCACTCATCAGACGCCGCCTCCTCTGCTCCCGTGAGGGGCCAGAGAATCAGATATGGATGGCCCCTCACTCCCGCGTCCGGGGGCGGCTTGGCCGCTGCTTTCGGGACGATTCGCACCTTGTTCCGCAAAGCTGGCCAGCTCACGAAGCTCCCGCTCGATCCGCTGCAGTTTCGACGCCATGATCGCCACGTAGATGACGATCAGGGCGAGGAAGACGATGTAGGCGCCGGCGACGTACTTGCCCGCCTCGTCGAGCGGCAGCGCCGGGGCGGCGGCGAGCAGGCCGAGCATCCCGAATGAATGGACTTCACCCATGCTCTGGTCGCGAAGAATCAGATATGCACGCTCCCGCCGCATGGGTTCAGGGCACCTCCGGGGCGACCCGGGAGCCGCCGCCGGGAGCCGGTGCGTCGAGCGCGCGCCGCAGGCGCTTGACCTGTCCCGAGGCGCTCTTCGCGGTCAGCTCGAATTTGACCAGGGTCACCCAGAGCAGACCGATCGCGACCAGGCTGACCAGGAAGGTGAGCATCATCGAGGAGGGGAGGCCGCCGTTGGCGGTGCCGAAGGTGCGCGGGTGGACGAGGCTCTGCGCCATCCGCACGGCCATGAAGTTGAGCGGCACGAAGGCCCCGGCGACGATCGCGAAGACCGAGGCGTAGCGCGCCTGGCGCTCGCGGTCCTCGATCGCGTAGCGGAAGGGGTAGTAGGTCGCGTACATCAGGAAGACGATCAGGAAGCTGACCAGCGTCGGCTCGTCCCAGACCCACCAGTGCCCCCACGACGCCTTGGCCCAGATCGAGCCCGTAACCAGGACGGCGACGCCGAAGATCACAGACATGTGGATCGAGACGTAGGAGTAGGCGTCCCACTTCGAGTTGCCGCTGCGCAGGTGGGCGATCGCGAAGACCCCGCCGATCACGAAGCCGATCAGGGCGACGACCGCCAGCGGCACGTGCAGGTAGAAGATCTTCTGGATGAAGCCCTGGTCGGCGTCGAGCGGCGCGTAGAAGAAGACCAGCGAGAGCGCAGCGACGAGCATCGCGACGGTCGCGATCGAGAGTGGTCTCAGGCCTTTGCCGTACATGCGCGCGATCAGTCCTCCAACAGGAAGTCGAACACCGCGTATCCGACCAGGAGGAAGATCAAATCGTATAGCCCGAGCGTCGCGAGCCAGGTGCCGAAACGGTGGTAACCGGGACCGCCCACCGCGAGCAGAGGCTCGATCGCCCCGGTCGCGGCGATCGAGAGCGGCACGACGAGCGGCAGCAGCACGAGCGGCACGAGCAGGTCGCGGGCGCGGGAGTTGACCGCCATCGAGGAGATCAGGGTGCCTGTCGCGGCAAGGCCGAGGTCGGCAAGCAGCAGAACGAGGGCGAGCGGGGCGAGCGCCGCGGCCGAGTCGAGGAAGAAGAGGGCGAAGACAGGGACCACGACCAGGTCGAGGACCAGCAGGTAGGCGAGCAGCGCCACCGCCTTGGCGGCGAAGACGGCTGTGCGGTCGATCGGGGCGAGGCGCATCGCGTCGAAGCCACCCTCCTCGCGCTCGGCGACGAAGAGGCGGTTGATGCCGAGGATCGCGGCGAAGAGCAGCGTCGCCCAGAGCACGCCGGCGGCGAGGCTGCCGGAGAGCTGTGTGCGGTCGAGCCCGAAGCGGAAGATGACGAACGTCGTGACGGCGAACAGCGCCATCGCCGGCAGCGACTGCAGCGTGCGCAGCTCGGCGCGCAGGTCCTTGCCGAGGATCGCGGCGAAGGCGAGGCGGGAGGGAGTCATGACGCCCCGACCGAGGCCGCGACCGTTCCGCCGGCCCCGAGCTCCAGCACCCGGTCCGCCTCGCCGCGGTGGCGCTCCGGGTCGTGGCTGACCAAGACGCGCGTACGGCCGGGGGCCGGGCCGATCAACCGCCCCACCAGCTCGCGGCCCTCGGTGTCGAGATTCGAGTCGGGCTCGTCGAGCAGCAACAGCTCGGGCTCGTGCAGCACGCAGCGGCAGACGGCGAGGCGCTGCCGCATGCCCGCCGAGAGCTCGGCCACCCGGTCGTCGCCGCGGCGCCCCATGTCGACGGCCGCGAGCAGCGCTGAGATCCGCGCCTCGGCGGCCTCGCCGCGCAGCCCGTGCAGGCGCGCGTGGAAGCCGAGGTTCTCCCGACCGCTGAGGTCACGGTAGAAAAGGGCGTCATGGCCGAGCAGGCCGATTCTGCCGCGGACCTTCCAGGCCTCGCCTGGGAGGCTGGCGCCGAAGACCCGCGCCTCGCCCCCGCTCGGCCGCAGCAGGGTGGCGAGGATCCGCAGCAGGGTCGTCTTGCCGCTGCCGTTTGGCCCCAGCACGAGGAGTGACTCCCCCTGCCCGAGCGAGAGGTCGACCCCGGCCAGCGCCGGGCGTTCGCCGTAGTCGCGTCGCAGGCCGCGCAGCTCGATTGCCGCAGTCATCCGGCGGATTCTCCCTCGACTGGACGATTTACCCCGGATGCGGTGGCAAACCGTTCAGCCGGCAGTCGCTAGCGGCGCTTGCGCAGGGTGCGCGCGCCGACCTTGAGCAGCGGGCCGGCGCCCTCGCGCAGCGCCTGGCTCCGGGTGGCGCCCTTGCCGTAGAGGATCTTTGCCGAGGCGCGCACGGCTTC
Organism: uncultured Solirubrobacterales bacterium; assembly: GCA_963814915.1. Lineage (GTDB taxonomy): Bacteria > Actinomycetota > Thermoleophilia > Solirubrobacterales > 70-9 > VRUE01. The sequence goes on along the minus strand of CAWFEI010000011.1, from coordinate 88,691 downwards.
GCCCAGGGTGCGGTCGTAGGGGTGCCACCAGAAGTCGCGCGCCAGCCCCGGCTCCCAGGCGTTCATCTTGATGTTGACGCACTCGTAGAAGCCGAATTTGGAGTGCGAGCGGCCGACCCCGGAGTCCTTGACGCCGCCCCAGGCGCACTGGCAGGCGCCGTGGCTGAACGAGTGGTCGTTGACCCAGACCATTCCCGACTCGATCCGCCGCGCGATCCGCGCCCCCTTCTGGCGGTCCTTGGTCCAGACCGATGCGCCGAGGCCGAACTCGGAGTCGTTGGCGAGGTCGATCGCCTCCTGCTCGGAGTCGACGACGACGATCGGCAGCACCGGGCCGAAGACCTCCTCTTTCATGATCCGCGTCTCGTGCGTGACCCCGGTCAGCACGGTCGGGGCGACGAACTTGCCGGGCAGGCCGGCGACCTCGGTCGGGCCGCCGCAGAGCTTGGTCGCGCCCGAGGCGACGGCGTCCTCGATCAGGTCGACGACGATCTCGTACTGGCCGTCGGAGGTCATCGGGCCGATCTCGGTCTCCCACTCCAGCGGGTTGCCGAGGCGCAGCTTCTGGGCCTCGCGGACGACGCCCTCGATGAAGCGGTCGGCAACCTCACGCATGACGTAGACGCGCTCTATTCCCGAGCAGGTCTGGCCGGCGTTGGCGAAGCCGCCCCAGACGGCGCCGGAGATCGCGTTGTCGAGGTCGGCGTCGGCGCAGACGATCATCGGGTCCTTGCCGCCGAGCTCGAGCACCGAGCCCTTGAGCTGCGAGGCGCAGACCTCGCCGACCTTGCGGCCGACGTCGACCGAGCCGGTGAAGAAGATCTTCTCCGCGCTGGAGCGGGCCAGCGCGTCGCCGACCGCGCCGCCACCGTGCACGACCCGGACCAACCCCTCGGGCAGGCCGCCCTTCTCGAAGACGCGGCGGATCGCCTCGCCCAGCAGCGGCGTCAGGCTGGCCGGCTTGAGCACGACCCCGTTGCCGGCCATCAGCGCGATCGCGACCTCGCCGAAGGGGATCGACCAGGGATAGTTCCAGGGCGCGATCACGCCGACGACGCCGAGCGGCTCGTAGGTGAAGCGCGATTTCTTGGTCGCCAGGAATGCCTGTGACATCCGCACCTTCTCGTCGGCGAGGATCTTCGGGCCGGCCTTGGCGCACCAGTGCAGGGCGTCGACGGTCGGCAGCAGCTCCATCGTGTAGGCCTCGGCGCGCGCCTTGCCCTGCTCGCTGACCAGCAGCTCGGCCAGCTCGTCGATGTCGTCGAGCAGCGCGTCGGCGGCGCGGCGCAGGTAGGCGCCGCGGTCCTTCAGGCTCAGCTCGGCCCAGGCCGGTTGGATGCGGGCGACGTCGTCGACGACTCCCTGGACTTCGTCGGGCGTGATCGTCGCGACCGAGCCGACGAGCTCACCGGTCGCGGGATTGAAGCTCTCGAGCGTGGACTGGGCGGCTTGGGGCTGCGTGGCGATCTCCATGGTTGGCGATTGTACGCCCGACTTCCTCATACTCGTATTCGATGGACGAGCGGCTATTCGACACCGATGCGGCCCCCGGCGCGGAGGAAGTAGCTGCCGATGCGCCACTCGCGGTGCGGATGCGGCCGCGGTCGCTGGACGAGCTGGTCGGGCAGGAGCATGTGCTGGGGGAGGGGTCGGCGCTGCGGACCTCGATCGAATCGGGGCACCCGCACTCGGCGATCCTCTACGGGCCTCCAGGGGCCGGCAAGACGACCCTGGCGCGGATCGCCGCCGCCGGGGCGGACGGGGCGTTCGAGGAGGAGTCGGCGGTCAATGCCGGCAAAGCCGAGATCCGGGGCGTGATCGAGCGAGCGCGGGAGCGCCGGCGCTCGGGCAGGCCGACGATCCTCTTCCTGGACGAGATCCACCGCTTCAACAAGGCCCAGCAGGACGCGCTGTTGCCGGCCGTAGAGGAGGGCCTGTTGACGCTGATCGGGGCGACCACCGAGAACCCCTACTTCGAGGTCAACTCGGCGCTGCTCTCGCGCTGCCAGATATACGAGCTGCAGCCGCTCTCGGCCGCGCAGGTCGAGGAGCTGCTGCGGCGGGCGCTGAGCGACCCGGAGCGCGGGCCGGCCGATCCGCCCCCGGTCGAGGACGCGGCCCTGAAGATGCTCGCCGAGCGCTCCGGCGGCGACGCCCGGGTCGCCCTCTCCGCGCTCGAGCGTGCGATTGAGCGCGCTTCCGACTTTGATGTTGCTGGAGCGACATCAAAGTCGGAAGCGGTCGACGTCACCGCCGTCGAGGACGCGATGCAGCGCAAGGCGCTCGACTACGACCGCCAGGGCGACCGTCACTACGACTTCGTCTCCGCCTGGATCAAGGCGACGCGTGGCTCCGATGTCGACGCCTCGCTCTACTACCTCGCGGTGATGTTGGAGGGCGGCGAGGACCCACGCTTCATCGCCCGCCGCATGGTCATCCTCGCCTCCGAGGACATCGGCAACGCCGACCCGCAGGCGCTGCTGATCGCCGACGCGGCGGCGCGCGCGGTCGATCGGGTCGGCCTGCCCGAGTGCGCGCTCAACCTCGCCCAGGCCGCCGTCTACCTCGCTTTGGCGCCGAAGTCCAACGCCTCCTACAAAGCGCTCGGTCGCGCCCGGGCGGAGGTTCGCGAGAACGGCGCTCAGACCCCGCCCGACCACCTGCGCGACGCCCACTACCCAGGCGCCGGGGAGCTTGGCCGCGGTGAGGGCTACCGCTACGCGCACGACGAGCCGGGCGCCGTCGCCGACCAGCCGTTGATGCCTCCCGACCTCGCGGGACGGCGGTTCTACGACCCCACCGATCGCGGCTTCGAGGGCGAGCTCGGGCGTCGCTTGCAGGCGCTTCGCAAGCGGCTTTCGGGGGGATAGTCGCAAGCGCAACTTCCGCTGGGAGGTCGTGTTTCAAAGGGCGGCTTTCCAAGCTAGAGCCAGGGAGAGCCGACACACCGGCCGGAGGCCTGGACTGGGGGTCTCCGGCCGGCACTAAACAGGGGAATCAGGGGGACTCGACGACCGCGCAAACGCGGTCGTCGAGCGTTGCGGGGGTAGGGTTCGCGGGCGATGGCCGCGGCGCAACTCGTCCTTCACGAGATTCCGTTCTCACACCCCTGCCTGGCCGTGAGCGCGGCGCTCGACCGGCTCGGTCGCGAATACGAGTCCGTGATGCTCGTCTCCGGGCGCCACGCCGATGAGGTTGAAGGCATCTACGGCGAGGGGCGGCGGACGGTTCCCGGCCTGCTGGTAGACGACGATCCGGTGCACGGCACGGCGGCTATCTTCGCCCGGCTCGACGAGCTGCATCCCGACGCCGGCCTCTACCCGGAGGCGAACGCCGAGGCGATCCGCGAGGCCGAGGCCGGCATTGCCGAGGACCTGCAGACCAGCGCCCGCGTGCTCGTCTTCGGCGCGATGCACTTCCGGCCCGAGTCGATGGGGACGTTTGCCGGGGTCGCGCAGCTCGATCCGCCGGCGACCGACTTCGCGATCAAGACGATGCGCGCGACCTGGCGCTACCTGGAGATCACCGCCGAGCGTGTTCACTCCACGCTGCAGGAGCTGCCGGCGCAGCTCGATGTGGTCGACGCCCTGGTCGAGGCGGGGGCCGCCGGTGGCGAGCAGCCGACCGCGATCGACTTTCAGCTCGGCTCCTCGCTGCGGCTCCTGACTGAAGTCGGCGACGTCCGTCCCCTGGTCGAGGAGCGACCTGCGGCCGGGCTCGCCACCACTTGGTTCAAGCGCGGGAGCGGCGATATCCCGGCCGGCGCCTTTCCGCCCGGTTGGGCCCCCGCCGCGGCCTCTCTATCGTCTGCCGGGTGAGCGAGGGAAAGCTCAGACTCGGTGGGATGGCGTTGCGCAACGGCCTCTTGATCCATGGGCCGACGCACTGGGCCGCCGCGGTGCGCACTCCCGACGGCGAGGTCGAAGTCGCCTCCGAGCGCAAACCGGAATTCGCTCCCCAGCTAGTCGGCAAGGTGCCCGGCCTGCGCGGCCCGCTCAAACTGCTCGAGTCGGTGGCGGTGCTGCCTCTGGTGCGGCGGCGGATGCCGGCCGCCCGGCTGCCCTTCGAGGACCGCCGCGTCGTGGCGACGATCGGAGCCACTCTGGTCGCGACGTCGCTGCTGCGCCGCCGCCTCGCCAGCACCGCCCTGCGCGAGGGCGCCGTGCAGGCGCTCGGGGCGATGCCGGCGCTCGTCGCGCTCAGCGACCGCGACCTCGCCGCCTACCACGGAGTCGAGCACAAGGCGATTGCCGCCTACGAGCAGGGAGTGGAGGACCCGGCGACCGTGCCCAAGGAGCACGACCGCTGCGGCTCCAACCTGCTCGCGCCGATGATGCTGCTCTCCGCCGCCGGCACGCTGATGCTGGAGCGGCTGGTCGAGCGGCCGAGCCCGGCTCTCCGCGCCGCGGTCGGCCTCGGCGGCGCCTCGCTGGCGGTCGAGATGTTCGCCTGGAGCGATCGCAACCACGGCGCACCGCTGGCCGAGGCCTTCCACGCTCCCGGCCGCGAGATCCAACGCCACCTGGCGACGAAGGAGCCGACCCCGGAGCAGCTCCAGGTCGGGATCGCGGCCCTGGCCGAGATCCTGCGCGCCGAGGGCGCATAGACTCCGCCGCCATGTTCGGGCGCATAGACCACGTGGGCGTCGCCGTCGAGGACATCGACGCGGCGATCGCCCTCTACGAGACGAGCTTCGAGATGAAGCTGGCCCACCGTGAGACGGTCGATTCGCAGGGGGTCGAGGCGGTGCTGCTCGACGTCGGCGACGGGCACGTCGAGCTGCTGCGGCCGCTCGGCCCCGAGACCGCGGTGGGCAAGTTCCTCGCTCGCAAGGGTCCCGGCCTGCACCACGTCGCCTACGCGGTCGACGACATCGACGCGACCCTGAAGCAGCTCGCCTCCGCGGGCCTGGAGCTGATCGACAGCGAGCCCCGGGTGGGCATTCGCGACAGCCGCGTCGCCTTTCTGCACCCGCGCTCGACCGGTGGCGTGCTGACCGAGATCGTCGAACCGAGTGGAGAGGAGCACTGATGGCGGACACGCAGAAGGTGGAGATCGGCTTCGAGGGCGGCCAGGTCGTCGCCGTGCGGCTCGACGAGAGCGAGCTGAAGGACCTTCGCAAGCAGATCGAGAAGGGCGGCTGGCACGACGTCAAGACCGAGGACGGGACGCTGTCGGTCTACGCCGGCAAGGTCGCCTTCCTGCGGATCGACTCCGGCGCCCAGAAGGTCGGCTTCTGAGCTCGCACATGCGGCTCAGAACTGCACTCGGCCTCTCCGGCGCGGCGCTAGCGGCCGCCGCGCTGTGGTGGCGCAAGAACCCCTCGGCCTGCCCCTATGGACAGCGCTTCTGGGTTGAAGCTCCGCACCCGATCATCACCCGCGACCGGTTGCGCGAGATGCTGCGGCCCGAGTCGGGGGAGCGTGTTCTGGAGATCGGGCCCGGCACCGGCTATTACACGCTCGACATGGCCGATTGGGTCGGGCCGGACGGCCGGGTTGAGATCTTCGACCTGCAGCAGGAGTTCCTCGACCACGTCGGCGGCCAGGCCGCCGAACGCGGCCTGGCCAACGTCGTCCCCACGTGCGGCGACGCGACCGCGCTGCCGTATGAGGACTCCTCCATGGACGCGGTCGTCCTCACCGCCGTGCTTGGCGAGATCCCGGACACCGGCACCGCGCTACGCGAGATCCGACGCGTGCTCAAGCCGGGCGGGCGCCTCGTCGTCGGTGAGCTGTTCGGCGACCCGCACTTCACGACGCGCGCGAGCCTCGAGCGCCAAGCGACCGGAGCGGGCCTCGTAACTGAGGCCCGCTCCGGGAACTGGCTCGGCTATTTCGCCAGGCTCTCGCCCGACTGACTAGTTCTTGCTGCCGCCGCGGCAGGCGGGGATGTTAAGCCGCAGGTTGTTCGTCCTCATCCGCCGGCTGTTCTGCGCCAGCATGTTGAGGAAGCCGGTCGTCTGCCTTGAGCAGAGGTTCCGGGAGTTGACCAGCAGGCCCTTGCCGCCGCCCTTCATGGTGAGGATGAACTTGCTCACCGCGACATCGGGCGTTTCGTTGAACACCGTCTTCAGGCGGCCGTGCTTGGAGCTGATCACGCCGCGCAGCCGGATCGGCACCTGGCCGTGCAGGTCGGCCAGTAGGTCCGGCAGTTCGTGGCTGGACGAGGTCAGGTAGACCGGGCCCTTGAGGTTGCCGGCCAGCAGCGGCGAGCTCGCCTTCGCGTACCCGTAGATCGAGTTCTTCGGGCATTCGTTGGCGGCCAGCTGGACCCTCGTGCAGATCGTCTTGATGTGACTCTGATCGAGGATCGTCGCCCGCGGCAGGATAAATGCGGTTCGCCGCAGGTTGGCGTCGCCGTTGCGAGCTTCGACGATCGCCCGGAACTTCGGGTTCTTCGCCCGTCGCATCTGGTTCTTGCCACCGAAGATCCTGGCGAAGAACTTCGGCTTGAAGCGGAGCTTGCCGCAGGAACGGAACTGGATCCCGTCCTTGTTGTCGACGCTCTGCCACTCAGCTTCGTTGGCCGGGTTGCCGCCGCCGCCGGAGACCGTCGTCGTGAGCGGCAGCCTTTCCCGGCAGGTGGTCGGGTTGAGGGTGAACTTGTCGCGATCGACCGCGAGGTTGATCGCCCGGATGTCGAGCTTCACGCCCCCGAACACGTTCGGGATCTCGTCCGACACGGCGTGGATTTCGGCCGTTTCGGGATCGACGTTGAGCGCCGTCCGCACGACCACGTTGCCGAGGTCATACGGGCCGGCGACCGCCGGCGTGATGAACACCATGCTCAGCGGCGCGCCCTTGTAGGGGCCCGCCAGGTAGGCCTTGCCGTTCGTTTCGAACGGGGCCGAGCCGGAGCCCGCGGCGATGTGCGCGGTGCCGACGAGGCTGTTCGACGGGCAGCTCGGGTTGGCCAGCTCGTCCGTGCCGCTGCTCGACTGGGCGTTGGCGATGCCGTCCGTCGGGCAGTATTCGGTGCCCTTCAGTTTGGCGACCATGCCCTTCGGCAGGTTGACTTCGATCCGCTTTACCTCCTGGTTGCCGTCGTTGCGGAAGAGGTCGAGATTGAACGGGCTGTAGGCGCCCGCCGTGAACGCCGACGGAGAGGCGGCGAAGAACGGCGCGAACGGCCGCTCGGCGAGCGTATTCGGACAATCTCCGCCACCGGCGATCTGGTTGAGCGTGAAATTGCCGCTCGGGTGGGCGTCGGTGGAGCTGGAGAACGGAGTCAGCGCCGAGTTGACGGTGTGCGGCCCGCACGTGTCGGGGCTGGTCAACACTCCGCTGGGGCCGCCATCGATGTTAACCCGAAACGATTCGAACGGCGCCTGTGGGTTGTCGGCAACGACGGCTTCGATCTGGCCGGTCACCGGGTCGGGGAAGATCTTGCCCTTCAATCGCACGTTGACCCCGAAGCGCTCGGAGAAGACGTGCAGGAAGATCCGGAACTGTTCGCCCGTGTTCGGATCGGAGCTCAGTGGCTGGCCGACGTAGACCTTGCCGCCGAGGATGCCCGGCAATGACGGGGTTTCGACTTCGACAGAGCCGATCTCCGACTTTTCGGGACAGGTGATCGGGTTGCTGGTGTACTGGCCGAACTGGGCGTCCGTGCAGCCCTCGATGCTGTTGCCGGCCGACGGGTTGATCCCGGCGCCCTCCGGCAGGGTGACCTTCGCAACGTGCAGCTGGGAGTTGGTGAGACCTTCCGGGTCGGGGTTGAAGGGGATTTTCACGTTCACCGTCGCCGGGTTCGGCGAGTCGGTCCAGCTACCGCCGGCCGCGCCGATGCCCGGGTTGAACGGGACTTCGTCGCAGCCGGTGACGCCGGTAGGGCGTGACGGAGTCGGCCGTGTCTTCCTCGCCTGACTGCGAATACCGCCTTGAAGCCGTCGTCAGCGGCTTGCCGCTGCATTCGCTCGGCAGCGTGACGTAGCCATCGCCGGCCCGGCCATTGAAGACCAGACGGAAGCCGATCACGTAGGGAGGCGGTGGATCGGGAAGGTCCGGTTTCGACGTGAAGGAAATGTGCTGGTCTTTGGGATCGAGATCGCCGACGAGGTAGCTCGGCGTCGCCCGCCGCATTGAATCCCGGCCAGCGATGGTGCCCCGTAGTAGGGAGATTCCGGGTCGTTCGGCGTTTCGACGTTGTAGACGTAGGCCGGGATCGGTGGCTTCGCCTGGCAGAAGCGTCGTCAGGTAGGCCATGCCGATCACCGCACCCTGGCACTTCGTCGTTGCATTTGGTGCTGATCGGCGGGGTCGCCGAGGTGGGTACGGCGACCTGCTGCACGGTGCACTGCGGCGTCGCCTGAGGGTTCACGCCGAGACCCTCGGGAAGTTCGGTCCGCGTGTACTCGAGATTCCCATCGGGGAGAGGCGGTGTTTCGGTCTGGTTCAGCAGGAAGGCGTTGATCCCGAACGGAGGGTGGCCCGCCGCCTGGTGGTAGAAGCGGCTTGCTTCATCCGTTTCCACACACGGATCGCTGCCAATTTCCGCCCAGTTGCCCGGGCCGGTTTCGCTTACGCCTTCAGTCGGTATTGCACGTCAGTGCTTCCCACCGCGCGATGCCGAATGCGGCGTTCGCGCTGGAAGCACCAAATGCAAATACGAGGAATGCGGCGCTGAGAACGAGCAGCCCTAGCGGACCACGCTTGCTTCCCATATAAGAATCTCCTCCAAGACGGGTTTCAAAGTTGAACTACCCGCCTCCCGCAGTTGAAGACGATACCCCATGGAGTTGACCCGCTCCATCGGGGGCAACTACGGATTGGCCAAAGAGGCCCAAAGGCGCTCCTCCGCCCTGCCCACCCGGTTGGCCGCGGTGTCGATCTCCGCCCACAGTGCCGGTTCGGGGTCCTCACGCTCACTGGCTGCGTGGAAGGCCGCGGCCAGCTCCGACCACGCCGCGGCGGCCTCCGCCGCGAGCGGCGCCTCGGTCCGGCCGGCCTCTTCGAGGAAGCGCGCATACATCAGCCGGAAGGCGCCGCCGCCGGTGCCGCGCCGCTCGATCACCTGGTAGGCGAAGCGCGCGCACCACTGCCAGTCGGCGGCGGTCTCCGGCCAGGAGCCGGCCTGCTCGGCGAGGCGGCGCACCGCGTCGAGGCCGGAGAAGCCGGGAATCTCCGGCTCGACCATCGCCCGCGCCGCGCGCTCGATCGCGGCGGGGACGGCATCGCGCAGGCGCCCGGCGTCGACCTCACCGGCGACGGTGAACATGTGGCCCGAGAGTGGGTAGGCGGGGTGGTCGCTGTGGCGGGCCCGGTCGAGGTTCTCCAGCCGCGTCGTCTGTAGCTGCTCGAAGCCGGTGTCGGAGAGGTGCGCGACCTCGTCGTCGTAGCCGGCGAGGACCACGGCGTGGCCGGGAAAGTGGGCCGAGTTGCCGTAGTGGTCCAGGTAGTAGAGGTCGGTGAGCAGCAGCACCGGCCGGCCCGCGTCGACCTCGGCGCGCGCCGCGTCCCAGGCGCCGTCGTCCCCGGGCTCGAAAGTGCGCAGCGCCAGCGCCGCCCCCGTCAGCTCGCCGAAGTTCTCCTCGAGCCGGGCGGTGCGCCCGTTGAACCAGCGGGTCGGCGAGGCGTCTTCGAGCGTCACGTAGTAGAAGCAGGCGCCCGCCCCCAGGCCAAAGGCCATCTCCTCGCTCAGCTCGATTCCGTGGAAGGCGAGCAGGTTGCGCAGCGCGGTCGAGCCGCAATGGTGACCGGGGGTGTGGACATAGCCGGGGACGGAAGGCATCGGTCGCGGATTATCCTGCCCCGCCAGTGGAGACCGCCGACCTGAGACTCCTGCGCGCGATGCGCACCCGCGGGCACACGCCCGAGCTGGAGCGTGCCGCCAAGGTGCTGGGCAGGGCGGGCAACAACGGCGCGGTCTGGTTCGGACTCGGCGTCCTCTTGGCGATCGTCGACGGCTCGAACCGCGAAGCGTGGGTTATCTGCGCCGTCCTCGGCCCGATCGCGATCGGCCTCAACTACGTGGTCAAGGCGATCGTCAAACGGCCGCGGCCGGTGCTGGAGGGATTGCCGCCGCTCGGCGGGGCGCCCAGCTCGCTCAGCTTCCCCTCTGCCCACGCGACCTCAGCCTTCGCGGTGGCGACCGCGATGACCAGGGTCGAGCCGTGGGGCGCCCTGGCCTTTGCCCTGGCATTGGCCCTGGCTCTCGGCCGTCCCTACCTCGGGATGCACTACCCCTCCGACGTCGTCGCCGGCGCCGTGCTCGGCGTCCTGCTCGGCCTGATCGTGCCGCTCTCGCTATGAGCAGAGGAGGCGGCGCATTATGAAGGTCGGGATCGTCGGCTTGCCCAACGCGGGCAAGTCGACCCTCTTCAACGCGCTGACCAAGGGCGGGGCGCAGACCGGCGACTACCCGTTCACGACGATCGAGCCCAACGTGGCGATCGCCCAGGTGCCGGACGAGCGGCTCGAGCAGGTCGGCGAGACGGTGCGCAGCTCCGAGCTGGTGCCGGCGACGATCTCCTTCCACGACATCGCCGGCCTGGTCAAGGGCGCCTCCGAAGGCGAGGGCCTCGGCAACCAGTTCCTCGCCTCGATCCGCGAGACCGACGCGATCTGCCACGTGGTCCGCTGCCATGCCGACGGCGGCGTGCCGCATCCCGACGGCCGGGTCGACCCGCTGGCCGACATCGAGACGATCGAGACCGAGCTGATCCTCTCCGACTACGAGCAGGCGACGCGGCGGCTCGACCGGGTTCGCAAGGGGGCCAAGTCCGGCGACGCCGACGCGGTCGCCGAGCGCGACTGGCTGGAGCAGGTCGTCGAGGCGCTGGCCGCGGGCAAGCCCGCGCGATCGATCCCGGTGCCCGACGCCGCCGCGCACGGCCCGGCCAACCTGCAGGCGCTGACCTCCAAGCCGATCCTCTACGTCGCCAATGTCGACGAGGGCGACGCGGACCCACCTGCCGCCGTCGTCACACACGCCGAAGAGGTCGGCGCCGGCGTCGTCGCGGTCAGCGCCCGGATCGAGGGCGAGCTGGCCGAGCTCGACGTCGCCGAAGCGGAGGAGATGCGCGAGTCCTACGGGGTCGAGGGCTCGGGCCTGTCCCGCCTCGTCCGCGCCGCCTACGAGCTGCTCGAGCTGATCACCTTCTTCACCGCCGGCGAGGACAAGGAAGCCGTGGCGCGGCCGCTGCGCCGCGGGGCCACCGCCCTGGAGGCGGCGGGAACGATCCACACCGAGATCCAGGAAGCCTTCGTCAAGGCCGAGGCGATCGGGTGGCGTGAGCTGGTCGAGTGCGGTGGCTACGTGGCGGGGCGCGACAGGGGCCTGCTGCGCATCGAGGGCCGCGACTACGTCGTCCAGGACGGCGACGTCATAACCATCAAGGTGTAGCGTCGGCACCATGGACCAGGGAGCGCGCTTTCCAGGGGTCGCCGCCAAGGCCGGCCACTACGAGAGCTTCTACGTCAAGGCGTGCCGCCCCGGTGGGGGGCAGGGGATCTGGATCCGCCACACCGTCCACAAGCGGCCCGGAGCCGAGCCGAACGCTTCGATCTGGTTCACCCTGTTCGACCGCGAGGCGGAGGGCCCGCGGGCGACCAAGGCAACCGTCCCGGCCGCGGAACTCTCCGTCCCCTACGACGGCTGGATTCAGATCGCCGACGCCGAGATCGGCCCCGGCACGGCGCGCGGCGCGGTCGGCGGCGACGCTCTGACCGCCTCCTGGGACCTGAGCTTCCACGGTGACGCCGAGCCCTGCATGTACCTGCCGTCGGACCGGCTCTACGAGACCCGCCTGCCGAAGACGAAGTTCGTCGCGCCCTGCCCGGACGTCATCTTCAACGGCAGGCTCGAAGTCGACGGGGAGACGATCGAGTTGAACGGCTGGCCGGGGATGATCGGCCATAACTGGGGCAGTGAGCACGCCGAGCGCTGGGTCTGGCTGGAGGGCACGGGCTTCGCCGGCTCGCCCGGCACCTACTTCGACGCCGGCGCCGCGCGGATCGCGCTCGGGCCGTGGACGACCCCCTGGATCCCTTCCGGAATGCTGATGCTCGAAGGCGAGCCGCATCGCCTCGGCGGCTTCGGCCATATCCGCGGCGCCTCGGTCGAGGCCGCCGCCGGCGAGTGCGAGTTCGTCCTGCCGGGCAAGGACGTCGTCGTCAGGGGCAGGCTCTCCGCTCCGAAGAAGGACTTCGTCGGCTGGGTCTACGCCGACCCGAAGGGCCCCGAGCACCACACGATCAACTGCTCGGTCGCCGACCTCGAGCTCAGCGTGGAACGGCCCTCCCGGCCGCCGCTCCGCCTGACGCTCCCGGGGGGCGGGGCGTATGAGCTTGGCATGCGGGAGGTCGATCACGGCATCCCGATCCAGCCGTTTCCGGACGGTTGACGAGCTTGCCGTTGACGAACTTGCGGAAGCTCATCCAGCGGTCGTAGGCGCCGAGCGCCGACTGCAGCTGGTCGCCCCTGACCCTGCTCGCGCCGCCGCTGCCGTAGAGCTTGGCCGAGACGATCCGCGGCGAGGCGCCGCGTTTCGTCACCACGACGCGGCGCAGCTGCCCGTGCAGGTAGCCGCCCAGCTTGGCGCTCAGCTCGCGGCCGCTGAACTCGAGCTTCCAGCTGTGCAGGGGGCAGCTCCCGTCGTAGGGGTCGGGGACGCCGACCAGGTAGGGAACCGGCGGGCCGAAGAAGACGTTCTGCACGCTCTCGGTGTGACCGCCCGAGCAGGCCGAGAAGTAGGTCTGGGCGATCGCCCCCCTGAACATCACCACCTGGCCCCTGGTCGAGGCCGCGGCCTTGTTGCCGCGCGCCACCTCGCTGCCGAGCCCCCCGTACACCTGGCTGCGCGTGTCGGCGTAGAGGTCGAAGCCGTTGCCGTCGGTCTGGGTGGAGAGCGCGTAGGAGCGGGCCGCGACCGCCTGCGCCTGCAGCGCCGCCAACGGCCAGGAGGCGGGCGACTCGTTCGGCACCACGCCCTTGACGTACTGGTCGACCGGCACCGCGTTGACGGCGTTGAGCGAGCCGGAGGATTCGGCCGTCGGCACGACCTCGAGCGCCCCGCGGTAGGCGCTGCCGCCGATCGAGACCCGCCCCCGCCCGGCGGCACGCAGCCTGCGGCCACAGTTGGCGAGCGCCTTGCCGCCGGCGCCGCGCAGCTGCACGCTGCGGCCGATACGCCGGGCGAGGTAGGAGCGCTTCGGGTCGAGCCTCTTGCCGCAGGCGCTGGTCGCGGCCGAGAAGCCGACATCGCCTCGGCTGACGTCGAGCAGGACGCGGACCACCCGCGGGCCGCGCAGCGTGCCGACGGTCGTCCCCGAGTAGTAGTGGCCGAGGATGAAGCGGTAGCCCTTGCCGTGCGCGGCATAGCCGTAGGCGCCGTACTGGCTCATCCCGACCCCGTGCCCGAAGCCGTGGCCGACGACGACCCAGCGCACACCGGCATGGGCGCTCGGCGCGAGCAGGAAGAAGAAGAGCAGGGCTGTCAGGCGGAGGCGCATCTCTCGGTGAACAGATTCGGGGAGAGGGAGTCTCGGCCTGCTCTACGCTTAGCGGGATGGCGACTCAGACGGTGCAAGCGGTCGACCACGAGCTCCTCGCCGCCGGCGAGTGGACGGCGACGGGCGAGTGGGGCGAGGTCAAGAGCCCCTACGACGGCAGCGCGGTCGGCCGGGTTGCGCTCGGCGACGCGGCGCTCACCGACCGCTGCGCGATCGCCGCCCGGGCCGCCTTCGAGTCGGCCGACTTCCCGCAGCACGAGCGGGCCGCCGTGCTCGACCGCGCCGCCGAGCTGGTCGCCGAGCGCCGCGACGAGCTCGCGCTGACGATCGCCGCCGAGGCCGGCAAGCCCTTGAAGACGGCCGAGGCCGAGGCCGGGCGCTGCGTCGACACGTTGATCTTCTCCGCGGTCGAGGCGCGCAAGCTGAGCGGCGGCACCGTGCCGATGGAGGCCTCGGCGCCGGGCGCCGGCAAGCTCGGCGTGATGATGCGCGTCCCCTATGGCGTCGTCGGCGCGATCAGCCCGTTCAACTTCCCGCTCAACCTGGTCGCGCACAAGCTCGGCCCGGCGATCGCGGCCGGTAACGCGGTCGTGCTCAAGCCCGCCGGTCAGACGCCGATCTCGGCGCTGAAGCTTGCCGCGATCCTGGTCGAGGCAGGCCTGCCCGAGGGTTGGCTGAGCGTCATCCCCGGGCCCGGCTCGGAGGTCGGCAACGCGATCGTCGAGCACGAGCTGACCGCGGCACTCAGCTTCACCGGCTCGGCCAAGGTCGGCTGGGGAATCCGCAGCCGCGTCCCTCACAAGAAGGTCAACCTGGAGCTTGGCTCCAACGCGCCGCTGATCGTCCACGCCGACGGCGACTGGGAGACCGCCGCCGACAAGGCCAAGCTGCACGCCTTCTCGCATGCCGGGCAGAGCTGCATCTCGATCCAGCGGATCCTCGTCCACGAGGATGTCGCCGACGCCTTCGTCGAGCGCCTCGTCGCCAATACCGAGGGCCTGCGGGTCGGCGACCCGCTCGACCGCGACACCGACGTCGGCCCCCTGATCACCCCCGGCGACCGCGACCGGGTCAAGCAGTGGGTCGACGAAGCGGTGGCCGGCGGGGCCGAGCTGCTGACCGGCGGCGAGTTGCTCGACGACGGCCGCTGCCTCGCCCCGACCCTGCTCGCCAGTCCGCCGCGCGAGGCCAACGTCTGGTGCGAGGAGGTCTTCGGCCCGGTCGCGACGATCGACCGCTACACCGAGTTCGGCGAGGCGCTGCGGATGGCCAACGACTCCAAGTTCGGCCTCCAGGCCGGCGTCTTCACCCGCGACATGGCCCGCGGGCTGGAGGCCGCCGCGACGCTCGAGTTCGGCGGCGTGCTGATCAACGAGGTCCCCACCTTCCGTGCCGACCAGATGCCCTACGGCGGCGTCAAGGACTCGGGCAACACCCGCGAGGGCCCGGCCTTCGCTGTGCTCGAGCTGACCGAGGAGCGCTTCGTAACCCTGCAGGGCTGACCGTTCGCTGTTTGTCGCGGACCGGTCTACAAACAGCGAACGCGCTACTCGTGCGGCCGCGCCATGCGGCGGTGGTCCAGCGCTTCCTCCAATACCGCCGGCTCCACGCCCTGCTCGAGCGCGACCTCGCGCAGTGAGCGGCCGGACTCGGCCGCCGTCTTGACGATGTCGGCGGCGCGGTCGTAGCCGATGTGCGGGTTGAGCGCCGTCGCGGTCGCCAGGGTCGCCTCGGCGTGGCGCTCGGTCATCTCCTCGTTGGCTTCGAGCCCGGCGACGCATTTCTCGTCCAGTAGTCGCGAGGCGGAGGCGAGCAGCTTCACCGAGTCGAGCAGGTCACGGGCGATCAGCGGCACCCGAACGTTGAGCTCGAACTGACCCTGGCTGCCGGCGACGGTGATCGCGGTGTCGTTGCCGATCACCTGGGCGGCGACCTGGATCACCACCTCCGGGATCACCGGGTTGACCTTGCCCGGCATGATCGAGGAGCCCTTTTGCAGCTCCGGCAGGCGCAGCTCGGCCAGGCCGGCGCGCGGTCCGGAGCCCATCAAGGCCAGATCGTTGGCGATCTTGTTGAGCGAGACGGCGTAGACCTTGAGCGCGCCGGAGAGCTCGACCAGGGCGTCGCGGTTGCCCTGGGCCTCGAAGCGGTCGAGCGGCTCGGAGATCGCCAGGCCGGTGTCGGCGGCGAGCTTCTCGCGCACCTTGGCGGCGAACTCGGGATGGGTGTTGAGCCCGGTCCCGGTCGCGGTGCCGCCGAGCGGGATCTGGCCGACGCGGCGCAGCGTCCCCTCGACCCGCTGGATGCCGAGCCGCACCTGCGCGGCGTAGCCGCCGAACTCCTGGCCGAGCGTGACCGGCACGGCGTCCATCAGGTGGGTGCGCCCGGCCTTGACCGTGTCGGCAAAGCGCTCCGCCTTCTCGCCAAGCGCCGCCTGCAGCCCCTCCATCGCCGGCAGCAAGTCGTGGGTGACCTCGCCAAGCGCGGCCAGGTGCACGGCGGAGGGGAAGACGTCGTTGGAGGACTGGCCCATGTTGACGTGGTCGTTGGGGTGGGCGGGGTCGCCGGCGATCTTGGCGATCACCTCGTTGGCGTTCATGTTGGAGGAGGTGCCCGAGCCGGTCTGGAAGACGTCGACCGGGAACTGGTCGTCGTGTTCGCCCGCGGCGACCGCGTCGCCGGCTTCGGCGATCTTCGTCGCAAGCTCGCCGTCGAGCCCGCCCAGATCACCGTTGGCCCGCGCCGCGGCGGCCTTGAGTCGGCCCAGCCAGCGGACGACCGGGACCGGGATCCGCTCGCCGGAGACGGGGAAGTTGTCGACGGCCTTGGTGGTCTCGCCACCCCAGAGCTGCTCAGTCAAGTCAAGTCCTCCATCGAAGTCGTGGGTACTGGCAGCGTATTCAGCCGCGCTCGTGGCCGGCGTCGAAGCCGCGCTGGTAGGTGGCGAGGAAGGTCGCCGGAAGCGGCCGGTTGTCGGGGCCGTAGCGGGCGGCGGCGGCGAGCCGGCGGACCAGCTCGTCGTGAATGCCTTCGGTTCCGTCGGCCCCCCGCTGGGCGGCGCCGAGCAGGTAGCCGAGTTGCAGGTTCGCCGCGCCGCCGGGCTTGGCCCGGGCCTCGCCGTTCAGCTCGGTCGCCGCGCGCAGCATCGCCGCGCCCACGGTCGCCAGGTCGCCGCCGGTCTGGTTTTCGGCGAGGCACTCGGAGATCGGCGTCGTCCCCGCCAGCTCCACCTCGCCGGGCGCCGCTTCCAGCGCCCGCAGGTAGGCCGGGGCGCCTTCCAGGCAGGCGACCGGGGTCGAGTCATCGGGCCCGCCGCAGCCCGCGACGAGCGCGACGGCGACGGCTGCGGGGATTGCGAGGAAGCGGCGCATCGGCCGCCGATCCTAATCGCCGCGGGGGGAGACCCCGCCGGCCTGGACGACTGAGACGCCGCCGCGCGGGCTCGGTTGGTAGGTGACGCCGGGCTCGCTGCCGCCCTGCGGGCCCTTCGGCGGCTTGACGCCTGAGGGCGGGGCAGGGGGCTGAGGCTGTGGTTGCGTGGTGACGCCCTGGTTGCGCACGGGGAAGACCTCGACCCATTCGGCCAGTTGGAACATCGGCGCGCGGGCGTGTTCCCAGGAAAGGTGGAGATGGTTTCCGCAGCCGTGGCCGGCGTCGCCGGCGTAGCCGACCCAGCGGAACGGCGCGCGCGGCCGGTTCTGCACCGGCTCGGCCCAGCGGGCCAGGCGGGTGATCGGGCGCCAGGCCCGGTCGCAGCGGCCGGAGCCGTTGAGCGGCACGATGTCGACCGCGAGCCCGTTGTAGTGGTCGGAGTTGCGCACGTGGCAGCCGTGGCAGCCGGCGTGCCCGCCGTTCGGGAGCGGGCCTGAGTAGCCGTCGGTGACGACGATCGGGTAGCGCTTGGCGATCCAGCGCAGGTCGGGCACGATCCGCCGGTCGACCATGTCGCCGGCTTCGTGCGGGATCGCGGCCGGAATGGGGACGATCCGCCCGGTCGCGTAGACGTTCTTGGTCGGCAGCGGCGCACCGCTGGCCGACGTGGCTGCCCAGCAGGCGAGGGAGGCGACGGCCGCGGCCGCGAGCAGCGCCAGCGCCGCGCAGGCCTTGCCGCCGAGTTTGTCGATCGTCCCTGGCACGTCCCGCCCGTTATCGACCGCGGCACCCGCCCTGCTTGAGCGTCGCAAGTTAGGGTCCGTTCATGCCGACGGTGCGCGATGCCAGCTTCGACCTCTTCCGTGCCCAGGGGATGACGACGATCTTCGGCAATCCCGGCTCGACCGAGCTGCCGATGCTGGCCGAGTACCCCGGCGACTTCCGCTTCGTGCTCGGCCTGCACGAGGGCGTCGTGGTCGGCATGGCCGACGGCTACGCGCAGGCCTCGGGCCGCCCGGCGATCGCCAACCTGCACACCGCGCCGGGGGTCGGCAACGCGATGGGGGCGATCTTCAACGCTCAGGCCAACCACTCGCCGGTCCTGGTCACCGCGGGCCAGCAGACCCGCGCGCAGATGACCCTGCAGGCGAACCTGACCAACCGCGACGCGACCCGCATGCCGCACCCGCTGGTCAAGTGGTCCTACGAGCCGCCCCGGGCCGAGGACGTCCCGCACGCCCTGGCGCGCGGTATCCACCTCGCCTCTCTGCCGCCGCGCGGCCCCGTCTTCGTCTCGATCCCGATGGACGACTGGGACGCCGAGGTCGACGAGCCCGCGGCGAGCGCGGCGATCGCGCGCGGGGTAGACGGGCGCGCCGTCGCAAACCCCGATTCGGTCCGCCGTCTCGCCGGGCACCTGGAGAAGGCGAGCAACCCGGTGCTGATCGCGGGCCCCGACCTCGACGGCGACGGCTGGGACGCGGCGGTCGGCCTGGCCGAGCGTCAACGCCTGCCGGTCTGGGCGACCCCGGCCCCGGGCGGCGGGCGGTTGGGCTTTCCCGAGAACCATCCGAACTTCCGTGGCGTGCTGCCGCCGGCGATCGGCCCGGTCGCGCAGACGCTCGAGGGCCACGACCTGATCCTCGTCGCGGGCAGCTCGGTCTTCCCCTACTACCCGCACATCCCCGGCCCGCTGCTGCCCGAGGGCGCGACCCTCGTGGCGATAACCAGCGATCCCGACGAGGCCGCACGGGCGCCGATGGGCTACGCGATCGTCGCCGACGTCGGGCTCACGATCGCGGCTCTGCTCGAGGCCGTGCCGGAGTCCACTCGGCCGGCGCCGGAGCCGAACCCGGGCCCGACCGAAATCCCCGCCGAGGACCCGCTCAATTCGTCGACCGTGCACTCGGCCCTGGCCGAGGTCTTCCCCGAGGACGGCATCGTCGTGCTCGAGTCCCCTTCGAGCACCCTCGCCCTGCGCAACCAGCTCCGCCTCTCCAGGCCGGGCAGCTATTACTTCAGCGCCGGCGGCGGGCTCGGCTTCGGCCTGCCGGCGGCGGTCGGCGTCCAGCTCGCCCAGCCCGACCGCCCCGTCGTCTGCGTTATCGGCGAGGGCTCGGTCCAGTACGCGGTCACCGCCTTCTGGAGCGCCGTCGCCTACGACGCGCCTGTCACCTTCCTCGTCCTGCGCAACTCCGAGTACGCGATCCTCAAGTGGTTCGCCGAAGTGGAGTCGGTGACGGGCGCCCCCGGGCTCGACCTGCCCGCGCTCGACGTCGCCGCGGTCGCCGCCGGCTACGGCGTCTCGACCCGGGTCGCGAACGGGCGCGACGAGGTGCGCGACGCCCTTGCCAAGGCCGTGTCCTCCTCGCGGCCGGAGCTGGTCGAAGTCCCGGTGCAGCGGGGCATGTCCCTCTTCTGAATGGCGATGAGCGCCACCGCCGCCCCTGACCGCGCCCCGGAGTCGCTGGCCTCGGGCGCCGCGCAGCCGCTGCGCGGCGAGCTCGAGGCGCTGCTCGGCGCCGACCGGGTCCTCGCCCGGGCGGGCGACATCGTTCGCTACGCCTCTGACGCGAGCCCCTACCGCCTGCTTCCCCAGGCCGTGGTCATGGCCCGCGACGCGCGCGATGTCGCCAAGACCCTCGCCTACGGCCGTGCCAACGATGTGCCGGTCGTCTTCCGCGCCGCTGGTACGAGTCTCAACGGGCAGGGCCAGAGCGACGGCATCCTTGTCGACGTTCGCCGCCACTTCGGCGGGGTAGCCGTCGAGGAGGACGGGGCGTCGGTCCGGGTCAAGCCAGGAACGGTGCTCGGCCACGCCAACCGCGTCCTCGCCCCGCACGGCCGCAAGCTCGGCCCCGACCCCGCCAGCACCGACATCGCCACCGTCGGCGGCGTGATCGCCAACAACTCGGGCGGGATGCGCTGCGGCACGACCAAGGACTCCTACTCGACGCTGCGCTCGCTGACCTTCGTGCTGCCCTCGGGGGCGACGATCGACACCGCCGCCGACGGCGCCGCCGAGCGCTTCGCCGCCGAGGAGCCGGAGCTCGCCGCCGGCCTGGCCGCGATTCGCGACGAGATCCGCGCCGACGCCGAGCTGAGCGAGCGCATCCGGCGCAAGTTCGCGATCAAGAACACGACCGGCTACCGGCTATGCGCCTTCCTCGACGCCGACGAGCCGCTGGAGATCTTCCGCCGCCTGCTCGTCGGCTCGGAGGGCACGCTCGGCTTCGTCGCCGAGGCGGTCTTCGAGACGGTTCCCCAACCCGTGCGCACGACCACCGCCTGGGTCCACTTCCCCGGCATCGACGCCGCGATCGCCCCGGTCCGCGACCTGGTCGACAGCGGCGCCACCGCGGTCGAGCTGATGGTCGCCCCGGCGTTGATCACCGCCGCCTGGAACATGGTCGGCGCGCCGCAGGAGTGGAAAGAGCTGCCGCCGGACTCCGCCGTGCTGTTGGTCGAGTTCGGCGCGGCCACCGACGCCGAGCTTGACGCTTACCTCGGCAAGGCAGGCGAGATCCTCGCCGGCCACGAGACGATCCGGCCGATCGAGTTCACCCGCGAGGCCGAGGAGATCGAGCTCGCCTGGCGGGTGCGCGAGGGTCTGCACGGACTGGTCGGGCGGCTGCGGTTGCCGGGCACGGCGCTGATCGTCGAGGACGTCTGTGTGCCGCCCGAGCGGATCGCCGAGGGCGCCCGCGACCTGCAGGCGCTGCTCGGCGAGCATGGCTTCCTGCCCGGCGTCGCCGGGCACGCTTCCGCGGGCAACCTGCACTTCATGCTGACGCCGGACTTCGGCGTGCAGGAGGAGCTCGACCGCTACGAGTCGTTCATGGCGAAGCTGGTCGAGCTGGTCGTCGACAAGTACGACGGCTCGCTCAAGGCCGAGCACGGCACCGGGATCAACATGGCCCCCTACGTCGAGCGCGAGTGGGGGGAGAAGGCGACCGAGGTGATGTGGCGGGTCAAGCGGCTCGCCGACCCCGACGGGGTGTTGGGCCCCGGCGTCGTCCTCAACCGCGACCCCGACGCTCACCTGCGCAATCTCAAAACGATGCCGGAGGTGGAGGAGGGGTCGGCGAGCGCCTGCGTCGAGTGCGGCTTCTGCGAGCCGGCCTGCCCGAGCCGCAACCTGACGACGACGCCGCGCCAGCGGATCGTCCTGCGCCGCGAGATTGCCCGCCAGCCCGAGGGCTCGGAGCTGCGCCTCGCGCTGGAGGAGGAGTACGCCTACGACGGGCTCGATACCTGCGCGGTCGACGGCTCCTGCCGCCTCGCCTGCCCGCTCGGCATCGACACCGGCAAGCTGGTCAAGGAGCTGCGCGCGGAGGCGCACTCGCCGCGCGCGGAAGCGCTCGCCCTGCGCGGCGCGCGCAACTGGGGCGCGGCGGAAAAGGCCTCGCGCGTCGCGCTGCGCTTCGGCGGCCCGCTGGCGCGCCGCACCAAGCGCGGGGCGGGCCTGCCGGGCCCGGCCTCGCCGCACCTGCCCCCGACGGCGCGCGAGGGCGCGAGCGCCGTCTACGTCCCCAGCTGCACCAACCGCATCTTCGGCTCGGCGGAGCCGCGGAGCCTCGCCGAGGCGATGGTCGAGGTCTCGGCCAGGGCCGGGATGCCGGTCTGGATCCCGGGCGAGGTGGCCGGTTCCTGCTGCGGGTTGCCCTGGGGCTCGAAAGGATTCGGCGAGGCGCACCGGCATAAGGCCAACGAGATGGTCGAGCGGCTCTGGGGTTGGAGCGAGGAGGGACGGCTGCCGGTCGTCATCGACGCGGCTTCCTGCACCCACGCGGTCGCCGACCCGGGCGAGGGGGTGCTGAGCGAGGCGAACGCGGAGCGCCTCGAGAAGCTGACGATCCTCGACTCGGTCGCCTGGGCACACGACAGCCTGCTGGCGAATCTGGAGATTGCCGAGCGGCTCGGCTCGGCGACCGTCCACCCGACCTGCGCGACCCGCCAGATGGGCCTCGCGCCGCGCCTGCGCAAGCTCGCCGGCGCCCTCGCCGAGGACGTCTACGTGGCGCCCTCGTCGACCTGCTGCGGCTTCGCGGGCGACCGCGGCATCAGCCATCCGGAGCTGACCGCGGCGGCGACCGCCGGCCAGGCATCCGAGCTCGCCGGGCGCAGCTTCGACGCCCACCTCTCCAGCAACCGGACCTGCGAGATCGGCCTGGCTCGCGCCACCGGCGAGCCCTACGAGTCGTTCGTCTTCCTGCTCGAGCGGTTGACGCGCGACTGAGTCAGCGGCTCGCGGCCGCGACGGCCGCCGCGCCCTGCTCGTCGGCCTCGGCCTCGATCTCGCGGATCGCCGCCGTCATCGTTGCGTCGCGTTCGAAGCGGCGATCGAGCAGCGGGTTGAGGATGCCGCGCAGGGCGGAGACGTAGCGCCACCACTTCGGCGCGAAGATCCGCGGCGCCCGCGCTTCGATCCCCCGCACGACGGCGGCGCCCGCCTCGTCGGGAGGGATCCGCTTGCGCAGGAACCCGGGCAGGTTTTCCTCCATGCGTCCGCCGTTGTTGGCGAAGGCGTCCTGAACCATTTTGGTGTCGACCCAGCCGAAGTAGGCGACGCCGGCGCTCGCGCCCAGCGGCATCAGCTCGGCGCGCAGCGAGCGGCCCAGCGCCTCGACGCCGGACTTGGCGACCGCGTAGGGGCTGTTGAGCACGCCGTTGACGAAGGCGTAGACGGAGGAGGTGACGACGACGTGGCCGCGCCGCTCGACGATCTGCGGCAGCGCCGCGCGCACCGTGCGCCAGACGCCGAGCATGTCGACCGCGAAGACGCGTTCCCATTCCTCGCCTGCCATGCCCCGCACGGTTCCCATCTTCACCGGCGCTATCCCGGCGTTGGCGACGACCACGTCGAGGCCGCCGAAGCGCTCGACCGTCTCCGCCACGGCCGCCCGCATCGCGCCTTCGTCGGTCACGTCGGCGCCGACGCCGAGCGCTCGCTCGCCGATCCGCTCGGCCGCCTCGCGCGCCTGTCCGGCGTCGAGGTCGACGACCGCCACCGAGGCGCCGCGCAGGTGCATCTGGCGGGCCACCTCGAAGCCGATGCCGCGGGCGGCGCCGGTGACCAGCGCCACTTTGCCGTTGAGGTCGAAGACGGGGGGCATGCGGTGCGCAGACTAACCACTCCTAGAATCACCCGTCCATGCCCGGCTTCCGCCCAGTCGACCCCCGGCAGTCCTTCCCCGAGCTGGAGGAGCGGACACTCTCGCGCTGGCGCGAGCGCGACGTCTTCGCCCGCTCGCTGGCGAACCGCGAGGGCGCCGATGTCTGGAGCTTCTACGAGGGCCCGCCCACGGCGAACGGAAAGCCCGGCTCCCACCATGTCCTCTCCCGCGTCTTCAAGGACATCTACCCGCGCTACCGCACGATGCGCGGCTACCGGGTGCCGCGCAAGGCGGGCTGGGACTGCCACGGCCTGCCGGTCGAGCTCGAGGTCGAGAAGGAGCTCGGCATCTCCTCGAAGCAGGAGATCGAGGAGTACGGGATCGAGAAGTTCAACGCCCGCTGCCGCGACTCGGTCTTCGAGTACGTCGAGGAGTGGAACCGGCTGACCGAGCGGATCGGCTTCTGGATCGACCTCGACGACCCCTACGTCACGCTCGACGACGACTACATCGAGTCGGTCTGGTGGTCGCTGGCCGAGCTGTGGAAGAAGGACCTGCTCTACGAGGGCCACAAGGTCGTTCCCTACTGCCCCCGCTGCGGCACGGCGCTCTCCTCGCACGAGGTCGCGCTCGGCTACCAGGACGTCAAAGACGCCTCTATATATGTGCGCTTCCCGTTGCTCGGCGAGGATGGGAACGAGGCCGGCGAGTCGCTGCTCGTCTGGACGACGACCCCGTGGACGCTGCCCGGCAACGAGGCCGTCGCCGTCGCCCCCGAGGTCGCATATGTCAGGGCGGAGCTGGACGGCGAGATCCTGATCGTCGCCGAGGCGCTCGCCGAGCGGGTGCTCGGAGAGGCGGCGACGATCGTCGGTCGCTTCCCCGGCTCGGAGCTGCTCGGTCGTCACTACAAGGGGCCGGTGTTCGCGCTCGGCGACCGTGAGCCGGGGCGCTTCCCCGTGATCGCCGGCGACTTCGTCACCACCGAGGACGGCACCGGGCTGGTCCACATCGCCCCCGCCTTCGGCGAAGACGACTACGCGGTCGCCGCCGCCTTCGGGCTCTTCGACCCGACCAGCCACGGCACGCTCTACAACCCGGTGCAGCCGGACGGGCGCTTCGACAACCGGGTCACAGGCTTCGCCGACGATTTCGTCAAGGACCCCGAGACGACGCGACGGCTGATCGACGACCTCGCCGCCCGCGGGCTGCTCTTCCGCGAGCAGGTCTATGAGCACGCCTACCCGCACTGCTGGCGCTGCGGCACGCCGCTGCTCTACTACGCCAAGTCGAGTTGGTACATCGCCACCTCGCGCGCCCGCGAGGGCCTGCTCGCCAACAACGAGGGGATCGGTTGGCACCCCGAGCACATCAAGCACGGGCGGTTCGGCAAATGGCTGGAGAACAACGTCGACTGGGCGCTCTCCCGCGACCGCTACTGGGGCACGCCGCTGCCGATCTGGGAGTGCGGCGGCGAGGACTGCGACGGCCGCTTCTGCGCCGGCTCGGTCGCCGAGCTGCGCGAGCACGCCCGCGGCGAGGTGCCCGAGGATCTGCACCGTCCCTACATCGACTCGGTCACGGTCGATTGCGAGAAGTGCGGTGGCGAGATGCGCCGGGTCGAGTCGGTGATCGACACCTGGTACGACAGCGGCGCGATGCCGTTCGCGCAGTTCCACTACCCGTTCGAGAACGAGGAGCTGTTCGCAGAGCGCTTCCCCGCCGACTTCATCTGCGAGGCGATCGACCAGACGCGCGGCTGGTTCTACACCCTGCTCGCCGAGTCGACACTGCTCTTCGACGCCCCCAGCTACCGCAACTGCGTCTGCCTCGGCCTGATCCTCGACCCCGAGGGGCAGAAGATGTCGAAGAGCAAGGGCAACGTGGTCGAGCCCTGGGACGTGATCTCGACCCACGGGGCCGACGCCCTGCGCTGGTACTACCTGACCGCGCAGCAGCCGTGGTCGGGCTACCGCTTCTCGGTCGAGACGGTGGGCGAATCGGTGCGCCAGTTCCTGCTCACCCTCTGGAACACCTACTCCTTCTGGGTGCTCTACGCGAACGCCGAGGGCCTCGGGCCCAACGATTTCTCGACGCAATCGGCGCGTTCGCCTTTTGTCGAGGACAGCCCGACAAGGAGCGAACACGGATCGGATCTGGATCGGTGGGTCCTTTCACGCCTTCAAGGGACGGTCGCATCCGTCATCGAGCACATGGACGACTTCGACTGCACCGCCGCCGGGCGGGAGATCGCGGAGTTCGTCGAGGAGCTGTCCAACTGGTATGTGCGCCTCTCGCGGCGGCGCTTCTGGGACGGCGACCGGGCGGCCTTCGCGACCCTGCGCCACTGCCTGCTGGAGGTGGCGGCGCTGCTCGCTCCGTTCACCCCGTTCCTCGCCGACGAGATCCACCTCAACCTGGCCGGCGGGGAGGCGGAGGCGCTGGGCGAGCTGCCCGACTCGGTTCACCTGCGCGACTTCCCCGAGCCCGACCCGGCGCTCGCCGACCCCGACCTCGAGCAGTCGATGCAGGCGGTGCGGCTCACCGTCGAGCTCGGGCGCGCCGCCCGCGCGCAGGCGAAGTCGAAGGTGCGCCAGCCGCTGCGCCGCGCCGTGATCGTCGCCAACGACGGCGAGCGGGCCGCGATCTCGGCCCGTGCCGAGTTGGTCAAGGCCGAGCTCAACGTCAAGGAGCTCGATTTCGTCGAGGAGGAGTCCGAGCTGGTCGGCTACGCGGTCAAGCCCAACTACCGCTCGCTCGGCCCGCGCTTCGGCAAGCGCATGCCGCAGGTCGCCGCCGCGATCGAGGCGCTCGACCCGGTCCACGTCGCCGCCGTGATGGCCGAGGGCGGCGAGGTCGGGATCAGCATCGACGGCGACGAGCACACGATCGCCGCCGAGGAGGTGTCGCTCTCGCTGCAGCCCCTGGACGGGTACGAGGTCGAGGCCGAGGCGGGCCACGCCGTCGCCCTGCAGCTCGAGCTCGATGACGAGCTGCGCCGCGAGGGCCTCGCCCGCGAGGTCGTCCACGCCGTGCAGAACGCCCGCAAAGGGGCCGGCCTGGAGATCACGGACCGGATCGAGCTCGCCCTCGACGGCGACGCGGAGCTGCTCGAAGCCGCCCGCGCCCACGAGGACTACCTCGCCGCCGAGGTGCTCGCGACCTCGGTCGCCTACGAGGCCGCCGACGGCGCCACGGCGACGATCGACGGACGAGAGTTGGTCATCGCCCTAAGCTGAATGTATCCCCCGTAATCAGGATTCGGCTGGAAACAGCTTCCGAGGCGACATCGAGGGCCTGCGGGCTGTTGCGATCGGCGCCGTGCTTCTCTGCCACGCCGGCCTGCCTTTCCTCGCCGGTGGCTACGTCGGCGTCGACGTCTTCTTCGTCATCTCGGGGTTCCTCATCACCCGGCTTCTGCTCGGCGAGCTGGACCGCACCGGGGGGGTATCGCTGCGCCGCTTCTACGCCCGCCGGGCAAGGCGGCTGCTGCCGCTGGCGGCGGTCCTCCTCGCCGCGGTCGGCATCGCCTCGCTCCTGCTCCTCTCACCCGTGCGCGCGGTTGAAGTCTCGGGCGACATCGTCAGCTCGGCCGTCTACACCGCCAACTGGCACTTCGCCGCCCAGTCGGTCGACTACTTCGCCCAGGGCGTCGAACCGAGCCCGGTGCTACACCTCTGGTCGCTGGCGATAGAGGAGCAGTTCTACCTCGTCTGGCCGACCCTGCTGCTCGTGGTCACCTGGCTGTGGCGCCGCCGCGGGGGCGCGGCTCGCCCGGCGATCGGGGTGACGCTGGCGATCGTCCTGTTCGGCTCGCTCGCGCTCGGCGTCCACCTCACCGCCGAGCAGCCGGCCTCGGCCTACTTCTCGACCTTCGGGCGCGCCTGGGAGCTGGCCCTGGGGGCGGTGCTCGCGTTGCCGAGGGCGGTGCGGATCCCGCGTCCCGCGGCGGCCGCACTCGGCTGGGCCGGCCTCGGGGCGATCGCATACGCGGCCTTCGCCTTCAACGCGGGCACGCCGTTCCCGGGCGTCGCCGCTCTACTGCCCACCGTTGGCGCCGCCTGCGTGATTCTCGCCGGCGCTTCGGCCCATGCCCGGGCGAAGGGTGCTCCGGCGGGGCTGCTCTCTCTGCCTCCGGTCCGCTATGTCGGCCGGATCTCCTACTCCTGGTACCTCTGGCACTGGCCGGCGCTGATCTTCGCGACGGTGCTGTGGGGCCCGTTGTCGGTCGCGGCGGGCGTTGCGGTCGTCGCCGCGTCCTGGGTCCCGACCGCCGTCACCCACCACTGGATCGAGGACCCGATCCGCCTTTCCAGGGTGCTGAGCCTGCGGCCGAACCGCGCCCTCGCGATCGGCCTCGGCTGCATGGCGGTCGGCATCTCCGCCGGCCTCCTGCTCACCGATCTGCAACCGACCCTGAACACGGCGCCGCTCTCCAAGGTCAAGGGCGCCGCCGCGCTGCGCAACCAGCCGAACCCGCAGCGGCACGCCGACGCAGTGCGCCCCAGCCCGCTGCGGGCCGCCGCCGATCGATCCCGCATGTACTACGAAGGCTGCCTGGTGGGGATCGACGGCACCAACTCGAACCGCTGCCTCTATGGCGATCGGCAGGGCAGGCGCACGTTGATCCTCTTCGGCGATTCGCACGCGCTGCAGTACTCACCTGCCCTGGAAAGGCTGGCGGAGCAGCATGGCTGGCGCCTGATCGTTCTCACCAAGGCCGAATGCAGCCCGGGCGAAGTGGAGATCCGCAGCATGGTCGCCCGGCGTGAGTACTCCCAGTGCGATGCCTGGCGGGAGGAGGAGCTGCGGCGGATCGAAATGGGCGCCGACTCGACCGTCGTGGTGATCAGCGGGGACACCGTCTACACCCCGTACGGCGACCACGGCGAAGAACTCGCGGGCCCCGCCGGGGCTGCCGCGATGGAAGCGGGGTACCTGGACACACTCAGGCGCATCCACCGGGCCGGGATGCGGACGGTGGTGATCAAAGACACCCCGGTCTCGACCGGCAACGTCCCCGGGTGCGTCTCCGAAGCTCTGCAGAACCTCAGGTCCTGCGCCTTCCCCTGGGTCCGCGACGCGAACACCGAATACGACGCCCGCGTCGCCAGGGCGGCGCCCGGCTCCGGGCTGATCAACCTCACCGCGAAGATCTGCCCCGACGATCTCTGCAGGGCCGTGATCGGCAACGCCCTGGTCTACCGCGACAAAAGCCACCTCACCGCTACCTACGCCCGCACCCTCGCTCCCAGCATCGAGCGAGGCCTGAGGAAGGCCGGCCTGAGCGGCCAGGCCTAACCCGCGCGCCGGGCTACGCCCCCGGGCCGCCGATGATGAAGTCGGTTTTCGGCGAGTCGGAGAATTTCACCCAGCAGTGCTCGGGAGCGGCGCCGGCCACGTCGACCAGCGCCGCCTCGATCCGCTTGGCGATCTCGGCCTTCTGCTCGTCGGTGCGCCCCTCGAACCAGTGGATCTCGACGAACGGCATCTTCCGCCGCCTGCCCTAGGCGAGCGCCGGCTCGAGCTCGGCCTCGAGGCGCCGCTTCGGCATCGCCCCGACGACCTTCTTCGCGATCGCCCCGTCCTTGAAGAGGAGCAGGGTCGGGATCGAGAGGACTTCGTACTGGGCGGCCGTCTGCTGGTTCTCGTCGACGTTGAGGCTGACGATCGTCAGGTCGTCGCGCTCGGCGTCGATTTCCTCGAGTACCGGATGGACGACACGGCAGGGGCCGCACCAGGGCGCCCAGAAATCGACGAGCACGGGGCCATCGGCCTCGAGGACGTCGGCTTTGAAGTTGCCGTCGGTCACGTCGGTGAGCTTGCCGGTCACTGGTATCGGTCCCCCAAAGGTCGAGTTTCAGCGCTCAATACTTCAAAAAGTATAGCGAGGGTTCGCAACCCCCGCCGAGCATCCCTATGTTGGCGAGTATGACGAACGCCGAGATCGCCGCTGAGCTGGAGGAGCTGGGGGTTCTCTACGAGCTGGACGGGGCGGTCAAATACCGCGTGCTGGCCTACTCGACCGCCGCCAAGGCGATCCGCGAAAGCCCCGTCTCAGTCGCTGAGCTGTCGGCCGCGGGGCGGGCGACGGAGATTCCCGGCGTCGGCAAGACGTTGGCCGAAAAGGTCGCCGCGCTGCTGGAGACCGGCGAGATCCCGGCCGCGGCGAAGTTGAAGGCGAAGTTCCCGCCGACCCTGATCGAGGTGACGCGCGTCCCCGGTGTCGGCGCGAAGACCGCGCGGCTGCTCTTCGAGGAGCTTGGCGTCGCGTCGTTGGAGGACCTGAAGGCGGCGGCCGAAGCCGAAAAGGTTCGCGGTGTGAAGGGGCTCGGGCCGAAGGCCGAGGAGAACGTGCTGGCCTCGCTGGAGCGGCTCGGCGAGCCCGGCGAGGGGACCGGCCGGGTGCTGCTCTCGGCGGTGCGGCCGATCGCCGGGGAGCTGGCGGCGGTGCTGCGCGAGCACCCGGCCGCCCGGCGGGTCGAGGTCGCGGGCTCGGCGCGCCGCTGGGCCGAGACCTGCAAAGACATCGACCTGATCGCGACCGCCACCGAGCCGGCCGAGCTGGCCGAGCATCTGGCCGGCCACGACCTGATCGCCGCCGCCGGCAACCCCGGACCGAACGGGTTGCGGGCGCAGACCCACAACGGGATCTCGGTCGACCTGCGGATCGTCGCCCCCGAGGCGTTCGGCAACCTGCTGCAGCACTTCACCGGCTCGGCGGCGCACAACGTGCAGCTGCGCGAAGCGGCGGTCGGCAGCGGCCTCTCGGTCTCCGAGCACGGCATCGTCGCGAGCGCGGACGGCGAGACGACTCTCTGTGAGAGCGAGGAGGAGGTCTACGACCGGCTCGGCTACGCGTACATCGAGCCCGAGTTGCGCGAGGGCCGTGGCGAGTTGAAGGCGGCGCGCGAGGGCAAGCTCCCCGACCTCGTCTCGCTGGAAGACATGCGCGGCGACCTGCACGCGCACACGACGCTCTCCGACGGGCGCAACACCCTGGCGGAGATGGCGGCCGCCGGGCGCGAGCGCGGCTACGCCTACATGGCGATCACCGACCACTCGGCCAGCCACGGCTTCGGCGACCACGTCACCGCCGAGCGCCTCTGGCGGCGCATCGAGGAGGTCCGCGAGTGGAACGACGGTAAACGCGGCTTCCGCATGCTGGCCGGCTCGGAGGTCAACATCGGCCGCGACGGCGGGCTCGACTACCCAGACGACCTGGTCGAAGCGCTCGACTGGGTCGTCGCCAGCGTCCATACCTCGTTCTCGATCGCATCGGCGGCGATGACCGAGCGCGTGCTGACCGCGATCGAGAACCCGCAGGTCGACTGCATCGGCCATCTCACCGGCCGCCTGATCGGCCGCCGCGAGCCCTATGGGATCGACGTCGAGGCGGTCGCCGCGGCCGCGGCGCGCACCGGCACGATGCTGGAGATCAACGGCAACCCCAACCGCCGCGACCTCTCCGAGCAGCATGCCCGGCTGGCCAAGGAGGCAGGGGCGACGATCGTCCTCAACACCGACGCCCACGGCGTCGACACGCTCGACAACATGGCCTACGCGGTGGCAACCGCGAGGCGTGCGTGGTTGACCCCGGACGACGTCGCGAACACCCGCGGTTGGCGGGACTTCAAATCGCTGTTGAAGAGCTAATCAGCGAGCATCACGATCTGATTCTCTGCGAGCGGCGCCGATCTGGTTTATGCCCGCAGCCGGCCGCTGCGCAGGCCGGGTGAGCGGATCAGGTCGATCGGGCGCAGGGCGGAGTTGGGGACGACGTAGAACTTGACGCCGTCGCGGTGCTCGACCCCGAGCACCGCCGCCTCGCGGCTGCGCAACGCGAGCGAGACGAGGAGGGCGTAGCCGGCGCCGATCGCCGCCACACCGGGGAAGACGAAGCCGAGGATCCCGGCGGCGAGCGCGGTCAGCCCGATCGGCCAGAGGCGGCCGGCGGCGATCCGTCCGGGCGAATCCTGAGGCAGCGAGGTGGCGGTGCGGGCGCGCGCCAGCGCGTCGCGGACGCCGTCGGCGGCGCGGCTCGGGCGTCCCATGTAGGCGCCGATCAGCAGCGCGGCGAGCCACCAGGCGGCGGCGACGTAGACGGTCGTGGCGTTGCCGTCGCGGCTCGCGGCGAGCGCCGTGATCGCCCCGAGCGCGGTCGCCTCGGCGCCGGTGAGGAAGACGGTAACTCGCAGCAGGTCGGTGTAGGGCATCGCTCCGGCCTCTACTCCGCCAGCGCCTCCAGCAGCGCCAGCCAGCCGGAGGGCCCATCGACGGTCAGGTCCGCCTCCTCGGCGATCTCCGCCGGGCCCTCGGCCGAGGCGACGCCGACGCAGACGGCGGCCTCCAGCTCCCCGTCCCGCTTCAAATCGCGCAGGCGGCGGAAGGCATCGAGGTCGGTGCGGTCGTCACCGGCGTAGGCCGCGGCCGTCACCCCGTCGATGGCCAGCAGCGCCGCCACCGCGGCGTCCTTGCCGCCGCCTCCGGGCGGGCGCAGCTCCAGCACCTTGCGCCCCCAACGCAGCTCCAGCCCAGCCCGGCCGGCCTCCGCGCCGAGCTCGTGCGCGTGCGCCTCGGCCTCGCTCTCGTCGCCGGCGCCGCGCCAGTGCAGTGCCTGGATCGGGCCCTTGTCCTCGAGCCGCAGCCCTGCCTCCTCCAGCGCTCCATCGTCGAGGCCGGCGATGAACTTGGCCGCATCGTGCTCGCGCCCCGCCAGCGCCGGGTCGAAGCGCAGCTCCTCCTCGCCCGGCAACAGCAGCTCGAGCCCGTGGTTGCCGGCGTAGGCGATGCCCTCGACTCCGACCAGGCGCCGGGCCTCACCCGCGCGCCGCCCCGAGACGCAGCCGACCAGGGCGTAGCGCCCGCTCAGCTCGGCGAGCAGCTCGCTCGCCCGCGCCGGGACGGCGGCTTCCTCGGGCCGCGCGACGATCGGGGCCAGGGTGCCGTCGACGTCGGTGAGCAGGCCCGCGCTAGTCGGGTCTTCCCGTAGGCGCGCCAGCGGGCCGAGCCCCGCCGCGCTCCCGCCTCTGCCTGATTCGGGCGACACCGCACTAGTATCGCGCGATGGCCACCGAGGCTCGCGACCGCACACTTAGGCTCGCCGCGATCGGCACGCTGGCCGGCCTGTTCAGCGGCATCTTCGGGGTCGGCGGGGGCACGGTGATCGTGCCGCTGCTGATCTTCTGGCTCGCCTATGGCGAGCGGATCGCGACCGGCACCAGCCTGGCGGCGATCGTCCTGATCGGGTCGATCGGCGCTGTCGCCCAAGGCGGCCTCTACGGCAACGTCCACCTCGGCACCGGCCTGCTGCTCTCGGCCCCGGCGGTGCTCGGCGTCCTCGCCGGCACCGCGATCCAGCAGCGCATTCCGCAGCGCGCGGTCTCGCTGCTCTTCGCCGCGCTGCTCGTCGGCGTCGCGATCGAGCTGATCGTCCGATGAGCGGAGGGAGCGGCCATGAATGAGCTCTTCGCTGCCCTGATCGCTCTCGCGGGCGGGCTCGCGGGCGGCCTCGTCGGCGTCGGCGGCGGTGTCCTCTTCGTGCCTGCGCTGACGATCTTCCTCGGCCTCTCCCAGGTCGAGGGGGAGTCGACCTCCTTGCTGGTGATCGTCGTCGTCGCCCTGGTCGGCGCTGCGCGGCAGAGCTCCTACGGAAACCTCAACCTGCGCGACGCGATGGTGATCGGCGTGCTCTCGCCGCTCGGAGTCCTGGTCGGCGTGATCGTCGCCAACGAGGTTCCGCAGCGGATCCTCGAGCTCTCCTTCGCCGCCCTGGTGCTCTTCGTCGCCTACGGACTGGTCCGCAGGGCGCTCGCCCCGCAGCCCTAGACCCCCCTCGGCGGCGGGGTCGCATGGTCTACGCTCAGAGTGTGGATTCGCTCACCT
The DNA here is from genome assembly GCA_963814915.1 of uncultured Solirubrobacterales bacterium. Lineage (GTDB taxonomy): Bacteria > Actinomycetota > Thermoleophilia > Solirubrobacterales > 70-9 > VRUE01. Next base: position 55,864 of record CAWFEI010000011.1, on the reverse strand, counting down.
GGCACGGCGACCTGCCCCAGCTCCGCTCCCCCGTTTTGGTCTGCTCGTTCCGGGGTTGGAACGACGCCGCCAACGCAGCCTCGGCGGCGGTCGGCGCGGTCGCCGACTGCTTCGATGCCGAGCCGATTGCCGAGATCGACCCCGAGGACTACTTCGACTTCCAGGCGACGCGGCCGACGATCGTCCTCACCGAAGGCCAGACCCGCCACATCGAGTGGCCGCAGAACGACCTGATCGCGATCCGCATCCCCGGCGCCGACCGCGATCTCGTCCTCTTCGATGGCACCGAGCCGAACCTGCGCTGGCGCACCTTCTCCGAGACCCTGGCGACCGCGGCCGATGCGCTCGGCGCGGAGATGGTCGTCACCCTCGGCGCGCTCGTCGCCGAGGTCTCGCACACCCTGCCGGTGCCGATCACCGGCCTCGCCTCCGACGAGCAGTTGGTCGAGGAGCTCGACCTGCAGCGCTCCAACTACGAGGGCCCGACCGGGATCGTCGGCGTCGTCCACGATTGCTGCCGCCAGATCGGCATGACCTCGGCCTCGCTCTGGGCGGCGGTGCCGCATTACGTCGCTGCGGTGCCGAACCCCAAAGCCGCCCTCGCCCTGCTGCGACGGCTCGAGGGCCTGACCGGGATCGCCGTCGACGCGACCGAGCTGGAGGAGGAAACCGCCAGCTACGAGGAGCAGATCGGCCGCGCCGTCGCCGCCAACCCGGAAATCGCCGAGCTCGTCGACCGGATCGAGGCCGAGCAGGCCGACCAGTTCGAGGACGGGTCCGACGAGCTGCCCTCGGCCGACACGATCGCCCGCGAGTTCCAGCAGTTCCTGCAGCAGCGCCGCGGCGAGTCGAACTAGCGCCGGGTCAGCTCTCCGCCGCCGGGCAGATCAGCTTGTAGTCGCACCAACTGCAGACCTTCGGCGAGGGCCGCGGCTCGAAGTCCTGCCCGAGCACACCCTCGCCGACCCCGAAGACCGTGCGCTCGACCCGCTCGGCGTCGTCGGAGCGCACCGGCGCGGCGACCTTCTCCGCGTCGAGCACGTAGTAGTAGCTGCCCGCGTTCGCCTCCAGCTCCCACGCCTCGCGCGCGGCGAGGCGGTAGAGCGCCAGCTGCAGGTCGCTCTCCAGATCGGCTTCGCTCTTGCGTTCGCCGGTCTTGTAGTCGATCAGCTCGTGGCCGCCGTCGGGGAGGCGGTCGACCCGGTCGACCCGCCCGCGCACGTGGTGCTCGCCGATGCGGATGTCGAACTTGCGCTCCAGCCAGACCGGCTGTCCGTCGGACTCGCGCTCGCGCTCCCAGTAAAGCCGCATCGCCTCGCGGGCGCGATCGCGGAACTGCAGCTCGTCGTCGCTGCTGCCGAACCCGGTGCGTCGCCAGCCCGCCTCGAAGAGGTCCATCAGGCGCGGCAGCCCTTCTTCCTCGTCGTCCTTGTGGAAGCGCTCGAGCACATTGTGGATCAGGATCCCGAAGCGCTGGTTGATCGTCGGCTCCTGCGGGATGCCGAACACGCGGGCGAACTTGTACTTCAGCGGGCAGGTCAGATAGAGGTCGAGATCGGAGGCCGAGAGGCTCAGCGCGCCGTCGCCGCGGCGCGGCAGGAAGGCCTCCAGGGAGGGCTCGCCCCGGGCGGCGAACAGCTTGCGCCGCCCCTCGCGCTCGCGCTCGGAGCCGAGCAGGTAGGCGTCGAGCGAGGAGGCGTCCAGCTCGGCCTGCTGCTCGGGCGTCGCGACCTGGCGCAGCAGCCCGTTGACCGCCTCGATCGCCTCGGCGGTCGCCTCATCTCCCGGGCGCTGCGCGAGCGCCGCCAGCTTGAGCAGCTCGAGGTAGCGGGCGATCGCGCGGTTGACGTCGATCGCGGTGTCGAGGCGCGGCTCGGAGAGCTCGCGGCCGGCCTTCCACGAGGCCGCCAGCATCTCCTCGCGCAGAATGCGGTAGGTCGCGTGCAGCCCCTCGGCCGGGCCGAACAGCTCCTCCTCGTGCGCCTCCTCCTCCCCGCCCGCAGCGGCGAGCGCCTTTGCGTAGCGCTCCGAGGGCCGCGTCTCGCCGCCCTCGCCGCGCTCGACCCGGGCGAGGACGAGGCCGGAGCTAGCCGGGCGACCGATCCTCTCGGCACCCTCTCCGCGCTCCAGGCCGAGCACGAATACGTGCTCGAACTCCATTCCCTTGACCGCCTTGCGGGTATGGCCCTGAACCGCTCCGCGGGCCGGCGGCTCGACGACTCCGACCGGCTCCACCCTCGCGTCGGCGACAGCGCTGAGGTGGCGGACGAAGTCACGGGTCGAGCCGTTGGGCTCACGGCGCGCCCAGGCGGCCGCCAGCTCGGCCAGGCGCGAGAGGCCGAGCAGGCGCTCGGCGACCTCGGGCTGGGCGGCGAAGAGGCGCTGGCGGCGCAGGCCGACGGCCTCGATCAGGCGGCGCACGAAGACATCGGCGCGGCGCTCCTCCAGCGCCGCCGAGGCGGCGCCGTAGAGCTTCAGGAAGGACTGGATCCGCTCGCGCGCCTCGGGCGGTATCTGCGGGCTCTCCAGGGCCGCCTCGGAGGCCGAGACCATGTCGAGCTTGCGCCGGCGCGCGATCGTCGTCAGGCGCGCCAGGTCTGCCGAGCGCAGCTCGATCGGCGGCCGGGTCAGCGCCCGCGCCGCGGCGGCGGAGTCGCCGGGATCGGCCAGCACCCGCAGCCAGGCGATCGCGTCGCGCACCTCGGGTCGCTGGAAGAGCGCCGCCGGGCCTGAAAGGTGGAAGGGGATGCCTCGCTCTTCCATCGCCGCCGCCACCGGGCCGCCGCGAGCGGGGTCGTCGACGAGGACGCATATGTCTTCTGGCGCCGTGCCGCTCGCGAGCAGGTGCTCGGCTTCGCGCGCCACGGCCTGCGCCTGCGCGCGCTCGTTGGTGCAGCGCCAGAAGCGGGTCGGGGGGGTGCGGAATACCTCGCTGAGGACGACGGTTTGCGGCCGGCGGGTCCTGTCGGAGGGGAGGGGGGTGTTAGCGGCCTCGCCCGGCCGAACACCCCCCTCCCCTCCGCCACCCGCCGGGGGGGCGTTTTCGGCGTACACGTGGCTCGGGTTTTCCGCCTGGAGGAAGGAGAGGATGGTCCTCTGTCCGGGGGTGGCGTCCTCGAGCTCGTCGACCATCAGGTGCTCGAACCGGTGGGCGATCTCGGCACGGCTCTCGGGGCTCTCGTCGAGCAGCCGGCCGAGGGTCAGGTAGACGTCGTTGCGGTCGAGGCTGCAGGCTCCCGCGAGGATCCGGTCGTGGGCGGCGACGAGCTCGACCAGGTCGGGGTCACCAGGGCCCGAGCCCGTCTTGAGCTCGTCGACCCGCTCGAGCAGGCGAGCCAGGAGGCCGGCCGGATTGCCGCGGATCTGCTGGTTGCGCAGCGGCAGCTCCTCGATCCGGTCGAGCAGCAGGGCGAGGCGCTCGGCGCGACCGAGCACGGCGAAGAACGGGTCGAGGTTGGCCGCGGCCGCGTACTCACGCAGCAGTCGCTCCCCGAGCTCCTCCCAGGTGCCGATCCAGAGCTCTTCCAGCGGCCGGTTGAGCAGCACTTCGACTCGCTCGCGCAGCCGCTGGGCCGTGGCCCGGGTCGCGGCGAGGACGAGGATCCGCTGTGGCTCGACGCCCTCGGCGACGAGGCTCTCGAAGCGGCGCGCTAGAACCTCGCTCTTGCCGGTCCCGGCCTCGCCGATCAACAGGAGCGGCCCGGAGCGGTGCTGGATCGCGCGCTCCTGTGCCTCGGCGAGAGCAATCATGGTCCAACGCTACCGAGTGGGCGGCCTCCATAGGATGAGCGCGATGGACGTCTTCTCCGCAGATTGGCTGGAGATCTGCCGCCGGATCGTCGGCGTGCAGAAGGAGCTGTTCGAGCAGACCGCCGGGATCGAGGCCCGCACCGAGTACGAGGGGGTGGGCGAGGGCGGCGATCGCACGCTGGTCATCGACCGTCGCTGCGAGGACGTCGTCTTCGCCGAGCTGGAGCGGCTGAACGCCGATGGCGCCTCGTTCGTAGCGGTCTCCGAGGAGCGCGGCGAGGTTGTCTTCGGCGAGGGCGGACAGGCGCGGGTCGTGATCGACCCGATCGACGGCTCGCTCAACGCCCGCCGCACACTGCCGTCGCACAGCCTCAGCATCGCGCTCGCCTCCGCCGACTCGATGGCGGCGGTCGAGTTCGGCTACGTCTACGACTTCGGCGCCGGTGAGGAGTACGCGGCCGCCAGGGGAGGGGGGGCGACGCTGAACGGCCGCCCGATCGAGGTCGTCGCCGACGCCCAGACCCTGGAGCTGTTGGGCGTCGAGTCGGCGGCGCCGGGGCGGATGCTGCCGCTTGACCGGGCGCTCGACGGGCACGTCTTCCGTCTGCGCGTGATCGGCTCGATCGCGATCACCGCCTCCTACGTCGCCGCCGGGCGGCTCGACGGGATGCTCAGCCTGCGGCCTTGCCGCTCGGTCGACATCGCCGCCGCCCAGCTGATCGCCCGCGAGGCGGGCGGAGTCGTCGCCTTCGGCGACCTGGCGCTCGCCGAGGTCAGGCTCGGGCTCGACGGGCGCTTCCCGATCGCGGCCGCAGCCGGCGAGCGTGGCCTGGCGACGGTGCGTAACGCGATGGCCGAAGCGGTTTAGAACGGGTGTTCGGAAGAACATATGTTCGCTACACTCGGCGGACGCCCCCACCCGAAAACCACCCCGAAGGGATGATCTTCTTTGGCCACCAAAGCCAGTAAAGCAAGCAGCAACTCGAAACCGAAAACGCAGGCTAAAAGCACGCCGGCTCCCGCCCCCTCCCGCGCTGAGCAGGCCCGCGCCGCCGCCGAAAGCGCCGTCGACGTGCCGGTCGGCGCAGTGCTCGAGGTCAGCGAGCGGTTCACCGAGCTGGTCGAGCCGTTCACCGGCCGCAGCGCCGCCGAAAAACAGCTCAAGTCCTACGGCACGCAGCTGCGCCGCACGGTCAAGCGCAGCGAGCGCCGCGGCGCCAGCGCCCGCCGCAAAGCGACCACCGAAGCGCGCAAGACCCGCAACAAAGTCGAGCGCGAGGCGCGCAAACGCCAGCGCCGCGTCGAGACGACGCTGAAGCGCAACCGGACTGAGGTCGAGCAGCGCGTCCGCAAGGCGATCGACGAGCAGGCCACTCGCGCCCAGAGCTTGGTCGATCAGGTCGGCGAGCAGCTCACCTCAATCCGCTGAGGACGTAGGACACGACGCAGGGAACCACGCGCGGCTACGCGCCGTACGGCGTACTGTCGCTACGCCGCGCGCGGCCCCCTGCTTGGTCCTACGCCCTCATTTGCCTCTAACCAGGACGGGGCGCGAGCCGCCCGGCTCGTATGGCCAGTTGTCCTGCGCGGGCGCGTAGGCGCGGAACTGGAAGCGCGCTCCACGGCTGTCGTCGTCGCTGAAGCGGTAGGCGTAGCGGAAGCGCCCGCGGCGGTCCGTGCGGACCGTGCGGAACGACGCCCAGGGGAGACCATGCAGCCGGAACTGCAGCTGCACCGCCTTGCCCCTCTTGGTGATCGCGCCGCGCGGCGCGATCACGCGCCCACGGAAGACCAGTGGGGCACCGCCCACGCGCGCTACCCCGGCGGAGGCCCGTAGCCTCACGCGGCTTCTAACCCGGAGCTCGAGAGTGCGACCCGACGAGGCAGCGAGGGTCGGGCTTCCGTCGAAGGCCAGAGCGATCGTCCTGCTCGGGCCGGGGGCGGTGCGGACCCGGAAGGCGCCGCTCGGCCGCGTCTCGACAGTCGAGACTCGCACCGCCGGCCGGGCTCCCTCCGCGAAGCGCTCGACAACCCGAACCGGAGCTCCGCCCAGCGGCGTGCTCAGGCCGGTTGTGAGTCGGCCGCGCAGAAGGACACGGCGCCCGTAGGGCACGGTGCGCCGCAGGCTGTGGCGGTTGAAGTGGTCGCTGATGCCGGTCGTCGCCTTGAGCGGATTGGCGAGCACCATCGGTGCCCCGTTGCGGCGCACGGTGGCGAGCGCGGAGTTGCCCGCCGCGTCGTAGCCGGTTGCCCTGAATTCATACTCGCCGAGCGGCTGGGCATCGGAATCCCAGTGGGCCCGCAGCTCGCCGTGTGACGGGGGCGCGGGAGCAAGCCGTTGGAACGGGTCGCCGGACCCCGCCCGCCGCACCCCGATCCAACCGCGCCCTGTGTCCGGTCCGGATAAGGGATCCTCGACCAGCACCCGGATCAGGTCGGGTCGCGTCGGGTCCTGGGAGTTGGCGAAGGCGACGGCGGGCGGCGTGCGGTCGATTCCCACCCAGGCGACGCTCGGTGCTCGGTCGACGACGCCATTGCGCCGCATGCCGTCGTTGACGTTGCCTGCCGCGTCGCGGGCGTAGTAGGCGACACGGTGCATTCCCTCCTCGATCACGTCGGTCGCGACGCGATCACCCTGCCCGACGACGGGCGCCCGATCGTCGACCCGGATCGCGGTGAAAGGGACGGGGGCACCGTCCGCGGGCGCCATGCCGGCGCTGTCGTCGACCGCTTCGGCCGAGACCCGCACGCTGCGACCGGTCCACCCCGCGGGAGCACCCGAAAGCCTCGTCACCGGATCGTCCTTGTCGACGCGGAGCACGGCCCGTCCACTCGCCGCCGATCTCAACCCGGCTCCGGACACGGCGGCAACGTGCAGGTAGCGGATCCCGTCCGGCAGCGAGGCAATCTGTAGTTCATCCCTGTCGATCCCGTCGCGAAGGGTCGTTGCCGCGCCGTCGCAGTGCCCAGCCGCGTTGCATGGCTGGCCTTCCGGGTCGGTGTCGATCGCCACGGCGTAACCGCTGATCCCGGAGATCGGCAGCGGGACGTCCGGGTGGGAGATGCTGACCCGCAGCGGCAGTGACGCTCGGCCGATCCAGGTCGGGACCGGGCCGGGCGCGACCGTCCCCGGGCGCGTGTCGTCGAAACGCAGCGGCGCGCTCGCCGCCGGGCCCTGGGCGCCCGATGCGTCTTCGAACCAGACCTCGGCGCTGTAGGCGCCGGGGGTCCCCGGCACTGCCAGCGGCCCGATCCCGTCGGCAAGCCCGTTGACCGTCCCTGAGCCGATCGTCGCCCCTCCCGCGTCGCGTACCCGATAGCGGGTTACCGACAGTGCCGTGGCGCCCGGCGGCGGTCCGTCCCAGCCGAGCAGGAAGGCGTTCTCCGCGTGCCATCCGTCGCCGCCGATCACTTCGAGGCCGACCGGACGGGGCGGCGCCGCAACAGCCCAGGGAGTCGTTGCGACCAGGGCCGCCAGGAGGACGAATGCGGCCAGCGCCGCGCGAGCTCTCACGGGCCGAACTCCCCGGCGGCGCTGCCCTGGGAGGCGGCGGAGGGATTCGCGGCGGCTGTCGGGGCGGGTTCCGGCGGTGGCGACGTGTATTCGACGGCGCCCGCTTCGGCTTCCTCGGCGACCGGTGTAGCCGCTTCGGGCACCGGCTCGGGCTGTGGTTCCGGTGTGACCTTCGGGGCCGGGCCGGTTTCGGGCGGCGCCGGCGCCGGGCTGTATTCGACCACCGGCGGCGCGGCGTCCTCGATCGCCCGCTCCGAGATGCGCTCGATCTTCGCCCGGGCGGCGTGGTCCGAATGCAGGCCGAGTGGCGCCGGCGTCACCCCGGTCGCCACGCAGGCGGCGGCCCCGCCGACGGTGCCGGCGCAGATCGCCAGCGCCTTCGCCAGCGCCGCCATCCCGGCGCCGCGAGTGCCTCCCGCGGCTGCGACCTGGGCGATTCCGCCGTCGCCCGCGCCGCCACTGACGCCCGGCAGGCGCGAGTGCAGCCCGACGAGCAACTCCTGCGCCCGCTCCAGCAGCGAGCGCGAGAGCGGCAGCGCCGGAGCCAGCGCCGCCACCGTCGCCGGGGTCGTGCGGTACGCGCGCATCGCCGCACGACAGGCGCCGCAGGCCCGCAGATGCTCGCGCACCGCCGTGGCGTCCCCCGCGCTTGCCTCGCCGTCGCAGTAGGCGGACAGCAGTGGCAATAGGTCGGTGCAGCGCCCACCGTCCTCGCTGCGGTCGAGCAGCCGACGGAAGCGCTCCCGCCCCTCCGCCAGGCAGCGGTTCACCTTGGTCTGGCTGAAGCCGGTGATTTCGCCGATCTCGGCGTAGGAGTGGCCTGTGGCGAGCAGGGTCAGGGAACGCAGCTCGGCCGGCTTCAGCGCCCGCAGCGCCTCGCGACTGCGGGCTGTGCGCTCGCGCTGCTCGGTGCGCTCGTCCGGGCCGGCGTTGTCGCTGGCCAGCCGCTCGACCGGGTCGCCGAGCTCGTCGACCGCGGCGCTGAGCATCCGTTCGCGGTAGCCGCGCACCGCCAATGCCTCGTGCTTGACCACCGTCTTCATCCAGCGGATCAACTCGCGCGGGCGCTCGCTCGGGGCTTTGACCAGGAGGATCTCCAGCGACCGCTGGTAGGCGTCTTCGGCGTCGTCCTCGCAGAGCGAGTAGCGCCGCGCCGTGTGGCGCAGCTCGGCGTCCTCGCGGGCGACGAGTTCGACGGCGGCGCGCTTGCGCCCGGCTGTTGCGATACCTCCCTGCACCGGTTCAGCTCCCTGGCTCGAACATGCCAGGTAGAGCCTGGGACGGGGCCGGGTTCTCCCCCCTTCTGGACGGGTAGACGGGGGAAAAGCGCGCTATTTGCGACCCAAGGCGTTTATGCCAGCCCCTCTGTAGCATCCCGCCGACGATGAGCACCTGCGTGATCACGGGCGGTGCCGGCTTCCTCGGCTCCCATCTCTGCGAGCACCTTCTCGGCAAGGGCCACAGGGTGATCTGCGTCGACAACCTGGAGACGGGCTCGCTGCAGAACATCGAGCACATCCGCGACGACGGCTTCGAGTTCCGCAACATCGACATCACCGAGCGCGTCGACATCGACGAGCCGGTCGACTTCGTCTACCACCTCGCCTCGCCGGCCAGCCCGATCGACTACCTGCGGCTGCCGCTGCACACGCTCAAGGTCGGCTCGCACGGCACCCACCACATGCTCGGCCTCGCCAAGTTCAAGCGCGCCCGCTTCCTGATCGCTTCGACCAGCGAGGTCTACGGCGACCCGCAGGTCCATCCACAGACCGAGGACTACTGGGGCCACGTCAACCCGATCGGCCCGCGCGGCGTCTACGACGAGGCCAAGCGCTATGCCGAGGCGCTGACGATGGCCTACCACCGCCAGCAGGGCGTCGACACCTCGATCGTGCGGATCTTCAATTCGGTCCTCGCCGACGAGCAGATCCTCTTCGACGACGGGCGCGAATTACAGCGCTGCACCGCGGAAGAGCTCGCCGCGCGACTCGGCAGCTACGGACGAGTGGCGGCGCACTCGCAGGCGGTTTCAGCCTCCGGAGGAGGCGGAGTCGTGCTGATTGACCGCGACCCGTCGGCGGGAGTCGAATTTCCCGTTGACGGCTTTTCTGTTCCCTCCTTTTCCGACGGCGGACAGATGGTCGCCGCCGAGCCGAGCGGCTTCATCGGCCACCCGACCGAGCAGCGCTGCTTCGAGGTCACGACGCAATACGGCCGCTCGGTCCGCGTGACGGGCGATCACTCGCTGTTCGTCGAGGGTCCGGACGGAGAGGCGGAAGCCAGGCCTGTGAACGATCTCGAGGTGGGCGACCGGATCGCGATCGCCGGGCGAGTCGAGGTCCCGGAACGTGATCGGACGCTGGTATCGATGATCGAGGTGTGGCGCTGGGCCGAGAACGACCCACTGGAGCTCTACGCCGAGCATCCCGGACTCGGCGCTTTGGTCTGGGAGCGCCGCTTCGACGTCTTCGGTCTGCTGGCCAAGCTGAAACCCGGAGAGGGCAAGGTCTGGCGCAACGGGATCTGGAAGCAGGTCATCGAAATGCGCAGGACCGACCGGGTAACGCTTCCCGTCCTTTGGAGGCTGGGGGAGGGCGTTCCGGACGGCGCCGTGGTTCGCGCCCGCAAGGCGGGCCGCCAGGCGGCGATGCCTGCGCGGGTCCAGGTCACCGACGATCTCCTCTGGCTGCTCGGTCTGTACGTCGCCGAGGGGTGTACGCATGAAAAGGGCAAGAACGCCTTCATCTCGATCAGCTGCGAGCGCGAGCTGTTGGAGAAGGCGGCGCGGATCGTCGAAGCCTCGTTTGGGCTCCACGTGACCTGGAGCAAGGAGGCGGACGACGAGCGGTCCCAGTCGATTTTCGTCCACTCGAAGCTGCTGCTGCGCCTATGGGACTTCCTAGGGCTCGCCGACAACCGCAAGCGAATTCCCGGATGGATTCTCGGTCTCCCGCTGAGCCGGCTCAAGTGGTTCATCGAGGGGTACCGCGAGGGCGATGGCATTCACTCGGGCAAGCTTTTCGACGCCCAGGAAAAGCACGCGTTCTCGACGGTTCACGAGGAGCTCAAGGACGATCTCGTTGTTGCTTTTGCTCGCTTTGGTCTTGTCCCCTCGGTTGGCCGCTACCGGTCGCAATTCCGGATCGAGACGGGAGACCGCAAGTATCCGTTCTGGCGGTTGAGCATGACCGGGGTCTCTCCATGGAGCCCACTCGAATGGGATCGGGGGGTCGAGCAGGCGCTTCGAGCCAAGCGCCATGGCGACCTCGTGTGGGCTCCTGTGAAGGAGATCGAGGAGGTTCCCGCGACCGAGCTGGTCTTCGACTTCTCTGTGCCAGGCCTCGAAAATTTCCTCGCAGGAACTGGAGTAATCGCGCATAACACCTACGGCCCACGGATGCGGGCCCACGATGGCCGCGCGATCCCCACTTTCCTGCGCCAGGCGCTCAAAAACCAGCACATCACGGTCTTCGGCGACGGCAGCCAGACGCGCAGCTTCTGTTACGTCGACGACCTGATCCGCGGCATCGTCGCACTCGCCGAGTCCGACGTGCACACGCCGGTCAACGTCGGCAACCCGAACGAGTTCACCCTGCTGGAGCTCGCCAAGGCCGTGATCGATGTGACCGAGTCGCGCTCGGAGATCATCCACGAGCCGCTCCCGGTCGACGACCCGAAGCAGCGCCAGCCGGATATCGGCCGCGCCCGCGACCTGCTCGGCTGGGAGCCCGAGGTCGAGCTGCGCGAGGGCCTGCAGCGCACGATCGAGCAGTCCGGCGTCGAGCGCCTCGCCGGCGCCTCGGACTGATGGCGGACCCGCAGGAGGAGCAGCGCACGATCGCCCCGCAGGTCGGGCCCGACGACGAGCGCGTCTTCACCGACTCCGGGATCGAGATCGACCGCCTCTACGACGAGGGCGACGTCGGCCCCGGGCTCGAGCAGCGCCTCGGCGAGCCCGGCGAGCCGCCGTTCACCCGCGGCATCCACGAGGGGATGTACCGCGACCGGCTCTGGACGATGCGCCAGTACGCCGGCTTCGCCACCCCCGAAGACACGAACGAGCGCTACCGCTACCTGATCGAGCACGGCTCGACCGGCCTCTCGATGGCCTTCGACCTGCCGACCCAGCTCGGCCGCGACTCCGACGACCCGCTCTGCAACGGCGAGGTCGGCCGCACCGGCGTCCCGATCGACACGATCGAGGACATGCGGATCTGCTTCGACCAGATTCCGCTCGACCAGGTCTCGACCTCGATGACGATCAACGCTCCGGCGGCGATCCTGCTGCTGCTCTACGAGCTGGTCGGCGAGGAGCAGGGGGTGTCGAGCGAGAAGCTGCGCGGCACGGTGCAGAACGACGTGCTCAAGGAGTACATGGCGCGCGGCAACTACATCTACCCGCCCGAGCCGACGATGCGCCTCACCACGGACATCTTCGAGTACTGCCGCGAGAACGTGCCGAAATGGAACACGATCTCGATCTCCGGGTACCACATCCGCGAGAAGGGCTGCTCGGCCGTGCAGGAGGTCGCCTTCACCCTCTCCAACGCGATCGCCTACGTCGAAGCGGCGCTCGACCGCGGGCTGAAGATCGACGAGTTCGCGCCCCGCCTCGCCTTCTTCTTCAACGGCCACAACAACGTCTTCCAGGAGGTCGCCAAGTTCCGCGCCGTGCGGCGGATGTGGGCGAAGATCGTCAAGGAGCGCTTCGGGGCCGAGAACCCGAGCTCGATGAAGATCCGCTTCCACACTCAGACCGGCGGGGTGACGCTGCAGGCCCAGCAGCCCGAGGTCAACATCATCCGGGTCGCCCTGCAGGGCTTCGCCGCTGTTGCCGGCGGCACCCAGTCGCTGCACACCAACGGCTTCGACGAGGCGTTGGCGCTGCCGACAGAGCGCTCCGCCCGGATCGCCCTGCGCACCCAACAGGTGCTCGCCCACGAGTCGGGCGTCGCCGATACGGTCGACCCCTTCGCAGGCTCCTACTTCGTCGAGTCGCTGACCGACGAGGTCGAAGCACGCTCCTGGGAGCTGATGGACAAGGTCGAAGAGCTGGGCGGCTCGGTTGAGGCGCTGGAGTTCATGCAGCGCGAGATCGAGGAGTCCGCCCACTCCTACCACGAGCGCTACAAGAGCGGTCAGGACATCATCGTCGGCGTCAACAAGTACGTCACCGACCAGATCGACGACGTCGACATCCTCCGCGTCGACCCGGAGTCCGAGCAGCGCCAGCTGGCCCGCTTGAAGACCTTCAAGGAGAACCGCGACCAGGCGGCCGTCGAGACGAAACTGAAGGAGCTGCGCGCCGTCGCCCGGGGCGAGGGCAATCTCCTGCACCCGATCCGCGACGCGCTGGCGACGGGTGCCTCGATCGGCGAGGCCTGCGGCGCGATGCGCGACGTCTTCGGCGAATACAAGGGCGGCGCCTTCTTTTAGAGAAGGGCGGCGTTTGGGCAACAAAGCTTCATTCGCGTGCAGGAACAGGCCGTTGGAAGTTGAAGCGGCCCGCATGATCGAGGCATCGCGGACCCTGATGAAGTCCGAACCCGAACTGGCCGAGCTCGTGGCCGAGGTCGAGGGCGTCGAGGTGACGATGGCCGAGAAGGGCTTCGGCACGCGAGTCGAGCTGCGCACCGAGGAGCGCTCCGGCATCGGCGCCGACGACCTCGAACGCTTGCTGGACCGCCTCGCCGAGCCGCAGAAGCAGCCCTTCTCATAGACTCTCGCGCCCGATGCGCGAGAAGAATCCGGTCACCCACGACGAGAAGCTCGAGTACCTCCGTGAGCTGCGCGAGGCGGCGGTCCACTCCGCTTCCGAGGAGGCGGTCGAGAAGCAGCACGCGAAGGGAAAGCTGACCGCGCGCGAGCGGATCGAGAAGCTGCTCGACCCGGGCTCCTTCGAGGAGCTCGACACCTTCGTCCGCCACCGCACCTACGACTTCGAGATGCAGAAAAGGCGGCCCTGGGGCGATGCCGTCGTCACCGGCCACGGCACGATCGACGGCCGCACGGTCTTCGTCTTCTCGCAGGACTTCACCGTCTTCGGCGGCAGCCTCGGCGAGGTGATGGCAGAGAAGATGTGCAAGGTGATGGACCAGGCCGCGGCGGTCGGCGCCCCGGTGATCGGCATCAACGATTCCGGCGGTGCGCGCATCCAGGAGGGCGTCGTCTCCCTCGGCGCCTACGGCGACGTCTTCGTGCGCAACGTGCAGTGCTCGGGCGTGATCCCGCAGATCAGCCTGATCATGGGCCCGTGCGCCGGCGGCGCCGTGTACTCGCCGGCGATGACCGACTTCATCTTCATGGTCAAAGAGACCTCGCACATGTTCATCACCGGCCCGGAAGTGATCAAGACCGTGACCGGCGAGGAAGTCGAGTTCGAGGAGCTGGGCGGGGCGATGAGCCACAACTCGAAGTCGGGCGTCGCCCACTTCGCCGCCGAGGACGAGGAGAGCTGCCTGGAGGACGTGCGCTACCTGCTCGGCTTCCTGCCCTCCAACAACCTCGAGGCGCCGCCGCGCTTCGCCGCCGAGGACGACCCCGATCGCGAAGACGACGAGCTCGACACGATCGTCCCCGACCACCCGTCCAAGCCCTACGACATGCGCGACGTGATCTCGCACATCGTCGATGACGAGGAGTTCTTCGAGGTCCACGAGCACTTCGCCAAGAACATCGTCTGCGGCTTCTCGCGCCTCGACGGCTTCCCGGTCGGCATCGTCGGCAACCAGCCGGCGCACCTGGCGGGCGTGCTCGACATCGAGGCCTCCGAGAAGGCGGCCCGCTTCGTGCGCACCTGCGATGCCTTCAACGTGCCGATCCTGACCTTCACCGACGTGCCCGGCTTCCTGCCCGGCACCGACCAGGAGTGGAACGGGATCATCCGCCACGGCGCCAAGCTGCTCTACGCGTTCACCGAGGCGACGGTGCCCAAGCTCACGGTCGTCACCCGCAAGGCCTACGGCGGCGCCTACGACGTGATGGCCTCCAAGCACATGTTGGCCGACTACAACATCGCCTGGCCGACGGCGGAGGTCGCCGTAATGGGCCCGGAGGGCGCGGTCAACGTCATCTACCGCAAAGACATCGCCTCCTCGCCGACACCTGACGACCGGCGCCAGAAACTGATCGACGACTACAAAGCCCATTTCGCCAACCCCTACTCGGCGGCGGAGCGCGGCTACATCGACGATGTGATCGAGCCGCGCGAAACGCGCCCGAAGCTGGTCAAGGCGCTGCGCATGCTGCAGTCCAAGCGCGTCGACCAGCCGAAGCGCAAGCACGGCAACATCCCGCTGTAGCGGCCCCGGCTAGCGCTCGCCGGGCATCCGGGAGGCCGCCTCGCGGCGGGCGTTCCAAGTGGCCAGCGGGGCGGCGGCCATCTCCTCCCAGGCGGCGGACTCGCCGAGGTACTGCATGACGACGAAGTGGAGCAGGCCCGGGAGCATCTCGGGAGCGTGCTCGGCATCGCCGTCGAGGAGCTTCGCTCCCAAAAGGGTGTCGATCGCCCCTACAATGAACTCCGACGTAATAGGAGGTGGAGCTTGGCGAGTGGGAATCTCGCGGCGCGCGCTGTCAAGCGCGCGGGAGAGGCGCTCCATCAAATCGCGCCGCTGGGCGAGCGACTGCTCGCCCGCCGCATGGACCTCGACCACGAGCGCTTTGGCGAGCGCCGGCTGGTTGGCGCAGAACTCGAGCAGCTCGGCGAGCCCGGCGCGCAGACCCTCGCGCCAGCCCGGCTGGCGCCGGGCCGCCCCGACGAGGCGCCGGTAGAGCCAGCCCGCCGCGTCCTCGTAAGCCTGCGAGAAGCAGTCCTCGCGGTCGGTGAAGTGCTTGTAGAAGGTCGCCCGGCTGGTCTGCGCCCGTTCGATCACGTTCCGCACGGCGACCTGCTCGTAGCCCAGTTCGCCGCTCGTGACGAGCATCGACTCGAGAATCCGTTCCCTGGGCTGGCGGTGCCCGCGGAAGCCGGGGAAAGGGACGACGTCAGCGTTGTCGTCGGTGTTCGAAAACATGATCCTTTTGTCTAGGTATAGCACCTTTCAAAAACGATGGTGGCTGAAAGTCCGGTTTTTTGTAGAAAAAGGGCATAGACACTGGATGAATGTTCTGGTATCTTGCCGGTATGGCCGACTCGCGGTCACTCTCGGAGCGCCTTTCCAAACTGCCGCCGGGGAGGCACCTGATCCCGCGCGACTTCGTGTCTCAGAACCAGCGCGAGCGGATGCTGTTGGCGACGGCGGAGCTGGTCGCCGAGCGCGGCTACCAGAAGACGACTATCGAGCTGATCTCGAAAACCGCTCGGGTCGCCCTGGTCACCTTCTACGAGCACTTCGCCAACAAGGAAGAGTGCTTCCTCGCCGCCTTCGACGAGAGCGTCGCCGCGGCGGCCCAGGTCTTCGCCGAGCTGGTCGATCCCGAGCTGCCCTGGGCCGACCAGGTTGCCACCGGGCTGGAGGTCTTCCTCGAGATGGTCGTCACCGAGCAGGCGCGGGCCAAGCTCTGCATCGTCGAGGCACAGGCGGCCGGCGCCGAGTCGCTCGCCCGGTACCAGGCGATGTTGGAGAGCGCTGCGCCGAAACTGCGCGAGGGCCGCGAGCTGAACCCGCGCGCCGCGCGCCTGCCGGACGGACTCGAGGTGGCGATTGTCGGCGGGCTGGTCTGGCTGGTCCACCAGCGGCTGCTCGCCGACCGGGTCGACGACCTGAAGGCGATGCTGCCGGAGATGCTGCAGGTGACCATGACGCCATATGTCGGGGAGGTAGAGGCAGCGCGCGCCGCGGAGGCGGCGCAAGCCCGGGCGGCCGCGTAGTGGCCGCGGGGACGCGGCGCAAAGCGAAGGCAGGGAGTTGGGCCAGGGCGATGTGAGCACCCTTCGTAGAGGGCGCGATCCCGCTCGCGAGCGGATCGTCGCCGCGATGGTCGAGATTGTCGCCGAGCACGGCTTCATCGCCGTCGACGTCGCCACGCTGTGCGAAAGGGCCGATGTCGGCCGCTCGCACTTCGACCGCTGCTTCGCCGACCTCGAGGACTGCTTCCTCGGTGTGCACGACGAGGCGATGGAGGAGCTCTGCGGCCGGGTCGACGCCGCCTGCGAGGGGCGCACCGCCTGGCACGACCGGATCTGGGCGGCAGGCGTGGGCGCGATGCGCTTCTTGCAGGAGAACCCGGCCCGCGCCCACTTCCTGGTTGTCGCCGTCAACGGCGCCGGCAGCGGCGCCCAGTCGCGCCGCGACCGGATCGTCCAACGGATCGCCGACTTCCTCGACGGCGGCCGCGGCGAGGTCGAGGGGGAACGGCAGATGTCGCGCTGCACCGCGGAAATCGCCGCCGGCGCTGTCTACAACACGATTCAGGCCAAAATCGAATCGGGTTCGATCGAACGCGGCGAGGAGTTCCTGCCGGAGCTGATCTACCTGGCGACGATGCCATACCTCGGCGCCCGCGCCGCCGAGGACGAGCTGGCGGTGCAGCCGCTGCGCTAGTCACCGCGGCCGCCCGCGGCTCGGGTATCGTCGTTCCGTGGCAAAGGGAAAGGTGAAGAAGGAGGACGTGGCCGACGCGGCGCTCGCCGCCTCACCGCGACTTCCCGCCGGCCGCCACGGGCTGCCACGCGAGTTCATCGTCCAGAACCAGCGCGAGCGGATCGTCACCGCGCTGGTCGACACGGTCGCCGAGCGCGGCTACAACGCGACCACCGTCGCCAACATCACCAAGGCGGCGTCGGTCTCGCGCCGCACCTTCTACGAGCACTTCGCCGACAAGGAAGCCTGCTTCCTCGCCGCCTACGAGATGGTCGCCGACCACATCGCCGCCTCGATGCGCACCGCGTCCGAGGTCTTCGACGAGTGGCCGGAGCAGGTCCGCGCCGCGCTGGCGACGATGCTGCGCTTCCTCGCCGGGGAGCCCGAGCTGGCCCGTCTGTGCATGATCGAGCCGATCGCTGCCGGGGGTGAGATCGCCGCCCGCCACCGGGCGTCGATGCAGGGCTTGGTCGCGATCCTCAAGGCCGGCCGTCCGCAGCACGGCGGTGAGCGGCCGCTGCCCGAGGCGACCGAGGAGACCCTGGTCGGCGGCATCGTCTCGCTGGTCGTGCGCGAGATCAGCGCCGGGCGCACCGAGCAGCTCGAGCAGCTGCTCCCCGACCTGGTCGAGCTGACCCTCTCGCCCTACGTCGGCTCCGAAGTGGCCGAGCGCCTCGCCCGGTCGGGCGCTTAGAAGCTGCGTTCAGGGCACCGCCGTGGCCTCGGCTTCGACCGCCCCGCCGCGGGTTGCCGCCGCGCCGCCTTCTTCGCGGGTGAGTCGGTGGGCCAGGTAGACCGGGACGATCGAGATCGCGACGACGAAGACGGCCACCACGTTGACGATCGGCAGCTGGTTGGGGCGGAAGAGGTTGCGGAAGATCCAGATCGGCAGCGTTTCCTCGCCCGCGCCGAGGGTGAACGTGGTGACGATGATCTCGTCGAAGGAGAGCGCGAAGGCGAGCAGCCCCCCGGCGACGAGCGCGCTCCGCAGGCTGGGGAAGGTGACGAAGCGGAAGGTCTGCCAGGTGTGGGCGCCGAGGTCGGCCGAGGCCTCCTCGAAGGAAGTCGAGACCCGGCGCAGGCGGGCGACGACGTTGTTGTAGACGACGACGATGCAGAAGGTGCCGTGGGCGACGACGACGGTGAACAGGCCGAGGTCGATACCGAGCACCTGGGTGAACGTGTTGTTGAGGGCGACGCCGGTGACGATGCCCGGCAGGGCGATCGGCAGGATGACCAGGAAGGAGATCGTCTCGCGGCCGAAGAAGCGGTTGCGCGCCACGGCCAGCGAGGCGAGCGTGCCGAGCAGCAGCGCGATTGCGGTCGCCGCGGCGCCAACCTTGAACGAGGTCAGCAGAGCTTCGCGGGCGGCCTGGCTTTCGAGCGCCTTGGGGAACCAGTCGAGCGTGAAGCCGGGCGGCGGCCACTCGAGGATCTTGCTCGAGTTGAAGGCGTAGATCGCGATCACCAGCAGCGGGATGTAGATGAAGGCCAGGCCGGCGCCGACGGCGAGCCGGAGGAGCGCATGGGAGCGTCGCGAGAGCCGCACCGTTTCCCCCTAGACGTGCTCGAACGCGCCCAGGCGGCGGGCGACGAGCAGGTAGGCGACCATGACGACGATCGGGACGAGGGCGAGGGCGGCGGCGAGCGGCAGGTCGACGACGAAGTTATTGGCGACGACGTTGGCGATGAACTGGTTGTTGGAGACGAGCCGCGGCGTGATGTAGTCGCCCAGGGTCAACGAGAAGGTGAAGATCGAGCCGGCGACCACGGCCGGGAAGACGAGCGGCAGGATCACCCGACGGAAGGTCGTCGTCGGCGCCGCGCCGAGGTCCTCCGAGGCGCTGATCAGAGAGTCGGGAATGCGCTCCAGCCCGGCGTAGATCGGCAGGATCATGTACGGCAGCCAGAGGTAGCTCATCACCAGCCAGACGGCGACGTTGCCGAAGCCGGGCCCGTGCAGGCCGAACGGGTGCAGGGCCCAGTTGAGCACCCCGTCGGAGGAGAGCATCGTCCGCCAGGAGTAGACCTTGACCAGGTAGCTCGACCAGAGCGGCAGCAGCACTGCGACGACGAGGATCGCCTTGCCGCGGCGGCTGGCCAGCTTCGCCATGTAGAAGGCGATCGGGAAGGCGAGCAGGGCGTCGGTGAGGGTGACCAGGGCGGCGATCAGAATCGTCCGCCCGGCGATGTCCCGGTAGACCGGTTGGTCGAGCAGGGTTTCGAAGTTTTCGAGGCTGAAGCCCTGGACGACTTCGCCGGAGAGAGGGTCCACCGTCCAGAAGGCAGCGACGAGGAGGAGCGCGAGCGAGCCCAGGTAGCCGACGACCAGCCAGCCGACCGGGCCGGATAGCAGCGCCCCCACCCGCAGGTGGGGGCGCGCGTGGAAAAGCGTGGCGAGCCGGCGGCTCAACCCTTGATCGAGGTCCAGGCCTGGACCCAGTCGTTGTAGTCCTTGCAGTCGCTCGACCCGTTGCCGCAGTCGGCGACCGGCGTCTGCCAGTAGTAGACGCGCTTCCAGAAGCCGGGGTTATCGGCGTGGTATTTGGTGCAGAATTCCTTATCCGCGGTCTGTTCGCAGGCAAGGCTCTGCGCCGGCGCCTCGCCGAAGTATTCGGCGACCTCGGCGTTGACCTTCGGTTCGACGATCCAGTCCATCCACATGTACATGCAGTTGGGGTGCTTGGCTTCGGAGCTGATCATCCAGGTGTCCGACCATCCCGTCGCCCCCTCTTCGGGCAGGAAGCCCTGGCTCGCCGGGCTGGCGGCAACCGGTTCGCCTTCTTCCTGCAGGGCGAAGTACTGGTACTGCCAGGTGGTGCCGACCTGGCTGTCGCCGTTCGCGAAGGCCGAGATCTGCTTGGCCGCGTCGGACCAGTATTCGCCGACCAACGAGCGCTGTTCCTTGAGCAGGCCGACCGCCGCTTCGAACTGCTCTTCGTTGAGCTCGTAGGGGTCTTCGATGCCGAGGTCGGGCTGGTGGGCTTTCAGGTAGACGGCCGCGTCGGCGATGTAGATCGGGTCGTCGTAGGCGCTGATCTTGCCCTTGTACTTCGCCGCGACCTTCGGGTCGAGCATCACGTCCCAGGACGTCGGGGCGGGCGAGACATCGTCTTCGTTCCACATCAGCAGGTTGGCGCCGCGACCGTGCGGGATTCCGTACGGCTTGCCGTCGAAGGTGTTGTAGGGCTGATCCTTCAGGTCGCTGAAGATCGTCTTGTAGTTGGGGACGAGGCTGACGTTGACCGGGTTCACGTCGCCCCCGTCGACCAGCCTGGCCGTCGCGTTGCCCGATGCGGAGACGCCGTCGTACTGGCCGCTACGCATCAGCTGCACCATTTCGTCAGAGGTCCCGGCGACCTTGTTGTTGACCTTGCAGCCGGTCTTCTGTTCGAACGGCTTGACCCATTCGGGTTCGACGTAGCCGGCCCAGGAGATCAGGTTGACCTGCCCCTCTCCCTTGCCGAGCTTCGCCAGTTCTTCGCCGCCCGAGCTACTGCTGCTCCCACCGCAACCGGCGAGCAGCAGCATGAAGGCGAGCAGGCCGGCGACGACCATCCACGCCGCGCGTACTGGATGTGCGTCCTGGGTTCTCACGGGGATTCCTCCTCTGTTGTTTTTCCACGGACGGCGACCGTGTGCTCCGGACGCCAGCCCACCAGCACCTCCCTGCCCTGTTCGGTGGGCGCGTCGATCGAGGCGCCCTCCGTGTTCTGCCGAACGAGTTGAAGCTCTCCGCCGCCCTCGAGGGCGACCGTGTAGCGGGTGACCATGCCCGCGTAGGCGACTTCGCCGACGCGCCCACGCTCGGTACGCAGCCCGTTTGGCGCCGTCGCCGGGTCGAGCAGCTGAATCTTCTCGGGGCGGATCGTGAAGCGGGCGCCGTCGCGCTCGAGCAGGTTGGAGACGCCGACGAACCCGGCGACGAACTCGGTCGCCGGTCGCTCGTAGAGCTCGACCGGGGGGCTGGTCTGCTCGATGCGGCCCTCGTTGAAGACGGCGATCCGGTCACTCATCGTCAGCGCCTCGTCCTGGTCGTGGGTGACATAGACGAAGGTGATGCCGACCTCGCCCTGAATCGCCTTCAGCTCGCTTTGCATCTGCTCGCGCAGCTTCAGGTCGAGCGCACCCAGCGGCTCGTCGAGCAGCAGCACCCGCGGCCGGTTGACGATCGCCCGCGCGAGGGCGACGCGCTGGCGCTGGCCGCCGGAGAGCTCGCCCGGCTTGCGCTCGCCGTAGCCGGGCAGGCGGACCATCTCCAGCGCCTCGTCGCGGCGCCGGGCGCGCTCCTCCCTGGCGACGCCGGCAACGCGCAGCCCGTAGGCGACGTTTTCGCCGACCGTCATATGGGGGAAGAGGGCGTAGTCCTGGAAGACCGTGTTGACCGCACGGTCGTACGGCGCCACCCCGGCCATGTCCCTTCCGGCCAACTCGATTGTGCCGCCGCTCGGCTCCTCGAAGCCGGCGATCATGCGCAGCGTCGTCGTCTTGCCGGAGCCCGACGGGCCGAGCAGGGTGAAGAACTCGCCCGCCTCGATATCCAGATCGACGCCCGCAACCGCCTGCACCTCGCCGTAGTGCTTGGTGAGGCCGGCCAAGCGGATGTCGGGTGGAGTAGCTACACGGAGAAGTTAGCCGAGCAGTTCAGGAGGTCAAGGACAAAACCACCCCGGCCGGTTGGCCGGGGTGGCGTACGGGACACCCCTGCCCCGAAGTTCTTAGAAGCCGACCGGGTGGCGGGCGACGAAGCCGCGGTTGTCGCGCAGGTCCCTGTGCCACATCGGGCCGGTGCGGCCACCGGTGTCGCCGGAGGTATCCCAGCGGTAGCCGGCGATCTCGGCGTAGGCGTGGCCGGGGTTGGCGTAGATGGTTATCCAGCGCCCCTCGCCGTTCATGCCCCAGCGCTCCATCGGGCCGGAGGGCAGCGGGCTGGAGAGGAAGTTGCCGCCGTGCAGCGCGTAACTGACCGAGCCGGAGCAGTCGTAGCCACGATCCCACCAGCGGCCGTGGCCGCCGCCCCAGACGTAAGGCTTGAAGCGGATCCGGTTGGCGAAGGCGATGACGCGCTTCACCCGGGTCGGGGCCGATTTGGGGGGAATCAGCATCCCGTTCTTGAGCAGACGCGCTTTCGGCGTCGGCGTGCACATGTCGACTTCGGCCGGGGTGAGGCCGCCGCCGCCGCAATTGGCGCTAGCGCCTGCGGGTACTAGAGCGAGGACTGCAAGTGCCGCAAATGCGACCAACCCCGCTTTGAACTTTGAGTGACGCTTGAGCAAACCGATCTCCTTGGTCGGCCTACGGGGTTAGCTGTCGGGCTGGCGCGAAAGGAGCCTGCGCCCCCGCCCATACCGGGCGAGTTAGCCCCGAAAACGTGGTTCCCCCGTTCCCGGATTGCTTCTGGCAAGCGGGATTAGGCGTTTCGGTTGTTCGGAACGGGCGGCAGTCTAGACGATTGCCCGGGTGAATGCTCACAGAACGCAAACATTTTGTGGCCTTTCGCACTTTCATCCCGAATTCCTCTCGGCATTCCTGCTGGTAGCTTGCGCGACGGGATGGATCTTTCAGGCCGCTCAGCCCTACTCACCGGCGCCACGGGCGGCTTGGGAAGGGCGACGTCGGCGGCGCTTGCCGGGCGCGGCGCCAGGCTGATCCTCAGTGGCCGCAAGGCGGAGGCGCTGGAGGCGCTGGCGCAGGAGTTGCCCGGCCAGGGTCACACGACGATCCCCGCCGATCTCGCCGATCCGGGCGCAGCGGAGAGGCTCGCGGCCGAGGCCGGGCCGGTGGACATCCTCGTCGCCAACGCGGGCCTGCCGGGGACCGGCCGGCTGCCCGACTACAGCGCCGAGCAGCTGACCGGGACCCTGCGCGTGAACCTGGAGGCGCCGATCCTGCTCGCCCGCGCGCTCGAGCCGGCGATGTTGGAGCGCGGCTCGGGCCACATGGTTTTCATCTCCTCGCTCTCGGGCAAGTCGGCGACGCCGCTCTCGTCGATCTACAACGCGACCAAGTTCGGCCTGCGCGGCTTCGCCCTTGGCCTGCGCGCCGACCTCGACCCGCTCGGGATCGGCGTCTCGATCGTCTCCCCGGGGACGATCCGCGAAGCCGGCATGTACTCCGACTCCGGCGCCCCGCCGATCCCCGGCCTCGGCACCGGCACGCCCCAACAGGTGGCCGCCGCGGTGGTCAAGGCGATCGAGAGGAACAAGGTGGAGGTGACGGTGGCCCCGATCCAACAGCGCGCTCTCGCTCACTTTGCGCTCACAGCCCCCGGCATCGCAGTGAAGATCGCCAGCGGCGACCAAGGTCAAAAAGCTGCAGCCGCAGTGGCTAAGGGCCAATCCAACAAGCGCTGACGAAGCCGGGCGGGGTGCCCCTCGGACCGGCGGATACTCAAAACGGCGGTCTAATTAGCCCGCCGTTTGTTGGGCCGAGGGGCACCCCGCCCGGCTTACTGTGTTGCCTAGGATGAACCTATGACCTCTCTCGACTCCTTCGGCGCCCGCTCGACCCTCGAAGTGGGCCCTCGCTCTTACGAGATCTTCCGGCTCGACGCGCTGCAGCGGCGCTTCGACGTCGCGCGGCTGCCGTACTCGATCAAGGTCCTGCTCGAGAACGTGCTGCGGCTCGAGGACGGCAGCTCGGCGAGCGCCGCCGACATCGAGGCGATCGCCTCCTGGGACGCCGCCGCGACCCCCAGCGCCGAGATCCCCTACCAGCCCGCGCGGGTGCTGATGCAGGACTTCACCGGTGTCCCGGCGGTTGTCGACCTGGCCGCGATGCGCGACGCGATGGCCGAGATCGGCGGCGACCCGGAGAAGATCAACCCGCTCGTCGACGTCGACCTGGTCATCGATCACTCGGTGCAGGTCGACGCCTTCGGCAACGAGCGCGCCTTCGCGCTCAATGCCGAGCGCGAGTTCGAACGCAACCGCGAGCGCTACTCGTTCCTCAAGTGGGGCCGCGAGGCCTTCGACAACTTCAGCGTCGTCCCGCCCGCGACCGGCATCTGCCACCAGGTCAACCTCGAGCACATCTCGCAGGTCGTCTACAGCTCTGAGCGTGGCGGGACGCTTCAGGCCTACCCGGACACCCTCGTCGGCACCGACTCGCACACGACGATGGTCAACGGGCTCGGCGTGCTCGGCTGGGGGGTCGGCGGGATCGAGGCCGAGGCGGCGATGCTGGGCCAGCCGGTCTCGATGCTGCTCCCGCAGGTGGTCGGCTTCAAGCTCATGGGCGAGCTCCCGCAGGGGGCGACCGCGACGGACCTGGTGCTGACCGTGACCGAGATGCTGCGCGCCCACGGCGTCGTCTCCAAGTTCGTCGAGTTCTTCGGCCCGGGCCTGGCGACGCTGGGCCTCGCCGACCGGGCGACGATCGGAAACATGTCGCCGGAGTTCGGCTCGACCTGCGCGATCTTCCCGATCGACGCGGAGACGCTGCGCTACCTGGAGTTGACCGGGCGGCCGACCGAGACGATCGAGCTGGTCGACGCCTACGCCCGCGAGCAGGGGATGTTCGCGGGCCCCGATTCCGAAGACCCGGTCTTCTCGGCGACGCTGGAGCTCGACCTGGGGGAAGTCGTGCCGAGCATCGCCGGGCCGAAGCGGCCCCAAGACCGGGTGCCCCTGGCGCAGGCCAAGGAGGCGTTCCTGCAGGCGATGGAGGAGTTCGACCCCGACGCGGCCAAGCAGCTCGGCAACGGCGTCGACGAGGCGAGCGAAGAGTCCTTTCCGGCCTCCGATCCACCGGCCGAGGAGCACGACGACGAGCGCGGCCGCCCGCGGCCGGCGGTCAGCGGCAGCGCCGTGGCCCTGCCGACGCGGGGCAGCGAGGATGCGATCGAGGTCACCCTGGAGGACGGCACGACGGTCGGGCTCGACCACGGCCGCGTCGTGATCGCCGCGATCACCAGCTGCACCAACACCTCCAACCCCTCGGTGATGATCGGCGCCGGTCTGCTCGCCCGCAACGCGGTCGAACGCGGCCTCGAGCGCAAGCCCTGGGTGAAGACCTCGCTGGCGCCGGGCTCAACCGTGGTGACCGACTATCTGGACCGGGCCGGCCTGACCGAGTATCTCGACCGGCTGCAGTTCAACCTCGTCGGCTATGGCTGCACGACCTGCATCGGCAACTCGGGCCCGTTGCCGGCCGAGATCTCCTCCGCGGTCGACGAGAACGACCTCGCCGTCTGTGCCGTGCTCTCGGGCAACCGCAACTTCGAGGGCCGGATCAACCAGGACGTCAAGGCGAACTACCTGGCCAGCCCGCCGCTGGTCGTCGCCTACGCGCTGGCCGGCCGTATGGACCTCGACCTGACCAGCGAGCCGCTCGGCGAGGGCAGCGACGGCGAGCCCGTCTTCCTGAGCGACATCTGGCCCGACCCGGCCGAGGTGAAGGAGCTGATCGGCCGCTCGATCGCGTCGGAGATGTTCACCCGCAACTACGGCGGCGTGCTCGAGGGCGACGAGACCTGGAAGGCGGTCGAGGTGCCAGGGGGGGACCGCTACACCTGGCCGGACTCGACCTACGTGCGGCGACCCTCCTTCTTCGACGGCATGCCGCCCGAGCCGCCGCCGGTCGAGCCGATCGTCGGCGCCCGCGTGCTCGCCCTGCTGGGCGACTCGATCACGACCGACCACATCTCACCGGCGGGTGCGATCAAGAAGGCGAGCCCGGCGGGCGAGTGGCTGATCGAGCAGGGGGTCGAGCCGCGCGACTTCAACTCCTACGGCTCGCGCCGCGGCAACCACGAGGTGATGATCCGCGGCACCTTCGCAAATATCCGCCTGCGCAACCTCCTGGTCGAGCGGGCCGGGGGCCACACACGACACTTCCCCGACGGCGAGGAGACGACGATCTTCGCCGCGGCGACGGCCTACGCCGAAGAAGGGGTGCCGTTGGTCGTCCTCGCCGGCAAGGAGTACGGCTCGGGCTCATCGCGCGATTGGGCCGCGAAGGGGACGAAGCTGCTCGGGGTGCGCGCCGTGATCGCCGAGTCCTTCGAGCGCATCCACCGCTCAAACCTGATCGGGATGGGGGTCCTTCCCCTGCAGTTCCCAGACGGGGAGTCGATCGAGTCGCTCGGCCTGAGGGGCGAGGAGACGATCGAGATCGGCGACCTGGAGAACGGCGAGGCGAAGTCCGTCACCGTCACCGCCGGAGACGTGGAGTTCGAGGCAACCGTCCGTCTCGACACCCCCAACGAGGTCACGTACTTCCAGAACGGCGGCATCCTGCAGACGGTGCTCAGGAACTTGAAGAAAGGCCCCTAAAGGAGCGGTACAGGAGGGCCGCGGGAGGCAGGGGGTCCGCGCGACCCTCACTGCACCTATGCGTCGGTAGCCAGGGAGGGATGCCGACGCGCCTGCATCCCCGGGCGGGACTGCCCGTTGGAAACAGTACGCCATT
This sequence comes from uncultured Solirubrobacterales bacterium, assembly GCA_963814915.1. GTDB lineage: Bacteria > Actinomycetota > Thermoleophilia > Solirubrobacterales > 70-9 > VRUE01. The sequence goes on along the minus strand of CAWFEI010000011.1, from coordinate 29,665 downwards.
ACCTATAGCGGCTGTCCGCGCCACGGTCAAGGCGTCCTGGGCGTATCTACGGGGTTTCAGCGACTTTCTGCGGGGAATCACGGATGCCCCAGCCACGCCGCTCGATCAGCTCGATCCCGATCACACTGCCCACCGGCCCGACCGGGGTGAGCGTCGCCGCCAACAGCGTGTACGGCGCCTCGCGCTTCCCGCAGGCAACCCAGATGAGGATGCAGAGGGCGATGAACCCCAGTCCATGCGCCCAGCCGAAAAGCATGGTCTCGGCATCAAATCCAGGCACGAGCCAGAACAGGATCAGCCCCGAAAAAATCGCCAGCTCAACCCACGAAACGACCTTGACCCACCTGAACAGCTCCCCGGGAACGGGCTTTTGCATCAGGCGCCCGGTGTGAGCGCGGTGAGCACGATCCGCTCCTGCTCGCGCGCGTGCGCCACCGAGTAGCCCTCGCCCGGGCTGGCCCGGGTCGGGCGGCCGACGTAGCCGAGCTCGACGCCGTCGGGCATCAGGTCGGGAAGGCGCCGCGACATCACCTTCCAACAGCCCATGTTGCGCGGCTCCTCCTGCGTCCAGACGATCTCCTTCAGGTTCGGGTAGGAGCCGATCAACTCGCTGAGCTGTTCCTTGGCGAAGGGGTAGAGCAGCTCGACCCTGGCAATCGCGACGTTCTCGGCCGCCTCACGCCGCTCGCTGGCGTCGATGTCCCAGTAGACCTTGCCGGTGCAGAGCACGAGGCGCTCGACCTTCTCGCGCCGCTCGGCGGCGGTCGGGTCGTCGAGGATGAAATGGAACTGGCCGCCGGTCAGCTGGTCGAGCGAGGCGGCGGCGCGGTCGAGCCGCAGCAGGCCCTTAGGGGTGAAGACGATCATCGGCCGCGGCTTGCGGATCAGCGCCTGGCGGCGCAGCAGGTGGAAGTACTGAGCCGCGGTGCTGGGATTGGCGATTCGGATGTTGCCCTCGGCTGCCAGCGCCAGGAAGCGCTCCATCCGGGCGCTGGAGTGCTCGGGCCCCGAGCCCTCGTAGCCGTGCGGGAGGAGCAGCGTGAGGCGGCTCGTCTGCCCCCACTTGGCCTCGCCGGAGACGATGAAGCTGTCGACGATTACCTGGCCGGCGTTGGCGAAGTCGCCGAACTGCGCCTCCCAGAGGACGAGGGCGTTGGGGCTCGTCGCCGAGTAGCCGTACTCGAACCCGAGGCAGGCTGTCTCCGAGAGCGGGCTGTTGTAGAGCTCGAACGGCGCCTTCGCGCCGTCGAGGTTCTGCATCGGCGTGTAGGGCAGGCCCGTCTTCTCGTCGTGCAGGACGAGGTGGCGGTGCGAGAAGGTCCCGCGCTCGGTGTCCTGGCCGGTGAGGCGGACGTGGACGCCCTGGGTGAGCAGCGAGGCGAAGGCCAATGACTCGGCGTGGCCGAACTCGATCTTCGCCTCGGTGAGCGCCTCGCGGTTGCCGAGCGGCTTGCGCAGCTTGCGGTGGATCGTGAAGCTCTCCGGCACCTCGAGCAGCTCGGCGTTGAGCTCGCCGAGCTGCTCCTCGGGCACAGCGGTCTCGACGGGTGGGCTGGCGCTGCGATCGAGTTCGCCGGTGCTGGACGTGGTCACCGTCGGGTCTTCGTATTCGCCCAGTTCCATCTTCTTGCGCAGGTCCTTGAGCGCGGCCGACATCTCGTCGTGGCGCTCCTTGCTCGCCTTCTCGACGTCCTCGGGCGCGACCACGCCCTCCTCGACGAGCTTCTCGGCGTAGATCTCCGAGACGGGCGGGTGGGCCTTGATCTTGGCCGCGATCGCCGGTTGTGTGTAAGCGGGCTCGTCGGTCTCGTTGTGGCCATAGCGGCGGTAGCCGATCAGGTCGATGACGATGTCGCGGCCCCAGCGCTCGCGATAGGCCATCGCCAGCCGCACAGCCGAGGAGCAGGCCTCGACGTCGTCGGCGTTGACGTGGACGATCGGGACGTTGAAGCCCTTTGCCATGTCGGCCGCGTAGGGCGTCGAGCGGGCGTCCTCCGGGTCGGTGGTGAAGCCCACCTGGTTGTCCTGGATGATGTGGATCGTGCCGCCGGTCGTGTAGCCGCGCAGCGACTGCAGGTTGAGCGTCTCGGCGACAACCCCCTGGCCGGGGAAGGCGGCGTCGCCGTGCAGTAGAACAGGCACCGCGCGCTTCGGCTCGTGCTCCAGCTTGGCGCCGTCGAGCTCGGACTGTAGGAAGCGGGTCGCCCCCTCGACCACCGGGTCGACGAACTCGAGGTGGCTCGGGTTCGGGAAGAGGCGGACGGCGACCTTCTCACCCTCGGTGGTCTCGTAGACCCCCTGGTGGCCGTAGTGGTACTTGACGTCGCCGGTGCCGCCGTGGGGGATCGCCGCGACCGCCTTGACCATCTCGATCTGCTTGGCGCCCTCGAACTCGGCCAGGATCGACTCGACCGAGCGGCCGAGGTTGTGGGCGAGGACGCTGAGGCGGCCGCGGTGGGCCATCCCGAAGACGACCTCCTCGGCGCCGGCGCGCCCGGCCAGGGTGACGAGCTCGTCGAGCATCGGCACAACCGCGTCGAGGCCCTCGATCGAGAAGATCTTTTGCCCCAAATAGGCTTTCTCGACGAAGCGCTCGAACTCGAAGACGTCGATGAGGCGGCCGAGCAGGCGGCGTTTCTCATCCTCTGAGAGTGGCTGGCGGTGGGCGCCGGTCTCGACCATCTCGCGCAGCCAGGTTCGCTGCTGGTGCGAGGAGAGGTGCTCGAACTGGTAGGCGATCGTGCCGCAGTAGGCCTCTCGCAAGCGCGGCAGGACGTCGAGCAGGGTCTCGCCGGGCACGCCGATGCGGAGGATCGAGGCGGGCACGCGGGCCATCAGCTCCGGGGTCAGGTTGAGGTTCTCCGGCTGGATCGCCGGGTCGCCCTTGGGCTCGGAGCCGAGCGGGTCGAGGCGGGCGGCGAGGTGGCCGTGGGTGCGGTAGCCCTTGAGCAGCGAGGTCGCCGCCTGCACGGCGCCGAGCAGCTCCTCGTCGGGCGCGCCGGGCGAGGCGGGTGCGGGCGTGGCGCCCAGCGGCGGCGCCGAGGCCGAGGCGGGATGCGCGGCGGCGAGCGGTCCGGCGTCGATCCCGAGGTCGCCGGCCGCCCCCTCGTAGAAGCCGTCCTCGCCTTCGAGCAGCGCTTCGATCCGGCGCAGGAAGGCGCCCGACTCCGCCCCCTGGATCACCCGGTGGTCGTAGGTCGAGGTCAGCGTCATCGTTTTCGAGACACCGAGCTGGCGCAGCCGGTCGGGCGAGGCGTGCGCCCACTCGGGCGGGTAGGCGATCGCGCCGGCGGCGATGATCGCGCTCTGCCCCTTCATCAGGCGCGGGACCGAGGCGACGGTGCCGATCCCTCCCGGATTGGTCAGCGAGATGTTGGTTCCCTGGAAGTCGTCGGCGGTGAGCTTCGACTCGCGGGTTTTGGTGATCAGTTCCTCGTAGTAGGAGTGGAAGGCGGCAAAGTCGAGCCCGTCCGCGCCCTTGATTGCCGGCACCATCAGGCTGCGCGAGCCGTCCTTGCGCTCGATGTCGACCGCGATGCCGAGATTGACCGGCCCGTTTTCGATCGCGAAGGGTTTGCCGTCGCGCTCCTCGAAGCTGCGCGCCATCACCGGCCACTGCTTGGCGGCCTGCACGATCGCCCAGGCGATCAGGTGGGTGAAGGAGACCTTCAGACCGCGCTCTTTGAGCTGGCCGTTGAGCGCCTTGCGCTTCGCGTCCAGCGTGTCGACGGCGACGGTCCGGAACGAGGTCGCCGTCGGAACCTCACGACTCTCGCCCATCGCCTGGGCCAACATCGCCGCCGGCCCCCTGAGCGCTTTCGCCTCCCCGGTTAACTCAGCGGCGCCCGCACCGTTGCCGTCGGCGGCCGCAAGCACATCGTCCTTGGTCACCTTCTCGCCGGGCCCGCTGCCGCTGACCACGCCTAGATCGACGCCGTTCTCTTCAGCTATCCGCCTGGCGACGGGGGTGGCCCGAACCCCGTCCGCGCCGTTGCTCCCCCCATTTCCGACGCTCGCGACAGGACCCGCGGCTGAAGCCTCCGAGCCCTCGCCGGTATCGCCACTGCCGTCCCCGTCGCCCTCACCAGGCTCCATCTCAGCCAGCGGCGCCCCGACCGGCACCTCGTCGTCGACCGACGCGATCAGCTTGGTGATCACGCCGTCGGCGGGGGCGGGGACCTCCGCATCGACCTTGTCGGTTGAGACCTCGACCACCGTGTCGCCCTCACTGACGAAGTCCCCCTCGGCGACGTGCCATTCGAGGACGATGCCCTCGGTGACCGACTCACCCATCTCGGGCATCTGGATCTGGAGGGTCGCCGTTTGCGCCATTCGTCGATTGAGTGTATGAAAGAGCGATGAACTACTTCGTCACCGGCGCCACCGGATTCATCGGCCGCAATCTGGTCGCCCGGCTTTTGCAGCGCGAGGGCACCGTCCACTCCCTCGTCCGCGCCGGGTCGCGTGGGCGACTGGAGGAGCTGAGAACCGCCTGGGGAGCCGATGGAGCGCGGGTCGTGCCGATTGCGGGCGACCTCTCACAGCCCGGCCTCGGCGTCTCCGAGGAGGACCTGCTGACGCTGCGCGGCGAGGTGGACCACTTCTTCCACCTGGCGGCGATCTACGACATGGCGGCTTCCGCCGACGCCCAGGAGGTCGCAAACGTCGAGGGAACCAGGCACGCGGTCGAACTCGCCGGGGCGATCGAGGCCGGCTGCTTCCACCAGGTCAGCTCGATCGCCGCCGCCGGCCTCTACAAGGGCACCTGGACCGAGGACATGTTCGACGAGGCCGAAGACCTCGACACGCATCCGTACTTCCGCACCAAGCACGAGTCCGAGCGGGTCGTGCGCGAGGAGAGCCGACGGCCCTGGCGCGTGTACCGCCCGGGGATCGTCGTCGGCGACTCGCGCACGGGCGAGATCGACAAGGTCGACGGCCCCTATTACATGTTCAAGTTGCTGCAGCAGGCGCGCCGGGTCCTGCCCTCCTGGCTGCCGACCCTCGGGGTCGAAGGCGGCGAGATCAACATCGTCCCGGTCGACTACGTCGCCGCCGCGATCGACCACATCGCCCACAAGCCCGGCCTCGACGGCAAGGCCTTCAGCCTCACCGACCCGAAGCCGAAGACGGCCGGCGAGGTGCTCAACCTGTTCGCGGGCGCCGCCGACGCGCCGCAGGCCGCCGTCCAGCTCGACTCCGGCATCACCGATCCGGTGACGAGCCTCGCCCGCACCGGGCTGAAGCTCTTCCCGCCCGGCAAGCGCGCCGCCAAGATGGCACTCGATCGCGCCGGAATTCCGGCCGGGGTGCTCAACTACGTCAGCTACCCGACCCACTTCGACTCGGCCCAGGCCCAGGCGGCGCTGGCCGGCTCGGGGATCGAGGTGCCGCCGCTGGAGAGCTACGCGGACCGTGTCTGGGACTACTGGGAGCGCAACCTCGACCCCGACCTGTTCAAGGACCACACCCTCTCGGCGGCGGTGCGCGGCAAGGTCGTGCTGATAACCGGCGCCTCATCGGGGATCGGCAAGGCGACGGCGGTCAAGGTCGCCGACGCCGGAGCGACGGTCCTGCTTGTCGCCCGCTCGGTCGACAAGCTGGAGGAGACCAAGAAGGAGATCGAGACAGCCGGCGGCGTCGCTCACATCCACCGCTGCGACATGTCCGACATGGACGATGTCGCGCGGATGGCCGAGGAGGTGCTCGCCTACCACGGCCAGGTCGACATCCTCGTCAACAACGCCGGCCGCTCGATCCGCCGCTCGGTCAAGCTCGCCGTCGAGCGCTTCCACGATTACGAGCGCACGATGCAGATCAACTACTTCGGCGCGCTCAAGCTGATCCTGGCGCTTCTCCCCTCGATGGAGGCGCGCAAGTCGGGCCACATCGTCAACGTCAGCTCGATCGGGGCCCAGACCAACCCGCCGCGCTTTTCCGCCTACGTCGCCTCGAAGTCGGCGCTCGACGCATTCAGCCGGGTGATCGCCTCCGAGGTGGTCGACGACGGGATCGACATTACGACGATCTACATGCCGCTGGTGCGCACGCCGATGATTGCGCCGACGCGGATGTACGACATGTTCCCGGCGATCACTCCCGAGGAGGCTGCCGAGATGATCGCCGGGGCGATGATCGCGAGGCCGAAGAAGGTGGCGACGCGGATGGGTACCTTCGGCGAGGTGCTCTACGCGGTCGCGCCGACGGTCAGCGACAAAATCCTCAACACCGCTTACAAACTCTTCCCCGAGTCGCAGGCGGCGAAGGGCAAGAAGGACGAGGCGCCTGACCGGCCGCCGACGACCGAGGCCGTGGCCTTCGCGCATTTGATCAAAGGCGTTCATTGGTAGGGGGCGGTGTGCCCTCCCCATGAGGCCGTCGCGCAGCTGAGGCGTTGATGGCGCTTCGCAAGGTGGTCCCGTGAGCCTCCTGGGGAGGGGCACACCGCCCCCCGCACCGGAGGCTTTTTATGAGTGAGCGGCGGCTGAAGCATTGGGGGTGGGGGTACGAGGACCAGGCGCCCTCTGAGAAGGAGCTGAGGGAGGCTGCGGTCGGGATTCGGGAGCGGTTCGGTTTCGGTGGGGAGCCCGAGAAGGCCGTGCCACTCGAAGCGGTGGAGGTGCGTGAGTCGCGGTTGAAGGCGCCTTCGGGCTTCGGGGATCTGTTTACGGATCAGAAGTACGAGCGCGTCAGCCGGGCGTTGGGGAAGGCGTATCGGGATGTCGTGCGGGGTTTTCGGGGGGAGTTCGAGAACCCGCCCGACCTGGTGGCGCAGCCCAGGGACGAGTCGGAGATCGAGACCGTGCTGAGCTGGGCTGAGTCGGCGGGTGCCGCGGTAATTCCCTTCGGCGGCGGGACCAGCGTCGTCGGTGGGGTCGAGGGGCGGCTGGGAGACAGGCCGTTCGTCTCGCTCGACCTGCGGCGGCTCGACCGGGTGCTGGAAGTCGATGCCGAGTCGCTGGCGGCGCGGATCCAGGCGGGGGCGACCGGTCCGGGCCTGGAGGAGCAGCTGCGCGAGCACGGGCTGACCCTGCGCCACTTCCCCCAGTCGTTCGAGTACTCGACCCTGGGCGGCTGGATCGCGACCCGGGCCGGCGGCCACTTTGCGACGCTCTACACCCACATCGACGACCTGGTCGAGTCGGTGCGGGCGATCACGCCGCGTGGGCTTTGGCAGAGCCGCCGCCTGCCGGGCTCGGGCGCCGGCCCCTCGCCGGACCGGGCGCTGCTCGGCTCGGAGGGAATCCTCGGCGTGATCGGCGATGCCTGGATGCGGGTGCGCCCGCGGCCCGAGTTCAAGGCCTCCCGCGGAGTCGAGTTCGACGACTTCGGCGCCGCCGCGGGAGCGGTGCGCGAGATCTCCCAGTCGGGCCTGCACCCAAGCAACTGCCGCCTGCTCGACGCGACCGAGGCGGGGATGACCGGCGCCGGCTCGGGCGAGAAGAGCCTCCTCGTCCTCGGCTTCGAGTCTCCCCACCATCCGGTCGAGTCTCTGATGGACATCGCCTTGGAGATCGCCAGGGATCACGGTGGGCGCCACCCCGGCATGCCCGGGCGCGAAGCGGGGGATGTTCCCCCGCCTGAAGAAAAAGCCAAGGGCCGCGCCGGCGACGCCGATGCGGCCGGGCGCTGGCGCAGCGCCTTTCTGCTGGCGCCCTACCTGCGCGACACCTTCGTCGCCTGCGGCGTGCTCTCGGAGACCTTCGAGACCGCGATCACCTGGGACCGCTTCGAGGAGTTCCACGCGGCGACGATGGCGGCTGTGCGGGGCAAGGTCGCCGAGGTCTGCGACGCGCCCGCCGAGGGGCCGGGGGCGCCGCGGGTCAGCTGCCGCTTCACCCACGTCTACCCCGACGGGCCCGCTCCCTACTTCACGATCATGGCCCCGGCGATCCGCGGGGGCGAGGTCGAGCAGTGGGATGAGATCAAGGCGGCCGCCGGGGAGGCGGTGATCGAGGGCGGCGGCACGATCACCCATCACCACGCGGTCGGCCGTGACCACCGCCCCTGGTACGACCGCCAGCGCCCGGCCCCCTTCGCCGCCGCTCTGGGAGCTGCCAAGCGAGAGCTTGACCCCGTCGCGGTTCTCAACCCCGGCGTCCTGCTCGACCCCTGACTCCGTGCGTTCGCTGTTTGTCGCACTCAGTCCGACAAAAGCCGAACGCACACGGTCGGATTGCCTTACGAGTTCCTTACATGGGCCTGACGGGATGCGTACGCGCAGCTTCGAGGATCGACCTGTCCGAATCACCCGACAGGAGGTCCAGAGATGTTCAAGACATTGCAGAGTCGCGCCCGTGCCGTGGCCACAACGGGGCTGATCGCGGCGCTCGTCGTCGCCGGAGTCGCCGTCGCCCAGGGCGGCAACGGGAACGGCGGCAAGTCCGGCAAGCACCGCAGGGCGCTGAGCGGAAAGCGGATGCCACCGCCTCCGGGCGGCCCGATCGGCAAATTCGGCAAAGACCTGACCTACGCCGAGCTGCACGTCCAGCGCGAAGGCAAGGCGGAGACGATCAGGGTCGACAGCGGCGAGCTGATCAGCTCGAGCGAGAGCTCGGTCGTCGTCAAGGAGAACGACGGTAACGAAGTGACGATCGCCGTCGACGACGAAACCAAGGTTCTCGCCGGGCCCGGCAAGGCCAGCTCGGTAACCGATCTGGAAGCCGGCCGGAACGTTGTCGTTTGCGGTCCGGACGGGAAGGCCGCGGAGACGATCGCGCTGCCGCCGGCGCATGGGCGGATGCCGGGCGGCGAAAAGGGTGGCCGACAGGGAGGACAGCTGCCTCCTCCGCCCGGTGGACCGGGTCAGATGCAAGGCTAGCCGCGTGAAGGGTTCCATCCTCGTCGTAGAGGACGAGCAGGCGATCGCCGACCTCGTTCGCGCTTATCTCAAGCGCGACGGGTTCGGCGTCGTCTGGGCGCGCAGCGGCGAGCAGGCGCTCGACGAGCTGGGCCGTCATCCGGTCCGGCTCGTCGTGCTCGACATCGGTCTGCCCGGGATCGACGGCTTCGAGGTCTGCCGCCACCTGCGCGCTCGCACCACCGTGCCGATCCTGATCCTCAGCGCCCGTGACGACGAGGTCGACCGCGTCGCCGGGCTCGAAGCGGGCGCCGACGACTACGTCACCAAGCCGTTCTCCCCGCGCGAGCTGGTCGCCCGGGTGAAGGCGATCCTGCGCCGCGCCGGGAACGGCGGCGAGACCGGTGACGGGGGCCCGCTGGCGGTCGGCGACGTCGAGCTCGACCGCGCCGCGCGCACGGTCGCGGTCGACGGCGAGTCGGTCGAGCTGACCGGGCGTGAGTTCGACCTGCTCGCGGCGCTGCTCGCGCATCCCGGCGTCGTGCTCAGCCGCGACCGCCTGCTCGAGCTCGCCTGGGGCGGCGAGTTCCCCGGCGGCACGCGCACGGTCGACGTCCACGTCGCCCAGCTGCGTGCCAAACTCGGCCGCCCCGACCTGGTTCAGACCGTGCGCGGCGCCGGCTACAAGGTCGTCGCCTGATGCGCACCCTGCGCACCCGCCTCTTCGTCGCGATCCTCGGCGTCGTCCTGCTCGCGGTCGGCGCCTCGCTGGCGCTGGGAATCGTGCTCACCCGCGACGCCGTGCGGGAAACGCTGCGCGCCAACGCCGAACAGCGGCAGGCACGGATCCGGTCGAGGCCTGCGCCCGGGCCCGGCCTGCGCCCGCCTCCTCCACCGCCACCGCCGGTCGACGTTCTCGGTGGCGACTTCCGCCGCTACCTTGCTGCGCTGCTGATCGCCAGCGGGGCCGCTGCCCTGCTCGCCGCCGCGGTCGCGGCGCTGCTGACTCGGCGGATGACGCTGCCGTTGCGCCGCCTCGGCGTCGCCGCCGGGGAGCTCGCCGAAGGCGGGGACCCGGAGCCGCTGCCCAAGGTCGGGACCGAGGAGCTCGACGACCTCGCCGATTCGTTCAACCGCATGGCGGCGCAGTTGGGCCTTGCCCGCGAAGCCGAGCGCGCCGTGCTGCTCTCCGTCTCGCACGATCTGCGCACCCCGCTGACCTCGATCCGCGGCTACGCCGAGGGGATCGAGGACGGCACGGTCGAGCCGCGCGAGGCGGCGGCGGTGGTCGGCCGGGAGGCCGAGCGCCTCGAGCGGCTGGTCGGCGACCTGCTCGCCCTGGCGCGGTTGAGGCAGGGCGTGCTGGAGATCCGCAGCGAGGCGATCGACCTGGCCGTCGTCGGCCGCGAGGCCGAGGAGCGGCTGCGGCCACAGGCCGCCGGGGTGGGCGTTGCGGTCGAGGTGAGCGGCTCCGCCGCGCCGGCGCGGGCGGACCACGGCCGCGCTCTGCAGGTCGTCTCCAACCTGCTCGAGAACGCTATCCGGGTCAGCCCGGCGGGCGGCGCCGTCACCGTCGAGGCCTCGCCGGGCGAGATCCGGGTGAGCGACCAGGGGCCCGGCATCCCGGTGGAGGAGATCCCACGCGCCTTCGAGCGCTTTCACCTGCGCACGGTCGCCGGCCGCGGCTCCCCGGCCGGCGCAGGCCTCGGCCTGGCGATCGTCCGCGAGCTGAGCGAGGCGATGGGCGGCAGCGTGAAGGTGGAGAATCTCCCTGCCCAGGGGGCGTGCTTCACCATTCGCTTACCGGACTGACCGCTACCCTCCCGCGACCGCACCGATGGACACGATCACCTCCGAGCACCCGACGGTTCCCGCAGGCGCCCCTTCCGAGGGGGCGGTAGTGCCGCGGCGATCGCCGCTGCGAGCGGCGATCAAGACCGCCCGGCCGCAGGAGTGGATCAAGAACCTCTTCGTCTTCGCCGGACTGCTCTTCTCGGGCAAGTTCAACCAGTCCCACGAGGTGATCGAGGCGACACTCACCTTCGTCGCCTTCTGCGCGATCTCCAGCGGCGGCTACTACCTGAACGATCTACTCGACGTCGAGCTCGACCGCAAGCACCCGAAGAAGCGCTTCCGCCCGCTCGCCGCAGGCGAGCTCTCCGAGCGCACCGCGATGACGATCGCGCCCGTGCTCGCGGCAGCGGCGATCGCGATCACCTTCGCCACCGTCAACTGGCAGGTCGGCCTGATGGTGATCGGCTACGGCGCCGCTCAGATGGCCTACAGCCTCGGCCTCAAGCAGGTCGTGATCGTCGACGTGATGACGCTCTCCGGGCTGTTCATCCTGCGTGTCGCCGCCGGCGCCAGCGCGGTCGACGCCCACGCCTCGGAATGGCTGCTGCTGTGCACGGGCATGCTGGCGCTCTTCCTCGGCTTCACGAAGCGCCGCCAGGAGGCGGTCTCCGAGCTGCACGAAGGGACCAGCAGCCGGCCGGTGCTCGAGCACTACTCGCTTCCCTTCCTCGACCAGATGGTCGCCCTGGTCACGACCGGGACCGTGATCAGCTACTCGATCTACGCCGTCGACTCGCCGATCGTCGGCAACAAGATGATGTGGACGATCCCGCCGGTCGTCTACGTCATCTTCCGCTACCTGTACCTGATCTACGACCGCGCCGACGACCGCTCGATCGCCGCGATGGTCTCCAAAGACAAGGGCATGGTCGCCGGGGGGGCGATCTGGGTGGTAGTCGCCTTCGCCCTCCTCTACGTCTTCAAGTGAGCCGGCGGCACCTGGTCGTTGCCGGCGTGGTGCTCGCGGCGCTCTTCATGCCGCTCTGGATGCTCAGCGCCTCGGCTTCGAAAAAGTTGAGCTCGGCGCGGGTGAGCAACGGCGTGCGGGCCGTCCTGCGCGGCCAGAGAGCAGCGGCGCTGGCGGCTCGCCAGAACCGCGCGGTCGAAGCGCTCGCGGAGAGGACTCCGAGCATCCGCGAGCTGCCTGCCGCCGGGCGGGAGGTGGCGCTCAGCTTCGACGACGGGCCCAGCCTCTACACCGAAGAGGTGATCGACACGCTGCTGCGCTACCGCGTCCCGGCGACCTTCTTCCCGATCGGGCTGGCGATCGACGAACACCCGGAGACGATCCGGCGCGAGGCCCGCGACGGCTTCCCGATCGGCGACCACACCGTCAACCACGCCCGCATGGCCGATCTGCCGAAGGACGAACAGAAAGCCGAGCTGCTCGGCCAGGCGAACGATCTGAAGGCGCTCGGCGTCCCGGCCCCGCATCTCTTCCGGCCCCCGTTCGGCGTCTACGACGACACGACCCTGGACCTGCTGCGGCGCAGGCACATGTTGATGGTGCTTTGGACGGTGGAGACCGACGACTACGAGCTGCCCGGCGCCGCCGCGATCGCCGACCGGGTGCTCGAACAGGTCCATCCCGGCGCGATCGTCCTGATGCACGACGGCGGCGGGGACCGCTCCGAGACCGTTGCCGCCCTGCCGGAAATCATCCGCGGGCTGCGCGAGCGCGACTACGAGCTGGTCAGCGTCCCGCAGCTGGTGCTCGACGCCTCGCGCTAGGCGACCGGCAGGTCGGAGAGCAGCTCGGTCTTGCCCTCGCGCTGGAACTGCAGGTCGATCGTCTCGTTCTTGCGGTACGTGCCGAACAGGCCGAGGTACATCGCCAGCCAGCGACCGGTGCCGACCTTCTCCTTGACGATCTCGCGGGTGAAGACGATCTCCCCCGCGCGCAGGTTGTAGTCGGCTCCCTCGCGCTGCTGCACGCCGTTGATGAAGACGACGTAGGGTGCCTCGGCGCCGCCCGGCAGCTTCAGCCGCCGCCCGGCCGCGTAGCTGCCCTTGGGGATCTCGGTCTCGCTCACGATTCGAGAGTCTCGCGGACCAGGTCGAACGGCGTGTCGTGACCGCTCGGATCGAGCTCTTCGCGGGTCACCCCGCCGCGGAACGGCATGAAGGTCCCGTCGCCACGCACGTCGACTCCGGCGACCGGCCTGCGCAGCAACCCCCTGCCGCTGATCTGCAACCGCGCATGAACCTGCTGCTCCGGCCCGAAGTCCCGCAGCGCCGAGACACCCTTAACCGGCCCCTCCGCCCGGATGGCCAAAGCCCGCTCCCGCATCGCGTCCACAGTCTCTCCAAGCTCTTTGAAGCTCTGGTGCGACACCTCGGACCCGTGCCTGATCGTCAGCTTCCAAGCGGCCATCTCAATGCAGCGTAGAGGGACGGGGGAGGGTCTCCGCGTCCCTGGCCGCTACGCCCCGCGCCGCGGCCGTTTCGGCCTGCGCGCCGGTGGGCCGACGATTTTCTCCGGCCCCTCGCGATCGTCGAGCGTGACATAGGCACGCTCGCGCTCGCCCGTGTAAATCTGGCGCGGGCGGGCGATTTTCTGCTCGGAGTCGTCCTTCATCTCCATCCACTGCGCGACCCAGCCGGCCGTCCGCGGGATCGCGAAGATCACCGTGAACATCTCAGTCGGGATCTCCAGCGCCTCGTAGATGATTCCCGAGTAGTAGTCGACATTGGGGTAGAGCTTGCGCTCGGTGAAGTAGTCGTCGGCGAGCGCCTGCTTCTCCAGCTCGCGGGCGATCTCGACGACCGGGTTGTACTCGGTGGCCTCGAAGACCTCCTCCATATGCTGCTGGATGATCCGCGCCCGCGGGTCGTAGTTTTTGTAGACCCGGTGGCCGAAGCCCATCAGTTTCTCTTCGCGGTTCTTGACCCGCTCGAGGAAGCCCGGGATGTTGTCGATCGAGCCGATCCGGCGCAGCATTCGCAGCACCGCCTCGTTGGCGCCGCCGTGTAGTGGCCCGTAGAGCGCCGCGATGCCCGCCGCGACCGCCGAGTATGGGTCGACGCCGGAGGAGCCGACCCCGCGAACGGCATTGGTCGAGCAGTTCTGTTCGTGGTCGGCGTGGAGGATGAAGAGCACGTCGAGAGCCTTGGACAGCGCCTCCTTGGGCACGTGCTTGGCTTCCGTCTTCTTGAACATCATCGAGAGGAAGTTCTCGGCGAAGTTGAGGTCGTTTTCCGGGTAGACGTAGGGCAGGCCCATGTTGTGGCGGTAGGAGAAGGCCGCCAGGGTCGGCACCTTGGCGATCAGCCGCACCGCCGCCATGTAGCGCTCTTCGGGGTCTTCGGTGTGCTTGGCGTCCGGGTAGAAGGTCGACAGCGCCCCGACCCCCGCCAGCAGCATCCCCATCGGGTGGGCGTCGTAGCGGAAGCCCTGGAAGAAGTGCTTGAGGTCCTCGTGGACGAAGGTGTGGTGGGTGATGTCGTAGACCCAGCGATCCAGCTGCGGGCCGGTCGGCAGCTCGCCGAAGATCAGCAGGTAGGCGACCTCGAGGAAGCTGGAGCGTTCGCAGAGCTGCTCGATCGAGTAGCCGCGGTGTTCGAGGATCCCCGCTTCGCCGTCGATGTAGGTGATCGCCGAGCGGCACGACGCGGTGTTGGTGAACGCCGGGTCGTAGGACAGCATGCCGAATTCGCCGTCGTCGACCTTGATCTGGCGCAGGTCCATCGCGCGGACCGTGCCGTCGGTGATCGGCAGCTCGTAGGTCTTGCCGGTTCGGTTGTCGGTGACGGTGAGGGAGTCGGCGGCCATCGCGGCGGCCATTTTCGCAGCTTGGGCGTTCCGGCTCGTTAACGCACCGGCAACGGCTCGAACTGGGTCATCTCGTGCAGAGCCGCGAAGCGCTCCTCGATCTCATCGCGCGTCAGCCGGGCTACTCGCTCGGTGCCGAACTCTTCGACGTTGAAGGAGGCAAGAACGGTGCCGTAGCCCATCGCCCGCCGCAGGCAGGAGTCGTCGAGCTCGCCGTCATGGCTGTCGAGGTAGCCGAGGAAGCCGCCGGCGAAGCTGTCGCCGGCGCCGGTCGGGTCGCGCACGTCATCCAGCGGGAAGCCCGGCAGGGCGAAGAAGCGGTCCTCGGTGAACAGGGCCGCGCCGTACTCGCCCTGCTTGGCGACGACGGCGCGCGGGCCGTGGCCCATCACGGTCCGTGCCGCGCGGGCGAGGTTGGACTCGCCGGTCAGCTGGCGGATCTCGGCGTCGTTGACGACCAGGCAGTCGACCTCGGCGATCGCCGCGAGCAGCGAGTCCTTGGCCGTGTCGATCCAGAGGTTCATCGAGTCCAGCGCGCTGAAGCGGGCCGCGCCGCACTGGGCGCTGACCTGGCGCTGGAGGTCGGGCTGGATGTTGGCGAGGAAGAGCGTGTCGGCCGCCTTCGCCTCATCGGAGAGCTTCGGCTCGAACTCGCCGAATACGCCGAGCTGGGTGTCCTCGGTGTGGGCGACGTTTAGGTCGTACTCGTAACGGCCCCGCCAGAAGAACGACTTGCCGCCGGGGACCCGCTCGATGTCGCCGGTCTGCACGCCCCGACCCTCGAGGATCTCGAACTCGGGGGCGCCGAAGTCGTCGCCGACCGGCCCGACCGGGCGCACGTCGGTGAAAAAGCTGGCGGCAAGGGAGAAGTGGACAGCCGCTCCCCCGAGCATCTTCTCGCGCTCTCCGAATGGGCTTTTAACGGCATCGAAGGCAATCGATCCGACTACGGTCAGTGACACAACTTCTCCCTCTTTTCGTGTTTACGGGGTTTCAATGCTGCCAGCAAGGGCATCGTAAAGACGTGGGCAGGGAACTTCCCATATCGGGAGCGCGGACCCGCAAAGGGTTCCGCCTGGACATCCAGGGCGTGCGCGGATTCGCGCTGGTCCTGGTCTTGGCCTGCCATGCCGAGGTCCCCGGCTTCGGCGGCGGATTCGTCGGCCTCGACGTCTTCTACCTGCTCTCCGGGTTCCTGATCACCGGGTTGATCCTGCACGAGCTCGACCGCACCGGAGACGTTTCGATCAGCCGCTTCTACGCCCGCCGCGCCAAGCGCCTGCTGCCGCTGGCGGTGACCGTGCTCGGCTTCGTCGTGATCGGCTCGGCGGTGCTCTACTCGCCGCTGCAAAACCAGCAGGTCTCCGGCGACGTGCTGAGCGCCGCGCTCTACGTCGTCAACTGGCACTTCATCGCCGAATCGGTCGACTACTTCGCCTTCCACGACGCCCTGATCAGCCCGGTCCAGCACTACTGGTCGCTCTCGGTCGAGGAGCAGTTCTACCTGCTCTGGCCGGTGACCCTCGGCGTCGGCGCCGGAATCGCCCGCTGGGCCGGTTGGAGCATGCGGCGGACGATCGCGCTGCTCGTCGTGCCGCTCTGCGTCGCCTCGTTGATCTACAGCATCGGCTTCACGCCCGAGCACACCCGCACCGCCTACTTCTCGACTCTGACCAGGATGTGGGAGCTGGCGATGGGCGGCGCGCTGGCACTCGTCCTGCCCGCCGGCCTGCGTCTTCCGCGCCCGGCATCGGCACTGCTCGCGGGCGGCGGCCTGGCGGTCCTCGTCGCGACCACCCTCGCGTTCACCGGCGACACGCCCTACCCCGGATGGCGGGCGTTGCTGCCGACGCTCGCGACCGTGGCGATCATCGTCGCCGGCACTTCCGTCGCCGTCTCGGGCCCGACCGGCCTGCTGACCCTGGCCCCGTTCCAGTACCTGGGCAAGATCTCCTACGCCTGGTATCTCTGGCACTGGCCGATGATCGTCTTCGCCGGGGTTATCTGGACCGACCTCTCGCGGCTCGGCCTCGTCGCCGTCACACTCGCCTCCTGGGTTCCGGCGGCAATCAGCCACTACACGATCGAGGAGCGCTTCCGCCACTCGCGCAGCCTCGGCCGCCGGCCCAAACGCGCCCTTGCGCTCGGCGCGACCTGCACGGCCACCGCGGTCTTCCTCGCGATCGGCCTGCAGGTCTCCAACCCGCCGGTGCCGACCGCCTCCCCCGAAGTGGCGCGCGGGGCGATGGCGATCGGACCGCGCAACCCGCACCTGAAGCGGGTCGACGCGGTACGGCCCAATCCCCTCAACGCGGCCGCCGACAAGGGCAAGCTCTGGGACGACGGCTGCGTTCTGCTGCACGGCGAAACCGACTCCCCGACCTGCGTCTACGGCGCCAAGGACTCGCCGAAGACCGTCGTCGCCTTCGGCGACTCGCATGCCGAGCAATGGTTCCCGCCGTTGATCAAGCTCGCCAAGCGTCATCACTGGCGGTTGGTCGGGCTCGTCCGCGCGGGCTGCGTCGTCGGCGACGTCGAATACGAACGCCCCTGTGACATCTGGCGCCGCAAGGCGATGCGCCGCATCCTCACCGAAGAGCGGCCGGACATGGTCGTGGTCAGCAACTCGACCGGTGGCCGCTACCAGGTGGTGCGCGGCGAAAACCGCCTCGACCGGCGCCGCAGCGAGCCCTTCCTGATCGCCGGCTTCGCCCGCACCCTGCGCCGGCTGAAGCGCAACGGCGCCCGGGTGGTCGTCATCCGCGACCAGCCGCTGGCCCCCTTCGAACCGCCGGACTGCGTCTCCCAGAACCAGCACGCGCTGAACAAGTGCACATTCTTCTCGCGGCGCAAGCGCTGGCACGCCTTCGACGCCTTCGCCGCCAGGCGGGTGCCCGGCGTGAAGCTGATCGACCCGGTCCGCATCCTCTGCCCGCGCCACCGCTGCCCGAGCGTGATCGGCCGCGTGCTCGTCTATCGCAACACGTACCACCTGAGCGCGACCTTCGCCCGCACGCTCACGCCCTGGTTGGAGCGCGAACTGCCGACGCCCTGAACTGGCTTGTCAGTAGTGTGAGAGGCGATGCGCGCAATCCAGATCGAGGAGTTCGGCGGCCCCGAGGTGCTCAAGCACGTCGAGCTTCCCGACCCCGAGCCCGGTGAGGGCCAGGTTCTGGTCGAGGTCGCGCGCAGTGGAATCAATTTCGCCGACACGCACGCGACCCGCAACGACTACCTGGCCGAGCAGCAGCTACCGCTGATCCCCGGCGGCGAGGTCAGCGGACGCACGCCCGACGGCCGCCGCGTCGCGGCGCTGGCCGGCGGCGGCGGCTACGCGGAGAAGGTTGTCGTGCCCGAGCAGATGTTGATCCCGATTCCCGACGAGGTCGACGACGACCAGGCGGCGGCGCTGCTCCTGCAGGGCATCACCGCGATGGCGCTGGTGCGCCGCTGCGCGCGCATCGAGCCCGGTGAGACCCTGCTGGTCGAGGCCGCTGCCGGCGGCACCGGCTCGCTGGCCGTGCAGCTCGGCAAGCGCGCCGGCGCGAAGGTGATCGGCCTGGCCTCCAGCGAGGAGAAGCGCGCCATGGTCGAGCGACTCGGCGCCGACGCGACCGTCGACTCCCGCTCGGAGGACTTGAAGGAGGCGGTCCTCGCCGCGAACGACGGCGAGCGGGTCGACGCCGTCCTGCACATGAGCGGCGGCGCGGCTTTCGACGCCGAGTTCTCGGCGCTCGCTCCGTTCGGCCGTATGGTCGTCTTCGGCATCGCCTCGCGTGAACAGCGCGATATCTCGACCGCCGCCCTGCTGCGCGGCTCCAAGGCCGTGATCGGCTTCTGGCTAGTCCACTTGATGATGCGCCCGGCCGAGGTCGCGCCGATGATCGGCGAGCTGTTCTCCGCGGTCGGGGCCGGCGAGCTGGAGGTCAGCGTCGGCGAGGTCTACCCGCTCTCGGAGGCCGCCCGCGCGCACGAAGACCTGATCGCCCGCCGCACCACGGGCAAGCTTCTCCTGGACCCGTCGAAGTGATCCCCTTCAAGGACTTGGGGCTCGCGCCGGAGATCCAGCGGGCGTTGGATGAGCTCGGCTACGAGGAGCCCAGCCCGATTCAGGAGAAAGCGATCCCGGAGCTGCTCGCCGGCCACGACGTGATCGGCCAGGCCCAGACCGGCACCGGCAAGACCGCCGCCTTCGGCCTCCCTCTGCTGCAGTACATCGACCCGGCCGACGACGAGGTGCAGGCGGTCGTCCTCACCCCGACGCGCGAGCTCTGCATCCAGGTGACGCAGGCGCTGCGCGCCTATGCCGAGCACCTCGACGTCGAGATCGTCGCCGTCTTCGGCGGCGCCCCGATCAAATCGCAGCAGGCGCAGCTGCGCGCCGGCGCCCACGTCGTCGTCGCCACGGTGGGCCGGATGATGGACCTGATGTCGCGCCGCTCGCTGGTCCTCACCGCGGCCCGCTATGTCGTCCTCGACGAGGCCGACGAGATGCTCGACCTGGGCTTCATCGAGGACGTCGAGAAGATTTTGCGGATGTGCCCGAGCGGGCGGCAGACGGCGCTCTTCTCGGCGACCATGCCGCCGCCGGTCAAACGACTCGCCGAGAGCTACATGTACGACCCGTCGACGATCAAAATCACGCCGAAAAAGCTCACGGTCGACGCGATCGCCCAGGCCTTCGTCGAGGTCCCGGCGAAGGACAAGGCGGCCCGCCTGGTCGAGTTGCTGAAGACCGAAGAACCGGAGCAGGCGATCATCTTCTGCCGGACGAAAATCGGCGCCTCGAAGCTTGAAAAGACGCTCAAGGACAAAGGCCTCGACGTCAAGGCTCTGCACGGCGACATGAGCCAGGGCTCGCGCGACGGCGTGATGATCGCCTTCAAGGATCACCGCGTTCGGCTGCTCGTCGCCACCGACATCGCCGCCCGCGGGCTCGACATCGAGCACGTCACCCACGTGATCAACTACGACGTGCCGGCCTCTTCGGAGGTCTACGTGCACCGCATCGGGCGCACCGGCCGAGTCGGGCGCACCGGCCGCGCGATCACCTTCGTGACGCCGGCCCAACGCGACGAGATCGAGCGGATCGAGCGCGACGTCAAGACGACGATCGGCGAGTGGGAGAGCCCCGAGGAGCGGATGGAACACGCGCCGCGCCCGCGCCGCCGCGAGCGCGCCAAGGCGGTCGCCGAGGCGGAGCCCGCTGAGGACAAGTCCGCCGAAGAGAAGCCCGCTGAGGAAAGTCGCCGAAGAGAAGCCCGCTGAGGAGAAGCCCGAGAAGCCGGCGGCCAAGGACGTCAACGGCAAGGCGGTCAAGCTCTTCGTCAACCGCGGCGAGCGCAGCGGTATCGACGAGGAGGACCTGCGCTGGGCACTGCGCGAGGGCGCCGTGCTGCCCGAGGAGGCGATCCACGACATCCGCGTCCTGCACCGTTTCTCTTTCGTCGAGGTCGACCCCGACAAGGCCGACCGCACGGTCGAGTTCCTCGACGGAACGAAGCTGAAGGGCAAAGAGATCCGGCTCGAGATCGCGAAGAGCTAGCCGGGCTCAGCCCGTCAGCTCGGCGATCTTCTCGAACAGCCGGGCGAAGTCGATCGGCTTGGTGATGTAGCCGTCGATGCCGAGGCCCTCGTGCTCGTCGCCGTTGCCGCCTTCGGTGTGGGCGCTGACGATCAGGGTCGGCGTCTCGACCCCGGCCCCACGCAGCTCGCGCAGGGCGTCGATGCCGGACTTGTTCGGCATCATCGCGTCGAGCAGCAGCACGTCGGGGGGGCCGGTGGCGCCGATCCTGTCGACGACCTCCTGGCCGTCGGCGGCGGTCTCGACCTCGTGGCCCTCCATCTCCAGGCGGGTGCGGAGCAGCAGCAGGATCGTCTCCGAGTCGTCGGCGAGCAGGACCCTGGCCATCAGGTCACCGCGGCGTGCTCACGCGCCGCGGTCGGCAGCCGCACGCGGAACGTCGCACCATTGCCCTGCGTCGATTCGGCCTCGATCGCGCCGCCGTGCAGCTCGACCAGGGACTTGGAGATCGCCAGCCCCAGGCCGGTGCCGCCGACCCGCTGGGTCTCGCCCGCGTCACCGCGGCTGAAGCGCTCGAAGATGTGATCGAGCTGCTGCTCTGGAATGCCTGGGCCGTCGTCGGTCACCTCGATCTCCACATCGGCACCCGCGTGGCGGGCCTTCACCCCGATACCCGCGCCTTCGGGGCAATACTCATTCGCATTCGTAAGCAGGTTCACCAATACTTGGCGAATTCGGTCCCGGTCGGCTTCGACCGGGGGGAGGCCGGGCTCGATCTCTTCGCTGAGGCTCTGCTTGCGGGAGTCGAACTGGGCCCGCATCGTCCGCACCGCCTCTTCGACCAGCAGCGCCGCGTCGGTCGGCACGGGCTTGATCGCCAGCCTGCCGGCGTCGCTGCGGGCGAGGTCGAGCAGGTCGTTGAGCAGGCGGACGAGGTGGCGGGCGTTGTCGAGGATCACCTCTGCCGTTTCGGCCTGCTTCGGGCTGAGCGCCTCGCGCTCGAGCAGCAGCAGCTCGGCGAAGCCCTGCACCGAGGTGAGCGGGCTGCGCAGCTCATGCGAGGCGGTGAGGACGAACTCGTCTTTCATCCGGTCGAGCTGGTCGCGTTCGCCGGCACGCCGCTGCAGCTCCTCGGCCATTTCGTTGAAGGCGCTGCCGAGCATCGCCGTCTCCGCCAGCCCGCCAACTTCGACGCGGGTGTCGAGGTCGCCGCCGGCCAGGCGCCCCGAGGCCTCGACGAGGTCCTGCAGTGGGCGCCGCATCGAGGAGATCAGCCCGGTGAACAGCAGCGCGGCGCCGGTCAGCCCGGCGATCAGCCCGGCGCCGACGAGCAGCGCCGTGTCGCGGGTCTCGCTGGAGATTTCGTTGCGCAGCAACTGCCGCCGGCGCTGCTGCGTGACGACCGAGGCACGGGCGGCCGCGGGGTGCCTTCCCTGCGCGAGCCGGCTGCGGGCTTCGATCTCCAGCTGGTAGGAGCGGGCGGTCGCGTCCTCGAAGTTCTGGCGCTGCTGCAGGAAGCGGGCGACGCCGATCACGGCCAAGCCGGTGAGGATCGCGAAGGCGATCGCGAAGGCGATCGTCAGCCGGTTGGCCAGCGATGGGCTGAGCCGGAACCGTCGTCGGGAATATGCTTGGGAGCCGATGGGCGACGAGGCTACAGGCACCCCCGACGGGATCGATCGGACGGGCGTTGAGACCTGGTTCGAGCAGCATGTCGCGGGCGTTGAGCTGCCGCTCGGCTTCGAGCGCATCTCGGGTGGGCACTCGAACCTGACCTACGAGGTCGCCGACGCCACCGGGCGCCGCTGGGCGCTGCGCCGCCCGCCGCTGGGCAAGCGGCTCGGCTCCGCCCACGACATGGGCCGCGAGCACAAGGTCGTCTCGGCGCTCGGCCCGACCCCGGTGCCGGTCGCGCCCGTCGTCGGGCTCTGCGAGGACGAGGAGGTCAACGGCGCCCCCTTTTACGTGATGGAGTTCGTCGAGGGCCCGATTCTGCGCGGGATCGCCGAGGCGGAGGCGTTCCCCGACGAGGCCGACCGGCGGGCGATCGGCGAGCGCGTCGCCGACACGCTGGTCGACATCCACGCGATCGACCCGGATGCCGTGGGGCTCGGCGACCTCGGCCGCAAGGAGGACTACGTCGCCCGCCAACTGCACCGCTGGCAGGGCCAGTGGGAGAAGTCGAAGACCCGCGAGCTGGCGGCGATCGACGCGGTCCACGAGCGCCTCCAGGCGCGCATCCCGGAGCAGGGCCCGGCGACGATCGTGCACGGCGACTATCGCCTCGACAACATGATCCTGACGCCGTCCGGCGAGGTCGCCTCGGTGGTCGATTGGGAGCTCTGCACGCTCGGCGACCCGCTCGCCGACGTCGGCCTGCTGATGGTCTACTGGCCCGAGCGTGAGCAGGATGGCGAGGAGCCGATCGCGCTCGGCCAGCCGGCCAACCTGGCGCCCGGCTTCCCGACCCGCGCCGAGCTGCGCGAGCGCTACGCCGAGCGCTCCGGCCGCGATCTCTCCGAGCTCGATTTCTTCGTCGCGCTCGGCTACTGGAAGCTGGCGATCATCCTCGAGGGCGTCTACGCCCGCTACAAGGCCGGCGGCTACGGCAAGGCCGACGCCGGCGTCGAGTACTTCGCCCGCCTGGTCGAGCGCTTGGCGGATGCGGCCGGCGCCGCTGAGCGGCAGCAGGGCTGAAACGCCTCTACAGAGGGGATAGAGACCGGTCCAGGGTGCTTGACGCAGGGGTCCGGACCTGGGAGTCTGCAGCCACTACCCCTGCCAAACCGGGCCGGGAGGCTCGTCCAGTGGCCCCTCCCTCCCCACATCTCAAGGAGAGAACCTTGAACCAGATACGCAAGCGACTCACGTACGCGAACGTGATGTCGTCCCTCGCAGTTTTCCTCGTTCTCGGCGGCGGCGCCGCGGTCGCTGCCGGCCTCGGCAAGAACACCGTCGGCACCGCACAGATCAAGCGCAACGCCGTCAGGGTCGGCAAACTCGCCCCCGAAGCCGTGAAGGCGGGCAAGCTGGCCAAAAACGCCGTGCCGACCAATCGCCTCCGCGACAACGCGGTCTCGACTGACAAGATCGGTGACGGTGCCGTGACCACCAACAAGATCGGCGACAACGCGGTGACTGAGGGCAAGCTCGCTGACAACGCGGTGACTGAGGGCAAGCTCACCGACAACGCGGTGACGACCGGCAAAATCACCAACGACGCGGTCAACTCAGACAAACTGGCCGCCAACTCGGTGACCAACACGAAAATCGCGGCGAATGCCGTTAATGGCCCCAAGGTTGCGGATCGTTCGTTGAATGCGAATGACGTTACGCAAGCGTCTGGGCAGGTAACGTATAACTTCCCAAGTCTTGGCGCCGGGGTTTGCGACTATGTCTTGGTGGCGACTGGGCTACCTAGCCTTACCGGGGATCTGTTGTTTGCGTCCCCTGGAATCGCCGGCGGATGGCCAGGCGACGTGATTGTCAATCCGTATTTGTCCAACGTCGCTGGTCGCTTGCGGCTTCGGGTTTGCAACGTTGGTACGTCTGCTGCGGATCCACCGAACACGACCTTCAATTGGGCGGTTATGGATGTCGCTTGAGGCGGATGTGATGTAGGCAGCGCGTAACTGTCTCGTCGGTCTCTTAGTCCGCATCGTGTCAGCGAAAGGGCCGGGCATCCGTCCGGCCCTTTCGCTGCCCAGATCATCCGCGGGGCGTGCTTGGGCTCGGGCCGCTCGCCGGCCGCCTCGGTCCGATGCGCTGCTACTCAGTCATGCGGCGCATCCGGACCAGTAGTGCCGCCGACGGAGTCACCTTGCCGGTCGCGTAGGTCGACAGGCGCGAGGTCGAGGTGCCGCGCTCAAGTGCGGCCTGAATCGCCTCCTGTGGCCATTGGGCAACCGGGTCGTCCGGCGAGGCACCGACATTGCGGAAGGTCAGCGTCGTCATTGCTCAGCTATCCGCGCCGCGACGGTGCCGAGGACGTCTGTTACCGCGCCCCAGTCGCTCCAGCGTTTGCGCAGGCGGCGGTAGGAGGAGATCTGATAACAAAGTTGGTCAATTGAGTCGGGCGAGCAGCTCAATCACCAGAGGATGTCGATCGCGTATTTGTCTATCTCGCTGTCGGCGGTGATGAGCGGGAGCCCGTCGACATCGGCCTGCGCGATCAATAGGCGGTCGAAGGGATCGCGGTGGTGCATGGGCAACGTGCCGACGCGGTCGGCGTGACGGGCGGTGATCGGCAGTAGGTCCACCCCCGCGCGCTCCAGCTGGAGAAGTAGATCGGCGGGGGCGTCGAGCTTGCTCAGCCGGCGCTTGATCGCCACCTCCCAGACGTTGACGGCGCTGACGGTGACCTTCGCATCGCTTGCTTCCAGCGCTTTGCGGGCGATGTCCCCGATGCGCTCCGGCTCGGCGGCCATCCACCAGAGCACGACATGGGTGTCGAGAAGCAGCCTCAGGGCTTCATGCCGAGCGACTCGGCGAGGTCGTGCGGCAGCTCGTCGAAGTCCTCGGCGATCTTCACCCGGCCCTGCCAGGTGCCTGCGAGGGAGGCGAAGCCGCCGCCGCGCCGCTCGGGCACCAGGCGCGCGGCGGGCTCACCGCGCCGCGTGATCACGATCTCCTCGCCGGCCTCGACACGCTCCACCAGCTTCGAGAGCTGCGTCTTCGCCTCGTGCATGCCGATCTCGGTCACGCGCACACCTTAGCATTCCTTAGCTAGATACTTAGCTAGTAAATGACCGCGGACGAAGTGCTATGGCTTGGTGAGATTTCTCATCCGCAGAAGCAGCGCGGCCGACGGCGTGACCTTGCCGGTCACGTAGGTCGACAGACGGGAGGCGGAGGTGCCGATGCGGGAGGCGAACTCGGCGCGGGTGAGGCCTGAGTCGTCGATCAGCCGCGCGATCTCGGCGGCCACGGCCTGCCGCTCGCTCGCCTCGGCCGCTTCGCGCGCCCGGGAGAGGATCCGTTCCATCGCCTTCGCCACGCCATAGGGGCGGCTGTAGGTGAGCGCCTCCTCGACCCGCCGGGCGACCGGTCCCCACGGCTCGGCCCGGATCGCCCTGGCCAGCCGCCGCCAGTGCGAGAGGCTGCCACGCTCGAGCGCGGCCTGGATCGCCTCCTGCGGCCACTGGCCGACCGGGTTGTCCGGCGAGGCGCTGACATTGCGGAAAGCCAGCGCCGTCATTGCTCGGCCATCCCCGCTGCGACGGTGCCGAGGACCTTGGTCACCGCGCCCCAGTCGCTCCAGCGCTTGCGCAGGCGGCGGTAGGAGGGAAGCTGGTCGATGACCAGGCGATCGGCAGGTGAAGGCTCCGAGAGCTGGCGCACGAGTTGCGAGGCGATGCCCTCGTCCGTGTCGTTCTGATCGGCGTAGTAGTCATCGATGCCAGATAGGACCTGGGCTGCGCGCTCGACGCCGATGCGGTCGGAGAGCGCGGCAAGGTCGAGGTAGTCGCGAGTCTGGTTGCGGCGCACGATCAGGAAGGCCTTGATGCGCAGCGTCTCCTCGATCGTCGGGACGGTCAGTGCCTCTCCCGACGGAAGGGCGATCTCGGTGATCTCCAGGGGGGTCTTGCGGATCATCTGGCGAACCCCGGCTTCGATCCCGTCGAGATTGCCGAGGATCACCTTCCCCGGGGTCACCCGGTTGGTCGCCCATCCTGCGTCTTCCTCGACCGCTTCCAGCACCATCTCGAAGCGATCCGCCAAGTCGGCGACGACGTGATCGTGGTCGCGCGATTCGCGGTGATCCGCGTAGAGGATCGCCGCGGTTCCGCCGACTAGCACCGCGCCCGGGACGAGCCGCTGCAGGTGGGCAGCAGACTCCAGCAGGGCGACGAACCGCGGATCCCTCTCGTTTACGTTGGGCATTTGATTATCATATCCGATAATAGGGTCGAACTATAGGATTCCCCGCTTTTGAGCCAGTCGGCGAACTGACTCTGCGGTGGCCGAGATCCCCGACAGAATTAGGCTCCGAGCCTCGCCAGCGCCTCAGCGTGTCAACCGGCAGAAGTGGTCCGGTTTTCAACCGGCGTTGACACCTGCTTTCGGAGCGTCGTGAACCCCCGGGGGCTCCATGCAAAAGGCGATCGACGAAGCTCTCAGTTCCGCCTGCGGTCAACTCCGCCGCGGAAAAGGGCCGCAGGTTGACGTACGTCCCGGCACGGACAATCTGTGAATTAAACCTCGACAATTTGGGGTCGAGAGTGCGGCCGATCGGGATTTCGTCACCGGCAGATCGTGAATTTGCGCTCAGATCATCCGCGGGGCGTGCTTGGGCTCGGGCTGTTCGCCGGCCGCTTCGGCTTCGGCTCGCTTTGACCAGCGGTTGAGCTCGCGGCGGGCGAGGACCATCTTGTGGACCTCGTCGGGGCCGTCCGCCAGGCGCAGCATGCGGCTGAAGCGCCAGAGGGAGGCGAGCGGGGTGTCGTCGGTCATCCCCAGCGAGCCGTGGATCTGGATCGCCCGGTCGAGCACCTCCATCACCATGTTGGCGGCGACGATCTTGATCGCCGAGATCGACTGGCGGGCGGCGCGCTTGCCGTCGGTGTCCATCTTCCACGCCGCGTACATCGTCAGCAGCCGCGCCTGGTCGATTTCCATCCGCGAGGTCGCGATCGCCTCCTGGACGAACTGCTTGTCGGCGAGCGGGCCGCCGAAAGCTTCGCGCTCGTTGGCGCGGCGGCACATCATCTCGTGTGCCCGCTCGGCGGTGCCGATCGCCCGCATGCAGTGGTGGATGCGGCCCGGGCCGAGCCGGTCCTGGGCGATCGCGAAGCCCTGGCCCTCGCCGCCGAGCAGGTTGGCGACCGGCACGCGGCATTCTTCGTAGCGGATCTCGCAGTGGCCGGGACCGCGGTCGTGCCCCATCACCGGGATCGGCCGCACCAGGTTGAAGCCGGGGTTGTCGGTCGGCACGCAGATCATCGAGGCGCGGTTGTAGGGGGGCGCGTCGGGGTCGGTGACGACCATCGCGATCGCCAGCTCGGCGCCGACCGCGCCCGAGGTGAACCACTTGTGGCCGTCGATCACCCACTCCTCCCCGTCGCGCACGGCGCGCGCCTGCAGCAGCGTCGGGTCTGAGCCGGAGACGTCGGGCTCGGTCATCGAGAAGCAGGAGCGGATCTGCCCCTCAAGCAGCGGCTCGAGCCAGCGCTCGCGCTGCTCGTCGGTCCCGTGCTCGGCGAGGATCTCCATGTTGCCCGTGTCGGGCGCCGAGCAGTTGAAGGCCATCGGCGCCGCCGCGGGGCTGCGCCCCATCTCCTCGCAGAGCAGCCCGTACTCCCAGTTGCTGAGGCCGGGGCCGAAGCGCTCGTCGGGCATGAAGAGGTTCCACAGCCCTTCGGCCTTCGCCTTCTCGCGCACCTCGACGAGGATTTTCGGGTAGGCGACGCCGGGGCCGACCTCCTCGTCCAGCGCCTCCATGATCTGCCGCTCCTGCGGGTAGATCTCGGCGTCGATGAAGTCGAGGATCCGCTCGCGCAGGGTCTCGACCTGGGGGCTGGGCTTGAAGTCCATGGCTCGGCTTTCTCTCCTCGGTTTGGGAGGCGAACGCTACCGCGCGACGCTGTAACGGGCGAAGAGCTCGCCGTCCTCCTCCAGCAGCCAGGCGAGCTCGAGGCCGATCGTCTCCGCGAGCGCGCCCTCGAGGATCGACGGCGCCCCCGCCCCGCTGAGCTTCGGCGCGATCGTCAGGAACAGCTCGTCGACCAGGCCGGCCGCCTGCAGCGAGGCGTGCAGCCGCGGCCCCCCCTCGCAGAGCAGCGCCCGCACACCTTCCTCGCGCAGCAAGCGCAGCAGCGCCGGCAGGTCGGCGGGTCCCTGCGGGCCGCTTTCGACCACGACCAGTTTCTTCTTCAGGCCCTCGTAACGCTCGGCTCGTTTGGTGCCCGCGCCGATCATCACCGCGTCGAAGCGCTTCCGCAGGCCCGCCAGCATCGCCGTGTCGGTGGCCGATCCGATCGGGCCCGAGGCCCCTTCGATCGTCGCCCGCCCGTCGACCGTGGCGGCGAAGTTCATCGCGACGAAGGGCCGGTCATCGCGCGCGCCCTCGCCCGGCCGGTAGGAGGCGAGCTGCTGCTCGACGGTGGTCGCAGCGGGATCGGGCACGAGGCGCCGCATCGGTCCGCCTCACCCTAGTGCGGTCGAGGTTTGAGTCGCATAGCGGTCGAAAGCTCGACCGCGGGCGCTAGGAGTAGTCGTGCCAGCCGGCGAACTCGCGGCCCGCGAACTCCTGTAGGCCGGCGACGTCGGCGCCGAAGCGGCCACGCAGGGTCTCGAACAGGTCGTCGGGCAGCTCGGGCTTCGGCGCCGGCGGTTTCTCCGGGTCGTGGACGACCTTCTCTACGATCCAGCGCAGCGACTCGGGCAGGCGGTCGAAGTTGCGGTCGAAGGAGCGCAGGCCGGGCAGTTTCACCAGCTTCTCCATCACCTGGTATTTGTCGCCCTGCTTGGCGCTCGACTTCTCCCACTCGCGGTCGAACTGCTCGGAGCTGAAGCCCTCGTCGACGCCGGCGAAGCGGAAGGCCTTGCGCATCGTCGCGTCGCGTTCGGTCTGCAGCTCCTCCTGGGTGATCACCTCGATCTGCTCGCGGTCGAACAGCTCCAGGTAGGGCTGCAGCTGCATCCAGTACAGCGAGCGGTGGATGTAGGAGGAGTCGGGCTGGGAGAGGGTCGGAATCAGCTCGCGGGTCTCGTAGCCGGCGCCGGTCGCGTGCACCCAGTGGGAGAGGATGCGCTTGATCGGGTCGCGCACCATGTAGAGCAGGCGGGCGTCGGGGCAGTGCTCTTTGATCCGCTCCGGCACGCCCCCGAAACGGGGCATGTTGGTGTAGTGCGGTGAGGACTCGCCGCGCACCTTGAAGCGATCGTCGAAGCGGCTCGCGTACCAGTCGAGGCCGAGGTCCCAGTTGAGCTCGGAGACGAAGAAGTTGAGCTCCTTCGGCTTGGACATGTGGATCTCGGGATGCAGGCCGAGGTAGTGGTGGATGCTGGTCGTTCCGCACTTCAGCCCGCCGACGATGATCAGGTTGGGCAGCTCGGCATGGCGCTTGCGGCGGCGGCGGAAACGGCTGCCGCGGTCGCCGGCGAAGCGTTCGCGGGCGCGGTCGCACATCGCCGCGTCGGCGGGGTCGTGGGGGGCCGTGGGCATCGCTTGAGTGGTATCTGGCTCTGGCACGAGCGGGCTAGTGTAACCGCGATGCCCATCGCAGACTTTGGATCGAGCGCCGAAGCCTTCGGCCGCGCCACGGCGCAGTTCTTCGAGCACCTTTCGGACATCGACTGGACCTCGTTCGTGCTGGCTCTGGTCTGCCTGGCGGCGATGCAGCTGGCGCGTGCCTGGGCCTGGCGCAACGTGCTGCGCGCCGCCTACCCCGCGGCGCGGATCTCCTTCCTGCGGCTCGCCGCCGCGTACCTGGCCGGCGCCGGGATCAACGCGATCCTGCCGGCCCACGCCGGTGACGCGACCAAAGTCTTCCTCGTCAAGCGCCAGATCCCCGGCTCCTCCTATCCGGCGGTCACCTCCTCCTTCCTCGTCCAGACGGTCTTCGATACCACCGCCGGGCTGCTCGTCCTGCTCTACGCGATCTCGCAGGGTCTGCTGCCGAAGCCGCCGCAGCTGCCCGACCTGCCCGCCTTCGAGATCTCCTTCTGGGCCGGACACCCGCAGATCTTCCTGATCGCCCTCGGCACCCTGCTG
>CAWFEI010000010.1:0-185431 GCA_963814915.1 uncultured Solirubrobacterales bacterium | reverse complement strand
TCGCTCGCCGCGGGATGATGGACTACTGGGTGCCCTGGCCACCGGACCGCTTCGCCAGTCCGCCTACTGACAAAGCCCGAACACCCGCATCGCCTCCGCCGCCCCGAGGAGGAACTAGCAGGAGCTTCCGAGCGCGGGTGCGAGCTTCGGCAGCTGTCCGGACCCTTCCGTTGCGATGCGGAGGCTCAGCGCCATGGCGAGCGCTCCCAGCAACAGCTCCTCGGTCCCCTCCGGGGGCGAGCCGATCGCCGCGCCGGTCTCCCTCAACGCGGCCGCAAACTGACCGACCGCCTCCCGGTAGTGCTCTACCCCTACCACTCCCGCGGCCAGGCCCTCGACCAGGCAGAATCGCGCCAGCTCGGGTTCGGTGGCGAGAAAGTCGAGCACCGCGCCTAGCGCCGCAATCACCTGCCGAGGTGGATCGCCTTCCTCGCTCGCCGCGGCGCCTGCAGCAAGCTGCCCGACGTGCGCGGCGACGACCTCCCAGGCCGCCAGGAATCACTTTCTTGTCCTCGAACAGTTCATAGAAGACGCGGCGGGAGACCCTCGCCTCGTCGATGACATCGCTGACCGTGAGGGCCGGATAGCCCTTTGCGGTGGCGGCGCTCGCCACACCGGCGAGCAGGCGCTCTCGCTGGCTGCGCTTCACCGCCGCATGCGGCAGCCTGTGTCTGCCGGCTGGCAGCGGCCCAGGCGCCGCTTCGTCATCGCGCTCGTCCCGCCTCTCATTGCCGGTCGGCGCCCGTTTACCGGCTCGCGGGCCCGTCCGGCGCTTGTCCCGTTTCCCGCCACCGACCTGTAGTGCGCCGACGAACTCGGCGACTCGCCCTGCCGACTTCCCAATCCGCTCGGCTTCTTCGTCCAGCAGACACCCAGCGGGTAGCCACACCGCGGCGGTCCCGCGATCAGCTCCTCCTCCAGCGCCTTGGCCGCTCCGGAGCGCGCGCTCCCCGGCGTGCGCCCCTGCTGCAGGACTCTTGCGATCTCCGTCAGCGCTTTCCGATAGCGCTCGATCGCCTCCGGGCCGGCCGCGAACGGCTCGATCAGGCACGCCCGCGCGGTGGCCGGATTCGCGGCTGCCGACTCGAACAGCCCCTCGATCGCCGCCGCCCGCTTCGCCGCCTGCCGTCCGCGCTGAGCCTCGAAGCCCTCGCGGCACTTGCTCTCGGCCTCCTCGGCGGCACAATCGAGCAGCGCCAGGTAGCAGCCTCGCTTGTCGCCGAAGCGCTTGCGGACGGTGGGCAGGCCGACTCCCGCGCGGCGGATCAGGTCCTCGATTTTGAAGCCCGAGTAGCCGTGTTCGCCGACCAGCTCCGCGGTCGCCTCCAGGATGCGGCGCGCCCGGTCGCCGGGCATCTCCTCCCGGGTCAGGGCGCGGCTTGTCTCGTCCTGTGGACGGCCCGGCAACGCTCGCATGGTGTCGAGCATAGCCAGCGCACGAGCGCCGTCGGCCGATCTCGCCATCAGCGTCGGCAAGCGCATAAATCGGCCTCACTTTTTGGGAACTTCGGCTTGCATCTCGCAGCCGGATCTGCTTACATAGCCACGTCGGTACCGAGGACACCCCAATGGGAACGTCCTTCACCCGACAGCACCAAAGCCCCCAAAACGGGCAGGGAACCACCACGAGCACCGCAGCACCGCAGCAGGGAAGGGCCGCTATGGGACGCGGTCCGCCACAGGGAAAGGGAGAGGTATCGCAGTGATCGCAGCACCACGGGACACCACCGCGCAGCAGCCGAGCACCGCGCTCGCCGCCGCATGCGCCACCGACCTTCCACCCACCGTCGCCGCCGGCTCTCCCTGGCTCGCGGCGACCGGAGCCCCGGCCCTCAACCCGTCGGCCGGCTCGACGCGCAACGGCGCGAGCGGCCCGGTCCCTCCGGCGATCCCGTCCCGGCCGAGGGTCACCCCCGGGCCGCTCGCCGTCGTTCCGCTCACCCGACCGCCTCCACCCAACATCGCCCGCCAAGCCGGGCGGCGGTCATCGGCGCGACGAGCTCGCGCCGACGCGTAGCGACCCCGAGCGAAGGCCAAGCCGCAGCGAGCGGGTTGACGGCCGACCCGGCGCACAATCGCGAGCCGTTTGCAGGCCGAGCGCAGCTCGCCTTGCAAACACACTTGCCCTCCTCGCCAGCGCTCCGTGCCGCCGCCGACGCCCGAGCACTCACCACTCCCGCCTCGAGCACCGCCTCCACCGCCCACACCCTGGGCCGCGCTCACGCTCCCGGGCTCTCACCACAGCCTTCGCGTCTAACGCCTTCCACCCCGGACACCCGCTCGGTCGATCCGGCCCACCAGGGGCAAGGCCGGCTCGCCCGACCGGGCGCCCAGGGCGATCGCAGCGACGCCGCTCGGATCGCCACCCCCTGCTCGGCCCCCGCCACGCCCTATGCCGGCGCGAGCGCGGCCCAAGGTGTCGCCACCGCCCCGCACCACACTGACGCTGGGGCGTTCACCACCGACCTTCATCTCAGCGGCCGCACGCCTTCCGGCAAGTCGATCGCAACCCGGCCCTCGCTTTTGGCGACCGCCGGGGTCCGCCGGGAGACCCCGGCAGCAACCAATCCAATCTGGCCGGCTCGGGTAGCCGTCCGCAAGGAGGAGAACTAACACCATGCAACGTCTCAAAGAACCCTTCGGCAAAGCCGGCCTCATAGTGGCGATCGTCGCCCTGGTCATGGCCCTGGTCGGCGGCGCCTACGCCGCCAACCACAACGGCGGCCGCCACCACAAGAAGGCCCGCCACGGCAAGAAGCGCGGCCCCAAGTTCGTCACCAAGCCGCAAGCGATCCGCATCGCCAAGCAGTTCGCCGGGGCCGCAGGCCCCGCCGGCCCGCAGGGCCCCGCCGGCGCCAACGGCAATGACGGCTCCAATGGGAGCAACGGCACCGATGGGAGCAATGGCTCGAACGGCGGCAATGGCAAGTCTGTCACGGTTCTAAATGAAGCCCCGTTTTCCTGCCCCGCAGGCGGTGTCACCTACGAAGTCGAAGGCTCGGGCGAAGAAAACGAAGTGTGCAATGGCAAAGACGGCACCTTCAGCACCGAACCGCTGCCGGAAGGGGAAGTGCTCAAAGGCACCTGGTCGGCCGGACCGATCGTCGCCGGCGCCCCTGAACAGGCAATTCCCTTCTCGTTCTCGTTCAGCATTCCAACCGCTGCCGGCATCTCCAATGAACAGGCGATCTACATGATCGAAGGGGAAGAAAAAAATCCCCACTTCGGGTTTGAATTCCCGGAAGGATCCGGAGAAGAAATCAAATATTGCGAAGGCGGAGCGGCCAATCCTATCCCGCTGAAGAACGGCTACCTCTGCATCTTCGCCGACAAGGAAGTCAACTGGAACATTCCGCGGTCGTTCATCACCGGCAACTTGAACGAAGGCTCTGGGAATGACATCACGCCCGACAGGACGGCCGGCTTTGTTGGTCTGGGCGAATCGGAAGGCGCAGGGCTCGCCTACGCGTATGGCACCTGGGCGGTGAGGGGCAACTAGCGGCCCGTATGGGCCCAGGCGATCAGTAGCAGCTGTGGGAGCCCGGGGTGACGCCGTCGCCCCCCCGGGCTCCCACGAAATCCTGGATCACCGAGAAGAGGAAGCGAAAGTGAACCTGAAGCGCTACACGAAGAGCTTCGCGGTGCGAGTTGGAATGTCCGGGGCGGTTGCTCTCGCCCTGTCGCTCTGGGCCGCCGGCCGGGCCAGTGCGACGGCCGAGGTGCAGTGGCCGCCGCCGCTCTTCAACCAGGTCCCGAGCGCGGTCGGCGGGACTTCGGCGGCGGGCTCGGGCGTAGGCCGGATGAATGAACCACTCGGAGTCGCCGCCGACCCGGCCAGCGGGCACGTCTTCATCGCCGACCGCCAGCACGCGCGGATCGATGAGTTCACCCCCTGGGGGCAGTTCGTAAAGGCCTGGGGCTGGGGGGTCGCCGACGGCTCGGGCGAACCGCAGAGCTGCGGTCCGGGCGCCAGCCCGCCGACCAGCACCTGCCAGGCGGGCATCGCCGGCACCGGCAGCGGCCAGATGGACCGCCCGCAGGGAATAGCGATGGACTCCAGCGGCGACGTCTAC
This sequence comes from uncultured Solirubrobacterales bacterium, assembly GCA_963814915.1. Taxonomy (GTDB): domain Bacteria; phylum Actinomycetota; class Thermoleophilia; order Solirubrobacterales; family 70-9; genus VRUE01. The sequence goes on along the minus strand of CAWFEI010000010.1, from coordinate 181,358 downwards.
GTGGCCGAATACGGCAACCACCGGGTGCAGAAGTTCACCCAGGCGGGCGAATTCGTGCTGATGTTTGGCGGCGAAGTCGACAAGAGCACCGGCGCCGATGTCTGCACCGCCGCCTCGGGCGATGAATGCGGGATCGGCGTGCAGGGCTCCGAACCGGGGCAGTTCGGCACCTGGCCGATCAGCGCGTTCTTGGCGATCGACCCAACCGACACGGTCTACGTCGGCGACCAGAACCGGATCCAGGAGTTCAGCGCCGCCGGCGCCTACCAGGGCGAGATCGGCCTGCCCGCGGAAGGCGAAGTCAAAGGCGGCACGCCGGGCGGGGAAGGGCGGACCCAGGCGCTGGCGGTCGACGCGGCGGGCAACCTCTACTTCAGCTTCTTTCAGGGCTTCGGCGAAGAACACCCCAACATCTACAAGCACACCGGCTCGGGGTGGTCGGTGTTCGCAGAACGGGAAGCGATCAAAGCGCTGGCGGCGGGCGCCGAAGGCACGGTCTTCGCGGTACAGAACCCGCCCTCTCTTCGGCTCGCCGGAACTGGAAGCGCGGGTGCTGGCGCTGGAAGGCAGCGGGGAGTGCCGGGCGGGATGCGAAGGAGAAGAATTGACCGCGACGGGACGGGCATCGAGGGGCTGGCGACGAGCGGGGCCTGCGGTGTGGGGAGCGAGGAGCTGCTCGCCACGCACGTCGGCAAGCGCGAAGGCGGCCCGGGAACCTTCGAAAGCTTCCTGCGCGCCTTCGGCCCGGCCCCCGACCCCGGAGTCTGCCCGCCGCCTCCCGCCCCGCCGAGCATCGAAGCCCAGTACGCGCGCTCGGCGGGCACCGACGCGGCGCAGCTGCAGGCGAAGATCAACCCCCGCTTTTGGGGCGATGCGTCCTACTACGTGGAATACGGCACCGGCAGGTGCTCTGAAGGGGGCTGCGAAGGGCGCGCCGCGTTCCCCGCCGCCGACCTCGGCGGCGCGGTAAACCTCCCGATCGCCACCGCGCAGGTCCCGCTCACCGGGCTGGCGCCGAGCACCACCTACCACTACCGCTTCGTCTCCCAGAGCAGCGGCGGCGGGCCGGTCTACGGCACCGACCCCGACGGGGAAGGAGCCGAAGAAGCGAGCTTCGAAGCGGGCCTTGAAGGCACCTTCACGACCTTCCCGGCGCCCGAAGCGCCCGAGGCCTCCTGCCCCAACCAGGGCTTCCGCGCCGGAGCGGGCGCCGCCCTGCCCGACTGCCGGGCCTATGAGATGGTCTCCCCGGTAGACAAAGAAGGCGGCGACGTGGCGGTGCTCGGCAACATCAACAGCAACCCCGCGATGCTCGACCAGAGCGCGGCGGGCGGGGAGAGCCTCGCCTACTCCTCCTACCGGGCCTTCGCCGGCGCCGAAAGCGCGCCGTTCACCAGCCAGTACCTGGCGAGCCGCCAGGCGGGGGTGGGCTGGGCCAGCGCGCCGATCTCCCCGCCGCGGGGCCCGAGCGTCTTCGGCACCGACAAGACCGGCCTTGACACCCAGTACAAGGCCTTCACGGCCGACCTCTGCCGGGGCTGGCTGCTCTATGACTCCTCGCCGCCGCTTGACCCGGCGGCGCCCGAAGGCTTCGCCGACCTCTACCGCCGCGAGGACTGCGGCACCCCCTCCTACACCGCGCTCAGCACGACGACCCCCGCCCACCGCGACGCGCAGGGCTTCGTGCCTGAACTGATGGCGGTCTCCGCCGACGGGGAAGCGGCGGCCTTCCGGGTGAGCGAGGCGCTCGCCGAAGGGGCGCCGGACCTGGGCGCGGGCAAGCCGCTGCTCTATGTGGCGGGCGCGGGGGGGCTGCGGTTTGCCTGCCGGTTGCCGGACGGGACGGCGACGAGCGAACCGTGCGCGGCGGGCACCGCGCAGGGCCTCCTGGCCGACACGCGCTCGAGCCGCACGCACAACGCGCTGGCAGCGGACGCCGGGACGCTCTACTGGAGCACGAGCGAAGGCGGCGTGGCGGGGCGCCTCTACGTGCGGACCAATCCGACGCAGGCGCAGAGCAAAATGAGCGGGGGAGCTGCAGCGAACGCGCGAAGGCGTGCAGCTACGCGGTCTCGGCGGGCGCCTCGGCGCTGTTTTGGGAAGCCTCCGAAGACGGCTCCAAGGCCCTCTACAGCGAAGGCGGAGAGCTCTACGAATACCGCCTGGCGAGCAGGGGCTCGAGGCCGCTGGCGGGGGAAGTGGCGGGCGTGGTCGGCTCCAGCGAGGACCTCGGCCGCGTCTACCTGGTCTCGGGGGAAGCGCTCGACGCGGGGGCGCAGGCGGGCAAGCCGAACCTCTACCTGGAGGAAGGGGGCGCGTTCACGCTGGTCGCGACGCTGGGAACCGGCGCCGGCGGCAAAGGGCTTGACAGCCCGGCCTCCACGAGCCCCTTCTACCACGCCAGCGCAGGTGAGCGCCGACGGGGGGCGGCGACGTTCATGTCGAGCGCGCCGCTGACGGGCTATGACAACACGGACCGGCAGAGCGGGCAGGCCGACGCGGAGGTCTTCCTGTACCGGGTGGGGGCGGGGCTTTCCTGCGTGTCGTGCAAGCGCAGCGGGGCGCGTCCGGCGGGGGCGCAGCTGCTCGACGGCTCCACCCACACGCCCGGCACCTGGGCAGCCGCCGCGATCCCCACCTGGGAGACCCAGCTCTACCAGCCGCGGGCGCTGGCCGAAAACGGGCGACGGCTGTTCTTCGAGAGCTTCGACCCGCTGGTCCCGACCGACACCAACGGCGCCCAGGACGTCTATGAGTGGGAGGCGCCGGGGGAAGGGGGCTGTGAGGAAGCGAGCGCCGCCTTTGACCCGAAGGCGGGCGGCTGCATCGCCCTGGTCTCCTCGGGGCAGAGCCCGGCGCCCTCCTCCTTCGTGGACGCCTCGGCCGACGGCGCCGACGTCTTCCTCACCACCGCCCAGAGCCTGGTGCCCTGGGACCCCGGCCAGATCGACGTCTATGACGCGCGCATCGGCGGCGGCCTGCCGGGCCCGGCAGCGAGCGCCGAAGGATGCCAGGGGGAAGCCTGCCAGGGTTCCGCCGCCGCCCCGGCCGCCCGGACTCCGGCCTCGGCCACCTACACCGGCCCGGGCAACGTCAAGGCGAAGGCGAGGCGCTGCCCGAAGGGCAAGCGCCGCGTGCGCCGCCACGGCAGGACCCGCTGCCTGAGCCGCCGGCACAGGCACCGGAGCCATGGAAGGCATCGCCACCGACACCGAAAGCAAAACCGCAGGAGGGCAGCAGAATGAGGACGAGGACGATCATGGTCTTGCTGACGACGGGCTTGAGCCTGCTCATCGCAGGGACGGCCGCGGTGGCGTCTGCAAGGGCGGCCTTCGGCCTCAACGGCCTCAGCGTGGCGATCGAAGCCGAAGACGGCTCACCGATGACGCAGGCCGGGATCCACCCCTTCGGGCTGACGACGACGATCAACGCCAACACCAAGATGGAAGGCTCCCGGGAAGTCCCCGACGGGGAAGTGCGCAACCTGCGCGGCCAGCTGCCAGCGGGCCTGATCGGCAACCCGACGGCGGTGCCGCGCTGCTCAGAACGCGAATTCCTCGAAATCGACACCGAATTGATCCTGCCCGGCTGCGCCAACGCCGACGCCGTCGGCGTCGCCCAGCTGAGGATCGGCTTCGGCGAACCCACGTACGTGGACGCCCCCGTCTACAACCTGGCCCCCTCCCCCGGGGAGGTGGCGCGGCTGGGCTTCATCGCGATCTCCGGGCTGCCGATCACCGTCGACCTGCGGGTCAGCCCGAACCCCCCCCACAACGTCGTCTTCTCGGTCTCAAACACCTCCCAGTCGGCCTTCTTCTACGGATCCAAGCTGACCGTCTGGGGCAACCCGGTCTCCGTCGCCCACGACCCCTACCGCGGTGACTGCCTGGACACCCTCGACGAAACCCCCGAAGTGCTGGCCTCCAAAGGCAGCTGCCACGTCTCGATCCCCGAACGGCCCTTCCTCACCCTGCCGACGCGCTGCGACGGGCCGCTGGCGACGACGATCAGCGCAGAATCCTGGCAGCGTCCGCCGGGCCTCTTCGAGCAGACCGTTCACACTCCCGAACTGCCCGCGGAGGTCGGTCTCACCGGCTGCTCCGCCCTGCGCTTCGCGCCGACGATCGCCGCCAAGCCGACCACCGCGGCGGCCTCCAGCGCCACCGGCCTGGCCTTCTCCCTGGACGTCGAAGGCGACGAAGGCCTCGCCTCGCCCGGCGGCAACTCGGACTCCGACATCGAAAAAGCCGTGGTCACCCTGCCCGAGGGGATGACCGCCAACCCCTCTCCGGCCAACGGCCTCGGCGTGTGCACCGAAGGCGCAGCTCGCTCAGATGAACGCCTTCACCGATCCCGGGGTCGGCTGCCCCGACGCCTCCAAGCTGGGCTACGTCGAAGTCGAAACGCCGCTGCTGGAAGGCAAGCTGCTGAAGGGCGGCCTCTTTCTCGCCAAGCCGTACGAGAACCCAGAGCACACGCTGCTAGCCCTGTATCTGGCGATCCAGGACCCCGAACTGGGCATCTTCATCATCCAGCCGATGAAGGTGGAACCGGACCCGAGCACGGGCCGGCTCGTCACCACGGCCGAAGAAATCGTCCAGGTGCCGCTCTCCCACGTGCGCGTGCACTTCCGCGAAGGGGCTCGCAGCCCGCTGGTCACCCCGCCGGACTGCGGCACGCACCCGGTGAAGGCGATGCTCTACCCCTACTCGGGTGGGCCGGCGGTCGAATCGACCTCGAGCTTCGAGATCGTCGCGGGCTCGGACGGCGGCGGCGTGCCCGAGCGGGGCGCAGCACGTTCAACCCCGGCTTCAGGCCGGCACGCTGAACAACGCCGCCGGCCGCTACTCCCCCTTCGACATGCGGATCACCCGCGGCGACGGCGAACAGGACATCACCAAGTTCAGCTCGGTGCTGCCTCCGGGCGTCGTCGCACGGCTCGTCGGCACCTCCTGGTGCCCGGAGTCGGGCATCGCCCAGGCGAAGGGCCGCACGGGTGAGCACGGCGGCACCGACGAGCTCGATCACCCCAGCTGCCCCGCCGACTCCGAGATCGGCACCACCACGGCGGGAGCCGGAGTCGGCTCCCAGCTCACCTACGTGCCCGGCTCGCTCTACCTGGCAGGCCCCTACCATGGAGCGCCGCTCTCGGTGGTCTCGATCACCCCGGCGGTCGCCGGGCCCTTCGACGCCGGCACGGTCGTCGTGCGCGAGGCGCTGACCCTCAACTCGGTCACCGGCGTCGCCGAAGTCGACGGCGCCGCGAGCGACCCGATCCCCCACATCCTGCAGGGCATCCCGTTGAACGTCAGGGACCTGCGCGTCCACGTCGACAAGCCCGACTTCACCCTCAACGCGACCAGCTGCGCCGAGCTGCAGACCAAGGCGACCCTGTGGGGCGGCGGCACCGTGCTGGCGCCGACGCCCGATTCCCCGGTCGACCTCGCCGCCCGCTACCAGGCCGCCGACTGCGCCGGCCTCGGCTTCAAGCCGCGCCTGGCGATCCGCCTCTACGGCGGCACGAGGCGCGGCGCCCACCCGGCGCTGCGGGCGATCGTGCGGCCCGACCCCGGCGAGGCGAACTTCTCCCGCGCCGCGGTCACCCTGCCGCACTCGGCCTTCCTCGACCAGGGCCACATCCGCACGATCTGCACCCGCGTGCAGTTCGCCGCGGGCGCCGGCCACGGCTCGCAGTGCCCCAAGGGCGCCGTCTACGGCTCCGCCAAGGCCTGGAGCCCGCTGCTGGACGCACCGGCCACCGGCCCGGTCTACCTCAGGTCCTCCAACCACAACCTGCCCGACCTCGTCGTCGCGCTCAAAGGCCCCGACTCGGCCCCGGTCGACGTGGAGCTCGCCTCCCGCATCGACTCGGTCAAGGGCGGCATCCGCTCGCATCTTCACCGGCATCCCCGACATCCCGGTCAGCCGCTTCGTGCTGGCGATGCAGGGCGGCAAGAAGGGCCTGATCGTCAACAGCAGGAACCTCTGCTACAAGCCGCAGCGCAACAAGGCGCGCGCCAACCTGCTGGGCCAAAACGGCCGCAGGCAGCTGACCAAGCCGAGGGTCGTCTCGGTCAAGTGCGCGAAGCGGCGCAAGGCAAGCGCAAGCACAACAAGCGGACCCACAAGCGCCACGCCCGCGCGGCGCGCGCCGGCACGGCCGCTAGGCATCAGGTGCCCAACCGGCCCGCGCGTCTGCCCTCCCCCCAGACGCCCGGGCCGCGCCGCGCCCGTTCAGCTACAGCCGGCGGCGGTCGCGAGCGCCCGGCAGACCTCATCCATCTTCGCGGCGCCCAACTCGGTGATCCGCTCGGTCAGGTAGACCTTCTCGGCCAGGAAGGCGTGGTCGAGGCTGAGCACGCAGGCCGTCAGCATCCCGTCGGACTCATCGACCTCGACCTCGCTCTCGATCCCGCGGATCGTGCGGGTCGCCGGGACAACGAGAACATCGTGCAGGCGGGCAACTGCGCCCTCGCGAGCGAGGATCAGCACCGGTCGCCGCTTGCGGTTCGGCGGCTCGTACCACCGTACCTCGCCGCGATTCAGCGGTACTTCTCCCAGGAGAGCCCTGCTTTGGCCTCCTCCTCGTCGAGCCGCCGTAGCGCCCCCGCCGAGGATGAGCGCGCCATCGCCGAGAGGTTGCCCCACTCATCGACGGTGTCGCCGGGCCTCCAAATCTCGAGCAGCCGCAACGTCTCGTCGGCCTCGGCCTCTGAGAGCCTTGTCACTCGCTCCAGCAGCTTCTCCTTGGCGGTCATCGATACCGATTCTACCGCCGCCCGTCCCCGGATCCCGCAAGCCAAACCCCGCCCGCGCAACACCGACCCCACAGGCTCCCAACCGCAGCGGCATCCCCGGACGCGGAGGACGGGCGCTGCGCGCCCGTCCGGAGCAGAGGAGATGCCGCTTTATGTCTAAAAGCCCGCGATTTCGCCGGTCCCGATCGCCGTCTGATTCCTTTCGGGGACTGCGGAAAGGCCCCAACGCAACCGCCCAAGGAACGCCCTGCCGCCCCACCGCAAGCGCGCAAGGTACGCCCGTCCCAAACCCACCAACCCTTGAGAGGCCTTAGCCCATGACCAGCCCCAAATCCCACCGCACCCTCTACGTCCCCCTCGCCGCGCTCTTGCTCGCCTTCGGGCTCGCCGCCTGCGGTGGCGGGGGCGGCGAGGGCTCCGGCTCGACCTCCGCCGAAGCCGGCGACCGGACGCAGCCCCAAGGCGGCTCCGCAGACGCCGGCTCCAAGCAGGGCGAGGCGAAGGGCGGCAAGGGCGGGGAGGGGGAATCGGAAGGCTCCTCGGGCAAGGGCGAAGCGGCCGAGTTCACCCCCAAGCCCCACAACGACTCCGGCGGCGGCTCGCAGCAGTTCCGCCAGAAGGGTGGCGACAACAGCGTGCAGGAATTCGGCGCCGAGGCCGGCGAGGAGGAGTTCAACGCCGCCGCGGTCGCCCTGCACAACTTCCTCGACGCCCGCGCCGAGGGCAACTGGGCCGCCGCCTGCGAGTACATGTCGAAGTCGGTCGTCGAGTCGTTCGAAAAACTGGCCACCCAGGCGAAGCAGATCGAAGAGACGAGCTGCGCCGCGATCCTCGGAAAGCTGACCAACCCGGCGGCGAAGAAGTCGATGAAGGCGGAAGCCGCAAAGGCCGACGTCGGCTCGCTGCGGGTCGAGGGCGAGCGCTCCTTCGTCATCTACACCGGCATCGGCGGCACGGTCCTGGCGATGCCGATGGCAAACGAAGGCGGCGAGTGGAAGGTCGCCAGCCTCGCCGGCACGCCGCTCTCATGATGGCGCTCGCGGCGATCGCTCCTGCGCGAGGATTTCGGCCACTGACCGGGCGATGGCCGAAATCCTCGACAGGAGATGGCTCGCGGCTCCCGCTGACCGGTGGTTGGACTACCGTCGCGAGATGCGAGTTCCCGCCGCCCAAGGCGAATGCGAGGTGTCGCCATGACGCCCGGCTCCGACCGCTTCGCCAGTTCCAGCAGCCGCGACGGCCGCCGCCGGCTGACCTTCGAGCAGTTCCGCGAGATCCAGTCCGATTTCTACCAAGCGCCCGGACGCACGCCGGCGGAGACCTGGCAGGAGATCCGCGCCCGGGTCGGTGTGGCGGCAGCCGAAGCGGTGGCGCTCGCCCTCGAGGACGCGACGCTGACCCCCGAGCTCTCTGCGCCTGGCACAGGCGCATCTTCGAAACGGCCTTCCCCGAGGACGCCGGCCACTTGCGCAGCGGGCGCGCCGTTACGACCTATGGATACGTGGCCGGTACGAAGGACGCCCCGGTCAACAAGACCGGCCGCGGGACCGCGGCTCGGAAGCTCCCTCGGCGCTTGCGGAAGATCTGCGAGGAGTTCAATGCCGCCGCCGCCGAAGCCGAGAGCTCCGGAGAGTCTCGCTTGATCGACGCGACCTTTCCGGCCGCACGACTGTATGCAAAGCTCCTCTCGGCGCATCCCTGGAGCGACGGCAACGGACGCACCTGTTATGTCGCGCTTCAGTTCGCCCTGATCCGCCTCGGTGCGCTTTTCGTCAGCCTCCCCGACTACGCCGCACAGCAATGGCACCTCGGCCGGGCGCTCCGAACCGGCGCTGGGCAGAGCTATGAGCCGTTGGCTGCCTATCTGGCCGAGAGGATTCGCGCCGCCGAGCAGGAGGATCTACAATCCGGGTCACCATGAAACGTACCTTCGTCGACTACCACGGCCCTACCGGAGCCTTCATCGCCACGGAGCGGGGCATCCTGCCCCTGACAAGCGCCGAGGGCATGGCGGCGGCGATGGACTCCGCGATGCTCGTCTCACTCGGCCACACCGAGAAGGCCGCGGAGTACCAGCACCTGATCGAGAAGCGCCAGCCGGTCGCCGCCGGCAACGGTCGCGGCTAGCTCTCCTCGGCCGCCCTGGGAGCGGAGCACATGCGGCTTTATTCCAAAACCCGCGTTCAGCCCGGCGCGATCACGGTCTGGTGTCTTTCGCGAGGAATCGCAGCGCGGAGCGATGCGATTCCGGTCGGGCCGAACGCCCCGATGACCCCGCCCAGGGTCCGTCCACTGGTCCCCTGACCCCCTGACAGGAATTCACACCCCATGACCGACACGCCCGCCGAGCCCGCCTCCTCCCAGCGCTCCCAGCGCTCCCTGCGCACCGCCCTGCTCGTCCTCGTCATCTTCCTGGTCGCCGCGATCGTCGTCTGGATCGCGACGGGAGCGGGGGAGAGGACGAGGAAACGGGCGCCGAAGCGCCGCGCGCCGCGAATCGTCACGCCGGAGGAGCTGAGCGAAGCGGCCTCGGCGAGCCCGCCACCGATCTACTGGGCCGGCGAGCGGCCGGCGCGAGCTGGAGCTGAGCGAAGTCGGCGCGCAAGCCGCGGGGGGAGAAGCGAGCCGCACCTACGTCCGCTATCTGACCGGCGGCGCCGAGGCCGGCGACCCCAAGCCCGCCTACCTGACGATCGGCACCTACAAGCTGCCCCACGCCTTCGCCAGCCTGAAGGCCAACGCCAAGCGCAGCGGCGGAAGCTGCGCAAGGCTCCGCGCGGGGCGATGGCCTGGCAGGACCCCAACAGCCCGACCAGCGTCTACCTCGCCAAGCCCGGCGCCAAGTACCAGGTGGAGGTCTACGACCCGACCCCGAAGCAAGCGCTCAAAGTAGCCCTCTCGCCAAAGCTCCAGCCCGTCCCCACCGGCTGAGCGCCGGCGCCGCCCATCCGCGCGTGTCGGCCTATCCTTTCCGGTGTGGCAACGCAACTCGACGACGCCCTCTCCGCTGCCGCGCTCAACGAGACCGAGCGTCGGGTGATCGAGCGTCTGCTCGGGAGCCTGAAAGCCGAGCTCGGCGATGACCTGCTTGCCGTCTGGCTCTATGGCTCTCGTGCCCGCGGCGAGGCCGACCCGACCGAGACCCACTACGACCGCCGCTCGGACATCGACATGATCGCGATCGTCGCGCCCGGCCGCGACGCCGGGGAGGCGAGCTGGGAGCTTCGCCCGCGCTGGGAAGCCCTGGTCGCCGCGGAGGGCGACAGCCCGCCCTACTACTCGCTGCGCTTCTACGACGCCGCCTTCCTCCGCGAGCGCAGGGCGATCCGCGACTTCTTCTTCCAGGAGGTCGATCGCGACAAGTTGATCCTCCACGGCGACGCCCTGCCGGACTACGGCGAGCAGGCGCGGGGAGCGGCGTGAGCCCCCGCTCGGAGGAGTTCATCGACCAGGCCCGCGATCGGCTGGCGGCCGCGCGCGAGGCATTCGCCGCCGGCCACCGTGGCGTCGCCGTCAGCGTCGCCTACTACTCGATGCTCTACGCCGCCCGCGCGACGCTCTCCGAGGACGACGAGAACGCCCGCAGCCATCGCGGCACCTGGAACCTCTTCCGGATCAAATACGTCATCACCGACGCCTTCGATGCGGGCCTATTCACCACGGCCCAGCACGCCCAGGTCGCCCGCGAGGGCGGCGACTACTCCGCCGTCACCCCGAGTGAGGAGGAAGCGGAGCGCTACGTGCAGGGAGCCGCCGACTTCCTCGCCGCCGTCGAAGCGATGCTGGGCAGCGGCGATGACGACTGAGTAATCGACCCGATGACCGACGCCAAATCCCTCCGCCTTCCGCCCGGTTCCCACGGGATCCCCGCGGAGGTCGTTTCCCGCAACCAGCGCGAACGGCTGGTCGCGGCGACGGCGGAGGAGTGCGCGGAGGTCGGCTACGCCGAGGCGACCGTTGTCGCGGTGGCGAAGCGGGCCGGCGTCTCCTCGCTCACTTTCTACAAGCAGTTCGAGGGCAAGCGCGAGTGCATGCTCGCCGCGCACGAGGAGTTGCTGGGACGGCTGCTCGAGGCCCTCGACCGTGAGGCTGAAGAGGAGCGCGATCCGGCGGCGAAAGCGGGGGCCGCGCTGCGTGCGGCACTTGCGATCTTCGCCGCCGACCCGCCCTCGGTTCGCCTGCTGACGGTCGAGATCCTCGCCGCCGGGCCGCAGGGCGTCGAGCGCCACGACGCGATGGTCGCCGCACTCGCCGAGCGGCTCGGCACCGACTGGGTCCGCGCGGCCGGGATGCTCGCCCTGGTCGGCAAGCTCGTCGCCGCCGGCGAAGCCGATCGCCTGCCCGGGCTCGAGCAGGAGCTGGCCGCGGCGAGCCGGCACTGATCGCCTGCCGCCCTCCTCGTCGCCTATCGCGTCTTCTCGCAGCCCGGCCGCATCGCTCCGAGGCGGAGCGGAGGAGATGCCGCGCGAGGCGCGGGGCGACTCGACGACACCGGGCCAGGACGGGTGACTGAGCCGACCGACCAGCCAAGCTGGACGCCCAGCCCCGCCGGCCGCTCAGCGCTCGTAGGCGCGCCCGCGCGGCAGCACGCGCTTGACGCGGATCGTGTTGGCCGCGCGGTCGACTTCGACGATCGCGCGCCAATCCCCGACCCGCAGCCGCCACTCCGGGCGGCCCTTGAGCCTGACCAGCTCTTGAGCAGGGCCTTGCGCGGCGAGCCGCTCAAGCTCGCGAACGACCCGCGTGCGCACGGGAGGATCCAACCGGCGCAGATCCTTGCGGGCCGCTGGCCGAAGAACGACTCCCCAACTGGCGCCACTCACTCGATTCCGAACTCGCGCTTGATCTCCTCAAGGGGGATTGAGGGCGCGGGATCCTCGTCGGCTTCCCGCACCGCCGCCTCGTCCTCCGCGGTCCAGGGCTCGTCGTCCTCGGGCGCGTCGCGGAAGGCGGCGACCACCGGGTCCTCGCGGCCCTCCAGCAGCCGCAGGGTATCCTCGGCCTCGTCCTCCGAGAGCCGGGTCACCCGCTCCAACAGTTTCTCCTTCGCGGTCACGAGCCAGATTCTACCCCGTGCCGCCCGGATTCCGCCCAACTTTCCAGGGTCGCAACCACAGCCGCGCCCCGCGGAACACCGACCCCACAGGGTTGCGCCCACAGCGGCATCCCCGGACGCGCCGCAAGGCGGAGCGGGCAAGCAGTCGAAATCTGGCTCTTCTGCGCCGCCCGCGAAGCCGCAGCATTTATGGCGGAGGAGATGCCGCGATGATTCAAGACCCGCGTTCAGCCGGACGCGATCACGATCTGGCCTCTCGCGAGCCGCCGCATCGCGGGCGATGCGGCGGCGGTCCGGCTGAACGCCCCGCCGCAGTCGCCCAAGGTATGCCCAGCATCCCCCTAACCCCCTCCCAAGGAAGACCAGGCCCATGACCAACACCCCCACCCCCACAGACCCCCCGGCCTCCCAACGTTCCCTCCGCATCCTGCGCACCGCGCTGCTCGTCCTCGTGATCGCGCTTATCGCCGCCGTGGTCGTCTGGATCACCGGCGGCAGCGGGGGAGGGGACGAAGAAGCCGCTGAAGCGCCGCCGGGCGCGCCGCGCGTCGTCAGCGCGGCGGAGCTGGGCGAAGCCGCCGCCGCGAGCAAAGCCCCGATCTACTGGGCCGGCGAGCGCCCCGGCGCCGAGCTGGAGTTGAGCGAAGTCGGCGCGAAAGCCGCGGGGGAGGGGCGGGCCGCACCTACGTCCGCTACCTGACCGGCGGCGCCGAACCGGGCGACCCGAAGCCCGCCTACCTGACGATCGGCACCTACAGCGAGCCGCACGCCTACGCAGACCTCAAGTCCAGCGCCAAGCGCAGCGGCGCGAAGCTGCGCAAGGCGCCGGGCGGCTTCCGCGCCTGGCAAGACCCCGCCAGCCCGACCAGCGTCTACCTCGCCAAGCCCGGCGCCAACTACCAGGTTGAGGTCTACGACCCGAGCCCGAAGACCGCGCTCGAAGTCGCTCTCTCGCCGAAGCTCGAGCCCGTCCCCACCGGCTGAGCCGGGCTTCTCACACCGGCTCCGAGCCGTTCTGCCTGTCCCCTTTTCACGTTCTCTCCGTCTCGGATGTAGCGGGCGCCTTTTCGGGCGAACGCCCACTACATCCGACCGAAGGAGGACCAGCAGTGAACGAACACTCGACCGCAGTAGCCGCCGCGATGATCGGAGCCCTCGTCGGCGGCATTGCCGCCAGCGTGGACCACGCCCTCAGCTTCATCGCCGTCGGCACCGGTGTCGTCACCGGAACCGCTCGCTATTACGCGATCCTGCGGGGCTCCGACAAAGCGCAGACTGAGCGTGCGACCGCATACGGCTTTTTCATCGGCGCTGCCGCCAGCGCATTCCTTCTCGTCCTCGACCGCGTGCTGGGTGGCTAACATGGATTCCATGCTGCATCGCATGAGGCCCTCACTCCTTCTAACCGCACTTGCGCTCGGCCTGCTCGTCGTCGCGACGTTCACCCTCCGCGACGCCCCTGGCGACATCATCGCGGCCGTCTTCCTCCTCCTCTTCATGCTCGCCGGCATCGGCATCGGCGCCAGCGTCGACACCCACGCCCCGCGCAACCACCACCGCTGAGCCGGCGGGAATCGCCCGTCTGCGCGTGTCGGTCACAAGCATCCCCGGACGCGGGAGGGCGGGCGCAAGATCTCCAGGTGTGACAAGTGCGCCCGCCCGGGAGCGGAGGAGATGCGCCCGATGCTCGGTGACGACCGACATGTTCGACAGGAAGGACACGCAATGAGTGCTGCAACCCACCCGCTTCGGGCGCCGGCGGGCGTACGATGTAGGTCCATGGCCACGCGTCCCCGCGACAAGCCCCTCCTCGCCCCCGGCAACGAGGCCGAGTGGGCGAAGATAAACGAGGAAGAGGCGCGCCAGGAAGCCGAGTTCGCCGCTTCTCTCTCGATGGACGAGCGCGTCACGTTCGGCCAAAAGCTGTCCCAGCAGGGCGTTTCCCTGCTCGTCGCCTCGGTCAAGGCCGGCCATGCCCCAAGACGAGCTCTCTGGTCCTGACCTCGACGGCGTCGTCGCCGACGCCAACGCCGTCGACCTTCCCTACGTGGTGATCGGGGGTTTCAGCGTGATCGCGCACGGCTACCTGCGCGCGACCAAGGACTCCGACCTGCTCGTGCCCGACGGGCCGGAGGCCGACGAGGCCATCCATCGCTTCTTGGAGCGCATCGAAGCAAGCCGTTTGCATGACGGCAAGCGCCTCGAGCCGGCCAACATCGACGACGCCCATCACCTCAGGGTGCGCAGCCGCCACGGGATCGTCGACATCATGCGCGGCGGCTTGCCGCCGCTCGATTACGACACAGTCGCCGCGGGCGCGATAGAGCTCGACCGTGGGGGAGAGCCGGCTCCCTTCGCCTCGCTCCGCACTCTCGTCGGCTTCAAGCGCCTCGCCGGCCGCGGCCAAGACCGCGTGGACCTCGAAAACCTGGAACGCGTCCACGGCGAGCTGCCCGAAGACGAGATCCCCGGCGCCGACACCTGAGGGCGCACCAGCACCGCAGCCCGGTAGAATTGGGTTGTCTTATACGCGCCCGATGATCGTTGACGCCGGGCTGCTGTCGCGGGGACTAGATGGAACGGAAGCATGGCAAGGGGTTTGAGCGGCATCGGCTCTCGGGCCCCCCTTTCGTTCTCGCGATCCTCGCGTGGGCCGTGTGCGCCTGCGCGCTCGGCCACCTTGCCCAGCCGGCGCGGGCGGCCGTCGTGCGCTCGGGCAAGCTGCAGGCGACGGTCACCGACTTCCGCAGCGGCGAGTCGACCACCAGGTACCGCCTGAGGTCCGGCAAGCGGGAGATCGCGCTGCGGCCGACCAAGCTCGCGGCGGAACCGGGCGATCGGGTCATCGTCACGGGAGAGTTCCACGGCGACAGATTGGTGGGCGCGGTTCGGGGGACGGACCGGAATGCACAGGCGCAGGCGATATCGCCGGGACCGCGCAAGGCCGCCGTGGTGCTGTTCGCTTTCTCCGGCGAAGCCGCCGAACCATGGTCGGCGGGGGAAAGCCGTTCGGAGGTCTTCACGGCAGCCGATTCCGTCAGCGCCTTCTATGAAGAGGAGTCCTATGGGGACATCTCGCTGACGGGAAGCTGCGCGCCGACGGGGACGTGTATGGCTGGCTCAGCGTCGATGCGCCGGCGGCCGGTTGTCAATACGAAACCTGGCGTACTGCCGCCAACGAAGCAGCTGCCGACGCCGGGGTCGATCTCAGCGGCTATCAGCACATCATTTACGAGTTTCCGTACCAGAGCAGCTGTTCGACGATGCTCGGCGTGGCGGGTGGCAACTGGTCGATGATCAACGGGAACTTTCTCGGCAGCAGGCGGCAGACGACGATCCATGAGCTGGGTCACAACCTGGGCCTTCTGCATGCCGGCAGTTGGACGTGCTATTCGGCCGGCGTGCGGGTTCAGATCGGCGACAGCTGCACCGCCCGCGAGTACGGAGACCCCTTCGACGCGATGGGCAACATCGCCATGCGGCACAACAACGGCTGGAACCTCGCCAAGCTCGGCATTCTTGCGCCGGAAAACATCGAGACGGTCGAAGCACCCGGCACCTACTCGCTGCACTCGGCCCTGCACCCGACCGCTGAACCGACGGTGCTGCGCATTCCCCGGGTGAGGACGGTCGACGACGACAGCATCGCCTCCTGGTACTACCTGGAGATACGGCAGACCGGCGGCGTGTTCGAGAACGTCAGCGACGCCTCCACCGCCGGGGTTTCGATCCGGGCCACCGACGCGAACTCCTCGCCGGAAACGCTGCTGCTCGACGCCAACCCGGCGACCGCCACTTTCCAGGACGCGCCACTCGCGGCGGGGGAGACCTTCGACGGCGGGCCGGTGCGGATCAAGACCCTGTCGGCAGGCGGCGGGAGCGCGACGGTGTCCGTCGATCTCGACGGTGAACCGCCCACCGCGCCGACCGGTCTCAGCGGAACCGCGGGGGTCGAAGAGGTGCAGTTGCAGTGGGACGCGAGCACGGACGACTACGGCGTCAACCGCTACGCCGTCTTTCGCGACGGCGTCGAAATCGGCGCCACCGCGAGCACGAGCTTCCTCGAGTCGCCCGTTTCCCTCGGTGAACATGAATACGTCGTGTACGCGGAGGACGCCACCGGCAACCGCAGCGCGGCGTCCGCTCCGGCAACGGTGACGGTGGTGCCCGACGAAGAGCCCCCGACCGCGCCGAGCGGCCTGACGGCAACGGCCGGGCCCGACGGCGTGCAGCTGGAATGGAAGGCCGCCGCCGACAACTTCGGCGTCGACCGCTACCGGGTCTTCCGCGACGGTTTCGAGATCGCCGGCATCGGCACCAGCACCAGCTTCCTCGACTTCTTCTCCTCCGCGGGCGAGCACACCTACGTCGTCTACGCCGAAGACGCGACCGGCAATCGCAGTATTGCTTCGGAGCCGGGCGCGGCGACGGTTCCCGAGGTCACGGGCCCGACCTGCTCGACCGCGACCTGCATGGTCACCTACAGGAGCACCGGCGCGGAGGCGACGTGGACCGTGCCGGCGGGAGTCGCCGAGGCCGAGCTCACCGCCGCAGGCGCCCGCGGCGGCGCCGACTCCATCCCGCTTCTCTTCCTCGGGCGCGGCGCCCGGGCGGTGGCGACGCTGGGGTCGCTGAACGCCGGAGAGGAGGTGACCGTGAGCGCCGGCGGCGCCGGCGAGTCCTACGTCGAAGGTGGCGCGGGCGGCTATAACGGCGGTGGCGACGGCACCCGCGGCGGAGGCGGGGGCGGCTTCAGCTCGGTGGCGGTCGAATCGACGCTGGTGCTGCTCGCCGGCGGAGGCGGCGGTCGCGGCCTGGAGGGCTTCGACGCGGGCACCGAAGCAGAGCCGAGCGGCGGCAGCGGCGGTCGGGGCGGGGAGGCAGGCACAGCCGGGTTTCACGGCAGCGCGACCGAAGCGCTCGGGGCGACCCTGGCCGGAGGCGATGGCGGCGAGCCGGGCGGTAGCGGCGCGCTCGGCGGCAGCGGGGGCGAAGTCGGCGGAGCCAGCGCCTGCTCAGGCGGCGCCCTCCCCGGCGCATCCGGCTCCCCTGGCGACGAATTCGCCGGTGGAGGCGGCGCTCCCGACGCCGGTGGTGGCGGCGGCGGTGGTTACCTCGGCGGTGGCCAGGGCGGCGGCGGGGCCGGCGACGAATGCGGAAGCACGGCCGGCGCGGGTGGGGGCGGTGGCGGCTCCAGCTACGTCGCTCCGGAGCTCGAGGCCTCAGCCATGTTCACCGGCGGCTTCTGGCGCGGCAGCGGGCAGGTCTCGATCGTCTACGCGAACCCGGTCGGCGCGACCAACCACAGCTACGCGACGGAGCCGGATGTCGAACTGGTCGTGCCCGCCGCGTCGGGCGTCCTCTCCGGCGCCGCGCTTGGCGCCGAATCGCTCGTGGCGGAACTCGTCAGCGCTCCGGCCCACGGCGACCTGATCCTCGACGAAGACGGCTCCTTCGCCTACTCGCCCACCGCCGGCTACGTCGGTGGCGACTCCTTCGCCTACCGGGCGGCCGACCCCGCCGGCGACCACGCGACCGCCACGGTCAGCCTGACGGTCGCGGAGCCCTCCCCGCAACCCTCGCCGGAGCCGACCCCTCCCGCGCCCGCAGGCGCCACCCCCGCGGCTGAGCCATCCGCAGCCTCGTCCCCGGCCACGCCGCCGCGGTCCGTGTCACCCGCGAAGGTGGCGATCGGGAGCGCACGCGCCCCGCACGTAGGTCGCTTCGCCAAGGTCAGGCTCGCCTGCCGTGGCGGGGCGCCCGGAGACGTCTGCCGCGGGGCCCTGCGGCTGTCGGCCGCTAGTACGACGGCGCGACGCGTCCGTCGGCACGCGAAGCACGCCCGCGACCGCCGCGGATCCGGCCACCGCCGAATCTCACTCGGCTCCACCCGCTACGCGCTCGCGAGCGGCCGGGCGCGGTGGGTGGCGGTGCGGCTGAGGCCGCGAGCGCTGCGCCGGCTCGCGCGCTCCGCCCGCCGCGCCGTCCGCGTGCGGGCGACCGCGACCGCGGCCGGCGGTCACGCGCACCGCGCGATCGTCCTGCGCCTCGCCCGACCGCGCGGTATGCACAAGCGGTTCGCACTACGGAAAGCCTCGATGCCGCCGACGGCGCACCTCGCGTCGGCGCCGGCCCTAGAGGCGATAGCAGCGATAGAGGACGCCGCTGGACCTGACCCGCCTGCCGTGGAGTCGAAACGGGACCATGACCAGGGACGCGCACGCCCGCCCGCCGCCTGCTCGGATCCGGGGGAGGCGAATCGTCGTCTTGCGCCCGTGGAGGCGAAAGCGGCGGCGCATCAGGCGCTTGGAGCGCGCCGGGTCGCAGGTCCACCTTTCCCAGCTGTTGCAGTGCCAGGCGGTGACGAGCAGCTTGCGTCCTCTCGCGGCGCCGAAGGCGAGCACCCGCAGCCGCCGGCCTCGAACCCGCGCCGAGAACCCGTCGGCTCCTTCTTCGGCCGGTATGACGCCCGCCGCCACGTTTGCGTCGTGAACCTCTTCGCTTAGCGTTCGGTCGCCGGTGGAGAACCTCGCCACCTGAACGACCGGCTCGTCCCCTCCCGGCGCCTGGCGAATCCAGGTGGCTCTCAGCGTGTAATCGGTGTCCGGCCGCAGCTCGGTCGCCGGGACCACGTAGCCGGTTCCTTCTCCGCCGCCAGGTGCGAACAGCCTGGTGGGCACCCGCGAGCCGTCGGCCGCGGACAGCGTCGCCCGGTTGAGACTGGCCTCCATGCCCTTTGCCCAGAGGATCACCGCCGGTCCCCCGTTGAAGCCGGGCGGCAGGCCGACGGCATCCTGGGGAGATTCCGGCGCCTCCGTGGTGTACTCCGAGTAGGGGACGTCGGTGGCGCCTCCGCCCGGATAGGAGAAGAACCTGGGTTCCGTGAAGGCGCGGCCACCGGAGGCGCCCATGCACGCCGCCGCTCCCCACGGCCACCCGCGGCCCTTGCGAGCTCGCTTAGCCACGCCGTGCAGGCTCTCCGCGTACCAGCTCGTCGTCGCTTCGGGATTGAACAGCTCGCTGAGGTGAGAGGCGGCGCCGGACCACGGGTTGACGAGTGGGCTCCACCAGTAGCTTTCGGTGCTCGACTCGCCGGAGCGAAACGCCAGGTCCGAGAGCGAGGCGGCGAGCCGCCCGAGCTTGCTGTATCCGGGCTGCCCGGGAATCTCGTCGTGCGGGTTCTGGCCGGCCCTTTCCCTGTACTTCCAGACGTGCTTGGCGCAGCCGGTGCTCAGCCTCGAGTTCTCGACCAGGTCGCCGGGAATGCCGTTCGCGGCTCGCTGGCGGTTGAGCAGGGCGATCGCCGCGGCGGAAGAGACCAGTGGAACGTGGCGGGGCAGCTGCGTCTTGAGCGTCATTTCGGGATTGGTCCGCCAGCCCGCCGCCGCGGTTCCCGCGAATGCCAGGCCGAGCAGCGCGAGAGCGAGCATCGAACCGGCGAGCCGCGCCGGAGACAAGACATTGCCGATCACGCGCCCAGCCTATGACACGGCGCCGCGGGCCGCGCCGCCGTCGACACCGTCGCCGCCGCGGCGAGGACCGCCGACTACGGCGGCGTCAAGTTCCTCGTCGCCAGCCTGCGCAGCATCGTCGGCTTCAAGCGCCTCAGCGACCGCCCCCGCGACCGCAACGACCTGCTCGGCCTCGCCGAAATCCACGGCGAGCTTCCCGAAGACGAGATTCCCGGCCTCGACACCTGATCTGACGCGAGTGGGAGGCGACCACGGTGACCCAGGCGCGTCGCAACTTCCGCGGCTCAGGGTGTGAGCGCAAGGCCGCTCTAAACGACTTACACCTTTTGGGTACGAGGTATACCCTAGGGGGGTGGAGGAGGTCGAAGATCGCGCCCGTCGTCTGCCGCCCGGCTCGCACGGCATCCCGGCCGACCTCGTCGCCCGCAACCAGCGCGAACGGCTGATCGCGGCGATGGCGGAGGAGTGCGCGGAGGTCGGCTACGCCGAGGCGACCGTTGCGGCGGTGGCGAAACGGGCCGGGGTCTCCTCGCTCACCTTCTACAAGCAGTTCAAGGGCAAGCGCGAGTGCATGCTCGCCGCGCACGAGGAGTTGCTGGGACGGCTGCTCGAGGCCCTCGACCGTGAGGCTGAAGAGGAGCGCGATCCGGCGGCGAAAGCGGGGGTCGCGCTGCGTGCGGCACTTGCGATCTTCGCCGCCGACCCGCCCTCCGTTCGCCTGCTGACGGTCGAGATCCTCGCCGCCGGGCCGCAGGGCGTCGAGCGTCACGACGCGATGGTCGCTGCCCTCGCCGAGCGGCTCGGCACCGACTGGGTCCGCGCCGCCGGGATGCTCGCCCTGGTCGGCAAGCTCGCCGCCGCCGGCGAAGCCGATCGCCTGCCCGGGCTCGAGGAGGAGCTCGAAAGAAACTTTTCGTAGCTTGAATTCGCTCCCGTCCTATACGAACATACGTTCGTATGACGGCTCTCGTCTCCGATCTTCCCGTTGCGGCGCTGCAGGAGCGCCTCGGGCTGCCGGAGCGCGAGGCGGGCAACCTGGTCGCGACGCTGGAGCGGCTGGGGGTCGGCACGCTGGGGGAGCTGGCGCGGCTCTCGCCGGGGCACGTCGCCGACCGCTTCGGGCGGCCCGGGTTGCGGGCGCTGCGGATCGCGCGGGCCGAAGAGGAGCTGCTCGTGCTCGGCGTCCACGGCGCCTGGGAGGAGCTGGCGGAGGAGATCGAGCTTCCCGAGGGGACGGCCGGCAGCCGGCTCGAGCGGGCGCTGGAGCTGCTGGTCGATCGACTGCTCGCCGCGCCGCGGCGCAAGGGGCGGACGTTGCTGGGGCTTCGCCTCGGCGCCGTTCTCGGTGGCGGCGGCAGCTGGAGCGTCGCGCAGGGTCTCGGCCGGCCCACCTCGTCGGCCCGAGCCCTGCGCGCCGTGCTCCTGCCGCGGCTGGAGGAGCTGCCGGCCCCCGCCGTCTCGCTCTCGCTGCGCGCCGCCGGCCTCGGCCCGCCCGCCGCCGAGCAGCTCGAGCTCTCGCGGCCCGGGGAGGACTCGCGCCGCCACCGCCTCGGCGCCGCCCTGCGCGAGGTGCGCGACGCCCAGGGCGCCGACTCGCTGCTCAAGGTGCTGCCGGTCGACGCCGACTCCCGCATCCCCGAGCGCCGCGACCTGCTGACGCCGTACCCGGTGCCTGCGCGATGACGTCCTTACGCCAATGCTCGTCCGGCGATCAGGCTTGCGGTTGTGCTTGCTCGATGACGCGCAGCGTCTCCGGCGGCACGAAGACGATCCGGTCGAGGATCGGCTCGAGCGGAAGCGTCGTGACCTCGACTATGACGTTTCCATCGTCAAGCAGGTCGGTAACCCCACCCCGTGCTCCCGCGGGAGCGCTATCGACGGCCTCGGTCAGTTCGACCACATCGCCGATCGCCAGATCATCCATAGTCGCCATTCCTCCGAGTGTAGGGCTTGGGGTAAGCAGTGACCAACCGCGGCGACGCATTTTCGTCTGGGTAGTGCCATGCAGTGAGAACGGGTGCGGAGCGGTCGTTGATCGTCAAGTCGATGAGAACGCCGTAGCTGGTCGCCTAGCCTTTCCCGCGACGCCCGTGATCGAAGCCGTCAATACAGCTTCGGCGATGGTTCTCCAGACGAGCTCCGCATCTGCTGTCTCAACACGGAATACGCGCCTCCATTCATCAGCATGCCCTTTTTCGCCAAGAACCCAATCGATCAACTTGGCATGCGTACACCAAGCGCCTGCGGCGCAGGGAAGGGGCTCTCCGATTTGGGGTGGCCAAGGCACGCCGCCGACGCTAGGAGGCCGCGACGCGCGTGTGTGTCACACAGGTCAATTTTCCGTAGCGGCAATTGCGCAGAACTGGAACAGGGCCGATGACGCCGGGGATTCGGCGGCTCTACGCGCCGCGGCGGGTGGCGGTCGAGGTCGACCCGAAGGGGTGCCGCTGGCGGTCGGCGGGGGTCGAGGTCGTCGCGGTGCGCGAGGAGTGGCTGGTCGAGGACCGCTGGTGGACGCTGCGGCGGATCTGGCGCCACTACTTCGAGCTCGCCCTGATCGACGGCAGCGACGCGGTCGTCTTCCGCGACAGCGGGGCGCGCTGGTACCGGCAGCGCGCCTGAGGGCTTGCGGTGAGCGCTCCGTACGTAGAGCTGCACGCCCACTCGGCCTTCTCCTTCCTCGACGGGGCCTCGACGCCGACGGAGCTGGCCGCCGCCGCGGCCGAAGCCGGCTACCCGGCCTTCGCCCTCACCGACCACGACGGCGTCTGGGGCTCGATCGAGTTCGCCCATGCGTGCAGGGGCTTCGGCGTCCGCCCGATCACCGGGACCGAGGTGACCGTGCGAGCCGTTGTTTTGACGGGTTAGCCCAGACAAAATGGCGAACGCGCATGCGCCGGAGTCGAACGAATGCCTGTATGCATCTGACGCTGCTGGTCGAGGACGCCGTCGGCTATCGCAACCTCTGCCGGCTGCTGAGCGAGGCGCACTCGCATACGCGCGACAACACCGGGCGCACGGCGGGGCAGCCCGTCGGTGACGCTGGAGCAGGTCGAGGCGCGCGCCGAGGGGCTCGTCTGCCTCTCCGGCTGCGCCGGCTCCGGCGCGGTGGCGGGGACCTGGGCGCGCGGCGACCCGGCGCGGGGCGGCGGCGCTCGCCCGGCGCCTGCTCGACGCCTTCGGCCGCGACCGCTTCCGGATCGAGCTGCAGCGCCCCTACTGGCGCCACGACCGGGCGCGCAACCGCTGGCTCGCCGGCCTCGCCGAGCGGCTCGGCGTCCCCTGCGTGGCGACCGGCAACGTCCACTCGCACGCCCGCGGTCGCGCCCGCCTGCAGGACGCCTTCGTCGCGATCCGCCTGGGGACGACGCTGGAGGCGAGCGAGCCGCGGCGGCGCGGCAACTCCTCCTCGGCCCTCGCCTCGCCGGCGGCGATGGCGAAGCGCTTCGCCGAGCACCCGGCGGCGGTCGCCGAGACGCTGCGGCTCGCCGAGCGCCTGCGCTTCGACCTGACGAGCCGAGCTCGGCTATCGCTACCCCGGCTCGGAGAACCCCGGCGCCGACCGCGAGCTGGCCGAGGTCTGCCGCGGCCCGCCTCGACGAGCGCTACAGCGGCGCCAAGGCCGGCCGCCGCGGCGAAGCCGCGAGCCGCCTCGAGGCCGAGCTGGCGACGATCGGCAAGCTCGGCCTCGCCGGCTTCTTCCTCCTGCACCGCGACCTGCTCGAGCTCGCCCGCGAGGTGGCCCGCGAGGTGCGCGGCCCGGAGTCGGCGCGCGCCGTCCTGCCGCCGGGGCGCGGCCGCGGCTCCAGCGTCAGCTCGATCGTCTGCTACCTGACCGGCCTCTCGCACATCGACCCGGTCGAGAACGGGCTCTTCGCCGGCCGCTTCCTCAACGACGAAGCGACGGCGATGCCCGACATCGACCTCGACTTCCCGCGCGACATCCGCGAGGTCCTGATCCCGCGCGTCCACGACCCGCTACGGCGCCGACCGCTCGGCCCTCGTCGCCGCCTTCCCCACCTACCGCCCGCGCGGCGCCGTGCGCGACCTCGGCAAGGCGCTGGCGCTGCCGCCGGCGGAGATCGAGCGGGTGGCGAAGACGGTCGGCTTCCACGAGCGCGGCGGCGAGATCGAGCGCGACGTCGTCGCCGCGATCGGCCGCGAGCGCGCCGCCTCGCGCGGCTGGCAGGTGCTGATCGGGCTGGCCGCCGAGGCGATCGGGCTGCCGCGCCACGCCTCCCAGCACCCGGGCGGGATGGTGATCTCGACCCAGCCGCTGCTCGACGTCTGCCCGGTCGTCCCGGCGGCGATGCAGGGGCGGCAGATCGTCCAGTGGGACAAGGACTCCTGCGCCGACGCCGGCTTGCTCAAGATCGACCTGCTCGGCCTGGGGATGCTCTCGGCGGTGGAGCGCTGCGTCGAGGAGATCGGCCGCACGCGCGGCGAGCGGGTCGACCTCTCGCGGATCGACTTCGCCGACGCCGCGACCTTCGAGTCGATCCGCGCCGCGGAGACGACCGGCGTCTTCCAGATCGAGAGCCGCGCCCAGATGCAGATGCTGCCGCGCACGCAGCCGCGGACCCTCGACGACCTGACCGTGCAGGTGGCGCTGGTCCGTCCCGGCCCGATCCAGGGCGGCGCCGTCCACCCCTATATAGAGCGGCGCAAGCGGCAGCGCGAGGACCCGGGCTTCGAGATCCCCTACGAGCACCCGCTGCTGCGGCCGGTGCTGCAGCGAGACGCTCGGCACGATCGTCTACCAGGAGCAGGTGATCGAGGTGGCGATGGCGCTGGCCGGCTTCAGCTCGGCCGAGGCGGAGGGGCTGCGCCGGGCGATGAGCCGCAAGCGCTCCGAGGCGGCGATCGAGGAGCATCACGACCGCTTCCTCGTCGGCGCGGTCGGCAACGGGGTGCCGCTGGAGACGGCGGAGCGGGTCTGGCGGCAGATCCAGGGCTTCTCCGGCTTCGGCTTCCCCAAGGCGCACTCGGCCGCCTTCGGCCTGCTCGCCTACCAGTCGGCCTGGCTGCGCATCCACTACGCGCCCGAGTTCCTCTGCGCGCTGCTCAACGAGCAGCCGATGGGCTTCTACCCACCCGACGCGCTCGCCCACGAGGCCCAGCGCCGCGGCGTCCGCCTCGCCCCACCCGACGTCAACCGCAGCCGCGTCCTCTGCCACGTCGAGACGCCCCGCCGACGGGCCGAAAGGGGAGCACGGAGTTGCGCGTCGGCCCTGGAGGTGCGGATCGGGCTGGGGTACGTGAAGGGGGCGCGGGAGGAGGAGATGGAGGCGCTGGTCGCCGAGCGCGAGCGCGGCGGGGCCTACCGGGGGGTCGCCGACCTCGCCTCGCGCTCCGGCGCCGGCCGCGACGGCCTCGAGCGCCTCGCCTGGGCCGGCGCCCTCGACGGGCTCACCTCAAACGACCCGCGTTCGCTCTTTGTCGGGCACCGGGCGACAAAAGCACGACGCGCCGGTCGGCGGGGGGCGCTTTGGGAGGTGGGGACGGTCGGCACGGCGCGGCGCCTGGAGGAGGGGGCGCAGATGGCGCTGCCGCTGGAGGCGCCGCCCGCGCCGGGGCTGGCGCCGCTGGGCGAGTGGGGGGAGGCGATCGCCGACTACCGGATGACCGGGATGACCCTGGGCGAGCACCCGATGGGGCTGATGCGCGACGAGCTCGGCGACGAGCTGGCGCGCAGCAGCGACCTCGAGCGGATCGAGGACGGCACGACCGTCGAGGTCGCCGGGATGGTCGTCGCCCGCCAGCGCCCCGAGACCGCCAAGGGGATCGTCTTCATGCTGCTCGAAGACGAGCGCGGCACGGTCAACCTGATCGTCCCGCCGCCGGTCTACGAGCGCCACCGCGCCGAGGTCCGCGCCTCGCCCCTGCTCCGCGCCAAGGGCCGGCTCGAGCGCCGCGAGGGCACGATCAACGTCCTCGTCTCCGAGGTCGCCAAGCTGCGCCGCACCCAGATGGACGAGGTGGCCCCCGCCGGCCACAGCTTCGGCCGCAGGTCACACACGCGACGCACCGCGCTCCCTACAGTGTCTCGGCCGTGACGCATGCCGACGATCGAACCCGCTGGCTCGCGCTCTACGTCCTCTGCGCGGGGATGCTGATGATCGTCCTCGACATCACGATCGTCAACGTCGCGCTGCCCTCGATCCAGGACGACCTCGGCTTCTCGCAGAGCAACCTCGCCTGGGTGGTCAACGGCTACCTGGTCCCCTTCGGCGGCCTGCTGCTGCTCGCCGGGCGGCTCGGCGACCTGCTCGGCCAGCGCCGCGTCTTCCTCACCGGGCTGGCGAT
Organism: uncultured Solirubrobacterales bacterium; assembly: GCA_963814915.1. Classification (GTDB taxonomy): domain Bacteria; phylum Actinomycetota; class Thermoleophilia; order Solirubrobacterales; family 70-9; genus VRUE01. Next base: position 155,766 of record CAWFEI010000010.1, on the reverse strand, counting down.
CTTCACCACCGCCTCGCTGCTCTGCGGCCTCTCGCAGAGCCAGGAGATGCTGGTCGGCGCGCGCTTCGTCCAGGGAGTCGGCGGGGCGCTGACCTCGGCCGTGATCCTGGGCATGATCGTGACGATGTTCCCCGAGCCGCGCGAGCAGGCGAAAGCGATCGGCGTCTACGCCTTCGTCGCCTCGGCCGGCGGCTCGATCGGCCTCCTGATCGGCGGCGCGCTGACCGAGGCGATCGCCTGGCACTGGATCTTCTTCATCAACCTGCCGATCGGGATCGCGACCGCCTTCTTCAGCCGCCGCCTCGTCCCCGACGTCGAGGGGATCGGCTTCGCCAAGGGAGCCGACATTCCCGGCGCGGTGCTGATCACCGCCGGCCTGATGCTCGGCACCTACACGATCCTCGGTGTCAACGAGCACGGCTGGGGCTCGGCGCAGACGCTGATCCTCGGCGCGATCTCACTCGCCCTCGGCGCCGCCTTCGTCTTCCGCCAGGGGCGCATCGAGACTCCCCTGATGCCGCTGCGCCTGTTCCGCTCGCGCAACGTCTCCGGCGCCAACGCGCTGCAGATGCTGCTCGTCGCCGGGATGTTCTCGACCTTCTTCCTCGGCGCCCTCTACCTGCAGCAGATCCTCGGCTACAACCCGCTCGAGGTCGGGCTCGCCTTCCTGCCGACGACGGTGGTGATGGGCGCGCTCTCGCTCGGCTACTCGGAAAAGCTGATCATGCGCTTCGGCCCTCGAAACATGCTGATCCCGGGCATGATCCTCGTCGCCCTGGCGCTGCTGCTCTTCGCCCGCACGCCCGTCGACGGGACCTATCTCACCGACCTGCTGCCGCCGCTGCTGATGATGGGCATCGGGATCGGGATCTCCTTCGCCTCGCTGATGACGCTGGCGATGTCCGGCGCGACGCCGAGCGACGCGGGCCTCGCCTCGGGCGTGGTCAACACCAGCGCCCAGGTCGGCGGTGCGATCGGCCTCGCGGTGCTCGCCACGCTCGCCACCGAGCGGACGAGCACGCTCAAAGACGGCGGCGCCTCCTTCGACGCGGCGCTCAACTCGGGCTTCCACCTCGCCTACCTGGTCGCCGCCGGGCTGGTCGGCGTCGCGCTCGGCATCGCGGTCTTCGTGCTGCGCGCCGAACCGATGCCCGACCCGGCCGCGATGGCCGAAATCGCCGCGGACGAGCATGAGCACGGCGGCGCCCCCGAGCCCGCCTATTCGGAGGCCGGGTAGAGCCTGAAATCAACGAGTGAACCCTTTACCACCCTATACGGGGGTAAACGGTTCACTCGGCGCCGAAGCCGATGTGGCTTGACGCCTGAGCTCCTTATGCGGAAAAGTCACATATGAGGTGCCACGCGCGTGTCTCGGTCACCTAGCGTCGGCGTGCCGTGAGAGCGGCGGTGGCCACCGCCGGTGGACACCGGCTCCCAATCTCGCAATTGGGGAAGAGAGGGTTCGATTCTCTCCGGGGGCGTAGCCGACTGGGGCGCTGACGAAAGGGCTCGTTATCGGCTACCCTGGAGTTGCGAGATTGGGAGTGCGTTCACACGGGCTTCCCCAGAATTCGCAAACGGCCCGCTTCGGCGGGCCGTTTGCATTTCAGCCTGCGGCTTCGGCGCGCTTGAGGCCGCCGCGGGCCCAGAGGGCGAAGAGGATCGGGAGGACGATCGCGACCGCAAAGGCGAGCGCGACCGCCTCCGGTTCGCCGGAGATGAAGCCCCGCCCGGCCTCGAGCAGGGCGGTGACCGGGTTGACCGAGGCGACCGCGTGGATCCAGCCGCTGAGCAGCGATAGCGGCACGTACACGGGGGCGAGGAAGAGGACGAGGAAGGTCGGGAACTGCATCAACGGCCCGCCCTGGATCGAGCGCACCCGCATCGCCACGCCGGCGGCCCAGAGGGTCGCCGAGACGTTGACGAGGACGGCCAGCGCGTAGAGCCCGAAGAGGTCGACGCCGCTGCCACCGACCTCCATCCCGGCGATCAGCGCGACGACCGTCAGCACCGTCCAGGTGACGAAGGCCCGGGTGAGGGCGGCAAGGGCGTAGCCGGCGACGATCGCGCGGCGGTCGCTCGCCGCCAACAGGTAGCGGCGAGCGAAGCCGGTCTCGAAGTCGCGGGCGATGCCGAAGCCGGTGAAGACGCCGCCGAAGGCCGCCGACTGGAGCAGGACGAAGACGAACTGGAAGGCCGTGTAGCCGTTGGGGAAGTCGAAGCCGGGCGCGTCGCCGATCGCCGAGAGCCCGCCCGCGAAGGCGACGAAGAAGAACAGCGGGAAGATGATCGCCGGGACCAGGAACTGCGGGTTGCCGAGGAAGATGCGGACGCTGCGCCAGGCGACGGCGAGGGCGATCTTGCGGCTCACGTCCGCACCAGCCTCGTCTTCAGCGCGGTCGAGGCCGCGAACATGCCGATCGCCCCGATCGCCGCGGCGATCGCGAAGCCGAGCGCCAGCTCGCCGATGTTCCAGCCTTCGATCAGCAGCGAGCGGTAGGCCTGCAGCAGGTAGGAGACCGGGTTGGCGCTGGCGACGTCGTGGAACCACTGGGTCTGGATCAGGTCGAGCGGCAGCGCCATCGAGGAGATGAAGAGGAAGACGAAGAAGACCGGGAAGAGGCTCTGCACCGCCTCGCCCGAGCCGCTGCGCAGGGCGGCGAAGAGGCCGAGCGTGCCGAAGGCGACCGTCGTGCAGACCGCGAGTGCGACGATCGCCAGCGCCCCGCCGGCGCCGGCGGCCAGGTCGGCGCCGGCGATCAGGCCGACGGCGAGGTAGGTCGCCGCCTGCACGAAGCCGAGCACGACGGCGCCGGCGAGCAGGCCGCTGAGCAGGGCCGCGCCGCGCAGCGGTGTCAGCGCCAGCCGGTTGAGGAAGCCCGTCTCGATGTCGCGGGCGAGGTCGGTGCCGGCGTTCATCACCGAGAACAGCGCGCCCTGCATGAAGGGCACGGCGAGGGCGAAGGTCAGGTAGGAGTCGGTCGGGAAGCCCGGCAGGTTGGTCGCGTCTTTTAGCCCGCCGGAGTTCACCGCGAGCAGGAAGAGCGGGAAGATCAGCGCGGGCACGATCTGCCCCGGCTGGCGCAGCGTGCGCAGGACCGAGCGCCGCGCAAGCTGCCCGACCTGCGTGCGCAGCCCGGCGCTCACGCGCTCACCGTCTCCATTTCCTCGCTGCCCGCCTCGGCCTCCGCCTCGCCGGCGCCCTCCAGCGAGCGGCCGGTCTTGGCGAGGAAGACGTCGTCCAGCGATGGCGCGTGCAGCTGCAGCTGCTCGATCGCGATCCCCGCCGAGTCGAGCGCGCGGACGACGTCGGCGAGCTGCGACTCGCCGCCGGCGAGCAGGACCGAGGCGGCGCCGCGGTGCGTCGCCCCACAGCGCTCGCCGAACGGCTGCAGCGCCCGCGCGACCCGCTCCTGTTCGGCCGGGTCGGCCGGAACGGCCTCGACCGTCGGCCGCCCGATCTCGGCCTTGAGCTCGGCCGGGGTGCCCTCGGCGACGATCTTGCCGTGGTCGATGATCCCGACCCGGTTGGCGAGCGCGTCGGCCTCCTCCAGGTACTGGGTGGTGAGGAAGACGGTGACGCCCTCGTCGGCCAGCCCGGCCACCTCGTCCCAGAGCGCGGTGCGGCTCTGGATGTCGAGGCCGGTGGTCGGCTCGTCGAGAAAGAGGATGCGCGGCCGGTGGGCGAGGGCCAGTGCCAGGTCGAGCCGCCGTTTCATCCCGCCCGAGTAGCCGCCCACCTTGCGGTCGGCGGCCTCCGAGAGGCCGACCCGGGCGAGCAGCTCGCTGGAGCGCTCGCCGCGCTCGGCCTTGGCCAGTCCGTGCAGGGCGGTCTGCAGGCGCATGTGCTCGCGCCCGGTCAGCAGCGGGTCGAGCGCCGCTTCCTGCAGCGCCGCGCCGATCGCGCCGCGCACCTTGCCGCCTTCGGCGGCGATGTCGAAGCCGGCCACCCGCGCCGTGCCCGCCGTCGGCGGCAGCAGCGTGGTCAGCATCAGCACCGTGGTCGACTTGCCCGCGCCGTTGGGCCCGAGGAAGCCGTAGATCTCACCGGGCGCGACGCGCAGGTCGATCCCGTCGACCGCCCGCAGCCCGTTCTTGAACTCGCGCACCAGCCCTTCGACTTCGATGCCGGCCCGCCCTGCAGTCTCTGCGCTCATCTCACACCAGCTTTCGGAGGTTTCCGGCCAATCTACCGGCGCTACGCGCGGCCACCCAGCGCCGCCCGGGCGCTGACCGCGAGGGCGCGGGGGAGGATCTTGGCCAGCGCCCTGGGCGGGCTCACCTGCCGGGTCGCGAAGGCGTCGAAGCGCGTCGCGAGCTCCGTGTCCCTGGCTGCCGCCGACATCAGCATCCGTTCCCCTCGGTTGAAGCGTCGCCCGCTCGCGTAGTCGTGGATCTGCCGCGCGTGCAGCGCCAGCCGGCGCCGGCGAAGGCGCCGGTAGCGGCGCAGCGCCCGGTCGAGGTCCTCGGCGCCGACGAGGGCCGGCACCACAGCTTCGGTCAGCCACTCGGCCGACTGCAGCGCCCAGCCGCAGCCGACGCCGAACAGCGGGTCGGTGGCCAGCGCGGCGTCGCCGACCAGGGCCAGCCCCGGCGCGACCGGGCCGCGCACCCGGTTCGGCATCTCGAGCTTGCCGATCACCTGGCCGACCAGCCGGCCCTCCCGGATCGGCGGCGCCCCGGGCACCGAGGCGACGTGCGTGACGAGGCTGCCCTCGGGGTCGCGCTTGAACTCGCCCGCCCGCCGCTTGCCCGTCATCGCCACGTAGAAGACGAGCCCGTCGTCGGTCGGGAAGGCGGCGGCGACGTCGGGGTCGAGGAACCAGAAGGCGGCATCGGGGAAGTGGTCTGGCGTCGCCCCCTCGAAGTAGCCGCCGTAGGCGATCCGCCCGTGCGGAAGCGACTTGCCGCTGAGGCCCGCGAGCTCGGCGACACTGGAGTCGCGACCATCGGCGCCGACGACGAGCTTCGCGCGCAGCTCCGCCTCCTCGCCATCGCGGCCGCGGACGGCGACTCCACGAAAGGCGCTGCCGCTGCGCACCAGCCCGGCGGCGCTCAGGCCGAGGCCGAGCTCGACGCCCGGCGTCGCCGCCGCGATCTCGCGCAACAGCGGGTCGAGCAGCTCGCGACGCAGGTTGACGCCCCACGCCGCACGCTCCGGCTCGGCCACGATCCAACCCCAGGGGGTGTGGACGCGAGCGCGCGAGCGCACCGCGCCCGCCGCCATGATCGGATCGAGCAGGTCGAGCCGCTGCAGGGTCGGCACCGCGGAGGCCTGGATGAAGTGCGAGCAGGTGCGCTTGAAGGCGGCGGGGTCGGGTCGCTGCTCGATCAGCGCCACGCGAGCGCCGGCGCGCCCGAGCCCGATCGCGGTCGCGCACCCGGCGAGGCTGGCGCCGACGATCACCGCGTCGTAGTCCTGGGAACTCTCGATGCATGGATGGTAATCCGGGACCGCCGGAATGCCCCAGGCGGGCCTGAGCGCTTGAGCGGCATCGCGGCGGCGCGTACTGTGGACAGCGCGATGCCCCCGGAAACCCGATACGCGCGCAGCGGCGATATCGGCATCGCCTACCAGGTGTTCGGCGAGGGCGAGTTGGACCTGGTGCTCGCCTTCCCCTTTCTCTCCCATCTCGACCTGATGTGGGAGAGCCCGGCGATCTCCCATTTCCTCAACCGGCTGGGCTCCTTCGCCCGCGTGCTGGTCTTCGACCGTCGCGGCGTCGGCCTCTCCGACCCGGCGAGTGGGGCGCCGACGCTGGAGGAGCGGATGGACGACGTGCGGGCGGTGATGGACGCCGCCGGCTCCGAGCGCGCGGCGCTGCTCGGCATGTCCGAGGGGGCGACGATGTGCATGCTCTTCGCCGCGAGCTACCCCGAGCGCACCTCGGCGCTGGTCCTCTGGGGGGCGATGGCGCGGTCGACCGCGGCCCCCGACTATCCCTGGGCGCCGGAGAAGGAGGCGGTCGCGGAAGCCCAGGAGGAGCTGATCGGGCCGATGTGGGGCAAGGGCGCGACGATCGAGATCTTCTCGCCCAGCTTGGCCACCGACCCGCGCGCCCGCGAGTTCCAGGCCCGCTTCGAGCGCCAGGCGGCGAGCCCGATGCGGGTCCAGCAGCTCTTCGAGATGTTCCTCGACACCGACGTGCGCGGCGCGTTGCCGTTGATCCAGGCGCCGACCCTCGTCCTGCACCGGCGCGGCGACCGCGCGGTCAACTACCGCGCCGCGCGCTGGCTCGCCGAGCAGATCACCGGCAGCCGCTACGTCGAGTTCGAGGGCGAGGACCACTTCCCCTGGGTCGGCGACAGCGAGGCCGCGCTGGCCGCGATCGAGGAGTTCCTCACCGGGGTGCGGCCCGGCCCGGCGCCGGAGCGGGTGCTGGCGACGGTGCTGTTCACCGACATCGTCGACTCGACCCGGCTCGCCGGTGAGCTGGGCGACCGGCGCTGGCGCGAGCTGCTCGCCGAGCATCAGGAGCTGACCCGCGGGCAGCTGCGCCGCTTCGAGGGGCGTGAGATCAAGACGACCGGCGACGGCTTCCTCGCGACCTTCGACGGGCCGACCCGCGCCGCCGAGTGCGCCCGGGCGATCGCCGTGGCGATGCCCGCCCTGGGCATCGAGGTGCGGGCCGGGCTGCACACCGGCGAGGTCGAGCTGATCGGCGAAGACGTCGGCGGCATCGCCGTCCACGTCGCCGCCCGCATCTCCGCCCTGGCCGAGGGGCGGCAGGTGCTCGCCTCGCGCACCGTGCGCGACCTCGCCGTCGGCTCGGGTGTCGTCTTCAACCCGGCCGGAACCCACACGCTCAAGGGCGTCGCCGACGAGTGGGAGGTCTACAGCGTCGCCTAGCGCCTGACGGAGCCGAGAGTTCCCCATATAGTGCCTGTGATTTCCGACGTTAACCGTTAATATGCTTGATATATGCAAGGTAAAAGACGACAGAGCGCGAAGGCGCCCATGCCGCCCGCGGTTCGTCGAGCGCTGCGCGATGTTGCTGGTGACATCGCCGTATGGCGCCGCTTGCGTGGCCTGACCCAGGTTCAGCTCGCGGACAGGGCAGGCGTATCGCGCGACACGCTGACCCGACTCGAGAGCGGTGACGGTGGGGTGAGCACGGAGAACCTGCTGCGCATCCTGCGTGCCCTTGGAATCCTCGACGGCGTTCCCGCCGCCCTCGATCCCTACGCGAGCGATGTCGGCCGACTCCGCTCAGAGCAGCGGTTGCCCCAGCGCGTGCGCCCGCGCCACCTGGGGGGGGCGAACGATGCCTGAGGTCGACGTCATCGTCCAGGTCGCGGATGAGGATCTGCACGCGGGGCGCCTCTGGTCGCGCCGTCGCCGCGGAAGAGAGTCCGCCACCTTCAGCTACTCGCCCGACTACCTCGCCCGCGAAGGCGCCTACGCGCTCGATCCGGGGTTGCCGTTGGTGGCCGGCCCACAGCAGACCGCCGCTGACCGAGCCACCTTCGGCGCTTTCTCCGATTGCGCACCGGATCGCTGGGGTCGTCGCCTGATCCAGCGCGGCGAGCGAGAGCGTGCGCAACGCGAGCGTTCAACCGAGAGCAGCTTTGGCGAGTTCGAGCTCCTGCTCGGCGTCCGCGACGACCTCCGCCAGGGCGCCTTGCGCTTCCGCGACCCGGCGAACGGCGCCTACCTTGCCGAGGAGAAGGAAGGCGTGCCTGACCTGATTCAGTTGCCGGCCTTGCTCGGCGCGGCCGAGCGGTTGGAACGCGACGAAGCCAGCGAGGAGGAGCTGCGCAGGCTGCTGCGGGGCGGAAGCTCGCTCGGGGGAGCCCGGCCGAAGGCCCACGTCATCGCCCGCGACGGTCGGCTCGCGATCGCGAAGTTTCCCAAGCCAGACGACGAGTGGGACGTGATGCGCTGGGAGTCCGTCGCGCTTTCCCTTGCCCGCGCGGCGGGGATACGGGTCGCCGACTTCGCGCTGCACGAAATCGACGCCAAGGCGGTGTTGATCGTCGATCGCTTCGACCGCCAGGGCAGGACCCGGCTCGGCTACGTCAGCGCGATGACGATGCTCGAAGCCACCGACGGCAACCGTGCCAGCTACCTCGACATCGCCGAGTCGATCGAAGCGCACTCGGCCGACGCCGGAGCGGAGCTTCGTCAGCTCTGGCGGCGGATCGCCTTCTCGGTGCTGATCTCCAATACCGACGATCACCTGCGCAACCACGGGTTCCTGCGCATAAGCAGCTCCGGATGGTCGCTTTCGCCGGCCTTCGACCTCAATCCGGACCCCGAACCTGGGCCGAAGCGGCTGAGCACGGCGATCGACTACGAGACCGATGCCGCCCGGCTCGATGCCCTGATGGCTGTTGCCGAGCATTTCCGCGTCGACACGGGCGCAGCCACGGCGGCGCTGGCTGAGCTCGCGGATGCCGTGGGCGCCTGGCGCGAGGTGGCGAGGAAAGCGGGGGTCGGACCGGCCGAGATCGACCGCATGGCCCCCGCGTTCGAGCACGAGCAGGCCGAAGCGGCCCGCGCTCTACTCGACTGAGGAGCAACCGACCGCCCAGATCGCGACCGGCGGCGGGATCAGCAGGAAGGCGAGCGAGGTGAGCTCGGCGATCGCGTCGCCGGTGTCGAAGTTGTCGAGGTGGGTGGCGTGGAAGAGCAGGTGCAGCGCCGCGGTCAGCAGCCAGGCCGCGCAGGCGGCGCGGACCAGGGTCGGCTGCAGCGTCCAGGCCGCCCAGGCGAAGAGCACGGCGAAGCCGAGGTAGAGGCCGCCGACGTCGGTGGTCAGGTGCTCGTTGTACGGGGGGAGCAGGTCGACCCAGTGGCGCAGGAATGGGAAGTCGGCGTAGAAGGCGTGCGGGGCGACCGTGGCGACGATCCCGATCGAGGCCGCCGAGAGCAGCAGGACCGCCAGCGCGCCGCGCGCGGCGCGCGGCGATCTCATCGCTCCGGAAGCTGCACGTGGCGCAGCTTGTCGGGGTTGCGGACGACATCGAGGGCGACGATCCGCCCGGCGTCGATCGTGAACGAGAGCACGTTGAGATTCTCGCCCTCGTAGTAGACGAAGCCGAGCTGGCCGTTGACGATGCTCGGTTCGCCGCGCATCTGGTCGCCGACCCGCTGCCGCCGCCGTTCGAGCGCGAGCAGGGCGCGCGCCACCCGCTCGGCGCCGTGCAGCGGGAAGCGGGCTGAGGGCACCTGGCCGCCGCCGTCGGAGCGGAACACCACGTCGGGGTCGAGCACCTCCAGCAGCCGCTCGATGTCGCCCATCCCGCAGGCTTCGACGAACGCGATGACGATTCGTCGGTGCTCCTCGGCGCCGGCCGGGAAGCGCGGTCGCTCCGCCTCGACGTGGCGCCGCCCGCGGGCGGCGAGCTGGCGGACCGCGGCGGGGGAGCGGCCGACCACCTCGGCGACCTCCTCGAAGGGCATCGCGAAGACGTCGTGCAGGAGGAAGGCGGTGCGTTCGGCCGGCGAGAGCCGCTCGAGCACGACGAGCATCGCGGTCGCGACCGACTCGTCGAGGCTGACGCGGTCGCTCGGCTCCTCATCGACCCTCTCGACGAGGGGCTCGGGCAGCCACTGGCCGACGTACTGCTCGCGCTGCCGGCGCGCCGCCTTGAGCGCGTCGAGCGCGAGCCGGCCGACGACCGTGGTCAGCCAGGCGCGCAGGTCCTCTATCCCGGCAACGTCCGCCCGCTCCAGGCGCAGCCAGGCCTCCTGCACGACGTCTTCGGCTTCGGCGAGGCTGCCGAGCGTGCCGTAGGCGACCCGCAGCAGCTGCGGGCGCAGCCGCTCGAAGCGGGCGGCGAGGTCATCCATCGGCGAGCCATCGCTCGAAGGTGGGCCCACCGGAGGCCGCGGCCGGGTCGCACAGCGCCCCTTCGCGCACCGGCCGCCCGAGCTTGCCGAGCATCGGGACTCGCAGTGGCAGCAGCGTGCGCCCCTTCGCGCGCTTCCAGGCCCGCGCCAATTCGCTCAGTGTCTGCACCTCGGGGCCGGCGAGGTCGGACAGCCGGCCCGCCGGCTCCGCGTGGGCGGCCTCGGCCAGTCGCTCGGCGACGACCCGCACGTCGACCGGCTGCAGGCGGGCGCTGCCGCGTGGGGAGAGCCGCCGGCGCGCCGCGCTCTCGAAGAGCCAGGCCAGCAGGTTGTGGAACTGGGTCGCCCGCAGCAGGCTCCAGGGCACATCGCCCGCGGCGACCGCTTCCTCCTGTTCGACCTTGACCTTGTAGTAGCGCATCGGCACCTTGTCGCAGCCGACGATCGAGATATCGACGTGGTGGCGCACGCCCGCCTCGGCCTCGGCGGCCAGCAGCCGCCGCGTTCCGCCGACCAAGAGCGGGGCGGCATTGCGTGGGGCGGCGTTGGCGGCGTTGACGACGACCTCTACTCCGGCCAGCGCCGCGGCCAGGCCCTCGCCGGTGGTCAGGTCGGCGCGCCTGTGCGCCGCGCCGTCCGGCAGCGCCCGGCCCGGCTTGCGGCTCAACGCGACCACTTGGTCCCCGCCCGCCGCCAGGGCAGCCACGAGCGGCCCGCCGAGCACTCCGGTTCCGCCGGCAACCGCGATCTTCATTCGCAACGCACCTCCGTTCGGGATCCGATTCTCAGTCTCCACCAAGGAGACGATCGGCGCGCCATCGCTGTGACTTCGGCGCCGTGGAACGGGCTCTTAGGGCCCTGGCGAGCAGGGCGAGTGCGATGCCGAACTCAACGCCCGCCCTATCGACGCCCCACGGACTGACGGGCAGCGGCGACCGCCGAGGCGGACGTATGGCAGGCCTTGGCGATCTCGTTGTCGGCACGGTCGGGTGCGCGACGCACCTCGAACTCGAGCAGGCCGGAGCGGCGGACCTTGACGCGGGTGGCGTTGCTGCTGTCGACCGGGGCCTCCTCCAGCGCCGCCTCGCCGGCTCGGTCGCGCCTACAGGTGAGGCAGAAGCGACCGTCGGCCCCTGTCGTCCAGCTCTCCGGCAGCGTGGCGGCACCGCCGTCGATGCGAGCGACGGAGACGCCGCAGCGGTCGCAGGTCCACTTGCAGGCGGTGCGTGCGGCGGTCATCGGGTTGCCTTCGGCCGGCGGCGTCGACGGCGGCGCCGCGGCCGCCCGGACCCCTGCTGTCCCTGCCCGTTCTGCGGCTGCGCCGCGGTGCGCGGCCGCTCGCCGCGGCCGTGGTCGAACTCCTTGACCAGGCCCAGCGCGACGGCCATCTTGCGCACTTCGTCGGCCTGGTCGGCGAGGACGAAGCTGACCCCGGTGCCGCGCTTTCCGGCGCGGCCGGTGCGGCCGACCCGGTGCACATAGGCGTCGCGGTCGCCGGGGGCGTCGAAGTTGACCACCTGTGTGATCCCTTCGACGTCGATCCCGCGGGCGGCCACGTCAGTCGCGATCAGCGCGTCGACGTCGCCGCGCTCGAAGCGGGCGAGGGCGCGTTCGCGCTGGCCCTGGCTTTTGTCGCCGTGCATCGCGGCCGCCTCGACGCTGTGTTTGCGCAGGCGCTTGACCAGCCGGTCGGCGCCGCGCTTGGTGCGCACGAAGACGAGCGTGCGGCCGCCCTCTTCGCCGCGCAGCTGCTCGACCAGCCGGTCGAGCTTGGCGCTCTGCGAATCGAGGTGCAGGAAGCGGTGCTCGATGTCGGCCTTGTCGGCCTTGCTCGCCTCGCGGGTGTGGCGGCGCGGCTCGCTGGTGTAGGCGGCGGCGATCTTGCCCGTCGCCCCCTCCAGGGTCGCGGAGAAGAAGAGCGTCTGCCGCTGCTCGGGGGTCTGGGCGACGATCCGGTCGACGGCGGGCTTGAAGCCCATGTCGAGCATGCGGTCGGCCTCGTCGAGGACGAGGATGCGGACCTGCCCGAGTGAGATCACGCCGCGCTCGATCAGGTCCTCGAGCCGGCCGGGGGTCGCGACGACGATGTCGGCGCGCTTGGCGGCGGCGCTCTGTGGGCCGAAGCCGACGCCGCCGTAGACGGCGGCGATGCGCAGGCGGCAGGCCTCGGTGACGGAGGCGAGCTCGTCGACGATCTGGCTCGCCAGCTCGCGGGTCGGGGCGAGGACGAGGGCCGAGAGGTGCTTGGTCCCGGGCTCGATCCGGTCGGCGAGCGGCACGCCGAAGGCGAGCGTCTTGCCGGACCCGGTGGGGGACTGGACCAGGAGGTCGTGACCGGCGAGCGCGTCGCGGATGACCATCTGCTGGACGGGGAAGGGCTGGTCGATGCCGCGCTTGGAGAGCGCGCGCACGACAGGGTTGGAAACGCCGAGATCGGCGAACGACATGTTTAGTGAGCTCCTTTTTGAGCGAATAGGGGAGATCCAGCGACCCCTAGACGCAAAGCAAGCGCACGGAGGAAACGGAACCTCTCGGGGACCCTTAGGCCAATCCCGACTACTTCACCGTAGCAGCAGCCCTTACTTGTGTCTGCTCTGACCGACCTGTGTCGTGATCGTCGGCCGCGGCGACCCCGAGGCGACTTTCTGGGCCTTGACGCGGAACTTCAGCTTGCCCTTCCTGAGCCTCGAGACCCGCAGGATCGTGAAGGTCGAGCTGTTTTTCGTCGTCACCTTCAACTTGCTCGGCTTGCGGTGGCGCTTCGAGGCGCTCGCGAGCAGGCCGCGTTTGCCGACCAGCCGCAGGCCGGTGAGCTTGAACCGGTCGAGCGGGCTGGCCCAGGTGAGGGTGATCTGGACCGACTTCGTCGCGGCGCCGATCCCGACCGCGTGGACCTTGCTCTTGCCTTGGCGGAGCATGTCGGTGAACGAGCGCGGCGGCGTCTGGCAGATGAGCGCGGCGCCGATGCTGTTCATCGCCGCCTGCAGTTGGCTGGTGTCCTTCACCGGGAAGTAGCGGCCGCCGGTGTCCTTGGCGATTTTCTTCAACCGCGCCTGGTCGGGGCCCGACCCCACCCCGGAGCCGAAGCCGATTACGTAGGTGGGCACCTTGTGATTCAGGTGGGAGTTGTTGTAGTCGCCGATGTCGTGGCCGCCGTCGGTGAGGAAGACCCGGGCGTCGGCGCCGGGGTTGTCGGCGTCGGCCTTGGCGAAGGCGCCGTTGTAGTCGGTGGCGCCGTTGTCGGCGTTGATCACGGTTTTCAGCGCGCCGCGCATCGCGCTCGCGTTGGGCCCGACGGGCTCGGGCGGAAAGACGGTGTTGGCCGCCGGTTCTTCGATGATGCCGGGGAGTTCGAAGCCGGAGCCGAACTCGACCGCGCCGAGCTGGGTCTTGGGAGAGAGGTCGTCGATCAACAGGTTCATCGCCTGCACCCGTAGGCGATCGGGGTCGGTGAAGTCCATCGACCCAGAGTCATCGACGATCGCCTCGATGTTCCGCGCCTGCTTGCAGGTGGAGGCGCTCGTGGTTGGCGCTGCCGCGGCCCCCGGCGCGACGATCAGGCCCATGACGAGGAGCGCGACGACTCCGAGTCCTGACAATGGCTTCGCAAATCGTCTCATCCTGCTGCTCCTCTTGAGGGGGTGTCCGGTCACTGTAGCGCGGTCTGGAGCGATTGCTGGACGTTTGTCGCAGGATCTTGGGGGTACCCATACGGTCCAAGACAGTCGAGGGAAGGAACCACGAGATGAGCATTCTCGACAAGCTCACCGGCAGGGCCAAGAAGGCCGCGGGAGACCTCACGGACGACGCCTCTCTGCGTCGCGAAGGCAGGCAGGAGGAGAAAAAGGGCGAGAAGAAGGAGGAGCGCGACGAGGCCCGCGAGCGTGCCGACCGGAAGGCGGACGAAGCCGCGGAGCTCGAACGCAAGTCCTAGGGCCGGTCGCGGTCAGAGCCCGCTTGCGTGGCGGACCGCGAACTTGCGTGGGTTGACGCGTTCGGTGTGCCAGCGCGGGCCGCGGACGCCCGGCGGGTTGCCGCGGGTGTCAAAGCGCAGGCCGGCGATCGTCATGTAGACGTGGACGTCGTTGGCGTAGACGGTGATCCAGCGGCCGAGCCCGCTGCTGCCCCAGGAGGCCAGCTGCCCGGAGACCATCGTCGTGTCGAGCAGCCCCGCGCCGTGCAGAGCGAAGCCGACCGCGCCGGAGCAGTCGTAGCCGCGGCTGCGCCAGCTCAGGTGCCCGCCGCCCCAGACGTAGGGCTGGTGGGCGATCCGGTTTGCGGCGGCGATCGCGGCCTTGACCGGGGCGGGGGCGTCGGGCGGAGGGATCGCCCGCCCGCCAATCAGGGTGGCGCCACAGGTGGCGCTGGTCCGCGGCGCCTCGGTCGTCGCCGGGATGCAGCTGTAGCCCCAGGGCACGGCCTTGGCGGCGGCCCCGGCCGGGGCGCCTGCCAGCGCGCCCCCGGCGAGCAGCAGGGCCGCGATCGCTTTGGTCCGCGCGGGCACGATCTACCAAGGCTACGCCCTGCTCGGCGTGCGCCGCTCTGCAACTCCGAGAGCACGCGGTGATCGGGACCGGGCACCCGGCAAGGCCACTGCGCCCAGGCTGATAAACAAGCACCATGAGCGAGGAGCGATGGACGGCCGTCGACGAGTATGTGAGCGGGCTGCTCGCTCCGCACGACGAGGTGCTGGAGGGTGCGCTGCGAGCCGCCGATCAGGCGGGGCTGCCGGCGATCCAGGTCTCGCCGCCGCAGGGCAAGTTGCTCTACATGCTGGCCAAAGCGGTCGGCGCCGAGCGGATCCTCGAGTTCGGAACCCTGGCCGGCTACAGCACGATCTGGCTGGGCCGGGCGCTGGCCGAGGGCGGCAGTCTGGTCACGCTCGAGGCGGACGCCGCCTACGCCGAGGTCGCCGCCGCAAACGTCTCCCGCGCGGGCCTGGGTGGGGTGGTCGATATCCGCGTCGGGTCGGCCCTGGAGACTCTGCCCGCGCTCGACGCCGAGGGCGGCGGCCCGTTCGACCTCAGCTTCATCGACGCCGACAAGGTCCACAGCCCCGAGTACTTCGCCTGGTCGCTGAACCACTCCCGGCCAGGCGGGCTGATCGTCATCGACAACGTCGTCCGCGACGGCACCCTTGCCGAGGCCGGCAGCGGCGACTCGACAGTCGAAGCACAGCGGCATCTGCACGAGATGCTCGCTGCCGAGCCCCGCGTCGAGGCGACGACGATCCAGACGGTCGGCGGCAAGGGCTATGACGGCTTCAGCATCGCCCTGATCTCACACTGAGCAGGGCATTTGCCGCGACCGGCGGACGCTCCCTGTTAGGCTGCCGCTGCCAACTGGGCAAGTGAGGATCGGTGGCTCTACCGCCGGGTAATCCCGCGCCGCACCGATACCGAATGCATTTGAAGACTCTCTCTGCACGTCAGAAACCGACCCTGCGCCTGCCGCGCCCCGACCTGCTTCGGGTCGAGCTGCTTGCCGGCCTGGTCGTCGCGCTGGCGCTGATCCCCGAGGCGATCTCCTTCTCGATCATCGCCGGCGTCGACCCGCGCGTCGGCCTCTTCGCCTCCTTCACGATGGCGGTCTCGATCGCGATCGTCGGCGGCCGCCCGGCGATGATCTCGGCCGCGACCGGCGCGATGGCGCTGGTGATCGTCGGGCTGGTCAAGGACCATGGCGTTGAGTACCTGCTCGCCGCGACGATCCTGGCCGGCGCGATCCAGGTCGCGCTCGGGATGCTCGGCGTGCCGAAGCTGATGCGCTTCGTGCCGCGGTCGGTGATGACCGGCTTCGTCAACGCCCTCGCGATCCTCATCTTCCTCGCCCAGGTCCCCCACCTCGTCGAGGGAGGCGCCCTCGGGCTGATCCTCGTCGCCGCCGGGCTGGGCCTGATCTTCGTCGTGCCGCGGCTGACCAGCGCGATCCCCGCGCCGCTCGTCGCCATCGTCGTGCTCACCGTCGCGGCGGCGGCCGGGGGCATCGACGTGCCGACCGTCGGCGACGAGGGGGCGCTGCCGCACTCGCTGCCGATCCTCGGCATCCCCGCGGTCCCGTTCTCGTTCGAAACCCTGGCGATCGTCGCTCCCTACTCGCTGACCCTGGCGGCCGTCGGCCTGCTGGAGACCCTGATGACGACCAGGTTCGTCGACGACATCACCGAGACGGGTTCCGACCACGAACGCGAGGCCCGCGGCCAGGGGATCGCCAACATGATCACCGGCCTCTTCGGCGGCATGGCGGGCTGCGCGATGATCGGCCAGACGATGATCAACGTCAAGGCGTCGGGTGCCCGAACCCGCCTCTCGACCTTCGCCGCGGGCGCCTTCCTGCTGATCCTCGTCGTCGGCCTCGGCAGCATCGTGGCCGTGATCCCGATGGCCGCGCTGGTCGCCGTGATGATCCTCGTTTCGGTCTCGACCTTCGACTGGCACAGCGTCGCCCCGGCGACCCTGCGTCGCATGCCCGTGGGGGAGACCGTGATCATGCTGGTCACCGTCGCCGGCACGGTCGCGAGCGGCAACCTCGCGATCGGGGTCGGCCTCGGTGTGCTCACCGCGATGGCCCATTTCGCCCGCCGCGTCGCCCACCTCGTCGAGGTCGACAGGGTGCTCGACCCCGACGGCGGCACCTGCATCTACTCGGTCACCGGCGAGCTGTTCTTCGCCTCCGACCAGGAGTTCATCGACTCCTTCGACTTCGCCGGGGACCCCCCGCGGGTGATCGTCGACCTCTCGCGCGCGCACCTCTGGGACGCCTCGGCGGTGGCGGCCCTCGACGCGATCGAAACCCATTACAGCCGCCACGGCGTCGAGGTCGAGATCACCGGCCTCAACCGCGACAGCGAGGAGCTCCACACCACCCTGTCGGGGCAGATGGCGACCGCGCACTAAGCCCTAAGAGCGGAGCGGCCCGGCTCAAGAGAGGCTGGAGAGTGCCGTCGCCACCGCGAAGCCGAGCGCCGTCACCAGGCCCGCGACCCGGCCGGACTCCTTGCTCGCCTCGGGGATCATCGAGTCGATCATCATCACCAGCAGGGCGCCCGCCGCGAAGCCGTCGATAGCGGCGCGCAGCTCGCCGGACGCGGCGTCGGCGAGAGCGAAGCCGGCGACGGTGGCGAGGGCGCAGATCGTCGCCACAGCCGCCCAGAGGCGGAGCACCCGCGGCCGGCTGGAGGTCTTGCGCATCTCGCTGGCCGAGCCGACGGCCTCGGGGAGGTTGGAGACGAAGATCGCGACGATGAGCCCGATGCTGACTCCATCGCCGCCGGCGAGCCCGATGCCGAGCACGAGCTGCTCGGGGATACCGTCGAGGAAGGCGCCGAGCGCCAGCGCCGGCCCGGCGTTCGAGCCGCTCTTGCGCCCCGATCTGCCGCGGCCGGTCGAGAGGCGGCTGGCGATCAGCCCGTCGAGGCCGAAGTAGGTGAGGGCGCCGAGACCGAGCCCGACCGCGGTCGCCTTCAGGCTGCCGACCCTGATCCCCTCGCCCGCCAGCTCGAAGCTGACGGCGCTGATCAGCGCCCCGGCGCCGAAGGCGAGGACGAGACCGACCTGCCGCGAGGGCCACTTGCGGGCGAAGGCGAGCAGCGCCCCCAGCAGGAGCGAGGAGGCCGCCAATGCACCCCAGCCGAGCGCGCCGAACACAGGGCGAGGGTAACAACGGGCCCCGGCCGCTCAGGGTCGCGCGCTGCAAGACTTCCCGCCTCGATGCTGGCCAAGCTCCTCCGCCGAACCCCGAGGCCGCGACCCGCGCCGCCGGCGGAGCCGCGCCGGCCGCCCACCCCGTCGCCGCGGCCGCCTTCCTACTACCGCGTCGCCGGAGTCGCGCTCGACCAGGAGCTCGACCGGCTGCGGGGGCTGGAGGTCTTCGCCGGCGGCCCGCTGGCGACCCACCGGCCGGCGCTCAAGGTGCGGCGGGCGTGCGGGCGGCCCAAGCGGCTCGGCTTCGCGGTGCCGACCGAGTTCCGCCTCTCGGTCACCGCCTACCCCGGAGCCCGGGCCGGCGACATCCTCGAGACCCTCCTGCACGAGCTGGTCCATCTGCACGTCGGCCGCGCCGCCGAGGCCCACGGCTGGCACGGCCGCACCTTCAAGCACGTCCTCGCGCTGGCGATGCAGCAGGCCTACGGAATCGCGATCCCGCCGCCGTCGAACACCCGCCACGGCATCTACGCCGAGGAGATCGAGCGCGGGCCCCGCCGGGTGGGTTAGTGCAGCAGCAGCAGCTTGCGGTGGCGGTGGGTCGCGCGCTGGCCGGCGGGGGCGATCCAGAGGTCGAGCCTGAGCTTCGTCTTGCGGCCGTGGCGCAGCAGCTTGCGGCCGGGCTTGGTGAGGCGGACGAAGACGAGGCGCTTGGGGCCGGTGCGCTTGAAGAAGGCACGGGCGACGATCCGCTTGCCGCGCCTGACGACGGCGCGGACGCGGCCGCAGGCGGCCGAGCAGGCGACGCGGGCAACCGGGAACTTGCCGTGCCGTAGCCGCGCGCGCTTGAGCAGCTTGGTGTGGACGGCAACCTTCGCCTTGCCTCGGGACTGGGAGCTGGACTGGGCGCTGGGCGTCGCTCCGGAGCCGCCCCCAGTTGCCGGCTGCGTGTTGGCGGCGTCGGGGAGGATCGTCAGCTGCAGGGTCCCGATGTCCTTGCCGGCGCTTTTGTAGATCGGGACCGTCACCTTGCCGGAGGCGCCGTCGCTGTAGGGGTTGCCGTACATATCGGCGTACTGGTCGATCACCCCGGCGTACTGCTCGAAGGCCGGGAACGGCGGGGTTTCGGCGCGGGCGGCGGCGAAGGCGGGCTGGTTGAAGCCCGTTTCGCAATAGGGCTGGGGGACGTCGGTTTTCCGGTACTGGGGCAGGCAGAAGTTGATCGCGTCGTTGCCGTAGCGGCTGTCCCAGTAGCCGGCCATGAAGCCGACGAGGACGTCGTGGCGGATCGCCCCTTCCAGGTCGTTGTTGGTGTTGGCGCCGGTGTAGATGTCTTTGATCAGTTCGTTGCCCGGCATCGTGATTTCCGCCGGGGCGGAGGCGCCGTTGTTGCTTTCGAAGCTGCCGTTCAGCGTGATCGAGCCGTCGGCCTCGAAGGTGCCGGAGTATTTCGAGGTGGTGAAATCGCCCGAAACCGGTCCGGAGAGGGTGCTGTGCAGCACTATTTCCTTCCCCGCCATCGAGCGCACGTATTCGCCGAGGTCGGGATAGGAGGAGGACAGCAGCGGCGAGAGGACGCGGAGGGGGTTGCCGGCCGAGTCGCGCACGGTCGACTCCGGGCCGCCGGGGACCCCCTGCAGGGCGTCGAAGATCGTGTCGGCGTTGGTCGAGGCCAGTTCCGCCAGCGGGTTGCCGCCGGGTTCGAAGGTCTTCAGCTGCATCCCGATCCCGAACTGTTCGACCGCGGTCAGGTTGGCGACGTCGCCTGGGTTCGGCGTCAGGGTCAGCTCGATCCAGTCGAAGCGGGTCTGCGAATGGAAGTCGAGCGGCGCGGTGATCCCTTCGCCGCCGTAGGCGACGTACACCCGGCCGGAGATCAGCTTGTCGATCGTCAGCCTGTGGTTGGGAATCGAGTCGAGCCGGACCGGTTTGTTGTTTTCGAACCCGGGCACGTCGAAGCCCGCGGGAGCCTTTTCGGTGTAGATGGTGATCCAGACTTCGTGATCGCTGACCGTGGCGCTGTTCTGGTTGACGATTTCGAATTCCAGTGCCTGCGCCGCGGCCGGGAAGGCGAACGCTGCGAGCACGGCGGCAAGCGCGAGTAGTCGGGGCAGCGGGCGCGAAGGCATCTGTCGTAGCGGCATGCCCCGCTGATCGACAGCGGGAGCTCGCGGCTTTAGCGGCGGTCGAGCCAGGCGCTGGCATGCCGGCGCAGGCCAATAGGGTTCTCAGCCCCGACCGAATCGAAGGAGAAGCCTTGCCCGCTCGCCGTGCCGCCCGAATCGCAGTCACGCTCTTGGCATCCCTCGCCCTCGTCTCGTTGCTCGCGCCGGCGGCTCCCGCGGCAGCCAAGCAGCGCACGCTCGTCGGCACGGTCCCGTTGCGCGGCATGAATGTCGTCCTGATGGCGGCGACGCCGGGCGCGCGGCGGCCGGTGGCCCTCGGCAGCACCCGCAGCCGTCGCGGTGGCGCCTTCGCCCTGCGCTACCGGCGCTCGGGCACGCGCACGGTCAAGTACGTCGTCGCGACCCGGCCCGGCGGCGCCGCCGAAGCGGGCTTCCCGGTCCCCGGCAACTCCTACCGGCTGGCGGCGGCGCTCGGCAACCGCGCGCCGAGGCGGGTGACCGTGAACGAGCGCAGCACGGTGGCGATCGGCTACGCGATGGCGCAGTTCATCGCGGGCGGCCGCGTCGTCGGCGAGAACCCCGGCCTGCGCAACGCGGCGGCGATGACGCGCAACCTGGTCGGCGTCCGCGGCGGCAGGCTCAGCCCCGTCATC
Source organism: uncultured Solirubrobacterales bacterium (assembly GCA_963814915.1). Taxonomy (GTDB): domain Bacteria; phylum Actinomycetota; class Thermoleophilia; order Solirubrobacterales; family 70-9; genus VRUE01. The sequence continues at coordinate 135,548 of CAWFEI010000010.1, read as the reverse complement.
AGGCGCTTCCCGAACGGCAGCTCGACCTCGGCCCTGCCCACCTTCGGCTCGCTCGCCAACCTGCTCGGCGCCTGCCGCCGCCAGACCCGGCGCTGCGCGAACGTGCTGAAGCTGGCGGGCGCGCCCGGCGCCGGCCCGGCCGGCGACACGCTGACCGCGACGACCAACCTCGCCCGCTACCCGTGGCACAACTCGGGCGCGCTGTTCAAGCTCTCGCTGCGCGCGCGCGCCCTGTTCACCCCGGCCCTGGCGCCCGGCAAGCGGCCCGACGCCTGGACCCTGGCGCTGCGCTTCGAAGGCAGCCCGCGCGGACTGGACGGCCCGGGCAATGTCGCGATCGACTCCAAGGGCGGCATCTGGGTCGGCAACAACTACGTCTACAGCCGTAAGTCGCGGAAGCCCACCTGCTTCGGCCGCAAGATCTTCCGCTACACGCCGACCGGCCACTACTTCCCGGGCTCGCCCTACGAAAGCGGCGGCACCAGCGGCGTCGGCTTCGGGATCACGTTCGACAAGCGCGAACACCTATGGGTCGGCAACTTCGGCTTCGAAGGAAAGGGCTGCCGCAGGGAGGCCCCGCACAACAGCGTCTCCGAGTACAAGGCCAACGGCGAAGCGGTCTCCCCCGATCTCGCCAAGGCGGGCGTCAGGCGCAAGGAAACGCGCAAAGGGCACGAGCTCGTCCAGACCTACACGGGCGGCTGGGAAGTCGGCGACATCTTCTGGCCGCAGGCGACCGTCGCCGACGTCAACAACAACATCTGGGTCGCCAACTGCGGCAACAACAGCGTCACCGTGATTCCCGACGGCAAGCCCGAACTGGCGGTCAACTTCCCAGAAGACCACTTCTCGCTGGGCGGATTCGAGCTCAGGCGGCCCTTCGGCGCCGCCACCGACGCCGACGGCAACGTCTACGTGGGCGGCAACGGCAGCGCCACGGTGGTCAAGCTCGGCCGCCACGGCGAAGTGCTCGACCGCTTCCAGGGCGGCGGCCTGCACCGGCCGATGGGCCTCGCCACCGACAGCGGCGGCAACGTCTGGGTCGGCAACTCGACCTGGGTGGTCGCCCCCTGCGTCGGCCAGTTCCACCCCGAGCACGGCCCCCGCAAAGGCGGCAGCGTCACATTGATCAAGAGCAACGGCGAAATCCCGAGCCAGAGCCCCTTCGAAGGCGGCGGGTTGAAAAACGCCTGGGGGGTCGCGGTCGACGGCGACGACAACGTCTGGGTCGCCAACTTCAGCGGCCGCCGGCTCTCCGAGCTGTGCGGGACGAGCCCGGCCAACTGCCCGGCCGGCAAACGCCGCACCGGCGCCGCGATCTCGCCACCTGAAACCGGCTACGGCTTCAACGGACTGACCCGCAACACCGGCGTCGCCGTCGACCCGTCGGGCAACGTCTGGCTCGCCAACAACTGGAAGAACGCGCCGATCCAGACCAACCCGGGCGGCTACCAGATCGTCGCCTACCTGGGCCTCGCCGCGCCGGTGAAGACGCCGCTGATCGGCGTGCCGGAAAAGCCGTGAGGGCGGCTACTTCTTCTTCGCCCGTTCGAGCACCTGGCCGAAGGCCTTTTCGACTTCGTCGGTGAGCGTCAGGCGGAAGGTCGCGACCAGGGTCTCGACGGCGATCGGCCTGAGGCGTTCGATCGCGGCGATCACCTCGGGCCAGTCGGCGTCCGGGCGGCCGGCCTCGTCGAAGGGCTTCCAGAGCTCCTCGAGGAAGAGGTCGACGAAGGTATTGGCGGCCGAGTGGGAGTTGCGGCTGATCCGCTCGATCGCCGAAAGCGCCGCGGGCAGCGGGATGCCCATCTTGAGGACGTCCTCGGCGGCCTGCAGCAGGACCGGGCTGGGCGCTTCGTAGCTTTCGTCGCTCAGCTCGACCAGCAGGCCCAGCTTCAGCGCCTTCGCCCGCAACTTGGGGTCGTCGCCGCCGAAGCGCTCGGCGAGCTCCTCGAGCGTCATCACCTCCGGCGCCTCGTTGTCGAACGGCGCGGTCACCGCCTGGCGCAGGCCGACGAAGCGGTCGGCGTCGGCGCCGTGCTCGCCGATCAGGCGGGATATCGCGCTCAGCTTGAAGCCCTCCGCCTGCATCTCCTGGATCAGGCGCAGCCGGGCGACGTGGTCGGGCCCGTAGTAGCCGGTCCGGGCGCGGACTTCGGGCGGAGGGAGGAGCCCGCGGGACTGGTGGTTGCGGATGTTGCGGACCGACATCCCTGTCTCGTAGGCAAGCTGCTCGACGGTCATGTCCGCGGCGGTCGTGTGCGTGTCTTCACTCACAGGACGATCCTACCTGGATGAAGTAACCTCATTTGAGGGAACCATGGATCAGGCAATCGACAGCCTTGGCTGAGCGCGGCGCCAGGCCGAACGTCTCCGGCGTGCAGCGGCGCGCCCTGCACGCCGTGCGCTCGCTCTTCACGCCGCTGCTGCCCGACGACTACCTCGAGCTGATCAACCCGCTCTGGTCGACGCAGGAGCTGCGCGGGCGGATCGAGCGGATCGAGCGCGAGACCGACGACGCGGTCACGGTCCTGATCCGCCCCGGCTACGAGTGGCCCGGGCACCGACCGGGGCAGTACCTGCGGATCGGGGTCGTCGTCGACGGCGTCCACCACTGGCGCGCCTACTCGCTGACCACCGACCCCGGCCGCCCCGACGGCTTCATCGGGATCACCCCGAAGCTGGTCGACGCCGGCGTCGTCTCGCCCTACCTGGTTCGCGATGCGCGGCCCGGCGACATCGTCCGCCTCGGCGGCGTCGAAGGCACCTTCGTCCTGCCCGAGCCGTCGCCGCGACGGCTGCTCTTCATCAGCGCCGGCTCGGGGATCACGCCGATCATGTCGATGCTGCGCTCGCTCGACAGCTCCGACGCGCTCGGCGATTCCGTCCACATCCACTCCGCCCGCTCGGCCGAGGGCGTCATCTTCGGCGATCGGCTCGCCGAGCTCGACGCCCGCCGCCCCGGCTACGGCCTGCACCTGCAACTGACCGGCGAGTCGGGGCGCATCGTCCCGGCCGACCTCGATCGCCTCTGTCCCGACTGGCGCGAGCGCCGGGCCTTCGCCTCCGGCCCGCGCGAGCTGCTCGACGCTCTCGTCGACCACTGGGACGCCGAGGGTGATCCCGGCCTGCTGGCCATCGAGCGCTTCCAGCCTGTCATCGGCGGCGCCGTCGCGGCCGGCGAGGGCGGCCGGATCAGCTTTGCCAAATCCGGGATCGAGGCCGAGTGCGACGGCGCCACGCCGATCCTCCTTGCCGGCGAGCAGGCCGGCGCCGAGCTTCCCTATGGCTGCCGGATGGGCATCTGCCACACCTGCATCGGCCGGCTCTGCTCCGGCGAGGTCCGCGACCTGCGCACCGGCGATGTCTACGGCGTCGAGGGCGAGATGGTGCGGACCTGCGTCAACGCCCCCGAAGGCGCGGTCGAGATCGCCCTCTGACCGCGGACGACCCAACAAGCCCTTGCATCCCTTCCCCCAGATAAGGAGACTTCGAAGATGACCACCACCGTCACCCCGCCGATCGACACCCACGAGGAGAGCCCGCTCGCCCACCTCTCCGCCGACCAGCTCGACGAGCTCGGCCGCGAGTTCGACGCGATCCGCGACCGGGTCGAGGGCGAGCTCGGCGAACGCGACCGCCGCTACATCGAAAGCATGATCGAGATGCAGCGCCGCCTCGCCGTGATCGGCCGGGCCGGCCTGCTGCTGCCGCGCTTCCGCCCGCTCGCGGCCGGCGGCGCCACGGCCCTCGCGGCGGCCAAGATCCTCGAGAACATGGAGATCGGCCACAACGTCATGCACGGCCAGTGGGACTGGATGAACGACCCACGGATCCACTCCTCCACCTGGGACTGGGACACCGCCTCGACCGCCGAGGCCTGGAAGCACTCCCACAACTACGTCCACCACACCTTCACCAACATCCGCGGCAAGGACAAGGACCTCGGCTACGAGATCATGCGGATCGACCCGCAGCAGCGCTGGCACCCGGTCTACCTGCTGCAGCCGCTCTACAACCTGGTGCTGGCCGGGCTGTTCGAGTGGGGCGTCGCCCTGCACGACCTCGACTTCGAGGCGATCCGGACCGGCAGGAAGTCAAAGCGCCAGCTCAAGCGCGAGCTGAAGGGGATCGCGGGCAAGGCCCGCGACCAGGTCGTCAAGGACTACATCGCCTGGCCGCTGGTCAGCGCCGTGGCGAGCGCCGCGGTCGGGGCCGCGGCCGAGGCCTCCAAGCCGGAGCCGAAGCGCTTTGGGCTGCGGCGTCGCTCGGCGGGCGGCGACCGCCTGCGCCGGGCCGCCACTCGCGCCCTCGCCGACGGCAAACAGGCCTTCCGCCGGACCGCCGCCGCCAATGCCGGCGCCAACGTGGCCCGCAACGTCTGGTCCTACGCGATCATCTTCTGCGGCCACTTCCCCGACCAGACCTACACCTACGCCCCCGAGGAAGTCGAGGACGAGAGCCGCGGCGGCTGGTACGTCCGCCAGCTGACCGGCGCCGCCAACATCGAGGGCAGCGAGCTCTTCCACGTCGCCAGCGGCAACCTCGGCTACCAGGTCGAGCACCACCTCTTCCCGGACATGCCGAGCACCCGCTACGCGGAGATCGCCCCCCAGGTCAAGGACATCTGCAGCCGCTACGGCCTCCCCTACAACAGCGGCCCGTTCTCCCAGCAGCTGGGAATGGTCCAGCGAACGATCCTCCGCCTCGCCTTCCCCGGCGGCAGGGCGCGGCCGAAGCCGGGGCCGTACCGGGCCTAGGAGCGTTTGGTGAAACTAGTCGCCCTCGGCGTGCATCGGGCAGGCCGGGGCGGCGGCGTCGCTTCGCGTCGTGATCCACATCAGCGCCGCGAAGACCGCCAGGCCGACGATGTTGAGCGCCAGCTTGTAGTCGAGCTCGACCGAGCCGAAGATGTCGGCGCGGCTCGGCCGGCTGGTCGGGATCAGGCCGGCGGCGCTGAACAGCCCGTCGACCAGTAGCGCCGCGATGACCATCGTCACGAACATCAGGGCGACGATCCGCAGGGCGAACGCCCAGCCGTAGTACTTGCGGTAGGCGAGGACGATCGGCAGCACGATCAGGTCGGCGAAGATGAAGGCCATCACCCCGGCGAAGCTGATTCCGCCTGACCAGAGCACCGCGGCGAGGGGGATGTTGCCGACCGAGCAGACGAAGCTCAGCACGGCGATCACCGGGCCGACGATGACGTTCTCGATCGCCACCACCAGCGGCGGCGCGTCCTTGATGAAGAGGCTGTTGAAGAAGTCGTTGCCGAGCAGGCCGATGAAGCCGGCGAGCAGGAAGCCGATCGAGATCTCCTTCCAGAGCATCTGCCAGTCGCCGCGGAAGTTGTGGGCGACGTCCGACCAGGCGGAGCCGGAGGTGAGGCGTTCGCGCCAGTTCATCTCGTCGGCGGCCATGTGGTGCTGGTGGCCGGTGTCGGCCTCCTGGGCATGCTCGCGAGCGGCCCGCTCGAGCTTCGGCGAGACGAAGGCCCGCAGCAGCACCGCCATCAGCACGATCATGAAAATGCCGCCGAGGTACTCGGCGAGGGTGAACTGCCAGCCGAGCAGCACCCAGAGCACCAGGCCGAGCTCCCAGACCAGATTGGTCGAGGCGAACTGGAAGCTGAGCATCGTCGCCGCCGAGGCGCCCTTCTGGAAGAGCGACTTGCCGATCGCGATCGCGGCGTAGGAGCACGAGGAGGAGGCGGCGCCGAGGCCGGTCGCCTTGGCCAGCGGGCCGGGGCCGCTACCGGAGAGGGCGCCTTCGATCCGCTCGCGCGGGACCCAGGCCTGGACGATCGCCGAGATCGCGAATCCCAGCACGAGCGCCCACCAGACCTCATAGGCCATCAGGAAGGACTGTTCGAGGCCCATGCCGATCTTGCTCAAGACGTCGCCCATCTGTCCCGCGAACGTTAACTTGACCGACCGACCGCGTGGTTAGGCGGCTCGGCGCGTCACCAGCGGCGCGCGGCGCCGAACAGCTCCTGCGTGTAGCCGGCGACCGAGATCGGCGACATGAACAGCTGGTAGGTGAACAGGTAGCCGAAGTAGCCGAGCCGGTTCTGCCGGACCTTGAGGCCGACCTCGTCGAAGGACCGCTTGCTCAGGGTGAACATGATCATCGAGAGCGCGACGTTCAACGGCAGGACGGCGAGCGTCATCGGCCCGACGATCGCGAAGTTGCCGAACAGCGCCAGGACGATCCCGATCGGGAAGGCGATCGAGAAGACGACGTCGACGTAGGGGAAGACGAAGTTGACGAGCACCGCGTGGATGTTGGACCGACCTCCGGCCAGCAGGGCGCCGCCGTGCTCGCGCAGGCCCTCGATCATCCCGCGCGCCCAGCGCCGTCGCTGGCGGGCGAACGCCCGGGCGTCTTCCGGCGCGCTGGTGAAGGCGATCGCGGTGCGCTCGTAGCCGACCCTGCCGCCCTTGCGCATCATCGCCCAGGTGAGCACGATGTCCTCGCCGATGCGGTCCGGCCAGCCGCCGACCTCCCGCAGGGCCGCTGTGCGGTAGACGCTGAAGGCGCCCTGCGCGACCATCGTCCCCTGGAAGAGGCCCTGCTGGCGCTTGACCGACGCGATCCCGAGGAAGTAGTCCCACTCCTGGGCGCGGGTGATGAAGTTGCGGCGCGAGTTGCGGACGAAGACCGCGCCGGCGACCGCGACCGTGTCGGGCGGGGAGATCAACAGCCGGGCGACCACGCGCCGCAGCGCCGTGGGCATCAGCAGGGTGTCGGCGTCGACGGTCGCCATCAACGGGGTTCGCACCTGCTTCAGCGCCGCGGTCAGCGTCTTTGCCTTGCCGCCGTGGGGGACGGTGAGGACGGCGATGTCGGGGTTGGCCGCGGCACGCGCGCGGGCCAGCTCGGCGGTGCGATCGGTCGAGCCGTCGTCGGCGACCAGGATCCGGAGCCTGCCGGGATAGTCCTGTTTGACCGCGTAGTCGAGGGTTTCCTCGATCGTCTCCTCCTCGTTGAAGCAGGCGATCACCACGGTCGCATCGGGAAAGGCGAGGTCGAAGCGCAGTGGGGGTGGGCGGTCGAGCAGCAGCGAGGCGATCAGGTTGGCGTTGAGGTAGCCGGGGATGATCGCGATGCCGAGGATCACGGCGATCGCGAGGGGCATGGTGATCGATTGGCCCAGCGTGTCGATCCACGGGAGTGAGAGCCAGAGGGAAAAGCCGGCCCAGGCGAAGCCGATCGCGATGACGAAGAGCAGCTTCAGATGCAGGCCGATGTAGAGGCGGCTGCGCTCCTGCGGCCTGCGCTCCAGATCCTTGACCAGAACCGTCGGCTCCGCCGCCGGCGGGGGGGCGACGCCCGGCTGCAGCCGCGGCGACGCGATCGGTCCGGGATCGGGCTTGATCGTTGCCATCTACCCGCTGTATCGACAAACCGGGGCAAGACCTCCACCGCGAGGACTACGGACCCGCTTAGCTCCAGGACAAAACACGATCCCAAGGAAGCTTTGGTTGCGGGCGCATTATCCCAAGGAAAACGCCTTAACCTTTGGTAAGGTCGTCTACATCCCAAGGATCCCAGTGACATGAGCGACGCTGCAATGAACACCCACGCAGGCCGTGCCGGGCACTTCACGCCCGCCTCTGAGGGTGGCGCCTACTCGACGTTCTCGCCGAAGCCCCTGCCCCCAGACCCTCCGCTAGTCATCGACGCGGAAATGCAGTGCTTGTTGGATCGCGCGAATCAGGCCCTGGGCCGGCTCGACGGAATCACGCTCCTGCTGCCCGACGCCGACCAGTTCCTCTACAGCTATATCCGCAAGGAGGCGGTTCTCTCGTCGCAGATCGAGGGCACCCAGTCCTCGCTCTCAGATTTGCTCCTCTTCGAGCATGACGTCGCGCCCGGTGTTCCGGAGGAGGACGTGCGCGAGACCACCAACTACCTCGCCGCGCTCAACCTGGGGCTGAAGACCATGGAAGAGGGCCTTCCTCTCAGCCTCCGTCTCCTCAAACAGGTCCACGGCGAGCTCCTACGCGGGACCCGCGGCGGCGAGACCGGCCCCGGCGAGTTTCGCCGCGTTCAGAACTGGCTCGGCGGATCCGGGCCCGCGGCCGCCCGCTATGTGCCTCCGCCCCCGAACGAGGTGCCGCCCGCGATGGCCGACCTCGAGAAGTTCCTGCACGGTGAGCCGATGGCGGTGCCGGTTCTGATTCGAGCCGCGCTGGCCCACGCTCAGTTCGAGACGATCCATCCCTTCCTGGACGGCAACGGCAGGCTCGGCCGGCTCCTGGTGACGCTCCTGCTCTGCAGCGAGACCGGCGACGGCGAGGCTCGTGTCCTCTCGCGGCCGCTGCTCTACCTGAGCCTCCACCTGAAGAGCCACCGCGACACCTACTACGAACGGCTTCAGGCGATTCGGACCGACGGAGACTGGGAGGCCTGGCTGCGGTTCTTCCTCGAGGGCGTGATCTCAGTCGCCGACCTCGCGAGCGAAACGACCAAACGGATCGTCGAGTTGATCGAGCGAGACCGGAGGCGGGTCGGTGGGCTCGGGCGGGCAGCCGGATCGGCTCTGCTCGTCTTCGATCACGCTGTCCGGGAGGTCGTCCTGCGAATCCCCGAAACCGCCGAGCAGCTGCCGGTCTCCGAACCAACGGTCGCCACGGCTATCGGCCAACTCGAGCGAATCGGCGTCCTCCACGAGCTCACCGGCCGCCCGCGCAACAAGATCTTCGCCTACGACGACTACCTGAAGATCCTGAGCGAGGGGACTGAGCCGCTGTAGGAAGCGGGGCCTTCATCCGATCAACCGCGCCCTGACGGTGGCCGCAATGTTCAGCCGCAGCGCCCGCCGGGTCGCGTGCGCGGCGGCTAGCAGGGCGAGGCCCAGCGCCGGGACGATCACCAGCAGGAAGCTCGGCGCTTCCGGGTGCAGGCCGATCTCGAACCAGGCTTCGGAGATCCGCTGCGAGAGGGGGGAGGCGATCAGGATGCCGAGCGGGACAGAGAGCGCGGCCGCCAGCAGCGTTTGGGTGAGCGCCTCTCCGGCGACGGCAGCCCCGATCTGGCGCCGCCCGTACCCGAGCGCGGCGAGCGTCGCGAACTCGCCGCGGCGATCCAGGTAGGAGAGCGCCAGCGTCGAGACGAGGAAGAGGCCGCCGACCCCGAGGCTGATCGCCTGCAGGACGGAGATCAGCCCCGTCAGCTCGTCGAGCAGTTCGCGCTCGGCGGCGAGCGCCGACGCCTTCGAGGTAACCCGCGCCACCGCCGGGTCGGAGCGCAGGCGGCGGGCGTCCGCCGCGTTGCCGTTGACGAGGACGCTCGTCGACCGCCCGGGGAGCCCGAGTAGGCGTGCCGCTTCGGCCCTCGGCAGGTAGGCCTGTTCGGTCGCCAGGGTGCGGGCGACACCGGCGACGTCGATGGTCGCCCTGTGCTCAGAGGTGCGCAGAGCGATCGCGTCCCCGGGGCCGACCCCGAGCTTGTCCGCGATCTGCTCGCTCAGCACGATCCGCGCCGGCCCGGGGCCCCTGCCGGAGGTCAGGTCGAGGCGCAGCAGCGCCGGTCGCCGCGGCAGGCCGGTGAGCTGGGCTCCGATCCCGCCCGCGCCGCCGCGGGTGCGCAGTTCCGCCGGTCCCTTCACGGTCGCCTCGGCGCGATCGGCGCCCGCCCGTTTCGCCAAGGCCGCCGCCCGACCGTCCGGCAGCGGCCGGGTGAAGTCCGCCGAGTGGGTCCAGCGCTGGCCGGCGAACGTCGCGTCGACCGAGCTGTTGGTCGAGGAGACGAGGATGTTGAGCGCCGCCGCCAGGCCGATCGCGCCGGCGATGCTGACCACGGTCGCGGCGCTCAGCAGCGGCCGGCGCAGCAGCCCGCGCAGGCCGTAGGTGAGCGCGGGTGGGCCGATCGACGTCAGCCGCTGTAGCCAGTCCGGCAGCTCGAAGGCGCCGACGCTCTCCCCGCGCAACGCCTCGATCGGGTCGAGGCGGGCGAGCCGGTAGGCGGGGAGGAGGGCGGCGAGCAACGTGGCGGCGACCGCAAGGCCGACGGCCAGGGCCAGTGGCGCAAACGCAAGCGGGTAGCGCGTGACCGGGAAGCCGACGGCGCTCGAGTACTGACCGGCGACCAGCCGCCCGACCCCGATCGTCGCCCCGATCGCCAGCGCTCCGCCCAACACGGCGAGCGCCGCGGCCAGCAGCATCACCGAGCCGACCACGGCACGTGGCGGATAGCCGATCGCCAGCAGGGCGCCCAGCTCGCGCCGCTGCGAGCTGACCAGACGGCGCAGGCTGAGCGCGATCAGCAGCAGGCCGACGATCCCGAAGACGACGCCCATCACCGGGGCGAAGATCGAGAAGCTGTGGATGTCGGCCTCGGTCAGCCGCCGCCCGTACTGGCGCGAGCGCGGCGTCACGCGAGCCGTCGGCAGCCCGGCGGCGAGCCGCTTGGCGGCCTGACCGTTGCCGCCGCCCGGCAGGTCGACCGCGAGGTCGTTGGCGCGCCCGTCCAGGCCGGTGAGGCGTTGCAGCGAGGCGCGCGGCAGGAAGACGACCGCCAGCGAGCCGCGCTGGGGGACGAGGTAGTCGGGGTTGGCGGTCGCGAGCAGGTACTCGGGGCTGCGCGCCAGCCCTCGCACGCGCACCGAGAAGGAGCGACCGGCGACTTGCAGGCGCACGCGGTCTCCGGGCCCGATGCCGACGCGATTGGCGTATTCGGCGTCGAGCGCGGCGCCGTGCAGGTCGCCTCCGTCGAGGCCCTGCCCGGCAGTGACCGCGAGCCGGTTGAGCGACGTGCCCACCGGCATGCCGACGACCTCGGCCGCGGTGCGCGAGCCGCCGTGCAGCGCCGCGCCGTCGAGGATCAGCCGGGTCTCGGCGCGGCGCGCCCTGGCTTCCTCGGCCCGATCGCGCAGCCGTCCGGCGGGCAGCGGAGCGCGCAGGCGCAAGTCGAGGTCGGCAAGCGCGTAGCGGGAGTAGAAGTCATCGCGGGTCGCTTCGACGTCGTGCATGGCCAGCGCGATGCCGGCGGCGGTCCCCGGGCCGGCGCCGATCACGACGACGATCAGCACGGCGCGCAGCCCCATCGCGCGCAGGTCGCGGTATGCCTTGCGCCAGAGCATCAGGGCGCCGCGACCGACGCGTCGGCCAGGCGCCCGTGCGAGAGCCCGACGACGCGATCTCCCGCCTGGGCGATCGCCGGGTTGTGACTGACGATCAGGAAGGTGACGGCGGTCTCGCGGTTCAGCTCGCGCATCAGCTCCAGCACTCCGGCCGAGGTCTCCTCGTCGAGGTTGCCGGTCGGCTCGTCGGCGAGCAGCAGGCGCGGTTGCTTGGCGAGGGCGCGGGCGATCGCGACGCGCTGCTGCTGGCCGCCGGAGAGCTGCGCAGGGAAGCGGCCCGCGAGGTCCCCGATGCCTACCCGCTCAAGCAGCGCCTCGCCTCGCGCGCGCGACTCGTCCCGAGTGACGCCGGCCACCCGCACGCCCGCCTCGACGTTCTCGAGCGCGGTCAGGGTTGGGAGCAGGTTGTAGAACTGGAAGATGAAGCCGACCGAGCGCGCGCGGTAGGCGGTCAGCTCAGGCCGTGTGGCGTGCGTCAGCTCGGTCCCGCAGGAGAGGACGCGACCGTTGTCGGGCCGGTCGAGGCCACCGACCAGGTTGAGCAGGGTGGTCTTGCCGCAACCCGACGGGCCGTGCACGACGACCATCTCGCCGCCGCCGATCTGCAAGGAGAGGTCATCGAGCACCAGCTGTGCCGCGGCGCCCTTGCCATATGACTTGCTGACGCCCGTGAGGCTGACCAGTGGCTCAGCCACGATCCTCCTCGCGGCGATGTCGGCGCGACTGCCGTTCCGCGTACGCCATATGCACACATTCGCAACTATGCACCTATGGTGCCGAGTGCCTGGGAAAGAGAAGTGGAGCTGGGCGGATTCGAACCGCCGACCTCCCGGGGGCGATTTTCGGACGCGGGAGCCTTGAATATCGCGTTGCGACCCAATTTCCCGACGCGCTAGCCACTCCTCGCGACTCGCGCGCGTCGCCGTCGCAATGAATAGTTTGTACACACCGTCTGTGCAAAACTTGGACCATGGATCTTCCGGCCTCAACTGATGATCCGCTGACGCAGCCAACCCGGGCGCGAATCTTCGCCCTATTGGCGGAGCTGAAGGAAGCGGTGGGAACCGAGGACCTGGCGACCCGCCTCGGCCTGCACCCCAACGGCGTGCGGGCCCATCTCGAGCGGTTGCGGGAGGCCGGCCTCGTCGAGCGTCGACAGCAGCGATCGGGGAGGGGGCGCCCAGGCGACCGCTGGACCGTGGCCCCGGGCGCGCAGCCCTCCGGCCAACCGCCCTCTGCCTACGCCAGCCTCGCGGTCTGGCTGGCACGTGCGACCCCTGCCGGCCCGACCCGACTGCGCGAAGTCGAGCGGACCGGCCGGGAGATCGGCCGCGAGCTTGCCCCGAAGGAAAGCGGCGACGTTGTCGAGGGGCTGCGCCAGACGTTCGCCGCGCTTGGGTTTCAACCTGCGATGAAGGTGAAAGCCGATGACAGCCTCACCTGCCGCCTTGACAACTGCCCATATCGCGACTCGGTGCGCGAGAACGCTGACGTCGTCTGCGGCTTGCACCGTGGGATCACGGTCGGCGTCCTGGAGAAGCTTGATCCGAAGGCCAAGCTGACTGACTTCGAGCCTCACGACCCGGATCGGGCGGGCTGCCTGATCGAGGTCTCCAGGTGAGCAGCTCCGCCGCTCGTCACTGCCGCCAAAAACCCCGTCCGCGCCGCGAAGACGATCTGCGCCCCACGGATGTGGTTGGCGGAGCCGCCTGGGCGGCGGCGATTGCCGCGATGCGGCGATCCTCGCTGCGACGCTCCCCGTGGGCAACCCGGTGGTACGTCAGCGGGGCCTGCTTCCTCGGGCTGGGGATGGTGGCGGGGTCACTGCTGGCTCGCGGCGTGCCCTGGAGCCACGGCGATCTCCTCGGCGCCCATATGTCGTTGAATCTGGCGGGTTGGTTCGGTGCGGCGATCGTCGGCACCCTGCACACCTTCTTCCCATCGTTGACCCAGACCCAACTTCGCTTTCCCCGCATGCAGGGGGTCGCTTTCCTCACCTGGACCGGAGGCGTGGCGGCGCTTGCCATCGGCTATGGCTGGGCACTCGAACCGCTCGCCCTCGCCGGCTGGCTCGGACTCTGCGCGGGTGCGATCGCGCTTCTCGTCAACATCGCCGCCAGCCTCCGCGACGCGACACGGCCGCTTTCGCTCCCGGCGCGAATCGTCGCGGCGGCCCAGCCCTTCCTTCTCGCCGGGCTTCTAGTCGCCACGGTGGCGGCGATCGTAGACGGCCCCTCGAATGCCCTGACCGGCTCGACGCGGGCCACCGTCGGCACGCTTCTGGTCAGCGGCTGGATCGGCCTCACCGTGCTCGGCTCGCTGACCCACCTGCTCGCCGTGGTCGTCAGGGTCCGTGGCGGCTTCGCGGCACGGATGCCGGCGTCGCGACCACGACTCGACGGTTTCATTGCCGCCCTGGCAATGGCGGGAATCGCAGCGCTGGCGCTCTCCCAGTCGTCTGGCGTCGACGGGCTGCGAAGTCCCGCGGTCGCGGCACTGCTCCTGGCCTACGCGATGCTCGCCGGCCGCGTCGCGGTGCTTGCCGCGCGGGTCCTCCTGCGAGCTCGCCCGAGCCTCTGATGAAACGGGCAGAGGCGCTGCAGCCGCTCTCGCGCGATCACCTGAAGTCCCTGCTGGCCGCGAAGCGGCTGCGCAACGCGACCGACGCCGCCGTCGCCGGCCAGGACTTTCTTGCGTTCTGGGAGTCCGAGGGGCGACACCACTTCCGCGTCGAGGAGGAGGTGCTGCTGCCGGGTTGGGCGCTGCACTGCCCGGTGGACCGCGTCGCGGTCGCGCGGATGCTGGAGGAGCACCTGTCGATCCGGCGCGCGGCCCTGCGTGCCGCGGGGGCGGAAGCCTCACTCGAGGAGCTGCGAGACCTGGGCCGGCTCCTGGACGACCACGTGCGCTTCGAGGAGCGTGAGCTCTTCCCGATGGTCGAACAGGCCCTCGAGCCAGATGACCTCGCTCGCCTCGCGATCGCCATCGAGCGGGCGGAGGAAAACCCGTGAGCAAGGGCGCGATGGAGATCCGCCTGTGGCCTCTCCCGAGAGCGTGCAGAGCTCGATGAGTTGCTCGACTCGCCTTCGCGGGCCGGTTTGGTGGCCTAGATGAGTAGTTCCACGGCGACTGCCGTGCCGACCCCTTCCCAGCTCTGAGTGAGCAGTCAGTGTGGGCGGCGCGACGCTGACTGGTCGATTTGCCCCCGTATGCGGGGGTCAATCGACCACTCGGCACTGGGAGGTTGGCCCCAGGCGTGCCAAGGGGAGATAGGCAGCGGGGTCGAAGTCGGCGGTGCTCAGTTCTCACCGCCGACCCGAAGGGGGCCACGATGCTCGCCGACCTCGACCTGCTGCTCACCTCTGTGTTCTGCACAGCGGACGATCTCCTGCCAAAGAAGCCAGGAAACGCCCGCAGGAGCCTGACCGACGCGGAGGTCGTCGCCCTCTGCGTGGCCCAGGCGATCATGGGCATCAACTCAGATGCCCGCTTTGCTCGGGTCGCACCCAAGCGACTGGGCCACCTGTTCCCTGCCCTGACCAAGCGCTCGGGCTTTCACAAGCGTCGCGACCGGCTGGCCGAGACGATCGAGGCGATGATCTCGGCCTTCGCCTCCCAGAGCCCCGGCTGGCACGATGACCTGCTGCTCGTCGACTCGACCCCAGTGGAGTGCGCCCGCTCGCGCGAGACGGTGAAGCGGGCCGGGGCCAACAGCCTCGGCGGCGCGACCGCAGACGCCGCCGACTACGGACCCTAGTTGGACTCCGAGCGCTTCGCGGCACGGCGGCGGGCGTAGAGCTTGTCCTGAATCGTCATCGAGCCTGGGTGATTCTCGCCGGGCCAGGGGGCCAACAGCAGGAACAAGCGTGCCTTGGAAATGGCGAGGACCTCATGTCGTTCGCCCGGAGCGAATTCGCTCAGAAGCCCGACGCCGCCAGTTACGCTCTCCCCCGAAGCGCCGCTGACCTCGACTTCGCCGTCGATGACCAGGAGCCATGCGCGCTCGTGCACCACGTGTTCGGCAAGGCCCTCACCGGCGTCCAGATCAAGCACGATGACCCGGGCGGCGTCGTGGGTCGAGAGAATCTCGGGCAAGCGTGGCTTGAGATCCAGCGACCTGAGCTTCCAGTTATTCATTTGCGCTCCTTCTTGAGTTGACTCTAAGCGGCCGCGGCGGCGGCGAGATCGAGGCTGGCTCTCACCGCGCCGCGCATAAGGTCGAGACCTCCAAGTCGATCTCGGTCGAGCTGTCCAGCAGCGCCTTGGAGGGCTCCAGACTCTCACCGGCAAGGGACGCGAGCAAGGGGGCCAGATCTCCCCGCGACCTTCCCCCCGCGGCGGCCGCCATCTCCTGGGCGAATGAATAGTTCTATAATTTACACATGGTACCTGTGTAAAACGACTCAAGGAGGGGCCCTGTGGCTTATGTGATCAACGAGCCCTGCATCGGCACGAAGGACAACTCCTGCGTGGAGGTCTGCCCGGTCGACTGCATCCATCCCACGCCTGAGGAGCCCGACTACGACTCGGTGGAGATGCTCTACATCGACCCCGATGAGTGCATCGACTGCGACGCCTGCGTCGAGGCCTGCCCGGTGGACGCGATCACGCCCGAGGACATGGTGCCGCCGGAGTGGCAGAAGTACATCGAGATCAACGCCGCCTACTACCGCAAGGACAATGAGTGATCGTCGCCGCCTCAGCACCCCTGATCGCGGTTCACGCCCTTGCTGCTTCGATCTGGGTGGGCGGTCTGGTGGCGATCTTCATCGTCGCGCGGGCAGCTTCAAGCACCCTCCAACCCGCTCAGCGAGTGGAGTTCTTCCGCGCCCTCGGTCGCTCCTACGGAATCGTCGGCACCCTGGCGCTGGTCGTCGCACTCGGGACTGGCGCGATTCTGCTCAAGGGCCATCCCTGGGACGGCCTCATGGTCGCGGCCGCTGTCGTCGCCGGCGCCCTCCTGCTCGCCACCGCCGCCGGAATGGCCCAGGCCCGAGGGATGACGCGGCTGCGCCGTCGGGCGGTGGCTCAGGTCGGTGGTGAGCCGCTCGACCCAAGGGTCCGTAAAGGCGCGATCGTTGCGGCGATCCTGCGGGCCTGTATCGGCGTCCTCACCCTGACCCTCGTCGTCCTCGGCGCGGCGTTGGTGAAATAGCCAAACCGTGGACCGGCTGCCTTCATTGCCATCGGGGCTACAGCGGAGAACGTAGCTCGGCCGTGGCAGGAAAGCGAGACGGAATCGACGGGAATCGGCGTCAATCCCCCATATCCAGGCCATTTCGGGAACTAGTTCCCGAAATGAGGGGGATAGGTGGCGATGGTTCAAGTTCCCCCCCGGAATGCGAAGTTGCCCGTTTGCAGGGGGTGTCGGTGAGTGGAGCTAGGCGGATTCGAACCGCCGACCTCCTGGGTGCGATCCAGGCGCTCTGCCAGCTGAGCTATAGCCCCTCGTGCGTGGCTGGGAGGATCATCCCAAAGGCCGCGCATACGCAAGGATAACCGCATAGTCTTTAGGTTCCGCAGGGATCGATATGGGCATTCTCGACGACGCGATCAAAGAGCACCTGGAGCTGAAGCGCCAGCACGGCGCCGACGAATCCGAGCTGAGGCAGCTCGAGGACGAGGCGTTTGGCGCTGCAGAGCGGCCTGGCGACGAGGAATCGGCGCCGGATCCGACTGCCGAGGCGCCGACCGAATTCATGACCCAGCCCGATCTGGCGCAGCCGCCCGAGGCCGATGCGCCGGAGGCCGAGGCTGCACCCGACGTCATGGAGGACGCCCCGGCGTTCGAGGCGCCCGCCGAGGAGGAGCCGTCGGCGATGGAACACGAGGCCGTGCCCGAGGCGCCGCCCGAGCCCGCCCAGGACCCCGAGCCCTCCCCGGAACCCGAGATTTCCAGCGGCCCGAGCACCGAGGAGCGCGAGGCGATCGCCGAGCAGCCGACCGAGATGTACGACATCGAGGCCGAGCTGGGCTCCTCGCAGGCGGCGCCGCCGTCCGAGGAGGAGCCGGTCGAGGACGAGTACGAAGAGGACGACGACTTCTGGGACGAGAAGCGCCTCTCCGACGAGCTCGACCAGGCGCTGGAGGCGCCGAGCGAGGTCGAAGAGGATGAGCCGGAAGCGCCGGCGGAAGCAGCATCGGAGCCCGCGCCCGCGCCGGAGCCCTCCCCCGAGCCCGAGCCCGAGCCGGAGGCGCAACAGCGCCCGGCCCCGGCGGGCCCGGACGAGGACGTGCTTGAGGAGACGCCGGACTTCCTCGAGGAGGCCCCCGAGGACGACCAGCTCTGGTTCGAGCAGAAGCCGCCCAAGGACTTCGACTTCGACGACTGATCCGAAGGGAGAATCCGCCGGGCTGCATCGGAGTAACACCCATGAGCTACACTTTAGCCGCGCAATGCCTTCCAAGCACCCCCGAATCGCGGTGACCGCAGACCCCGAGCTGGGCGAGGCCTTGGCGCGGGTTCGCGCCGCCACCGGCACTCGAGAGGCCGACGCCACGCTGCTGCGCCGACTCGCCGTCGAGGGTGCGGAGGCGGAGTTGGAGGCTGGGCGCAACCGTCGTGTTGCCGCCGAGGCCCTGTTCGAGGCTATGGACTCCGCCGAGTTCGACCTCGACCTCGGCGGAGTCGACCGCCTCAACACGCTGCCCGCGTCCTGATGGCGAGTCGCCCCTGGGACGGCACCGGGCCGGTGCTGGCGGATACGTCTGCCTGGATGCAGGCACGCCGCGAGGCAAGCGCTCGCGATCTCCTGCTGGCCGCGATCGAGCGCGGCGAAGTGCGGTGGTGCTGGCCGGTCCGTTACGAGCTGATGGTCGACGCGCGAGGCAGCGATGGAATCGCGGCCGTGGAGCGCACGCTGGACGCCCTGCGCGAGATCCCGCTTGATCGCAGCGTGCAGCGCGCGGTCGTGTCGCTGATGCGCGAGCTGGCGGCCGATGGCTCCCACGGCGCCCACCGCTATCCCCTCACCGACCTCACCGTCGCCGCTGCTGCCCAGCGTGCGGGGGTAGACATCCTCCACTTCGACCAGCACCTTGAACGGCTCGGCAGCCATCTCGGCGTCGAGGCCTACTGGATCTCCCGGCCCTCCTAGGAGAACTCACGGTCCGAAAATGGAGCCAGCGGGGCTCGAACCCGCGACCTCGGCGTTGCAAACGCCGCGCTCTTCCAGCTGAGCTATGGCCCCTCTGCGTGGATTGTAGGGCCGCTTTAGCTGCCCGCAGCGCCCACGGCAGCCGCCGGCAGGTTCTGGTCCGCGTGGTAGCTGGAGCGCACCAGCGGCCCTGACGCCACCGACTCGAAGCCCATCGCGTAGGCCTCGCGCTCGAGGGCGGCGAACTCGTCGGGGTGCCAGTAGCGCTCGACCGGCAGGTGGTTCTCGGTCGGGCGCAGGTACTGGCCCACGGTCAGCACCTGGACGCGATGCTCGCGCAGCAGGCCGAAGGTCTCGACCATCTCCTCGAAGGACTCGCCCAGCCCGACCATCAGGCCCGACTTGGTCACGACCTCGGCGCCGCCCATCTCCTTCGCCATCCGCAGCACCCGCGCCGAGCGCAGGAACTTGGAGCCGCGCCGCGCCTTCGGATACAGCCGCGGCACGGTCTCGACGTTGTGGTTGAAGACGTCGGGCCGCTCGTGGATCACCTTCGCCAGCGGCATCTCCTGGCCGCGGAAGTCAGGGGTGAGGATCTCGACCTTGCAGCCGGGCGCCTGCATGCGGATCGAGCGGATCGTGCCGACGAAGGCGCTCGCCCCGTAGTCGGGCAGGTCGTCGCGGTCGACCGAGGTGACGACAGCGTGGCGCAGCCCCATCTTCTTCACCTGGTTGGCGACGCGCAGCGGCTCCAGCGGGTCGTTCCAGCTCGGCACCCCCGTCTGCACGTTGCAAAAGCCGCAGCGGCGGGTGCAGACATCGCCGAGGATCATGAAGGTCGCCGTGCCGCGCTCCCAGCACTCGCCGACGTTCGGGCAGTTGGCCTCCTCGCAGACCGTGTTCAGCCCCTCGCCGCCGATTTCCGCCTTCAGCCGCCGGTAGGTCGGCCCGCCCGGCGCCGGCACCTTCAACCAGGGCGGCTTGCGGGCGCGGCGGAAGGGAATCGAGCCCTTGCCGTCGGCGGCGGTGCCGCCGGGCTTGGCGCGCGAGCGGGTCACGTGGACGCGCTCGGCGGCCTCGCTCTCGGTCGCGGTGCTCTGCGGGGGGCTCGTCACGGGACTCCGAGCCTAGCGAGGTCGATGCCCAGGGCCGCGGGCTCGGTCTCGACCGGCTCCCGCTCGAACGCCTCGCCGTAGCGCTCGGCGACCGTCCCCGCAAAGGCGTCGAGGTCCTGCTCGGCGCCCAGCTCGCGCCCGAGCGAGGTGACGCGGCAGTTGTCGATCCCACACGGCACGACCCACTCGAACGGCTGCAGGTCGTTGTTGACGTTGATCGCCAGCCCGTGCGTCGTCACCCCGCGGCTGACGTGCAGCCCGATCGAGCCGATCTTGCGCGCCGCGTCCACACCCGCTTCGGGCCCCGGCGTTTCGCCCTCGGTCCAGACCCCGGTCAGCCCCTCGATCGTCCGCGCCGCTACGTCGTAGGCGCCCAGGGCCCCGATCGCCACCCGCTCCAGCCGCCGCACGTACTCGTGGACGTCGTCGCCGTAGGGCTTCAGCGAGGCGATCGGGTAGGCGACCAGCTGCCCCGGCCCGTGGTAGGTGACCCGCCCGCCGCGGTCGGTGTCGAGCACTTCGATCCCCTGCATCTCGTACCACTCGCGCTGCATCGGCAGCTCCTCGGCGGTCGAGCGGCGCCCGCGCGTGTAGACAGGGGGGTGCTCGAGCAGCAGCAGCACGTCGGGAACCTCGCCCTCCTGGCGCGCTCCCTCCAGCCAGCGCTGGGCGACCAGCGCCTCTGCGTAGCGGACCAGGCCGCAGCGGACCACGAGGATTTCATCGCTCACCCTTGAAATCGTCGCATGCCGCGGGCATATCCTTCCGCCCACCCCATGGACCAGTCAAAGAGCGCACAGCTCCTCCGGCCCGACTGGCTTCCGGCCGTCGCGCTCAGCGCTGCCCTGGCCATCGCGATGCTGGCCTGGAACCCGCCCGTCGGCGACCTCGCCGCCCAGGTCTTCCGCACCGAGCTCTTCCAGCGCGGCGGCCTCGCGATCTGGAACGGCAGCTGGTACGGCGGCCACTACACGCTCACCTACAGCGTCCTCTTCCCGCCGCTGGCCGCCCTGCTCGGCCCGCGCCTCGTCGGCACGGTCGCCGTCGTCGCCTCCTCCTATCTCTTCGACCGCCTCGTCCGCGACCGCTGGGGCGAGCCCGCCCGCTGGGCGACGCTCTGGTTCGCCGCCGGGGTCGTCACCCTGCTCGCCGACGGCCAGCTCACCTTCGCGCTCGGCGTCGCCTGCGGGCTCCTATCCCTCCGCGCCCTCCAACTGCACCGCACCGCCTGGGCTCTGAGCGCCTCGGCCGCCTGCGCGCTCTCCAGCCCGGTCGCTGCGGCCTTTCTGGCAGGCGTCATCCTCGCAGGCACGTTCGACCCCGTCGTCTATTTCCAACGCCTCTCCCGCGGGTGGCGGGGTAGGGGGAGGTGGGTCCCCTACCCCGACAGGACCCGCGGGCCGGCGGCGGCCTGGGTGGCGTCAATCGCACTGGCCCTGACGCTCGTCCCCAACATCGCCTTCCCGGAAGGCGGCCAGTTCCCCTTCGCCTTCTCCTCCTACGTCGCGATCCCGCTCTTCTGCGGCGGCGCGCTGCTGGTCACCCGCGGCCTGGCGAGCGAGGAGCGCCAGCTGCGCCGCGTGCTCGTCGCCTACCTGCTCGCCGCGACCGTGCTCTGGCTGGCGCCCAACCCGCTCGGCGGCAACGCCGTCCGCCTCGGCGCGCTCTTCGGCGGCCCGGTGCTGGCGGCGGCGATGCTGGCCAACCGCCCGCATCTCTCGCGTGCCTCGATCGCGCTGCTCTCGCTGGCCCTGGCGGGGGGCCTCTACTGGCAGCTGACCGCGAGCGTCAACCAGATCGCCCGCTCGGTCGGCGACCCCTCGACCGCGTCGGCCTACTTCACCCCGGTCGCCGGTTGGCTGCGCGAGCACGACGGCGCCGCCGCCAGGATCGAGGTGCCGCCCACCGCCAACCACTGGGAGTCGGCCTACCTGGCGCCGGGCTTCGAACTGGCGCGCGGCTGGCTGCGCCAGCTCGACACGACCCGCGACGACATCTTCTACCGCGATGACGGGCCGTTGACCGACAGCGCCTATCGCTCCTGGCTGCACAACAACGCGATCCGCTACGTCGCCCTGCCCGACGCCCCGCTCGACTACTCCTCGGCCGCCGAGCGCCGCCTGATCCTCAGCAAGCCCGCCTACCTGCAGCCGCGCTGGAGCGACGGCCACTGGCGCGTCTACGAGGTGCGCGACCCGGCCCCGCTCGTGCAGTCGCTGGGCGCCGGCGCCGCCAGCGTCCGCCAGGTCGGCCACAGCGGCTTTGCGCTCGACGTCACCCGCCCGGGCGAGTTCCTCGTCCGCGTCTCCTTCACGCCCTACTGGTCGATCGCCCGCGGCAGCGGCTGCCTGTTCCGCCACGGCGACTGGACCCTGGCCCGCGCGAGCCGTCCGGGGATCTTCCGCGTAGCCGTCGACTTCTCGCTCTCCCGGGCGTGGAATGCGGCTACGGGCGCCGGTAAAACCTGCTGAGAGGGTGCACGGCCAAGCAGATCGGTGGCCGCAGGGAGCGTGGCGTGCTCTGCACGCGAGCGACCGAGGACGCCGATATGCGCAGCGCCGTGCACCCTCTCAGAGGGCTAGGGCCAGCGGCTCTTCGAGCAGCGCCCGGACCCGGGCGAGGAACTCGGCCGCGGGGGCGCCGTAGAGGATGCGGTGATCGCAGGCGAGGTCGACCTGCATCAGGTGGGCCGTGGTCACCTCGCCGTCGCGGACGACGGGTCGCTCCTCGATCGCGCCGACCGCCAGGATCGCCGCCTGCGGTGGGTTGATCACGGCCGAGAAGCCGTCGATCCCGTACATCCCCAGGTTGGAGACGGTGAAGGTCGCGCCGGAGAGCTCGGGCGGGGTGATCTGCCCGTCGCGCACCTTGCCCGCCAGCGCCCGCGACTCGACGGCGATCTGCCGCAGGCCCTTGCTGTCGGCGTCGAAGAGGGTGGGGACGACGAGCGCGTCCTTGGCCGCAACGGCGACGCCGACGTTGACCCGCGAGTAGAGCTCGAAGCGCCCGTCGCGGTAGGCGCCATTGGCGCGCGGGTGCTCGCGCAGAGCCAGGGCGCAGGCCTTGACGACCATGTCGTTGAACGAGGGGACGATCGAGCCCTCGCTTGCCAGCTCTTTCAGTTTCGCCCGCCCCTCGACCGCCTGGCTCATGTCGACCGAGGCGCGTAGGTAGAAGTGCGGCGCCGTCGCCTTCGACTCCGCCATCCGTCGCGCCACCGTCGATTGCAGCTTGGACGGCTCCTCGTAGCTGACCTGCCCCTTGGCGGTTTCGGGAGCGGACGCGTCCGCGGCCGGGGACGGGGCGGTGGCGGGAGTGGGAGTTTCGGCGGTTGACGTTGACACGGCCCCAGATTCAACCTTTTCCACGTCTGCCTTGACGATCCGCCCCCCGGGGCCGGAGCCCTGAAGCTGAGCGAGGTCAAGCTGCCGTTCCTTGGCGATCCGGCGGGCAAGCGGCGAAGCTTTCGGTCGGTCCCCGTTTCCGGTGCCCAATTCGGCCGGGTCGGTCTCGGCGGTTTGAGTCTGCGTGGGCTCAGGCTCCTCCTCCCCGACAGGACCCGCGGCCGAGGCCCCCGCACTCTTGTCTGAACCGCCGACCCGCGCGATCGGCGTCCCGATCGCCACCGTCTCACCCTCGTCGACCAAGATCTCACTCAACGTCCCCGCAAGGTCGCTTTCGTAGGCCATGTTCGCCTTGTCGGTCTCGATTTCGACCAGCTCATCCCCGACGGCGACCTCATCCCCGACGCTCTTCAGCCACTGGAGAACCGTCCCCTCCTCCATCGAGTCGGAAAGCCGCGGCATCACGATCTCGGCCATCAGATCGCCCCCTCGAGCGCCGCCAGCGCGGCCCGCACGACGTGCTCCTCGTGTGGGATCGCCGCCTGCTCGAGCCGCTTCGAGTAGGGCATGTGGACGTCGGCGCCGGTCACCCGCTGCACGGGCGCGTCGAGGTGGTCGAAGGCCTGCTCGGTGATCAGCGTCGCCAGGTTGGCGCCGACCCCGCCGTGCGGCCAGCCCTCCTCGACGATCACCGCCCGGTTGGTCTTGCGCACCGATTCGACGATCGTGTCGAGGTCGAGCGGGCGCAGCGTGCGCGGGTCGATCACCTCGGCCTCGACCCCGTGCTCGTTGGCGAGCACCCGCGCCGCCGCCTCGGCGACGTGGGCCATCTTGAGGATGCCGACGATCGTCACGTCGGAGCCCTCGCGGCGCACCGCCGCCTCGCCGAAGCGCAGCGCCTCGCCGTCGCCGTCCTCAGCGACCTCGCCGCGCGTCCCGTAGAGGCTCTCGTGCTCGATGAAGACGACCGGGTTGTCGTTGCGGATCGCCGCCTTCAGCAGCGCCTTGCCGTCGGCCGGGGTGGAGGGGCAGGCGACCAGCAGGCCCGGCACCTGCAGGTAGAGCGCCTCGAAGCTGTGCGAGTGGGTCGGGCCGAGCTGGTGCCCGCCGCCGCCGGGCATGCGGATCACGAGCGGCACCCGCGCCTGGCCGTTGAACATGTAGGGGATCGCGGCGGCGTGGTTGACGATCTGGTCCAGCGCCAGCAGCGAGAAGTTGACCGTCATCAGCTCGACCACGGGCCGCAGCCCGCCCATCGCCGCGCCGACCCCGGCGCCGACGATCGTGTTCTCGGAGATCGGCGTGTCGCGCACGCGCCGCTCGCCGAACTCCTCCAGCAGCCCTTCCGTCACCTTGAAGGCGCCTTCGAAGATGCCGACGTCCTCGCCCATCACGAAGACCGCCTCGTCGGCCCGCATCTCCTCGGCCATCGCGTCGCGCAGCGCCTCGCGCATCCGCAGCGTCGCCATCAGTCGTCCGCCTCCTCGAGCTCTTCGGAGGCCTCGGGCTCGACATCCTCCTGGCCGTCGCCGTCGGCAGCGGGATTCGGCGGCGGCCCGTCCGGCTGCCCGGCGTAGGCGGCGCCGGCCTCGGCAAGCTCGCGCGCGGCGGCCGGCATCGACTCCTCGCGCTCGCCCCGGTGCGGCTCGGGGCTGCGCTCGTCGACCGCGTACCAGCCGGGCTCCCCCTCGACCACGTAGAGGTTTTCGTAGAGGCTGTCGAGCGCCGGTTCGGGCGAGGCCTCCGCCGCCGCGACCGCCGCCACGACCCGCTCCTCGGCCTTCTCGCGGACCTCGTTAACCTCGCGCTCGCCCAGCACACCGGCCTCGACGCAGCGCTGCGCGAAGGCCTCGATCGGGTCTTTCTCCTGCCACTCCTCGACCTCCTCGCGCTCCCGGTAGACCTCGGGGTCGGCGGCCGAGTGGCCGCGGTAGCGGTAGGTGAAGGCCTCGAGCAGGGTCGGGCGGCGCTCCTCGCGCGCCTGGCGGATCCCCTCGGCGACCGCCTCGCGCACCGCGATCACGTCCATCCCGTCGATCCGCTCGCCGGGGATGCCGTAGCCCTCGGCCTTCTTGGAGAGATCGGTCTGGGCGGAGTGGCGCTCGACCGAGGTCCCCATCCCGTAGAGGTTGTTCTCGACCAGGAAGAAGACCGGCAGCTGCCAGAGCGCCGCCAGGTTCATCGTCTCGCCGAAGTTGCCGGTGTTGGAGGCGCCGTCGCCGAACATGCAGACGGTGACCGCGTCTTCGCCCTTGTACTCGGAGGAGAGGGCCAGCCCGGCCGCGATCGGCAGGTTGCCGCCGACGATCCCGTAGCCGCCCATGAAGCGCCTCTCGCGGTCGAAGATGTGCATCGAGCCGCCGCGCCCGCCGCTGGTCCCGCCAACCCGGCCGAACAGCTCCGACATCACCCGCTCGGGGTCGGTGCCGCGGGCGATCGCGTGGCCGTGCGTGCGGTAGGTGCCGATCAGGTAGTCCTCGTCGCGCATCACCGAGGTGGTGCCGACGATCGTCGCCTCCTCGCCGATGCCCAGGTGGAGGAAGCCACCCGCTTTGGCCCGTTGGTACTGCCGCCCGGCCTCCTCCTCGAAGCGCCGGATCAGGGCCATCCGCGCGAGCAGCTCGTAACAGGTGCCGGCGTCGGGAAGGTCAGGCATCGAGGCTCAGGTTAGCTCGCGGCCTCGACCGCCTCGTCCAGCCGGTCGTCACCCCAGAAGACCTCGTCGCCCACGGCGAGCGAGGGCACGCCGATAACGCCGCGCTCGGCCGCCGCGTCGGTCGCCTCGCGCAGCGCGTCCTTGACGGTCTGGGTGCCCGCCGCCTTGCTGACGGCGTTGGGGTGCAGCTCGCAGGCCGCGGCGGCGATCAGGACGTTGTCGTGCTCGCTGAGGTCGCGCCCGGCGGCGAACTGCTGGCGGAAGGCGGCGAGCGCGAAGGAGACCGTGCGCCCGGTCTGCTTGGCGAATGTCGCCACGCGCATCGCGAAGAGCATGTTGCCCGGCCAGGGCTCCGGCCAGGCGATCCGCGCCAGCCCGTAGTCGGCGGCGCGGCGCTCGACCTCGGCGATGCCGCCCTCGCGCTCGGGGCCGTTGCCCCAGGAGTCACGGCCGAAGTGCTGGAAGAGCCCGCCGAGCAGGATCGGCTGCCACTCCGGCTGCTCGAGCTCGGCATCGGTGAACAGGCCGCTGATCCGCTCCGCGGTCAGATAGGCGTAGGGCGATCCGAGGTCGAAGTAGAAGGTCGCGCGCGCGCCGGTCAAGCGTGCGTCGCCCACTTGTCCACGGCGCGGGCGGCTTCGAAGATCGCCTCGGAGATCGTCGGGTGCGGATGGACGATCCGCGCCAGCTCCTGGTAGCCGCCCTCCAGCGCCATCGTCGCGACCAGCTCGGCGATCATGTCGCAGGCCCGGTTGCCGACGATGTGGGCGCCGAGGATCTCGCCGTACTTGGAGTCGACGACGAGCTTGACCATCCCGTCTTTGTCGTCGTAGACGGTGGCCCCGCCGACCGCCCCGAGCTTGAGCTTGCCGACCTTGACGTCGTGTCCGGCCTCCTTCGCCGCCGCCTCGGTCAGGCCGACGCTGGCGACCTGCGGATGGCAGAAGGTGGCGCCGGCGACGAGGTTCTGGTCGACCGGGTGGGTCGGCGCGTCGGCGGCGTGCTCAGCCGCGACCACACCCTCCTCGGAAGCCTTGTGGGCGAGCGCCTTGGCGTTGACGAGGTCGCCGATCGCGTAGACCTTGGCGTTGCTGGTGCGGCCGAACTCGTCGACCTTGACCTTGCCGTTGTCCTCGAGCTCGATCCCGGCCGCGTCGAGCCCGAGCCCCTCGACGTCGGCGGAGCGGCCACCCGCGATGCAGAGGTAGTCGACCTCGGTCGTCGTGTCTCCGTAGGAGAGCTTGACCGAGTCGCCGCCTGCCTCGACGTTCTCGACCGGGCTGCCGGTGGAGATCTCTATGTTCTCCTTCTTGAAGGCCCGCTCGACCACCCGCGCCATGTCCTTGTCCTCGGCGGGAAGGATCTGGTCGAGCATCTCGATCAGGAGCACCTCGGTGCCGAAGCGCCCGTAGGCGGAGGCAATCTCACAGCCCGAGGCGCCGGCGCCGACGACGGCGATCCTGCCCGGCTTCTCGGCCAGCGACCAGGCGCCCCAGGTGTCGAGCACCCTGTCGCCGAATTCGACGCCGGGGATCGGTTGCGCGGTCGAGCCGGTGGCCAGCACGACGATGCCGGCCTCGTAGACATCGTCGCCGACCTGGACATTGCCGTCGGCGGTGAGCGAGCCGCTTCCCTCAATCCAGCTGACCTTGTTTTTGTCCCAGAGCATCTTCACGCCGGCGGAGAGCGATTCGGAGACCGCGGCGCGGCGCCGGCCGAGGGCATCCCAGTCCAGCTCGACGTCCTTGGCGACGACGCCCAGCTCGGCGCTGTTGCGCGCCTGGTCGTAGATCTCGGCGCTGCGCAGGACCGTCTTGGCCGGGATGCAGGCGTAGTTCAGACAGCGCCCGCCCGGCTTGTCGTGCTCGACCACGGCGGTCTTCTTGCCCAGCTGAGCAGAGCGGATCGCCGCGACATAGCCGCCGGGGCCCCCGCCGATCACGATCATGTCGAAGGATTCAGCCAAGTCACCTCAGCCTATAGAAGCGCCGTTCCGGTGCGCCTTTCCTGCCCAGGAGGAGGGAAAAGCGCACCGGAAGCTCAGTCGCGCGTCGGCATCTGGATCCTCGCCATCGCCTTGACCATGAAGAAGAAGAACGCCCCGGCGACGGCGAGCAGGCCGAAGGTGGCGGCGAACTCGCCGACGCTCGACGCCTGCACGGCGAGGCCGAAGACGGCGCTGAAGATGAGGAAGACGAGAATCAGCTGGAAGCCGAGCACGGCCCAGTAGCGCGCGCGCCACATGCCCCACGACATCACGCCCATGATCAGCGCCGGGGCGAGGACCTGGGCGAGGCGCGGTTTGTCGCCTTCGACCTCGACGCCGGCCAGGTAGCCGCCGACGATCGAGAGCGCGATCAGCCCGGCGACGACGGCGCCGATCGTCACCACCAGCGGACGCTCGCCCTCGGCCAGCGGCTCGAGGTTCTCGCGCGCCGCCTGGTTGCGTTCCTCGGCGCGGGCGTAGCCGCGCTGCATCCGCTCGCGCGGGCTCGACTCGCCTCCCCCGCGCTGCTTGCGCTTGCGCGGCGCGTCCGGCGCGTCCGGCGCGTCAGGCACCGGGCGCCGCCTCCCCGACCGCGGCGAGGGCGCCGCGCAACTCGGCGGCGACCGCGGCGGGGTCGGCCGCGTCGCGGACCGCCCGCACGACGCCGAGCCGCAGGGCGCCCGCGGCGACGACCTCGCCCGCGTTGCCCGGGTCGACGCCGCCGATCGCGAAGAAGGGGTGGGGGGCGGAGGAGGCCGCGTGCTCGACCAGGCCGAGGCCGACGCCGGGGCGGCCCGCTTTCGTCGGCGTCTCCCAGATAGGCCCGACGCTGACGTAATCCACGGCTGCGTCGGCGCTTGCCGCGAGCTGAGCCTCGGAGTGGGTTGAGAGGCCGACGATCGCATCCGGCCCGAGGATCTCTCTCGCCTCCTCGACGGGCATGTCGTCCTGGCCGACGTGAACCCCGTCGGCGCCGCAGGTGCGGGCCAGCCAGGGGTCGTCGTTGACGATAAACAGGGCGCTGTGGGTGTCGCAGAGGCGTCGGAAGGTCTGGGCCGAGCGCTCGATCTCCTCCCGCCCCAGCTCCTTCTCGCGCAGCTGGACGATGTCGACCCCGCCGGTGAGCGCCGCCTGCAGCAGCGCTTCCGGATCGTGTCCGCTCGGCATCGCCTCGCAGACGAAATAGAGGCGCGCGGTGCGAAGGCGCTCGCGGCGCAGCGGGCCGCGGGCCTCGGGTGGTGCCAGGCTCATGCTCCGATTATGGCGACGAGTACCATCGGAGCAGTACGGGAGCCTCACCGAAGGCTGAGAGGGCGGCAACGAGGCCGCCGACCGTGTGACCTGATCCGGGTAATGCCGGCGGAGGCAAGGATGAGCGAGCAGCGCAGTTCCGATCTCGTAGTCATAGGAGGCGGAGTCATCGGCCTCAGCTGCGCCTGGCGCGCAGCGCGCGCGGGTGCGCGCGTCGCCGTGGTCGAGCGCTCCCGCCCTCCGGCCGGGGCGACGCGGGTCGCCGCCGGGATGCTGGCGCCGGTCGGCGAGCTGGCCTTCGGCGAGCCTGAGCTCTTGAAACTGACCCTGGCCGCGGCCGAGCTCTACCCGAGCTTTGTCGCCGATCTGGAGCAGGCGAGCGGGGTCGCCACCGGCTACCGCCGCGACGGCGCCCTGCATGTCGCGCTGGACCGCGACGAGGCGGCGGAGCTGCGCAGGGTGCACGAGCTGCAGCGCTCGCTTGGCCTCGGCGCCGAGTGGCTGCCACCGCGCCGTTGCCGCGAGCTGGAGCCGGGCCTGACGCCGTCCTTCGCCGGCGGTGTGCACGCGCCTGCCGAGGGCTCGGTCGACCCGCGGGCGCTGGTCGCGGCGCTGCTCGACGCGCTCGAGGCCGAGCCCAGGGTCGAGCTGCTGCTCGGGACCGGCGTCGAGGCGCCGCTCTTCGCCGGCGAGCGGATCGCCGGCGTGCGAACCGACGGTGGCCGCGAGCTGCGGGCCGGCCGCGTCGTTCTCGCCGCCGGGGCCTGGTCGGGCCAAGCCGAGTGGCTGCCCGAGGTGGCCCGTCCGCCGGTGCGGCCGGTCAAGGGCCAGATCCTCGAGCTGCGCTCGCGTGACGGTGTCGCGCCGTGCGCTCGCATCGTCGCCTCGGAGCGCGTCTACCTCGTGCCGCGTCCCGACGGCCGCCTGATCGCCGGGGCGACGGTCGAGGAGCAGGGCTTCGACGAGACGGTCACCGCCGGCGGCGTCCATGAGCTGCTGCGCGAGGCCTACCGCCTGCTGCCCGAGGTCGCCGAGATGGAGCTCGTCGAGGCCGCCGCCGGATTGCGCCCCGGCACGCCGGACAACCTGCCTCTGGTCGACGAGTCCCCGGTCGAGGGCCTGCTCTGGGCGGCCGGCCACTTCCGCAACGGGATCCTTCTCGCGCCGCTCGCCGCGAACGTATTGGTCGATCTGCTGGAAGACCGTTCGCCTTTTGTCGGCCGTAGCCAGACAAACGACGAACGCACCGCGGAGGGAGTGATCCGGTGAGGATCGAGCTGAACGGCGAGCCGCGCGAGCTGCCCGGCGGCGCGACCCTGGCCGACGCGGTGCGCGAGAGCGGCGCCGACGGGAGCGCCCGCGGCGTCGCGGTCGCGCTCGAGGGCGAGGTCGTGCCGCGCGCCGAGTGGGACTCGACCGAGCTCGCCGAGGGCGCCGGTGTGGAGGTGCTAGCGGCGATCCAGGGCGGAGCAGAGACCTGGGAGCTGGGCGGCCGGCAGTGGGCATCCCGCCTGATCGCCGGCACGGGCGGCTTCCGCTCGCTGGAGCAGATGGAGGAGGCGCTGGCGGCCTCCGGTGCCGAGATCGTCACCGTCGCCCTGCGGCGCGTCGACCCCGACGCGCAGGGTTCCGTCCTCGAGGTGATCGAGAAGCTCGGCCTCTTCGCGCTGCCCAACACCGCAGGCTGCTTCACGGCGCGGGACGCGGTCCGCACCGCCCACCTGGCCCGCGAGGCCTTCGAGACCGACTGGGTGAAGCTCGAGGTGATCGGCGACGACCGCACCCTCTACCCGGACGCGGTCGAGCTGCTCGACGCCGCCGAGACCCTGGTCGGCGACGGCTTCACCGTGCTCCCCTACACCAACGACGACCCGATCCTCGCCCGTCGCCTGCAGGAGGCCGGCTGCGCCGCGGTGATGCCGCTCGGCTCGCCGATCGGCTCCGGCGCCGGCATCCGCAACCCCTACAACATCGCGATCGTGACCGAACAGGCCGAGGTCCCGGTTGTTCTCGACGCCGGCATCGGCACCGCCTCCGACGCCGCCCTGGCGATGGAGCTGGGCTGCGACGCGGTGATGGCGGCAAGCTCGATCTTCGGCGCCGCCGACCCGCCGGCGATGGCCCGCGCCCTGCGAGCCGGGGTCGAAGCCGGCCATGCCGCCCGCCGCGCTGGCCGCATCCCCCGCCGCACCCACGCCGAGGCCTCGACCCCGGAGCAGGGCCAGCCGGACTTGACCTGAACCGACCGCGTTCGTCCTTTGTCGTCCTCAGCCAGACAAACGGCGACTGCCCGACATTGGACTGGGGCAATTACCATGACCCCACGCCCCTGTAGCTCAGTTGGTTAGAGCGGCGGCCTTTTAAGCCGCGCGGCGCGGGTTCGAATCCCGCCGGGGGCATGACCGGTGCCCATCGCGACATCGAGCTGCTGCGCCAGCCCTGCGACGTCGAGGAGCAGGACGAGTGGCGGCTCGAACGGATCCACGACGAGGTCCGGCGCGGCTTCGACGCGCTGCGCGACGTCGAGGAGGGGGTCTCGATCTTCGGCTCGGCCCGCGTCCGCGAGGACCACCGCTGGTACGGGCTCTGCCGCCAGACGGCGGCCTGCCTCGCGGCGGAGGGCTTCACGGTGATCACCGGCGGCGGGCCGGGGCTGATGGAGGCGGCGAACCGCGGCGCGGCCGAGGCGGGCGGCGTCTCGGTCGGCCTCAACATCGAGCTGCCGCGCGAGCAGCGCGTCAACCCCTACGTCAATCGGTCGCTCGACTTCCACTACTTCTTCGCTCGCAAGCTGATGTTCGTCCGCTACGCGCGTGCCTTCGTCATCTTCCCCGGCGGCTTCGGCACGATGGACGAGCTGTTCGAGAGCATCACCCTGATCCAGACCGAACGGATCGAGGACTTCCCGACGATTCTCGTCGACAGCGACCACTGGGCGCCGCTGCTGCGCTGGATCGACGCCGACCTCGACGATTGCGGGCTGATCGACCGCGCCGACATGCGCCAGCTCGTCACCGCCGACACGGTCGAGGAAGTCTGCAACCACGTCCGCCGCGCCAGCGAGCGCCAGCGCCGGCTGACCTAGTGTCTGAAATGTCGGTGCTTCGTGAAGACCATCGGGATGCTCGCGGCGTCGCAGGCCTCGATCACCTCGGCGTCGCGTTTGGAGCCGCCGGGCTGGATCACGCAGTTGGCGCCGGCGTCGATCGCGGCCTGGGGCCCGTCGGCGAAGGGGAAGAAGGCGTCTGAGGCGACAGCCGAGCCGGCCAGCAGGCCGTCGGCCTCATCGCCCCGGGCGTCGCGGCACTTCTCGACCGCGAGGCGGACCGAGTCGACGCGGCTCATCTGCCCGGCCCCGATGCCCAGCGTCGCGCCGCCCTTGGCGAGCACGATCGCGTTGGAGCGCACGTGGCGCACCACGGTCCAGGCGAAGAGCAGGTCGTCCCACTGTGCCTCGCTCGGCTTCGTGTCGGTCACCGTCTCCATGATCTCGCGCGGCTCGGGATCGCCGTCGCGGTCCTGGATCAAGAGGCCGCCGCGCACCCGCTTGACGTCGCGTTCGGCCGGGTCGGCCTGGCGGCGCTCCTCGTCGTCGAGGATGCGGATCGACTCCTTCTGCTGCAGGACGTCGAGCGCCCCGTCCTCGAAGCCGGGCGCCAGCAGCACCTCGACGAAGTTCTCGTGCAGCGCTTCGGCGAGCGCCAGGTCGATCGGCCGGTTGATCGCGATCACGCTGCCGTAGGCGGAGACCGGGTCGCAGGCCAGCGCCTTGCGGTAGGCGTCGAGCGCATCGGCGCCGATCGCCACCCCACAGGGGTTGTTGTGCTTGACGATCGTGCAGGCGGGCGGCTCGAAGTCTTCGTTGAGGCGCCGTGCCGAATCGAGGTCGAGCACGTTGTTGAAGGAGAGCGCCTTGCCGTGCAGCTTCGCCACGCCGGAGAGGATGTGGCTGCGCACGCCGACCTCCGAGTAGAGCGCCGCCCGCTGGTGCGGGTTCTCGCCGTAGGCAAGGTCGAGCTCCTTCTCGTAGGAGACCGTCAGGTGTTCGGGGAAGTCCTCGTAGGAGGCCGAGAACCAACGGCTGATCGCCGCGTCGTAGCGGGCGATGTGGGTGAAGGCCTCGTTGGCGAGCCAGTGGCTGGTCGAGGCGGAGACCTCGCCCCCGGTCTCCTCCAGCTCGGCGCAAACCGCGTCGTAGGACTCGGGTTTGACGATCACCGCGACGCCCTCGTGGTTCTTGGCGGCGGCGCGGATCATCGTCGGCCCGCCGATGTCGATGTTCTCGACCGCGACCTCGGGGTCGACCTCGTGCGCGGCGACGGTCTGCTCGAAGGGGTAGAGGTTGACGCAGACCAGGTCGATCGGCTCGATCCCCTCGCGCTCCAGCGTCGCCATGTGCTCGGGGTCGTCGCGCCGCGCCAGCAGCGCCCCGTGCAGCCGCGGGTGCAGGGTCTTCACGCGGCCGCCGAGCATTTCCTCCTGGCCGGTGAACTCGGCAACCTCGGTCACCTCGAGCCCGGCCTCGCGCAGCGCGCCCGCGGTCCCGCCGGTGGAGAGGATCTCGACGCCCTGAGCCGCCAACGTCCTGGCGAAGTCGGCGACCCCGGTCTTGTCGGAGACCGAGATCAGCGCCCGGCGCACCCTGATCGCGCCGTTGCTCACGGCTTCGGAGGGGGTGTCTGCGGGAGCCTCACTCATCGGTGACGACGACCCTCGGATCGTCGGCATCGATCCTAACCGTGCCCCGCGCGATCATGCGGATCGCCTCCGGGTAGAGCTCGTGCTCGACCGCGTGGATGGCCTCCTCCAACTGCTTCCGGTCGCCGCCGGCCGGCACCGGCACCTCGCGCTGCACGATCGGCGGGCCCGTGTCGACGCCCTCGTCGACGAAGTGGACCGTGACCCCTGTCCTCTCGACCCCCGCGTCGAGCGCCTGGCCGATCGCGTCGAGGCCCGGGAAGGCCGGCAGCAGCGCCGGGTGGATGTTGACCACGCGGGCGGGGAAGCGGGCGACGAAGGCGGGCGAGAGCAACTGCATGTACCCGGCGAGGACGACGAGGTCGGCGCCGCGCGCCTCGATCCACTCGGCCATCGCGATGTCGCGCGCCGCGCGGTCGGCAAAATCCTCGCGCGGGAAGACGCCGGTCTCGACCCCTGCCGCGCGGGCTCGCTCCAGCGCCCGCGCCGCGGGCTTGTCGGATCCGACGCCGACCACCTCGATTCCCGCGCGGCCGTGCAGCGCGTCGAGGATCGCCTGCAGGTTGGTGCCGCCGCCCGAGGCGAGGACGACGAGACGAAACGTGCCACGGCGCAGCTCCGCGTCCTCGGTCGCTCGCGTGCGCCGCACGCCACGCTCCCCGCGTCCTTGGTCTGCTTGGCCACGTTTCGCCTCATGCTCCATGGCCGTGGACGCTACGCTCACGTCGTGATCCGCGCCTCGCTCCTCTGCGTCGCCATTCTGCTGGCCCTCGGCGCCGGCGAGGCGCAGGCGGCCTTCCCCGGAAAGCCGGGCCCGATCGTCTACACCAAGACCGACCAGCGGGAAACGGGCGAAGGCGAAGTCACGAGCAGCGGTGGCCTGTACATCGACCCGCCGGGACGCCGCCGCCGAGCGCACCAGCTGACCTTCAACCGCAGCGACCGCGATCCCGCCTTCTCGCCGGACGGCCGCCGCATCCTCTTCTCCTCCTTCGGCGCCGAAGGCCCCGGCATCTACGTCGTCGGCGTCGACGGGTCGGGTCGAAGGATGGTGATCGGAGGCGGCGGCGACCCCTCCTTCTTCCCGAGCGGCCGGGCGATCGTCTTCTCGCGCTCCGAAGACGGCGACAGCCACATCTACTCGGTTCGCCTCGACGGCAGCGGCCTGCGGCAGCTCACCCGCGGCCCATATGAGGACTACGACCCGGTCGTCTCGCCGAACGGCAGGCGGATCGCTTTCGTCAGCGATCGTGACCCCGACGAGCGCCGTGATCGCAGCGACATCTTCTCGATGCGGCCGAACGGGTCGCGGCTGCGGGTGCTGATCGACGGGCCGCGCCGCGAGCGCGCCCCCGACTACGCGCCCGACGGCCGGCGGATCGCCTTCGTGCGCGGCGGCGTCCTGCACTCCAGCATTCTCGTCGCGCGGGCGAGCGGGCGCGGGGTCCGGCTGCTGACCCCCTGCCGGCAGCGCAGCCGCATCCGCTGCGCCTCCTACTCGCAGCCTGCCTTCTCGCCGAACGGCCGCCAGATCGCTGTCTGGACCGGTGGCAGCCGCTCCAGCAGCATCCTCACGATCGGCAGTGGCCGCCGCGGCACCGGCCGCTCGGTCGACAGCGGTGGGATCGAAGAAGAAGGCTTCGGCAGTCACGTCGGCGAACCCGCCTGGGGTCCTCGCTCTCGATAGTCGTTGCGTATCCGATGTTGACCCCACCAGAGTGGGCCAAATGTCGGCAGCGCTAGCTCGCCGGAACGATCGCGACGTCCTCGAGCGCGAATTTGCTGTTCGCGTCCTCGGGGTCGCCGAGCGGGTAGCGGCCGCTGAAGCAGGCGTCGCAGTGGTCCTCGGGGCGGGTCCCGATCGCCTCGTAGACGCCGTCCAGCGAGAGGTAGGCGAGCGAGTCGGCGCCGAGCTCGTCGGAGATCTCCTCGATCGTCCGTTCGTGGGCGATCATCTCCTCGCGGGTCGACATGTCGACCCCGTAGTGGCACGGGTTGCGGATCGGCGGCGCCGAGATCCGCAGATGCACCTCGCTCGCCCCGGCGTCGCGCAGCATGCCGACGATCTGCCGCGTCGTGTTGCCGCGCACGATCGAGTCGTCGACGACGACGATGCGCTGACCGGCGACGATCTCCGGCAGCGGGTTGAACTTGAGCCGCAGGCCATGCTTGCGCAGCTCCTGCCCGGGCTGGATGAAGGTGCGGGCGACGTAGCGGTTCTTGATCAGGCCGTCGTCGCGCGGCAGCCCGGAGGCGCGCGCGAAACCGGCCGCCGCGGGGTTGCCGGAGTCCGGCACGGCGATCACCAGGTCGGCCTCGACCGGGGCCTCGCGCCAGAGGATCTCGCCCATCCGGCCGCGCACCTGCTGCAGCACCTTGCCCTCGAGGCGGCTGTCGGGGCGGGAGAAGTAGATGTGCTCGAAGACGCAGTGGGCGGGGCGGCCGGCCTTGACCACCTGGCGCGTGTCGAGGCCGCGCTCGGTCAGCGAGACCATCTCGCCGGGGCGAATCTCGCGCAGCAGCTCGGCGCCGACGATGTCGAAGGCGCAGCTCTCCGAGGCGACGACGAAGCGCTGCCCGAGCCGCCCCAGTGAGAGCGGCCGCACCCCGTGTGGATCGCGGAAGGCGACGATCGCGTGCTTGGTCATCGCGACGGTCGAGTAGGCGCCCTGCAGGCGCGGCATCACGGCGGCGACGGCGTCCTCGACGAAGCGCCCGCCGTTGGAGGAGATCAGCGCCGCGATGATCTCCGAGTCCGAGGTGCCGCGGAAGGCGATCCCGGCCTCTTTCAGCTCGCCCCAGAGCTCGACCGCATTGGTCAGGTTGCCGTTGTGGGCGAGCGCCAGCTCGCGGCCGTCGTCGCGCCAGACCGGCTGCGCGTTCTCCCATGAGCCCCCGCCGGTGGTCGAGTAGCGCACGTGGCCGATCGCCATGTCCCCGGCCAGCGCCCGCAGCTTCTCCTCGTCGAAGACCTGGGAGACGAGCCCCGAGTCGCGCATCGTCGTGATGTGGCCGCCCTCGCACGTGGCGATCCCGGCGGACTCCTGGCCACGGTGCTGCAGCGCGTAGAGGCCGAAGTAGGCGAGTCGGGCGACGTCATGGCCGGGCGCGTATACGCCGAAAACGCCACATTCCTCGCGCGGCTTGTCGCGATCTATCGGCTGCCCTGGGGGCGAGGTCAAAGCGCGTATTCCTCGGGTTGGTGAAGGACGTGCGCGCAGGCAGACTGCCTACTCCGGCAGGGTAGCAGCGGCTCAGGACCGGGTCAGCCGTGCTTCCAGCCCTTCAGCCGGACGATCGTCCGGCGCTCCGCCAGTGCCCCCTCCAGGTCGGTGGCGCGCGCAGTGACTTCGGCTTTCAGCGACTCCCGCGGCGCGATCCGCCCGAGCCTTCGGGTCACCGACCGCGGCAGCGCCAACCTGAAGCTGGCGGCCCTGCCCGGGAAGAGGTGTTTGGTGGCGCCGCCGAGGCCGACGATCAACCGCGTCGGCTTGGAGTGACCGGGCGCACGCTTCCCCTTCGGCTTGAAGCCCCAACCGACCTGGCCGAAGACATTCAGCGAGATCTCCATGTCGGCCCTGACCCGGACCAGGATCGAGCGTTTTCTCGCCTTCGTCCTGACCCGCAGCCTGACCGCCGAACAGGCGTCGCGGTGGTAGGCGGCGCTCTGCGGGCACTTGTCCTGGCGCTCGTCGCCGAAGCCGTCGCCGTCGACGTCGGGCTCGACGATCGCGCTCACCGGTGTTCCCAGGCCCGTTTCTACCCTGAAGAGCCCGTTCTTGCCGACCCGGGCTTCGCCGTCGGACAGGCCTGAGCTACCCGCGTCCGCGCCCCTGCAGAGATAGGTGCCGTTGTACCCGGAGAGCCCGAACCGGTCACCGGCCCGCACCGGGATCCGGGTCCGGAATTCGTTCGAGCCGGCTTTCACCAACGCCGTTTCGCTTGAGGCGGCGGTGAGGAACTCGTCTGCCCGCCCCGTCGGCCGGAACACGACGAGGCGCTGCGGCAGGTAGTTCGGCAGCCCGGGCCCCACCTGCATCCTCCAGCGAGTGACGACGCCGGGCGCCGGAACGGTCAGCGGGAAGGGGTTGTCGGTGCCGGCGAACGGCAGAGCGATCCGGTTCTTCTCGTTGGCGTTTGCGAGGCAGTCGCTGCCGACCTCGGTTCCCGCCGATGCACTTGCGGGCGCGATCAGCCCGACCCCCACGATTACGACCGCAAGTACCGCGCCGCCGCTTGGCTTTCTCACCCGAGCACCTCGCGTACCAGCCTAGCGAGGGTTGAGCGGTGAGTCGAGCGCCTCAGGCGCGGTCACTCTCGGCCTGCGCAGACAGCGAGCGCCAGGCCCGCTCGGCGTCGCCGAGCGGCACGGTGAGGCTGCGATCGCCGGCGGCGATCTCGATCGTGGTGCCCCCGACCTTGCCCAGGTAGAGGACGGCGACCCCGTCGCCCGCGAGCGCCTCGAGCGCACCGCGATCCCCGCTGACAATGAAGCCGCCGCTGCCCTCGCCGAACAGGGCCTCCTCCGGCGAGCAGCCGCGCTCGCGCAGGTGCTGCACGTCGACGCGGCAGCCGAGCCCGGCGCCGATCGCGCACTCGGCCAGCGCGCAGGCGAGGCCGCCGTCGCTGACGTCGTGGGCGGAGGCGAGCTTGCCGGCGCGGACGGCGTCGCGCACGGCGGCGCAGGCTGCGGCAACCGCGGCGACGTCGGGCTGGGGGAGGCCGGCGTCGAGCTCACCGCGCTGCTTGGCCAGCTCGCTTCCTTCCAGGGTCGGTTCGAAGGGGCCGAGCAGGGCGATCGCGTCGCCCTCGGCGAGGAAGGCGCTCGGCGCCGCCAGTTCGGCGTCGCGCAGCTCGCCGACCATGCCGACCACCGGGGTCGGGTAGATCGGCCCTTCGGGCCCCTCGTTGTAGAGCGAGACGTTGCCGCCGACGACCGGCACGCCGAGCGCCTCGCAGGCGTCGGCCAGCGCCTGGGTCGCGCGGTCGAGCTGCCAGGCCGGTGTGGGCTTCTCGGGGTTGCCGAAGTTGAGGCAGTTGGTCAGGCCGAGCGGCTCGGCCCCGGCGCAGGCGAGGTTCTGAGCGCACTCGAGCACGGCCTCGACCGTGCCGGCGTAGGGGTCGCAGGCGACCCGGCGGCCGTTGCCGTCGATCGCGATCGCGATCGCGCCGTCGGCCTCGGGAATCGCCAGCACGGCGGCGTCGGCGCTCTCCGGCCGCCGCGCGGTGCGCGAGCCGACGACCGAGTCGTACTGCTCGAAGGCCCAGCGCTTCGAGGCGACGCTGGGGGCGGCGAGCAGGGCGAGCAGCGTCTCCGCGGCGGTGGCCTCGGGGCCGAGCGTCTCGCGGTTGCCGTAGATCCAGCCCTCCGGCTCGGCCGGCTCGAGGTCATAGAGCGGGCAGCCGTCGACCAGCGCCCCAACCGGCATCTCGCCGGCGACCTCCTCGCCGTGCAGCACCCGCACCAACCCGTCGTCGGTGACCCTGCCGATCTCGGCCGCGCCGGTCTCCCATTTCTCGCAGACGGCGATCACCTCGTCGACCCGGCTCGGCTCGACCACG
Source organism: uncultured Solirubrobacterales bacterium (assembly GCA_963814915.1). Taxonomy (GTDB): domain Bacteria; phylum Actinomycetota; class Thermoleophilia; order Solirubrobacterales; family 70-9; genus VRUE01. The sequence goes on along the minus strand of CAWFEI010000010.1, from coordinate 96,752 downwards.
GCCAGCATCCGCTCCTGGGACTCGGAGACCATGATCTCGAAGGGCTCCATGTCGGTCTCGCGCAGCGGCACCCGCGCGACGTCGATCTCGATCCCGACCTCGCCGGCCGAGGCCATCTCGCTGGCCGAGGAGGTGAGCCCGGCGGCGCCGAGGTCCTGCAGGGAGACGAGCAGCCCCTTGCCGAGCAGCTCCAGGCAGCACTCGAGCACCTTGGACTCCTCGAAGGGGTCGCCGATCTGCACCGTCGGCCGCTTCGCCTCGTCGCCCTCTCCGAGCTCGGCCGAGGCGAGCACCGAGGCGCCGCCGATCCCGTCGCGCCCGGTCGAAGCCCCCATCAGCACGACGGCGTTGCCGACCCCGGCCGCCGCCGCGCGCACCATGTCCTCCTGCCGGGCGATGCCCACGCACATCGCGTTGACCAGGCAGTTGTGCTCGTAGGGCGCCTCGAAGTAGATCTCGCCGCCGACGTTGGGCACGCCGATCGAGTTGCCGTAGTGGCCGATGCCGCGCACCGCGCCGTCGAGCAGGTGGCGCGAGCGGGCCGAGTCGAGCTCGCCGAAGCGCAGCGAGTCGAGGATCGCGATCGGCCGCGCGCCGAGCGCGAAGACGTCGCGAAGGATTCCGCCGACCCCGGTGGCCGCGCCCTGGAAGGGCTCGACCGCGCTCGGGTGGTTGTGCGACTCGACCTTGAAGGCGATCGCGTAGCCGCCGCCGACGTCGACGGCGCCGGCGTTCTCGCCCGGCCCCATCACCACGCGCTCGCCCTCGGTCGGCAGGCGGCGCAGCAGCTTGCGCGAGTGCTTGTAGGCGCAGTGCTCGGACCAGAGCAGGCTGAACATCGCCAGCTCGACCCCGTTCGGCTCGCGCCCGAGCTTCGCCTGGATCAGCTCGAACTCGGAGTCGGTAAGCCCCAACTCCCTATGCGGGGAGGACATCAACCGCCGCCTCCTCTGCTCTCGCCGGGGCATGAAGAATCAGATATGGACATGCCCCGGCTCCCGCGTCCGGGGGCGGCGGGGGTCATGCGAGGGCTCCCGCAACGAACTCGAAGACGCGCAAGCCGTCGGTGGAGCCGGTCATCGCGTCGACCGCGTGCTCGGGGTGCGGCATCAGGCCGAGCACGTTGCCGGCCTCGTTGCGCACGCCGGCGATGTCGCGCAGCGAGCCGTTCGGGTTCTGCCCCGGCGCGTAGCGGAAGGCGACCTGCCCGTTTGCCTCCAGTGCATCGAGCAGCTCCGCCGGCGCCCAGTAGCGCCCTTCCCCGTGCTTGGCGGGGATCGACAGGGTGGCCGCCGATCGATCGAAGCTTTGTCGGGCCCCTGGGCCCGAAAATGCTGCGATCAACTCGACCTGGCGGCAGACGAAGCGCAGGTTGTCGTTGAGCAGCAGCGCGCCGGGGAGCAGGCCGGTCTCGCACAACACCTGAAAGCCGTTGCAGATGCCCAGCACCGGGCCGCCGGCCGCGGCGAACTCGGCCACCGCCTCCATCGCCGGGGAGAAGCGGGCGATCGCGCCGGCGCGCAGGTAGTCGCCGTAGGAGAAGCCACCGGGGACGACGACCGCGTCGATCCCGGCGAGGTCGCGGTCCTCATGCCAGACCAGTCGCGCCTCGCCGCCCGCCAGCTCGCAGGCGTGTAGAGCGTCCCGCTCGTCGCAGGAGCCGGGGAACTGCAGAACCCCCCAGTTCATATCTCTTCTATCTCGAAGTCCTCGATCAGCGGGTTGGCGAGCAGCTTCTCGCAGAGCTCCGGCAGCTGCGCCGGGTCGTCGGCCTCCAGCTCGACCATCCGCCCGACCCGCACGTGGTCCACACCCTCGAAGCCGAGCGCCGGCAGCGCCCGCTCGACCGCCTTGCCCTGTGGGTCGAGGATCCCCTCCTTCGGTCGGATCAGGACCCGGGCTCTCGCCACTAGAAGCTGCGCTCCGTGATCCGCTCGTAGGCTTCGACGTACTTGGCCCGCGTCTGCTCGATCACGTCGGCGGGCAGCTCCGGCGCCGGCGGCTTCTTGTCCCAGCCGCTATGCGTCGCCCAGTCGCGTACGTACTGCTTGTCGAATGAGGGCTGCGTCTTGCCCGGCTCGTAGCGGTCGGCCGGCCAGAAGCGCGAGGAGTCGGGAGTGAGCACCTCGTCGCCGAGCACGATCTCGGCGCCGGCGTGGCGGCCGAACTCGAACTTGGTGTCGGCGAGCACGATGCCGCGCTCGGCCGCGTGCTCGGCGCCGCGCTTGTAGACGTCGATCGAGATCCGGCGCAGCTCCTCCATCAGCGCCCGGTCGCCGACGATCTCCGCGGCGCGCTCGAAGTCGACGTTCTCGTCGTGGTCGCCGACCTCGGCCTTGGTCGCCGGGGTGAAGATCGGCTCGGGCAGCTTGTCGGACTCGAGCAGGTTGGGCGGCAGCTCGATTCCGCAGACCGCGCCGTCGGCCTTGTATTCCTTCCAGCCGGAGCCGGAGAGGTAGCCGCGCACGACGCACTCGACCGGGTACATCTCCAGCCGCCGCACCCGCATCGCCCGTTCGGCGACCTCTTCGGGAACGTCGGCGGAGAGGAAGTGGTTGGGGACGATGTCGCCGGTCAGCTCGAACCAGAATTCGGAGATCCGGTTGAGCACCTTGCCCTTGTCGGTGACCGGCGTCGGCATCACCACGTCGTAGATCGAGATCCGGTCCGAGGCGACCATCAGCAGGTCGTCCTCCCACTCGTAGATCTCACGCACCTTGCCCGAGGAATGGAGCTTGAGGTCGGCGACGGCGGTCATTAAGCCGATGCTAGCTGGCGGAGAGGCGTCGGGGTGTCCCTCCTGCTTGCTGGGTTTTTCGCCTCGGATTTTGCGGCCGTCCGAGATTGCTGCTGGGGCGAAAAACGGACGCCGCTGCGCTGGAGGGACACCCCGACACCTCTACCATGCAGCCGATGCTTCCTCCCGAACCGACGTCGTCGCCGTTTGTGCAGACGCTGAGGTGGTCGTTCCGGCCGCTGCCGTTCATGCAGGAGTGCCGCGAGCGGTACGGCGACGCCTTCAGCGTCAAATTCGCGGGCTTCGAGCGGCCGATGGTGATGATCTCCGACCCGGCCGCGATCAAGGCCCTCTACATGGACCGCTCGCACGGGCTGCCGCCCGGGAGGGAGATCGTCCTCACCCCGGTCGTCGGGCCGAAATCCGTGCTGGTCATCGAGGGCTCCGACCACCTCGCCCACCGCAAGCTGATGCTGCCCGCCTTCCACGGCGAGCGGATGCGCTCCTACGAGCCGATCGTCAACGAGATCGTCGACGCGGAGATCGACTCCTGGCCGCTCGGCGAGCAGTTCGCGATCCACCCGCAGATGCAGGCGATGACGCTGGAGGTGATCCTGCGCGTCGTCTTCGGCGTCTCCGAGGGGCCGCGGCTCGAGCAGCTGCGCGTCGTCCTGACCAAGGTGCTGGAGGAGACCGCCTCACCGCTGGCCCAGCTGATCGGCCTCGCCTCGCGACGCTTCGGCGGCCGAGGGCCGTGGGCCAAATTCGAGGGCCAGCTGAAGGCGGTCGACGAGCTGCTCTACGCCGAGATCGCCGAGCGCCGGGCCGGCGGCGACTTCGACGAGCGCGACGACATGCTCTCGCTGATGATGCAGGCCCGCTTCGAGGACGGCGAGCCGATGGGCGACAGCGACCTGCGCGACCAGCTGATGACGCTGCTGCTGGCCGGCCACGAGACGACGGCGACCGCGCTCGCCTGGACCTTCGACCTGCTGCTGCGCCACCCGCGTGAGCTGCTGCGCCTGCGCGAAACGCTGGAGGCGGGCGAGGACGAGTACCTGCGAGCGACGATCAGCGAGTCGCTGCGCCTGCGGCCGGTCGTGCCGCTGGCCGGCCGGCGCCTCAACGCCGACCTCGAGGCCGGCGGCATCAGCCTGCCGGCGGGCACCGATGTCACCCCGGCCATCTGGCTCGCCCACACCCGCGCCGAGTCCTACCCGGAGCCCTTCGCCTTCCGCCCCGAGCGCTTCCTCGAGGAAGCGCCGGACACCTACGCCTGGATCCCCTTCGGCGGCGGCATCCGCCGCTGCCTCGGCGCCGCCTTCGCCGAGTTCGAGATGCGCATCGTCCTGCGCGAGGTGATCAGCCGCTGCGACCTGCACAAGGCGGACCCGCGCCCGGAGAAGATCGGCCGCCGCAACATCACCCTCTCGCCGAAAGACGGCACCCCCGTGGTCGTCACCGCACGCCAGCCGGCACGCGAGCCCGAGCTGACCGCCGCCTAACCCGGCTGCTACCGCGCCGCTGGGTGTTCTTGCGCCCAGCGGGCGATCGTGCTCGACCCCGAAACCACCTCGCCGCCGTCGAGGACCAGGATCGGCACCTCGTTGGTACCGCTCAGCTCACGGATCTCGGCCCGCTCCTGCTCGCGGCTGCCCCAGGTCCAGGGCGCCAGCCGGTAGCCGCCGACGGTGCGCAGCTCGTACTCGTAGCCCGCCGCGTCAAGCGCCTTGCCGGCCTTGGCGCAGGGGTGGGCCGCCGCCGGGCCCCGCTTCTTCTGCGCGCAGGTGTAGAGGATCATCGCCGCGACCCTAGCGCAGTGCTTCGAGCCGCTCGAAGATCGCCGGGACGTGGCCGAGGTAGGCGTCGTAGTCGAAGACCGCGTCGAGGTCGAGGTCGGGAGCGGCGTCTCCGAGCAGATCGCGGAAGTGGGTGCCGCTGTCCCAGGCGCGCTGGGCGTTCTCCTGGACGACGCGGTAGGCGTCGTCGCGGCTGAGGCCGGACTCGACCAGCGCGGTCAGGGCACGCTGGCTGAACAGGGCGCCGTGGGTCAGCTCGAGGTTCTGCTTCATCCGCTCGGCGCGGATCGTCATCTCCGCGGCGACTCCGGCGGCGAGGCCCTGCATGTAGTCGAGCCCGATCGTCGCGTCGGGCAGGATCACCCGCTCGGCGCCGGAGTGGGAGATGTCGCGCTCGTGCCAGAGGGCGACGTTCTCCAGCCCGGTCTGCGCGTAGCCGCGCAGCACGCGGGCCAGGCCGGTGATCCGCTCGGTGCGGATCGGATTGCGCTTGTGCGGCATCGCCGAGGAGCCCTTCTGGCCGGCCCCGAACGGCTCCTCCACCTCGCGGACCTCGGTCCGCTGCAGGTTGCGGACCTCTGTCGCGAAGCGCTCCAGGCCGGCCCCGGCGATCGCGATCCGCGAGGTCAGCTCGGCGTGGCGGTCGCGCGGCACGACCTGGGTGGCGACGTCCTCGCGCCGCAGCCCGAGCCGCTCCATCACCCGCGCCTCGACGGCCGGCGGCACCGAGGCGTAGGTCCCGACCGCGCCGGAGAGCTTGCCGTAGCGCAGCTGCGCGAAGGCCTCCTCGAGCCGGGTGAGGTTGCGGTCGGCCTCGAAAGCGAAGCCGGCCAGGCGCAGGCCGAAGCTGGTCGGCTCGGCGTGGACGCCGTGGGTGCGCCCGACGCAGAGCGTGTCGCGCTGCTCCAGCGCCCGCTCGATCAGCGCGTCGCGGTAGGCGCGCGCCGAGTCGATCACGACCTCGCCCGCCTGGCGCAGCTGCAGCGCCAGCGCCGTGTCGAGCACGTCGGAGGAGGTGAGGCCGTAGTGGATCCAGCGTCCGTGCTCGCCGACCGAGGCGGCGACGACGTCGACGAAGGCGGCGACGTCGTGGTCGGTCGTCTTCTCGCGCTCGTTGACCGCCTCGACCGTGAAGGCCGCCTTGTCCCGCGCCGCCGCGGCGGCCGCGGCGGGCACCGTGCCCTCCTCGGCCCAGGCCTCGGTCGCGGCCAGCTCGACCTCCAGCCAGCACTCCAGCTTGCGCTGCTGGGACCAGACTTCGCCGATCTCCTTGCGGGTGTACCTACCGATCATTGGTGGCGTCCAAGGTAATTCCCGTCAGCTGTTGATTATCCGGACCGCCAACAACCCCGCGTTCTTGGCCCCGTCGACCGCCACGCAGGCGACCGGGACGCCGGGCGGCATCTGCACCGCCGAGAGCAGCGCGTCGAGCCCGCCGAGGCTCTTGCCGAGGATCGGCACACCGATCACCGGCAGGTCGGTGTGGGCGGCGGCGACACCGGGCAGCGCCGCCGACATGCCGGCGCCCGCAATGATCGCCCGCAGGCCGCGCATGCGCGCGCTGTGGCAGTACTCGCGGACCAGCTCGGGGTCGCGGTGGGCGCTCATCACGCGCACCTCGTAACGGATCCCCGCCTCGTGCAGGGCGGCGCCGGCGGGCTGCATCTTCGGCTTGTCGTTCTTCGAGCCCATGATGATTCCGACGTGGGGGGCGTCGACCTCGATCTCCTCGAACGCCTCCTCCACCGCCGGCATCGCGGTCGCGCCGCTCGGCCGCGGCTCTTCTGAGATCTCGCTCATCTCTTCCTCTCTCGGTTCCAGGGTCATCTCGTCAACTGGGTACCCGCTCGACTGCGCGGGCGGCGATGTCGGACCGGATCTGCATCCCGTCGAAGGAGATCCGACCGGCAGCATCGTATGCGCGTTCGCGTGCCGCGGCCGGCGTCGGCCCGAGTGCGGTGACGTTGAGCACCCGCCCGCCCGCCGTGACGACCTCGCCGTCGCGCGCCGCCGTCCCCGCGTGGGTGACTTCGGCCAGCTCGGCGGCCGCCGCGAGGCCGTGGATGACGTCGCCCTTCGAGGAGGACTCCGGGTAGCCGGCCGAGGCCAGCACCAGGGTCACCGCCCAGTCCTCGCCGAACTCGGCCTCGACCCCGGCGAGCCCGCCCGGCTCGCGCGCCGCCAGGCAGAGGTCGAGCAGGTCCGAGCGCAGCCGCGGCAGCACCGCCTGCGTCTCGGGGTCGCCGAAGCGGGTGTTGAACTCGAGCACCTTGGCGCCGTCGGGGCCGACCATCAGCCCGGCGTAGAGGACGCCGTGGAAGCGCGCCCCGCGGGCCGCCATCGCGGCGACGACAGGGCGGTGGACGGCGTCGACGATCTCGTCGACCTCGTCCGGGCCGAAGCCGGGCACCGGCGAGTAGCTGCCCATGCCGCCGGTGTTGGGCCCCTCGTCGCCGTCGAAGATCCGCTTGTAATCCTGGGCCGGCGCCAGGGGGACGACGTTCTCGCCGTCGCAGAGGGCGAGCAGGGAAAGCTCCTCGCCCTCGAGGAACTCCTCGAGCACGACCGTGGTCGCGCCGAAGCGCCGCTCGCCGAAGAAGACCTCGACCGCGTCGCGCGCCTCGGCCTCGGAGGCGGCGAGGATCACACCCTTGCCCGCCGCCAGGCCGTCGGCCTTGAGCACGGCCGGGTAAGCGGCGCGGGCGAGGTGCTCGAGCGCCTCCTCGCGGCTGCTCAGAAGCAGGTGCGCGGCGGTCGGCACTCCGGCCTCTTTCATCAGCGCCTTCGCGAAGGCCTTCGAGCCCTCCAGCTCGGCCGCCGCCGCGCGCGGCCCGAAAGCGGCTATCCCGGCATCCTCCAGGGCGTCGACCAGGCCGCCGACCAGCGGCGCCTCCGGCCCGACCGCGACCAGGTCGACGGCGCGCTCGCGGGCCGTGGCGACGATCGCCGCGACGTCTTCGGCGCCGACTTCCGGCAGGCACTCGGCGTCGGCGGCGATGCCGGCGTTGCCGGGCACGCAGAGCAGCTCCGGCGCGTGGGGCGAGCGCGCGAAGGCCCGCACCATCGCGTGCTCGCGCCCGCCGGCCCCGACAACAAGCACGCGCATGGGAGGCGGCGCCTTAAAGAGAGTCGGAGAGCACGTCGGCGGGCATCGCCGCCAGCGTCTGGCTGGTCATTGTCCCGCGCGAGCCGAGCTCGACCGAGACCTTGGCCATCGTCTGGTCGTCGGGCGCCTCGACGATCGTCACGAAGTCGTATTGGCCCAGGGTCGCGTACTGCGCCTGCACCTTGGCGCCGATCTGTTCGACCTCCTTGTTCACCTCGGCAACCCGTCCCGGGTTGTTCTTGAGCGTGCGCACGCCCTCGGCGGTCAGGTTGGTCAGCATCACGTAAGTGGGCATGGAGGCCTCCTGTAGCGGGGTACGGCCCTACGTTACTCGGACGGCTGGGGGTTAGCCGTCGTAGCCGGCGTGCACGTGGTCGCAGTGGTCGCTGCGGGCGAAGGCCGGGCCCGGCCCGTCGACGTCGAAGCAGTAGATCAGCTCGGTCGGCATCGCCGGGGCGGGGAGCTGGGAGAGGGTCGTCGCCAGCTGCGCGCAGGGCGCCGTCGGCGAGGTGTCCGTGCAGGAGACGCCGTCGACCGCGGCGATGTCCATCGCCCGGCCGTAGAAGTGGTTGGAGACGTTGCCTTCGGTCGTCAGTTCGGAGTGGTCGGAGCGCAGCGCCGAGATCGTGATCTGGTGCGACTGGGTGATCGCCCCGAGCAGGCCGACGATGCGCGGGTCGATCGCGCCGCTTTCGAGATCCTGCTTCTCGAGCTGGTTGGAGAGGGTCAGGTTGTTCCAGTCGATCGGAGCGATCACCGCGTTGGGCAGCGCCAGCGCCCAATCGACCGTGCTCGTCTCGCACTTGCCTTCGATCTTGTCCGCGTCGGCGAGCACGGCGTCGACGTACCACTTGGCGTGGTTGTGCTCGAACAGCCCCGCCCGCAGGCCGCCGGCCGACCAGATCAGCCGCGCCAGCGTCGCCGCCGAGTCGTCGGGGTCCTGGCGGCGGATGCGCCCGTCGCCGTCGCCGTCGACGGAGTAGCTCTTCCACTCCTCGCCGACCAGGCCGAGGGCGCCGTGCCGCGCCAGTTCAGCCTTCGAAATGCTGCGTCCGAAGTTCGACTCCAGGCGCGCCACCGCGGCGAGCGCCCAGACGCCGCGCTGCCCGAGGTCGTAGCGGGCGGCGGCGCTCTCGAAGGCGTTGAGGTACTTCGCCGGGACCCGCTTGCGCCAGGGCTTCGCGGTGTCGCAGCTCAGCACCTTCAGCTTCGGCGTCAGTTCGAAGGCGCCGCTGACCGCGCCGCCGCCGAGCTGTCCGTAGCACTGGGCGTTGGCGAGCACCTCGGCGACGTACCAGTCGGCGTGGTTGTAGGCGAAGACGGCGGTGTACCAGTCGACCGGCGCACCCGCCGCGCGCAGGTAGGAGGCGGCGGCGAAGATCGCGTCTTCGGGGTTGTTGGGGTCTTTGACCCCGTCGCCGTTGGCGTCGACCCCGTAGCCGGCCCAGGTTTCCGGCATGAACTGCATCCAGCCGACCGCGCCGGCCGAGGAGACGTTGAGGTTGGTGCCGAAGGCGGTCTCGACCCCGTTGATCGCTGCGAGCACGCTGGCCCCCTGGGAGCCGAGGCCGTAGGCGGTGGCGGCGCGCTGGTAGACGGGCACGAGCACCGCGGGCACCCCCGAGGGCGCGCAGCTCGAGCCGGGCAGCAGCGGAACGGAGAAGGAGGGTGGGGCGGAGGGCGCTTCCGCGGCGCCGTCTTCGGGTTCGCGCTTTTCGGCGGCCTGCGGGGACGGCTTCGGTTCGGGCTTCGCGGTCACCCCGCCGCTGGATTCCGGCTGCGGTTCGTGTGCTTCGGGTTCTGCGGCTGGCGCTTCCAGCGCATCGCCGCGCTGAACTGGAGCCGGGGTGGGAGCGGGCGCTTCGGTCTGACTCGCGGGTTCGTCGGCGAAAGCACCAGCAGAAAAGACTCCAAAAACCACCAGGATGAGGAGGGTCTGCCGAAAGACTCGTCGTGCGCGGCTGGCGTGCGCCGGACCAAGCGGGGCAAGGACGCAGCGCGCAGTGTCCGCCGCCGCAGGACGTGCGCGACGGGGCTTGAGGCGGACCCTCCTCATCCCCTCACGTCCGTCACGACCCAGGCTCCCTGCTTCTTGTTCAGCTCCAGCCGCAGCTCGCTGGTCAGCCCGATCCGCAGCAGCGAGACGCTGACCGTGTAGGCCTTGCCGGCCCGCGGGCCGGGGACGAGATTGAGGACCTTGGCCTTCGGCACCTTGGCGTCGGCCGGCAGGCGCGGCGGCCGTTCGCCCAACGCTTCGGCGAGCCGCGGCGTCGCGGTCTCGCCGAAGACGGTCTTGGCGCGGGCCGGGCGTTTGCCGATCTCATAGAAGACGAAGGCCTCCGAGAAGCGCCGGGCGACTTTCATCGCGGCCGGGCCGGCCGGGACCGGCTTCTTGCTGGAGGCGGTCGCCGCGGTCCCTTCTTCGGCGCCCGCCGTCGCGGCTTCTTCACCGCCTTCGCCTTCGGTCGCCGGGGCGCTGGCAGAGTTGGCCGGGGCCTCGCCGGATTCGCCGGCGCCGGCCTTGGCGACGCCGACGCTCTTGCCGACGCTGAAGTCGGGAGTCCCCCCTTGCAGGACCGGGCCGTCGGGCTTCGTCGCGGCGGGCTTCGGGTCGGGGGTGGCGATCGCGACCCGGGCCGGTGCGGCAACCCGCTCGCGCGGGGCGGTGCCGCCGCCTCCGGGGAGCAGGAGCACGGCGACGAGCAGGGCGGCGCCGACGATCGCGCCGAGCGCCGCGGCGCCCGCGCCGCGAGACGGAGGGCTCCAACCCGCGGCCCGCTCGCGCAGCGGCCAGATCGCGCCGCGCTCGACCGCCCAGGCGGCGCGCTCGAAGGGCCAGCGGGCGAGGTCGGCGATGCCGAGCAGGAAGCGCACGCTACGCCCCTTCGGATTGCCGTTGATGTGACGCTGTCTCAACATCTGTTTGAACCCGCACAAGCTTACGTCGGATCGCTCATGCGATTCCTAAAGCCCCGTCGGCTGGATTGCGCCGCCCATCTAGCCGGCGGCAGCGCACGGCGAAGGCCAGCTCACCGTCGGCGGCGTCGACCTTCACGGTGTCGCCCTCGCCGAACTCGCCCTCGAGCAGCTTCAGCGCCAGCCTGTCGACCAGCTGCTTCTGGATCACCCGCTTCAGCGGGCGGGCGCCGTAGGTCGGGTCGTAGCCGAGGTTGCCGAGCAGGGTGCGGGCGTCGCCGCTCAGCTCGACCTCGATGCCGCGCTCGCGGACGCGGCCGACCAGGTGGTCCACCTGCAGCTCCACGATGCGGCCGATGTCGGCTTTGGAGAGGCGGTGGAAGATCACCGTGTCGTCGATCCGGTTGAGGAACTCGGGCTTGAAGGTCACCGCCAGCACCTCCTCGATCTGCTCGCGGATCTTCTCGTCGACCGCCTCGCCGACGATCCGGTCGCTGCCGACGTTGGAAGTCATGATCAGGACCGTGTTGGCGAAGCTGACGGTGCGCCCCTGGCCGTCCGTCAGCCGCCCGTCGTCCATGATCTGCAGCAGCGTGTTGAACACGTCCGGATGGGCCTTCTCGATCTCGTCGAGCAGGACCACCGCGTAGGGGCGGCGCCGCACCGCCTCGGTCAGCTGGCCGCCCTCCTCGTAGCCGACGTAGCCGGGCGGGGCGCCGATCAGCCGCGCCACCGTGTGCTTCTCCATGTACTCGGACATGTCGAGCCGCACGATCGCCTGCTCGGAGTCGAACATCAGCTCGGTCAGCGCTTTCGCCAGCTCGGTCTTGCCGACCCCGGTCGGGCCGAGGAAGAGGAATGAGCCGATCGGCCGATTGGGGTCCGAGAGCCCCGCGCGTGAGCGGCGCAGCGCGTTGGAGACGGCCGCGATCGCCTCGTCCTGGCCGATCACCCGCTTGTGCAGACGGGCCTCCATCTGGATCAGCTTCTCGACCTCGCCCTCCATCAGGCGGCTGACCGGGATGCCGGTCCATTTGGCGACGACCTGGGCGACGTCCTCCTCGGTCACCTCGTCGGCGAGCATCGAGCCGCTCTTCGCGTGCAGCTCGGCGAGCCGGGACTCGCCTTCGGCGACGACCTTCTCCAGCTCCGGGATCCGGCCGTAGCGCAGCTTCGCCGCGCCCTCCAGGTCGGCCTCGCGCTCGGCCCGCTCGGCTTCGCGCCCGGCTTCCTCCAGCTGCGCCTTGGCGGACTTGATCTCCTCGATCGCGTCCTTCTCGTTCTGCCAGCGCGCTTTCATCTCGGCCGAGCTCTCACGCAGCTCGGCCAGCTCGGACTCGAGCGCCTCCAGCCGCGCCGCCGAGGCCTCGTCGCTCTCCTTCTTCAGCGCCTCGCGCTCGATCTCCAGCTGCTGCATCCGCCGCTCGACCTCGTCGATCTCGGTCGGCACCGAGTCGATCTCGATCTTCAGCCGCGAGGCCGACTCGTCGATCAGGTCGATCGCCTTGTCGGGCAGGAAGCGGTCGGCGATGTAGCGCTCCGAGAGGGTCGCCGCGGCGACGATCGCCGAGTCGGCGATCCGTACGCCGTGGTGCTCCTCGTAGCGGCCCTTGAGGCCGCGCAGGATCGCGATCGTGTCGCCGATGTCGGGCTCGCCGACGAGCACCGGCTGGAAGCGGCGCTCCAGGGCCGCGTCTTTCTCGATGTGCTTGCGGTACTCGTCGAGCGTGGTCGCGCCGACCGCGCGCAGCTCGCCGCGCGCGAGCATCGGCTTGAGCAGGTTGGCCGCGTCGACCGCGCCTTCGGCCGCGCCGGCGCCGACGATCGTGTGCAGCTCGTCGAGGAAGAGGACGATCTGCCCCTGCGCCTCCTGCACCTCGGAGAGCACCGCTTTCAGCCGCTCCTCGAACTCGCCGCGGTATTTGGAGCCGGCCAGCAGCGAGCCGATGTCGAGCGCGATCACGCGCCGGTCGCGCAGGCTCTCCGGCACGTCGCCGCTGACGATCCGCTGCGCCAGGCCCTCGACGATCGCCGTCTTGCCGACGCCGGGGTCGCCGATCAGCACAGGGTTGTTCTTGGTGCGGCGGGAGAGGACCTGGACCACGCGGCGGATCTCCTCGTCACGGCCGATCACCGGGTCGAGCTTGCCGCTCTCCGCCTCGGCGGTCAGGTCGCGGCCGAATTTCTCCAGCGCCTGCGCGGTCGACTCGGGCTCGGGCGAGGTCACGCGGTTCGGGCGGACTTCGCCGATCGCCCGCTCCAGGTCGGAGGCGTCGGGGAGCAGGTCGGCGACGCCCGAGCCCCCGTCGGTCATCGCCAGCAGGATGTGGTCGGTGGAGATGTAGTCGTCGCCGCGCTTGCCCATCTCCCGCTCGGCCCCCTGCAGCACACCGAGGAACGCGGAGGAGGGGCGCACCTCGGGCTGCTCGGCCCCGCTCAGCTTCGGCAGCGCTTCGACCGCCTCGTTCGCCCCTGCCCCGACGGTGGCCGGGTCGGCGCCGACCTTCTGCAGGATCGGCCCGACCAGGCCGTCGTCCTGCTGGACCAGGGCGAGCAGCAGGTGGGCCGGAGCGACCTCGCTGTTGTGCCGCGTCGCGGCGAGCTGCTGCGCGGCGGCGACCGCTTCCTGGGACTTGACGGTGAACCGGTCGGGCTGCATCAGATTCCTTTCCTGGCCATCTGCCGTTCGAGCTCGGCGGCGTGGCGGCGCATCCGCTCGAGCTTTGCCTTCATCCGCTCGACCTCGGCTTCCATCTCGAGCACGATTTCGACCCCGCTGAGGTTGAGCCCGGCGGAGGTGAGCCGCTGGATGTGGCGCAGGCGCTCGACGTCGAGCTGCGAGTAGAGGCGGGTGTTCTTGGCCGAGCGCTGCGGCTCGATCAGCCCGCGCGCCTCGTACATGCGCAGCGTCTGCGGGTGCATGTGGGCGAGCTCGGCGGCGACCGAGATCATGAAGACGCCCTGTTCGTCGTCAACCGCGATCTCGACCCGTTGGCGGCGCATCGCGCTCATCGCGCGGCCTTCCGCAGTAGCTCGGCGCGCGGGTCGGCGCCGTTGAGCGCCTCGGCCAGCTTGTCGGCGGCCTCCCGCTGCTCCTCGGTCAGCTCCTTCGGCACCTCGATCTCGAGCCGGTAGCGGATGTCGCCGCGGCCCTTGCCGCCGGGCTTCGGCGGGCCCTCGCCGCGCAGGCGCTGGATCGTGCCGTGCCCGGTCCCGGGCGGGACCTTGATCTTCTTCGTCCCCTCCAGGGTCGGCACCTCGATCGTCGCCCCGCGCAGCGCCTCGGCGATCGCGATCGGCACCGTCACCTCGAGGTTGCCGCCGTCGAGCCGCTTGAAGACGGGTGACGGGTTGACGCGGGTGACCACGTAGAGGTCGCCGGGCGGCCCGCCGCTCGGGCTGGGCTCCCCTTTGCCGGCGAGGCGGATGCGGGCGCCGTCCTTGACCCCGGCCGGGATGTTGGCCTTGTAGCGCTTGCCCCCGGCCCCGGGGACGGTCAGCTGCGTGCCGTCGATCGCCTGCTTGAAGCCAAGCTGCACTTCCGTTTCGAGGTCGCGGCCCGGCTGTTGGGCAAACTCGCCCGGACCACCGCCACCGCGGCCGAACATCGACGAGATCAGGTCGCCGAGGTCGACGAAGCCGCCCTGCCCGGCGGGCCCCGCGGTGAACGGGCCGCGACCGCCGCCGCCGAACCCCTGGAACGCGCTAGCGCCACCCGAGTCGTACTCCTCGCGCTTCTCGGGGTCCGAGAGCGTGTCGTAGGCGCCCTGGATCTCCTTGAACTTCTCCTCCGCGGCGGCATCGCCGGGGTTGCGGTCCGGGTGGTATTTGCGGACCAGCTTGCGGTGGGCTTTCTTGATCTCGTCGTCGGACGCCGACTTGGCGACGCCCAAGACCTTGTAGAGGTCCTCAGCCAAGAGCGCCGCCTACTCCGCCACCACGACCCGGGCGGGCCGGATCAGCTGCTCGCCCAGGCGGTAGCCCTTCTGCATCGTCTCGACGACGACGCCCGAATCGGTCCCCTCGACCGGCTGCATCGAGAGCGCCTCGTGCAGGTTCGGGTCGAACTTCTCCCCCTTCGGGTCGACGGACTCGATCCCATGCTTGCCCAGCGTCTCGCGCAGGCTCCGAAAGACCAGCAGCACCCCATGCGCCAGCCCGTCCTCGGAGTCGCCCTCGGGGTCCAGGCCGGCAGCCTGCAGCGCCCGCTCCAAGTCATCGAGCACGGGGAGAACGTCCCGCAGCACGTCAGCTTTCCCTCGCCCGGCCGCGGCGAGCACATCCGCGCTCATCCGCTTGCGAAAGTTCTCGAAGTCGGCCTTCGTCCGCTTGGCAAGGTCGAGGTAGTCGTCCCGCTCCTTGAGCAGCGCATCGAGATCGTGCTCGACCTGCTCCCCTCCCGCGGGTGGCGGGCCATCCGTCCCTAGGTCGTCCCTCTCATCCGGCCTCACTCCTCGTCACCCTCGTCGACGACCTCCGCGTCCACGACCTCCTCCTCATCCGAGGACGCGCCGTCCTCGGAGGCCGCCTGCGCCTGCTCCTGCGCGGCGGCGTAGATCTGCTCGGAGACTTTGGTCATAGCCGCGGTCAGCGCCTCGGTCTTCGCCTCGATCTCCTCTTTGCTCTCCGAGGCGAGCGCGTCGCGCACGTCCTTGATCGCCGCCTCGATCCCCTCCTTGTCGGCGGAGTCGATTTTGTCGCCCAGCTCCTCGACCTGTTTCTCGGACTGGTAGGCGAGGCTCTCGGCCATGTTGCGCGCTTCGGCCAGCTCGCGCTGCGCCTTGTCGTCCTCGGCGTGGGACTCTGCGTCGGAGACCATGTTCTGGATCTCCTCCTCGGAGAGCCCGGAGCCGGATTTGATCTCGATTTTCTGCTCTTTTTCGGTGCCGAGGTCCTTGGCGGCGACGTGGATGATGCCGTTGGCGTCGATGTCGAAGGTGACCTCGATCTGGGGCAGGCCGCGCGGAGCCGGCGGGATGCCGGTCAGCTGGAACTTGCCGAGGCTCTTGTTGCCGCCGGCCATCTCGCGCTCGCCCTGCAGCACGTGGATCTCGACCGAAGGCTGGTTGTCGTCGGCGGTTGAGAAGACCTCCGACTTCTTCGTCGGGATCGTCGTGTTGCGCTCGATCAGCTTCGTCATCACGCCGCCTTTGGTCTCGATGCCGAGGGTCAGCGGGGTGACGTCGAGCAGCAGCACGTCCTTGACGTCGCCGGCCAGCACGCCGGCCTGGATCGCAGCCCCGACGGCGACGACCTCATCCGGGTTGACGCCCTGGTGCGGGTCCTTGCCGGTCAGCTCCTTGACCTTCTCGCGCACCGCCGGCATGCGGGTCATGCCGCCGACGAGGACGACGTGGTCGATGCTGGCGTCGGCGTCGCCGAGCGCCCGTTTGACCGGCCCGACGATGCGGTCGAGCAGGTCGCCGGTCAGCTCGTTGAGCTTCGAGCGGTTGAGCTTCATGTCGAGGTGCTTGGGCTGGCCCTCGACCGCGGTGATGAAGGGCAGGTTGATCTGCGTCTCCTGCGCCGAGGAGAGCTCGATCTTCGCCTTCTCTGCCGCCTCGTAGAGGCGCTGCAGCGAGTTCTTGTCGGCGGCGAGGTCGACGCCCTGGTCTTTCTTGAACTCAGCGACCAGCCACTCGACGATCGCTTTGTCCCAGTTGTCGCCGCCGAGGTGGTTGTCGCCGGCGGTCGCCTTCACCTCGAAGACGCCGTCGCCGATTTCCAGCACGGAGACGTCGAAGGTGCCGCCGCCGAGGTCGAAGACGAGAATCGTGTGGTCGGCCTCCTCCTTCTCCAGCCCGTAGGCGAGCGAGGCGGCGGTCGGCTCGTTGATGATCCGCTTGACGTCGAGCCCGGCGATCTTGCCGGCGTCCTTGGTCGCCTGGCGCTGGTCGTCGTTGAAGTAGGCGGGGACGGTGATCACGGCGCTGTCGACCGCTTCGCCGAGCTTCGCTTCGGCGTCGGTCTTCAGCTTCTGCAGGATCATCGCGCTGATCTCCGGCGGGCTGTACTGCTTGTCGCGCACGTCGACGCGGACGTCGCCGTTGGGGCCGGCCACGACCGCGTAGGGGACGATCGTCTCCTCCTCTTTGACTTCGGCCTCCTTGCGGCCCATGAAGCGCTTGATCGAGAAGATCGTGTTCTCCGGGTTCATCACGGCCTGCCGTTTGGCGACGGTGCCGACGAGCCGGTCGCCCGAGTCGGCGAAGGCGACGACGGAGGGCGTCGTGCGCCCGCCCTCGGAGTTCTCCAGGACGGTCGGCTCGCCGCCCTCCATCACCGCCACGCATGAGTTGGTCGTGCCCAGGTCGATCCCGATCGTCTTGCCCACCAATTACCTCCGAAGTCCAGGGTTTTCTTCTTGACTGAGTTGAGAGCCGCCGAGCGGACTCCAAAAATCTAAGTGGCAGTATGGCAGATTTGCGGTCGATTTCAAATCGATGTGCGTATATTGGGTTCGCGCACCGTGACAGCGGGCACCGGGGAGGCGCCTCGACCAATCACGGATAACAGGAGGAACCTCTTGAGTCACGCTCACGCACCGGCTCGCCGCACCTTCCTCGCGGCGATCGCGGCGGCCTTCGTCTTCGCACTGCTGCCTGTCGTGGCCAGTGCCCACGGGCACGGTCACGACAACGGCCACGGCCACGGCCACGGCTCACGGTCAAGCGTCCCATCACGGTGATGACCACCACGGCCACCACGGCCATGGCAAGCGCAACCTGAACGTGATGACGCAGAACCTCTATCTGGGCTCCAGCCTCGGGCCGGCGCTCGAAGCGGCGACCCCGGAAGGATTCATCGAAGCCGTCGCGCGGATCTACGCGACCGTGCAGTACACGAACTTCCCGGCGCGCGCCCAGGCGGTCGCGAACGAGATCGATAAGAAGGAGCCGGACCTGATCGGCCTGCAGGAGGTGACGAAGTGGACGACCGAAGGCCTCAACCCGCCTCCCGGCTATGACTTCCTCACCATCCTCGAAGCGGCGCTCGCCGAACGGGGCCTGCACTACACGGCCGCCTCGATCGCGAACAACGCGAAAATCGGCCCGGCGCCGCTCGTCGTCTCGGCAAGCACCTGCCCGGTCCTCGAAGGACCGGCAATTCACCTGCTGCCGTGACGCTCGAAGACCGCGACGTGATCCTCGTCAACGACGACACGCCGGACTGACCTGGAGCAACCCGCAGAGCGGGCGCTACGCGCCGCAGCAGAGCATCGCATCGCCGGTCGGCCCGCTGTCATTCGACCGTGGCTGGGCCAGCATCGACGCGAAGCTGAAGCACCGCCCGTTCCGGTTCGTGGACACCCACCTCGAAACCGAGGAATCGCCGCTCGTGCAGCAGGAACAGGCAGCCGAGTTCCTGGCGGGCCCGGCCCATGGCGGGACGATCGTCGCGACCGGCGACTTCAACTCCGCCTCGGACGGCTCGACGACCACCTCCTACGCGCAGCTCACCGCGCCCGGGAAATTCCGTGACGCCTGGGACGAGGGCCTGCTCGGCCCCGGCCTCTCCTGCTGCCAGGAGTCGAACACCCCACCGCTGGCGCCGGGGGCGCTGAACAACCCGGTCTCGACGTTCGGGACCCGGATCGACCTGATCCTCAGCCGCGGCGCCGCTCGCTCGAGTGGGGACGAGGCCGAACTGATCGGTGACACGCCGTTCCAGGCGGAACCGCCGTTTTGGCCCTCCGACCACGCGGGAGTGGTGAGCACCCTGCATCTCGGCCACTAGCCCTCGGCCGGCGGTGCGGGCGACGAATTCGGCCACTTCTTCGGCCTGCTCGCCGTCGATGATGCCGGCCGGCATACGGCCCGGCGTGGTGCTGCTGTCGACGCCGTTTTCGATCGCGTTGAGGACGCGGCCTTCGGTTGCCTTGATCGTGTCCGCTGCGTTCGGGCCTTCCGGCGGGCCCGCGGGGGCGAGCAGTTCGTCGAGGTTCGGCGCGAAGTTGCCGTCGGTCCCGGCCGCGTAGAGCGTGTGGCAGGTGCCGCAGTTGGTCTCGAACAGGCTCTGGCCGTGTTCGAGGCCGGCCGGCACGGGCTCGGCATTGGCGGCGTCGCCGTCCGCGCGGAAGGCGAGCCACGGGATCACGGCCGCGAGGATTACGACGACCAGACCGAAGACGATGAAGGTCTTCTTGCTCATTTGCGCTCGGCACGGTACCACCAGCACATCCGGCGCAGCGCGCACTCCTCGCAGCGGGGTTTGGGACGGCAGACCTCGCGGCCGTGTCGAATCAGGTTCATGTGCAGCTCGTAGGCGTCCTCGGGAGGGACGATCGCGAGCATCTCGTCGTGGGCGCGCTCGAAGGGCGCCTTGGCCGGGAAGAGGCCGAGGCGGCCGCCGACGCGGTGCACGTGGACGTCGACCGGGACCTCCGGGATCCCCCAGGTGAAGATCAGCACGCAGGCGGCGGTTTTGCGCCCGACACCGGGCAGGGAGAGCAGGAACTCGAGCGACTCCTCGCGCGGCGCGTGCTCGGTCCAGTCGAGGTCGGGATGCTCGCCGAGCCGCTCGAGGATCGCCTGGATGCGCGGCGCCTTCTGCTTCGCCAGGCCGCCGGGCCGGATCGCCTCTTCGAGCTCGTCGAGGGGCGCGTCGCGGACCTCCTCCCAGGTCGGGTAGCGCTCGCGCAGGCGGGCGAAGGAGCGGTCGCGGTTGCGGTCGTTCGTGTGCTGGGAGAGCACCGTCTTGATCAGCTCGGCGATCGGGTGCCCGTGCGGCTCGCCGACCGGCTCCCCGTACATCTCCCGCAACCGGTCCCGAATCGCCCTCACCCGCTCTTTCCTCGGTCGCTTCCAGGACACGAGCCCGACCCTATTCGGCTCGCCCCGCGACAGGACCCGCCCGCCGTTAACGAGCGGATTACAATTGGGCGATGTCTCGTGCCCTTGCTGCGATCGGCTCCCGCCTGCCTCAGGGGTGGGGCGATTTCGGCCGCCAGATCGGCATCCTCGTCGGCGTCGACCTCGCCTACGAGCTGGTCCGCGGCGTCGCCGACGGCCAGCGCGCCGTCGCGATCGCCCACGGCCAGCAGGTGATCGACCTCGAGCGCTCGACCCACAGCCTCTTCGAGCCGAGCCTGCAGGCCTTCTTCCTGCCCGCCCACTGGGTGGTCGATCTCGCCAACCAGCTCTACCTCAACGCCCAGTTCTCGATCGCGCTGGGCTTCCTGGTCTGGCTCTACCTCTTTCGCAACGAGTCCTATTACTTCGTCCGCAACATGTTCGTCGTCTCGATGGGGATCGCGCTGGTCGGCTACACGCTCTACCCGACCGCGCCGCCGCGAATGTTCCCGCAGCACGGCTTCGTCGACACGATCACGGACTTCTCCAACGTCAACCACGACTCCAGCCTGGCGAAGATCTTCATCAACCCCTACGCCGCGGTCCCGAGCATGCACTGCGCCTTCGCGCTGATGATCGGTGGAACCGGCTACCGGGTCTGCCGACACTGGATCCCGAAAGCCTTCTGGGCTTCCTGGCCGCTGCTGATCGCCTGGGTCGTGATCGTCACCGGCAACCACTACTGGTTCGACGTCGGCCTCGGCTGGATGGTCGCGATCACCTCCGCCCTGGTCGCCAGCCGCCTGCTCGCCCGCGCCCGGCCCGAGGCCTGGGCCTGGCGCAGCGCCTCTCCCCGCGAAGTCGAGGCATAGACTCGGCCAATGGATTCGTCGGCCCCCCCGCGGGTCCCGGGCAATCGTCGCAACGGCCAGGAGCTGCGCGCCTACGCGCGCGACCGCCTGATCGAGTCGCGGCTGACCCCGAACGCGATCTCGGTCGCCGGGCTGGTCGGCAACCTGATCGCCGCCGCTCTCGTCACGCAGCGCCTTTTCTTCCTCGCCGGCGTCGCCTTCGTCCTCGGCTCGGTGATGGACACGCTCGACGGCCGCTACTCGCGGATGTCGGGCAAGGGGACGCTGTTCGGCGCTTTCCTCGACTCGACCCTTGACCGGATCGAGGAGGGGATCGTGCTCGCCGCCGTGGCCGGCTACTTCGCTGCCACGGGCGACGATTTTGCCGCCGCGATGTGCGTCGTCGCCGTGCTCGGCTCGCTGATGGTCAGCTACACGCGGGCCCGCGCCGAGGCGCTCGGGGTCGAGTGCAAGGTCGGCTTGGCGACGCGTCCCGTGCGGGTAGTCATACTCTCGGTCGGCTTGGTCTTCGCCAAGGGCGCCGGGCTCGGCGACTTCGAGCTTCTGGCCCCGGCGGTCTACCTGATCGCGGTGCTGACCATCGTGACGACGATCCAACGCGTATGGCACGTCAGGAACGAGCTTTTGAAGGAGTCCCGCCCGAAATGACCGCAGCCCGGATGTGTAACCAGACTGCCCCGAAGGTGTGCTTTGGCACCTAGCGAAACAGGAAGGATTCTCCAGACTTCATGAGTGATTCGAACGGCAGCAACGGCGCGGTGCGCGCCGACGAGAAGGTCCGCGTCGCGATAGTCGGCGTCGGCAACTGCGCCAACTCCTTCATCCAGGGCGTCCAGTACTACAAGGACGCCGACCCGGCGGACGAAGTGCCTGGCCTGATGCACGTCGACCTCGGCGGCTACCACGTCCGCGACGTCGAATTCGTCGCCGCCTTCGACATCGACTCCGAGAAGGTCGGCAAGGACCTCTCCGAGGCGATCTGGTCGGGCCAGAACGACACGATCAAGTTCGCCGACGTCCCCGAGCTGGGCGTCAAGGTCGAGCGCGGCATGACCCACGACGGGCTCGGCAAGTACCTCAAAGAGAAGATCACGAAGGCGCCGGGGGAGACCGCCGACATCGTCGGGATCCTCAAGGAGAGCAAGGCGGACGTGCTCGTCTGCTACCTGCCGGTCGGCTCCGAGGACGCGACCAAGTGGTACGTCGAGCAGGCGCTCAAGGCGGGCGTCGGCTTCGTCAACTGCCTGCCGGTCTTCATCGCCCGCGAGAACTACTGGGACAAGCGCTTCGAAGACGCCGGCCTGCCGATCATCGGCGACGACATCAAGTCCCAGGTCGGGGCGACGATCGTCCACCGCCAGCTCGCCCGCCTCTTCCACGACCGCGGCGTGCGGGTCGAGCGCACCTCGCAGCTCAACGTCGGCGGCAACATGGACTTCTACAACATGCTCGAGCGCGAGCGGCTCGACTCGAAGAAGATCTCGAAGACCAACGCGGTCACCTCGATCATGGGCCACGAGCTGCCCGAGAAAGACGTCCACGTCGGCCCGTCGGACTACGTGCCGTGGCTGACCGACCGCAAGTGGGCGCACATCCGCGTCGAGGGCAAAGCCTTCGGCGACGTGCCGCTCAACGTCGAGCTCAAGCTCGAGGTCTGGGACTCGCCCAACTCGGCCGGCGTCGTGATCGACGCCGTGCGGATTCTCAAGCTGGCGCTCAACAACGGCGTCGCCGGGCAGCTCGACGGGCCGTCCAGCTACCTGATGAAGTCGCCGCACAGCCAGCGGCCCGACGACGAGGCGCGCGAGCAGACCGAGGAGTTCATCGCCAAGTACGGGCGCGGCAAGTCAGCCGCGCCGGGCGAGGCCAAGGTCTCCGCGGGCTGACCGGCAAGTGCCGGGCGCGCCGCTCTCGATAGCCCAGGTCACACCCCACCGGCGGGGCACGCCGAACCGGGTCAACGAGTTCGCCGCGGGGCTTTCGGAGGAGCTGGAGCGTCGCGGGCACGAGCTGCTGCGCGTCCACGCCGGCGAGTCGCCCAAGCGCCTGCTCGGCGCCGACCCGCCGGACGTCGTCCACGTCCACGAGCCGTTCGCGCCGAGCGTCTCCTCGGCGGCGCTGCGCCACTCCTACTCGCTCAACGTCGCGACCTTCCACAAACCCCAGGAGCGCGTCCTCTCGACCCAGGTCGCGCGGCCGCTGGTGGAGGTCTTCTTCGGCCGGCTCGACGCCCGCACCGTCAGCTCGGCGCCGACCGGCGAGCTGCTGAAGCGCTATTTCCCCGGCTCCTACGAGCTGGTCGAGCCGCCCGACGCGGGCCGCGACTGGGCCGCGGTCGCGGACCGGTTCGAAGCGATCTACCGTCGCCTGCTCGCCCGCCGCCACGACCCCGAGGGGGATGTCGAGGTGCGGGCGCGGATCGCCGAGCGGCCGCTGATCGAGGTCGACCTGCACATGCACACCGACCACTCCCCCGATTGCGCGACGCCGGTCGAGGTGCTGCTGGAGACGGCCCGCGACCGCGGCCTCGGCGCGATCGCGATCACCGACCACAACGAGGTCTCCGGTGCGCTCGAGGCGCGCCGCATCGCCGCCGAGATGGGCGGCATCGAGGTGATCGTCGCCGAGGAGGTGAAGACCGCCGAGCAGGGCGAGGTGATCGGCCTATTCCTCGAGCAGAAGATCCCGCGCGGGATGACGATGGCGGAGACGATCGCCGCGATCCGCGAGCAGGGCGGCCTCGTCTACGTCCCGCACCCGTTCGATCGCTTCCACTCGGTGCCCGACTACGAGCACCTGCTCGACATCGTCGAGGAGATCGACATCCTCGAGGTCTTCAACCCGCGTGTGGCGCTGACCGCCTTCAACGAGGAGGCGGAGCGCTTCGCCCGCAAGTACCGGATCGTGCCGGGAGCCGGGTCGGACAGCCACGTCGCCCAGGGGCTGGGCAGCGTGCGCGTGCGGATCCACGAGTTCGACGGGCCCGGCGAGTTCCTCGAGGCGATGCGCGACGCCGACATCACCCGCAAGCACAAGAACCTCGTCTACGTGCAGGCGCTGAAGCTGCTGCAGACGACCGGGCGGCCGAAGGCCGCGAAGCGCAGCGTCCCCGACGCGAAACCGGTGCGCGGCGGCCGGCCGCGCAAGAAACGCCGCGCGGCGGGCGGCCGGGCGAGCAAGAGCTGATGCAAGAGGCGCGGGCGAAAGGAGGACCGCCCGGCCCGTCAAAGAGATCGCCGACCGTGCCGGCGACCGACGACGAGATAAGAGAGAAGTATCTGGAGCGCGCGATCCGCGAGCTCAACCAGATGACGCACGATCTGCAGGAGTGCCCGCACTGCCCGCGCGGCAAGCTGATGCCGGTGCTCGGCTCGGGTCATCCGCAGGCCGACGTCTTCATGGTCAAGCACGCCCCCGGTGTGGCGGAGATCGAAGAGGGGGTCGCGTTCTACGGCCGGGCCGGCAACGCGCTGATGAAAAGCTTCAAGCGGCTGGGGATCGACCCGCTGGTCGTCTACGGCACGCTCTGCGTCAAGTGCCCGATCGCCGAGCCCGACCTCGCCGCCGAGGAGTGCGTGCGGCGATTGGCCGAGGAGCTGGCGATCGTGCAGCCGAAGATCGTCATCGTGATGGGGGAGCCGGCGCTGCGCACGCTCAACGGGCTGAAGCTGCCGCTGGCGCGCGAGATCGAGCCGCGCGAGGGGGAGATCCAAGCCTTCACCCCGACGATCGACGCCCTCTACACGCCGGACATCGACGACTCGCTCGACCAGGAGGGCGCCAAGCAGCGCTTCTGGCGCTCGTTCAAGACCTTGGGCGAGTGGTACGAGGACCTGCCGCCGTACTGACGGTCCTAGGGGCCGGCGGCTGTGGCGACTGTCGTCATCGCCTCGACCTTGGCGCTGGCCAGGCCGCGAACGACGAGCGTGTCGAGGGCGGTGTAGGCGGCCAGGGCCTTGGTCGCCCTGTCGGCATCGGGGGCGGCGACGCCGACGGTGCCCTCGGGCTCACCGAGGCGGTCGAAGTGGTTGCGGTAGCCGGCGTGCAGGTCGCGGTAGAAGGACTCCTCCTTGGCGAGGCGCTCGGCGGCGTCGGGGCCGACGGCGGTGCGCACGTAGCCGAACACCGGCGGGCACTCGCGGTCGGCGTGCTTGGCGCCGGCTTCGACCTGGCCGCGGGCTTTGGCGGCGAACTCGGGCGTCATCCAGTTGAAGAAGGCGCCGTCGAACTCGGCTCCGGCCAGCGCGCACATCTTCGGGCCCATCGCGGCGAGGACGAGGCGGACGCCCGGCAGCGCCTCGCGCAGCTCGGGCAGCGACTCGCGCATCCGCGTCAGCGGCTTCTTCGAGAAGCCGGCGCCGACGCCCAGCCAGAGCTTCGCTTTGTCGAGCCCGAGCCGCTCGATGTCGGCGGCGATCTCGGCGGGCGGAGTGCGATCGAGGGCGATCACGGCGACGCCGAGGTCGAGCTCGGGCGCGGCCCCGGCGAACTCGGCCAGTGTCTCCAGCCCCTTGGCGCCGGGATGGTCGTTGGACCACATCGAGTCGTAATCCAGCTCCATGCAGCGAGCCGCCAGCGGCCGCGCCACCTCCGGGTCGAGCCCGGCCGCGACTCCGAATCCCCGTGCCATCAGGCGCCGCCTTTCTCGAACAGCGCCACGCACTCGATGTGTGGGGTCTGGGGGAACATGTCGACCGGTTTCACCCGGCGCAGGGTATAGCCCGCCTCGACCAGTTGCGCCGCGTTCGGGGCCAGCGTGGTCGGGTTGCAGGAGACGTAGACGATCCGCTTTGCCTCGCACTCGAGCACGCGCCGGACGATCTTCTGCGAGAGCCCCGCGCGGGGTGGGTCGAGCAGGACGACGTCGGGCTTGCCGGCTTCCTCGACCAGCGGTCGCACGCCGGTCCGCGCGCTGCCCGCCACGAAGTGCGCGTTGGTTATCCCGTTGCGCTCGGCGTTGCGCTCGGCGTCGGCGATCGCCTCGGGGACCAACTCGACCCCCCAGATCTCGCCGGCCCGGGCGGCCATCGTCAGCCCGATCGTGCCGATCCCGCAGTAGAGGTCGAAGACCCGCTCGCCCCCACTCAGGCCGGCGTACTCGGCGGCGACGGCGTAGAGCCGCTCGGCCATCTCGGTGTTGGTCTGGAAGAAGGCGTTGTGGGACATCTCGAAGTCGAGGCCGCAGAGCCGCTCGCGCAGCCGCTCCTCGCCGAGCGCGCCCGTCGGGCCCTCGCTGTTGCCAGAGCCGTCCTCGACCACGGTGTGCAGGTCGACCGGCGGCTTGGGGAAGCGCTTCTGGGTTGTGATCAGGCGGGTCTGGATCTGCCCGGTGCGGCGCCCCTCGCGCACCGCGAGGTTGCAGAGCACGCCGGTCCGGGCGCGGCGGTCGTAGGCCTCGACCGCTTCTCCGCGCGCCCACTCGCGCACCTCGTTGCGCGCCGCGTTGCCGCGCTCGGAGGCGAGCATGCAGTCCTCGACCCCGACCACCAGGTCCCAGCGGCCGCTGGCATGGAAGCCGAGCAGGGCGCCGTCCTCGCCCGGGCCGAAGGAGTATTCGAGCTTGTTGCGGTAGCGCCACTGTTCCGCCGCGGGCTCGATCTCCTCGAGCTCGAAGCCGTCGAGCTCGCCGATCCGGCGCAGCGCCTCATCGACCTGGCGGCGCTTCTCGAGCAGCTGTTGGGCGTAGTCGAGGCCCTGCCAGGGCGCCCCGGGGCAGGGCTCGCCTTCGTGGGTGCAGCGGTTGGCGACGCGGTCGGCTCCGGAGCGCAGCAGCTCGACCGTGCGGGCCTCGGCGAAGCGCTTCTTGGGCTTGGTCACCTCGGCCCGCACGCGATCGCCGGGCAGGCCGCCGGCGACGAAGACGACGTAGCCCTCGACCCGCGCGACGCCGCGCCCGCCGAAGGCGAGCGAGTCGATCTCGACCTCGAGCTGCTCGCCTTTGCGCGGGCGGGGCGCTGCCGCGATCACCTAGCGGAGTTTTTTACGCGCGCGCCGCGCCGCCTGGGTGGCCTGTTTGCGCACCGGGGCGGTGCGGCCGCCAACCTCTTTACGTGCCTGTTTGACCAGCCGTTCGAGCTCTTTGAGCATGCCGTCGGTCTGCCGGCGGCCGCGTTTGATCAGGTCGGAGACCATTTTTTCGGCGTCGCCGTGGGTCATCCGACCGCGCTTGACCGCGTCGTCGACGACCTCCTGCAGACGGTCGCGGCTCAGCGTGACGCTGTGTTCGAGGCTCTCGCGGAACTGCTCGACGCTCTTGTCGAGCCCGGTCGCGCCTCCCGATCCGCCTTTGGCCTTTTTCGCTGCTTTCGGTTTCGCTTTGGCTTTCGGTTTAGCTTTGGCTTTGGTTTTGGGTTTCGATTTCGCCTTCGAGGCTGGTTTGCTAGCGGACGCTTTTTTGGCACGCGTCCCGGATTTCGCTTTTTTCGTCGATTTGCCGGATTTCGCTTTTTTCGCCGCCATGCTCTGCTGCCTCCTGGGTCGCCGGATCTGGGGAGCGCGTTCGCCTTTTGTCGCGCAGAGCGCCACAAGCAGCGAACGCGGTGGGACTGACTATGCCACTACCGTGTTCGGCGGGTCGCAAACCTGGCCTGCACGGGGGCGTGGTCGGAGAGCCTCAGGGCGTGGCCGTCCTCGCGCAGCTCGCGTCGCTCGGGGGGCAGCTGGTGGGGTGGCTCGACCGTCTCCAGGCCGCGGGCCAGCAGGTGGTCGATCGCTCCCGGCCCGGTCGGGGCGGTGAGGCCGAAGCGCTCGCGCAGCTCGTCGAAGACGGCCGGATCCTCGCGCGGGCGCAGGTTGAGGTCGCCGCCGAAGAGCAGCGGCGCCTCGCCCGCCCACCCGGCCGCGGCCTCGGCGGCGCGCAGCACGTCCTCTGCGGCGAGCTCGGGCCGGTCGTTGGTCGCGTGCAGGTTGGCGACGCAGAGCGGCGCCTCGTTCCCGTCCGCGGCGAAGCGTGTGAAGGCCATCGCCCGCCGCTCCGGCCGGCCCGCGTGGATCGTCATCTCCCGCCGCTCGACGATCGCCCGGAACGAGTTGCGGACCAGGGTCAGGTTCGAGCCCCCCTCGCCGGAGGCGATCAGGTCGGGGTTGAGGCGGGCGGCGAGGGCGCGCAGGGAGCCGAGCGAGTTGCGCGCGGTGAGCACGCCGTGCGCCTCGGCCTCGCAGGCGGCGGCGAGCGCGTCCCACCAGCGCGGCGGGCACTCCTGCAGCAGCGCCACGTGCCACTCGGCGCCGGCGAGCAGGCGGGCGAACTCGGGCAGCAGATCGCGGTTGACCTGGGCGTGGGTGACGTTGCGCTCCGTCCGCCGCAGCAGACGCGAGCGCCAGCTGAAGAGCGCCGGGTCGGGTGGGAAGTCGCGACCGTGGAAGAGGTTCCAGGAGAGGGCCGTGAGCTGCACGGGACGTAGTATCCGTCGCTTGGCAAAGCGCGACTTCCTCACCGGCGAAGAGCTGGGCGCCTTCGAGCTGTCCCAGCTGCTCGACCTCGCCGCCGAGCTGAAAGTGGGTCGCGGCGTTCGGCATTCGTCGGGCTCAGTCCGACAAACAGCGAACGCGGGCGGGCTTGACGGGCGCAGCATCGCGCTCGTCTTCGAGAAGCCCTCGACCCGGACGCGGATCTCCTTCGAGGTCGGGGTCGCCGAGCTGGGCGCGACCCCGCTCGTCCTGCGCGGCGACGAACTGCAGCTCTCCCGCGGCGAGTCCCCCGGCGACACCGGCAGGGTGCTCTCGCGCTTCCTCGACGCGATCGTGATCCGCTCCGGCTCGCATGAGGTCGTCGCCGAGCTCGCCGCCGCGGCCGAGATCCCCGTCGTCAACGCGCTCACCCCGCTCCACCATCCCTGCCAGGCGCTGGCCGACCTGCTGACCCTGCGCGAGCGCCACGGCGACCTGCGCGGGCTTCGGCTCGCCTACGTCGGCGACGGCAACAACGTCGCCCGCTCGCTGGCGATCGCCTGCGAGCTGAGCGACGTCGAGCTGGTCGTCGCCGCCCCGGACGGCTACCAGCTGGAGCAGGGCCACGGGGTCAAGCTGACCGACGACCCGCGCCTCGCCGCCTCCGGCGCCGACGCGATCTATACCGACGTCTGGGTCAGCATGGGCGACGAGCAGGAAGCCGAGCGCCGCCGCGCCGACCTCAACCCCTACCGCGTCGACGCCGATCTGCTCGGCGCCGCGAACGACGACGCCGTCGTCCTGCACTGCCTGCCGGCCCACCCCGGCGAGGAGATAACCGCCGAGGTCCTCTACGGGCCGCGGTCGGCCGTCTGGGACCAGGCCGAGAACCGCCTGCACACGCAGAAGGCGCTGCTGCGCACGCTGCTCGACGGGTAGGCATGTATCCGGAGATCCACCTCGGCCCGCTGACGCTGCAGACCTTCGGCCTGATGTTCGCGCTTGCCTTCCTCGGCGCGGGGTGGCTGGTCTGGAAGCGGCTGAAGGAGATCGGCGAGCCGGTCGACTGGGCCTATGAGATCGGCTTCTCCGCCCTGATCGGCGGCGTCGTC
This sequence comes from uncultured Solirubrobacterales bacterium, assembly GCA_963814915.1. GTDB lineage: Bacteria > Actinomycetota > Thermoleophilia > Solirubrobacterales > 70-9 > VRUE01. The sequence continues at coordinate 68,029 of CAWFEI010000010.1, read as the reverse complement.
GGCTCGCGCGTCTATTTCGTCATCCAGAACTACGACAGCGTCAAGGAAGACCTGCTCGGCAACCTCTTCGGGGGCTCCGGGCTGGTCTGGTACGGCGGCGCGATCGGCGGCGCGCTGGCCGTCCTTGCCTGGGCCTGGTACCGGGATTTCCTGCGCCTCGCCCTGCTCGACCTGGCCGCCCCGGCGCTGGCGCTCGGCTACGCGATCGGGCGGGTCGGCTGCCAGCTCTCCGGCGACGGCGACTACGGCAAGGCCTGGAACGGGCCCTGGGCGATGTCATACCCCGACGGCACGGTCCCGACCGAGCAGAAGGTCCACCCGACCCCCGTCTACGAGACGCTGGCGATGGGCCTGGGGGCGTGGATCCTCTGGCAGCTGCGCGACCGCTACCGCGCCGGGGTGCTGTTCGCGATCTACCTGATCTATGCCGGGGTCGAGCGCTTTCTGGTCGAGTTCATCAGGCGCAACACCGATGTCGCCCTGGGGCTGACCAGCGCCCAATTGGAGAGCCTTGCAATGATGCTCGGCGGCGTTGTCTGGCTGTGCGTGGTGCGGCAGCGATACGGAACCCTGTCTCGCGAGGCCGCCGGTAATGGTGCCCGGAAATCTTTGAGTTAGACGAGGAGGCGTGCGCAGTGGAAGCAGTTGAGACCGGCAGCGGAGGAGGTTCGTCCGCCGCGACCGTAGCCGAGCTGCTCGATACCGCGACGGCGACGATCGAGGCGGCGGGCTGCGAGGAGCCTCGCTCCGATGCCGAGGCGCTGGTCGCCAACGTGCTCGGGGTCGAGGTCGGGGAGCTCTCCCGCGACGGCGCCGGGGAGGCCTCGCCGGAGGTTGTCGCCGCGGTCGAGGCCGCGGTCGCGCGCCGCGCCGAGCACGAGCCGCTCGCCTACGTGCTCGAACGGGCGCCGTTCCGCAAGCTCGAGATCCACGTCGACCCGCGCGTGCTCTGGCCGCGGCGCGAGACCGAGCTGCTGGTCGAGGTCGGGACCCAACTTCCCGAGGGCGCCCGCGTGCACGAGGTCGGCACCGGCTCGGGGGCGATCGCGCTGGCGTTGATGTCCGAGCGGCCGGACCTGCGCATCACCGCCTCCGACCTCTCGCCGGAAGCGGCCGAAGCGGCGCGCGAGAACGCCGCGCGGCTCGGCCTCGAGCTGGAGGTAAGCGTCGCCGAGGGCCTGCCCGACGGGCTGCAGGGCGTCGACATGGTGATCGCCAACCTTCCCTACGTCACCGACGAGACGATCGACGAGCGCTCGCCGGAGATCAGGCGCGAGCCGCGGATCGCCGTGACCGGCGAGTGCGGGGCCGACGGGCTGGGCGTCATCCGTGGCCTGATCTCGGAAACGCCGAGCGGCTGGCAGCTGGCGATGGAGCACGACACGCACCACGGCCCGGCGATGCGGGAGATGCTGCGCGACGCGACTACTATGCGCGACTACATGGGTGGTGAGCGGGTAACCGTCGGCGTCGCGCCTTGAGGGTCTGTCCTTGAGCGCGGAGGAGCGCCTGGCGAAGGTCGAGCGGCTGCGGTCCGAAGGGATCGACCCGTTCCCGTTCTCGTTTCCGGATCGCAACCGGATCGAGGAGATCCTCGACGCGCACGACCCGGCCGAGCTCGGCGAGGGCGAGCACCGCGAGCACGCCTACCGGATCGCCGGCCGGGTGACCGGGCGGCGCGGCCACGGCAAGACGACCTTCTTCGACGTCCGCGACCTGACCGGCTCGATCCAGGCCTACGCGCGGGTCGACGCGCTCGGCCAGGAGGCCTTCGAGCGGATCGAAGAGCTCGACATCGGCGACCTGGTCGGGGTCGAGGGCGACCTCTACGTGACCAAGCGCGGCCAGCTGGCGATCGAGGTGCGCGAGTGCGTGCTGCTGGCCAAGGCGCTGCGCGACCCGCCCGACCTCTTCCACGGCATTTCCGACCCGGAGGTGCGCTACCGCCAGCGCGAGCTCGACCTGATGGCCAACGAGGAGTCACGGCGGATCTTCGCGCTGCGGGCGAAGGTCGTGAAGGCGATTCGCGACCACCTCGACGAACGCCACTACGTCGAGCTGGAAACGCCGATCCTGCAGCGGATGACCGGCGGCGCCGCGGCGCGTCCGTTCAAGACCCACCACAACGCGCTCGACCGGCACCTCTATCTGCGGATCGCGACCGAGCTGTATCTGAAGCGGGCGATCGTCGGCGGCTTCGAGAACGTCTACGAGCTGGGCAAGTTCTTCCGCAACGAGGGGATGTCACCGCAGCACAACCCGGAGTTCACGATGCTCGAGTGGTTCGTCAGCGGGGTCGACTACCACGGCGTGATGGACGTCGCCGAGGGGATCGTCTCCGACGTCGCCGAGCGGGTGCTGGGGACGACCAGGGTCGAGCGCGACGGCGAGACGATCGACCTCGCGGCGCCCTGGCCGCGGCTGCGCCTGCAGGACCTGCTGAAGGAAGAGACCGGGGTGGACATCACCAAGGCGAGCCGCGACGAGCTGGCCGAGATCGCCGGGGACGACGCCGAGCCCGGCGACGACTGGGCGGCGCTGGTCGACACCCTGCAGGGCAAGCTGGTCGAGCCGAAGCTGATCCAGCCGACCTTCATCATCGACCTGCCGCTGGCGATCTGGCCGCTGGTCAAGCCGGTGCCCGAGCACCCGCGGCAGCTCGCCGCGGCCTTCGACGGGATCGTCGCCGGGATGGAGATCACCGGCGGCGGGACCGACGTCAACGACCCGATCGAACAGCGGCGCCACTTCGTCGAACAGCGCGAGCGGCAGGAGGCGGGCGCGGAGGAGACGCCGCACGAGCACGACGAGGAGTTCGTGCGGGCGCTCGAATACGGGATGCTGACGGCGAGCGGCTGCGGCCTCGGTGTCGACCGGCTGATGATGATCCTCAGCGGCGCCAAGACCCTGCGCGACGTGATCCTCTTCCCCTCGATGCGCGAGGCGCCGGGCGAGGGCAGTTAGGCGGACCGGTCGATCTGGACGATCGGCTCGGGCTCGTGTTCGACCTGGAGCGTCGTGTGGTGGATGTCGAACTCGCGCTCGATCAGCTCGGCCAGCTCGAGCCTGGCGCGGTGGCAGTCGGCGTCGGCGCCGACGGTGACGTGGGCCGAGAGGGCCGGGAATTCCGAGGTGACCTCCCAGACGTGCAGGTCGTGGACCTCGATCACGCCGGGCTGTTCGGCCATCAGGCGGCCGATCCGGTCCGGATCCATCTCCTTCGGGGCGGCCTCGAGGAAGATGCGGCCCGAGTCGCGCAGCAGGCCGATCGCCGAGCGCAGCATCAGAGCGGCGACAAGGAGTGAGGCGATCGCGTCGGCCTGGTCGAAGCCGGTGAGCAGGATCACCGTGGCGGCGATCGCGGTGCCGACGAAGGCGTAGAGGTCGGTGAGCAGGTGCTGGAAGCTGCCCTCGACGTTGAGGCTCTCGCGGTTGGCTTTGGCGAGGGTCGCGGTGGCGGCGACGTTGACGACGATGCCGGCCAGGGCGACCGCGAGGACCAGGCCGCCGTCGACGCCGGGCGGGTCGAAGAGGCGGCGCACGCCCTCGATCGCGATGATCGCGGCGAGGACGAGCAGGGTGATCCCGTTCGCCTGGGCGGAGAGGATCTCGGCGCGTTTGAGGCCGAAGGTCATCTGGCCTGCGGCGGGGCGCTGGGCGAGTTTGATCGCGACCAGGGAGAAGCCGATCGCGGCGGCGTCGGTGAGCATGTGGGCCGCGTCGGAGAGCAGCGCCAGCGAGTTGGCGAGGATCCCGGTCACGACCTCGGCCGCCATGAAGGCGAGGATCAGCCCGAGCGCGATCGTCAGCTTGCCGCGATCGGCGTCGGCGGAGGCGCCGTGGCTGTGGCCCGCGTGGGAGTGGCTCATCGGTGCCGGCGAGAGGAATGCTCGAATGCCTTCACGCCGATAAAGTAACCGAGCAGGGCGCCCGTAGCTCAGTGGTCAACGGTCCCTTCACGGGGACCAAAGAGCGTCGGTCTTTCAAGCCGAAGGTCGCGAGTTCGATTCTCGTCGGGCGCATAGGAGAGATGGGGCGTCGTACCGGTCCCACTCTCTTTCCACGGCCTCAGGTGGCGCAGCTTCGGCGGCCGCCGGGCCCATGCCATCGGCAGAGCCGAAATCCGCAGCAATGATCGATTGAGGCAGGTGCCCCGGTTGAGGCGCCTCAGGATGAGTGGCTCTTTCAGGAACACCTGGGTCGGCGCGCCGCCGCAAATCGCACGCCGCATTACGTATGCGTACCTAGCCTTTCTCCGCGTCATAGCGGGGTTTGAGCGGCATGCGCGCCTCTGGTAGACGATCTGGAAACACAGTCTTTTTCTTGACCCTTAGAACATGTCGTGTTTCACTCACGGCTACTTCATGTACGAAGTAGTTCAGTAGCACCTACAGGGAAAACCGAGCCTGAACGGGGCCGCTAAGGGAAGCGGCCGGCAGAGGGGCTCGAGGGACAAGGAGAGAACTACGTGAGACGCAACGCGAAGGCATCGTCTGCGGGATCGAACCAAGCGCCAGGCCACCGGCCTCGGCCGCTTCTTCCGTGGAGCCAACGCCACCCGTGGTTCCTCGCCCGACGCCACAGGGACACGTGCGTCCACAGCCAGGCGCGTGGCCCTGCCGCTCTGCGTCATCGCGGGCGACCTCGCCCTGGTCCTCGCCGCGATTCCCGCCTCGGGTTCCACGACCCACCTCTTGCAGGAAACCTTCGGCTCCTCCGCGCAGCCGACCTTCACCGCCGACGCGGCATCGCCATCGACCAGTCCACGACGAGGTCTACGTCCTCGACGCGACCGAAGACACGCTCTATCGCTACAACGCCAACGGCACCGCCTCGGACTTCTCCGCCCTGTGCTCCAACGCGATCGACGGCGAAGGCTCGGGCGACGAAACCCCCCAGGTCGGCCTTCGACCCCTCCAACCGCAGGTCCCAGATCGCGATCGACGAATCGGGCACCGCGACCGACGGCGACCTCTACGTCGCCGGCGGCTCCACGCACGCGTCGACATCTTCAGCTCCACAGGCAAATACAAAGGCCAGCTGACCGAATACTCCGGCGGGGCGCTGGGCGAAACCTGCGGCGTCGCCGTCGACGGCTCGGGCAACGTCTACGTCGGCGACTACAGCCACGGCGTCCATGTCTACGAACCGGCCGCCAACCCGCCGGTCAACGGCGACAACAGGCCAACTTCACCACCGCCGCCGCCCCCTGCACCATGGCGGCCGGAACGGGCGCGACCGCAGGCTTCATCTTCGTCGACCGCTAAAACGGCGAACTGAAGAAACTCGACGCCGCCACCGGCGAAGTCAAATACACGCTCGCCAGCGGCGCCCCGACCGTCTCCGTCGACCCGAGCAACGGCCATGTCTTCTCGGCCCGCAACACCGGCGGCTTCTCCGACGTCGACGAGTACGACGCCTCCGGCGCGACCGAAGCGAGCCTCGTCTCCTCCTTCAAGCCCGGCTCCACCGCCGAAGGCGTCGCCGCCAACGGCGCCTCCGAAAATGTCTACGTCTCCCGCTCGGGTCGACCGAAAGTCGAGGTCTACGGCGCGACCAAGTCGTCCCCGACGTCGTCACCAAGCGCCCTCCAACAACACCGGCGTGCCGGCGACCCTCAACGGCACAGTCAACCCCGACGGGGTCGAACTGGACGAATGCTTCTTCGAATGGGGGCAAGGCTCGGGCTCGAGCGAATACACCGAAACGACCCCTGCGCCGAGACCCCGGCCGAAATCGGCACCGGCACCAGCCCGGTCGCCGTGCACGCCGACCTGAGCGGACTGACCCCGCAGGGCACCAATATCACTACCGCCTCGTCGCGACGAACCCCAACGCGACGGTCAACGGCTCCAACCAGAACTTCACCACGCCCGACACGGTCACCACCGAAGCCGCTACTGGCCTGAACGACACCGAGGCGACCCTGCACGGGACGGTCAATCCCGACGGGGCAACGCTCGCCGAATGCGTCTTCGAATGGGGACCGCAAAAAGGCCCCGACGAACAAGTCCAGCAGTATCCCAACAGCGCGCCCTGTGTACCGGGTCCAGGGGGGATCACCGGCACCAGCCCGGTCGCGGTTGAAGCCGGCCTTTCGGAACTGCACGCGGGCTCAACCTACGCCTATCGCCTCAAGGCGAAATATCCGACTGGAGACGTCAGCGGCGATCCGCTCACCGCGCAGACCGCCGGCCCCGTCCTCCTCGCCAGTTGGTCTCAGGATGTGGACCGCACCGAAGCGACGTTGAAGGCCCAGATAAACCCTGAAGGCGCTGCCACCGATTATCGCATCCAGTGGGGCGCAACGGCCGCCTACGGCAACAGCACCGAAGGAGCAGTCGGCTCGGACAGCTCCGTGCATGAGCTCAGCCACTTCCTCGAAGGCTTGGCCGAAGGGGCCACCTACCACTACCGCGTCACAGCCACCAACGCCAACGGGACGACCGAAGGCACCGATCATATCTTCAACACCTATTCGCCGCCCTCGGTCTCCACCGATTGCCCCAACCAGGCCAACCGCACCGGCCTCTCCGCCGCCCTGCCGGACTGCCGCGCCTACGAGATGGTCTCGCCGGTCGACAAAAACGGCGCCGACATCAAAACGCTATGCAACATCAACTGCAACCGCACGGCGCTCAACCAGGCCTCACTCAGCGGCGACAGGATCACCTACTCGTCATATAAGGCATTTGGAGATGCACTCAGCAATCTCTATTCCAACCAATACTTGGCAACGCGCGGCTCATCAGGTTGGTCAACCCGCAGCCTCAACCCTGTTCACGGCCGCACTCCATACAGCCCGGAATTTGATCCCACGTGGGATCTCGAAGTCCAGTTCAAAGCGTTTTCGAGAGACCTCGCGACATCGTGGCGCACCGACGACACGACGCCGTCGATCGGAACGGGTGGCGTAGACGGGGACATCAACCTATTCGAACGTGATACGGCGACCGGCAATTCCGTTGCCATCGGACACAAGGAACCGTTTAACAACCAACAGGGGGGCCTCGCACTCCAGGGGATCTCCGGCGATGGCCAACACGCGATCTTCCAGGCCAATCGCCCAGCGACGCCTGATGCCGCGGAAAACCACAACAGCCAGCTCTATGACTCTTCGAACGGAACACTGAGCCTGGTGAGCGTTCTACCAGGAGGCGAACCGAACCCGACTTGGGCGTTCCTTGGGCTTGGCAGCTCACGCAACAATGGCCGAAGCGCCCGGGTCGAAAATGCTGTCTCCGAGGATGGCTCAAGGATCTACTGGACCGCGTCCGCAAACGGATTTGCCAATCCGGGGAAGATCTATGTCCGCGTTGACGGGGAAACGACCATTCCGGTCTCCGAATCGGTGTCGGCTGCTGCTGCGACCTTTTGGTCTGCGGCTGCAGACGGGTCATCTGCATTCTTTACCATCCCAGGAGAAGGTGGCAAACAGCTACCTACAAGTTCGAACTCAAATCCGAAACTTCGCGCCTCGTCACGGGCAATGCGTACGGTGTTATTGGCGCGAGCCACGATGGGTCGTACGTCTACTTCGTGTCGAATGAAGCGCTTGCTCCCGGAGGCTCGGTCGGCGAGCGCAACATCTACCTCGACCATAATGGAGTTGTGCAGTTCGTTGCGAGGCTGTCTGCGCTGGACAATGGCGAAGCGCCTGGAATGACCGGAAGTATGAGCGCATATGGGATAGTCCAATCACAGGCGCCGCTCTACAAATGGACACGCGTAGCGCCTAGCGGTCGTGCGCTGATCTTCCAGTCGAGCGCCAGCCTCACTGGATTCGACAACACCGACGTGGCGAATGGCGAACCGGATCTGGAGATTTATCACTACGATGCGGATTCCGGCCAGCTCGTTTGCGTGTCATGCAGCCCGGGTGGCGGTCGTCCAAGTGGCGAGCCATTGCTGGCAGCCGTATTCAGGCGATGACACGCCGTTCAACAACAACGGTGGCCCAAAACGCATTTGGACGGCCGCGTGGCTGCCCACCGCTGAAAGGCAAATGTACTTCCCGCGTTCGTTGTCGGACGATGGCAACCGAGTGTTCTTCAACGCCTTCGACGCGCTGGTGCCGCAGGACACGAACGGCCAACAGGACGTGTACGAGTGGGAGAAGCAGGGAGCGGGCACCTGCGAGAAGACGGGGGGTTGCATCAGTTTGATCTCCAGCGGACAGAGTCCGGAGATCTCCGAGTTCGTCGATGCCAGCCCGGATGGTCGTGACGTCTTCTTTACCACCGCCAGCAGCCTCGTCCCGCAGGATCCGGGTCTGATCGACATCTACGACGCGCGAGTCGACGGCGGCTTGCGTGTGCCGCCGGAGCCGCTCGCCTGCGAAGGCGACAGTTGCCAGAACATCCCCGAGCCGCCGCGGGCGACGACCCCGGCCAGCGCCACCTTCAAGGGCTCGGGCAACCTCAACGCCTCAAACGCGCGCAGCTGCGCGCGGTCGGCAAGGAAGGCGCAGAAGCTCTCCCGCAGGGCAAAGCGCCTGCGCCGCCACGGCAAGAGCGCGAAGCGCAACGGCAAGGCCGCGATCGCCAGGAAGCGCAACAAGAAAGCCACCCGCCTGGCGCAGCGGGCCAAGGGTAAGAGCAAGAACGCGAAGCGCTGTCGCAGAGCCCGCGCCAACCGGAGGGCACACCGATGAGAAGGCACAAGGCAAGGCAACGAGTGACCGCGACCTCTCGAAGCAACAAGGAGACAGCACGGATGAATGCCCGCCGGAACAAAACTCGCCCCTCCAGCATCAGCCTGTTTGCGGTGCTGGCGCTTGCCGCCGCGATGCTGATCGGCGCGCTGGCGGCGTCCTCTGCTGTCGCTGCCGACTACGGCTTCAAATCCTTTGACGTCCAGTTCAGCAAGCAGGACGCGACGCCCGGCAATCCCGAAGACGATCCGGCTCAGACGCAGGCCGGCTCGCATCCCTTCGCGGTGACGACCAGCTTCGCCCTCGACTACGAAGAACCAGGCTTCTTCGAATGGTTCGTCAACGAACAGATCAAGGATTTGATCATCGAACAGGTCAAAGGGTTTTCGGGTGATTCGGCCGCCTACCCTCGGTGTGGGAGCGCCGATTTCCTCACCAGCATTCCCGGTACCGCGCTGCCTGAATGCCCGGACGACACGGCGGTCGGTGTCGCGGCCCTCAACCTCGTCGCTCCGGCGCCGTTCATCTACCTGAACGCGCCCGTCTACAACCTCGTGCCGCCGCCGGGCGTCCCGGTTTCACTTGGCTTCAACGTGCTCAATGTGAAAGTCCAGGTCGACGTCGGCATCAAGGAAGGCGGCGACTACAACGTGGTGGCGACCACGCACGACGCGCCGCAGCCCCTGATGGTCTTCGGTGGCGTGCTCCAGCTGTGGGGCAACCCGGCCGATCCGGCACACGACACGGTCCGCGGACACTGCGTCGGCTCGGACTTCAGCGCCTACAGCGAAGGCGAAATCAACTTCGAAGTTGGCTCGACCGGCGAATGCCACACCACCACTCCCCAGCGAGCCTTCCTGACCCTGCCGGGAAGCTGCAGCGCGCCGTTGGCGACCCGCTACGAAAGCGACTCCTGGGAAAGTCCAGGGGCGTGGATCGAAGGCAGCGTACTCACCCACGATGCCGCCGAACCGCCCAACCCGCAGGCCTTCACCGGCTGCGGCAAGCTCAACTTCTCCCCGAAGGTCAATGCCAAGGCGACCTCGGCCAACGCCGGGGCGGGCAGCGGCCTCAACTTCGACATCGACTTCAACGACGAAGGGCTGACCAGCCCCGACGGCTTGGCGGAATCGACGATGAAGAAGGCGAAGATCACCCTGCCGGAGGGCGTGACGGTTGACCCCTCGGTAGCCGAAGGCATCGGCGTCTGCTCGCCGAGTGACCTCGCCAACGAAAAGATCGACACCGCGCCGGGCGGAGGCTGCCCGCAGGACTCCAAGATCGGGACGGTCGAAATCGAAACGCGGCTCTTGGATGAAACGATCGACGGGCAGGTCTACCTGGCCAAGCCCTACGACAACCTGGCGGAAGATTCCCTGATCGCCTTCTACATCGTGCTCAAGAACGCGAAGAACAGCATCCTGGTCAAACTGCCGGCCAAGGTCGCCCCGGACCCGAACACCGGACAATTGGTGACCACGGTCGACGAAGCCCCCCAGCTGCCCTTCAGCCACTTCCACTTCCACTTCCGCGAAGGCCAGAGGGCGCCGCTGATCACCCCGTCGGCCTGCGGCACCTATACGACTGAAGCCGAGTTGACTCCCTGGGCAAGGCCCGATGAACCGGTCACCCAGTTCTCGACCTTCGAGATCACCTCGGGAGTCAACGGCGGCGCCTGCCCCTCGGGCGGCGTGCCGCCGTTCAATCCGTGCTTCTCGGGCGGCAGCTCTCAACAACGCCGCCGCCGCCTACTCGCAGTTCGACATGCGCCTGCTGCGAAGCGACGGCGAACAGGACCTGACCAAGTTCTCCGCGACGCTGCCCCCGGGCGTGGTCGGCAACCTCTCCGGCGTGGAGAAGTGCGGCCCCTACGCGGCAGCCGTGGCCAAGAGCAAGACCGGCCTTGAGGAGCGGGCCAACCCCTCCTGCCCGGCCAACTCGCAGATCGGCGAGACGATCGCCGGCGCGGGCGTCGGCACAGCGCTCACCTACGTGCCGGGCAAGCTCTACCTCGGCGGCCCCTACCACGGCGACCCGTTGAGCGTGATCGCGATCACCCCGGCGCTCGCCGGTCCCTTCGACGCGGGAACGGTCGCCGTCCAGGAGGCACTGACGCTCAACCCGGCGACCGCCGAAGTCGAAGTCGACGGAGCCAACTCTGACCCGATCCCCCACATCCTCAAAGGGATCCCGCTGAAGCTCAGGGAACTGCGGGTCGAAGTCAACAGGCCCGACTTCACGCTCAACCCGACCAGCTGCGCCCCATCCTCGGTCAAAGGAACCCTCTGGGGCAGCTTCCTCGACGTGCTGAGCCCGGCGGACGACAAGCCGGTCGATCTCTCCGACCGCTTCCAAGCGGCCGACTGCCAGGCGCTCGGCTTCAAGCCCCACCTCGGCCTGCACCTGAAGGGCGGCACGAGGCGAGGCTCCTACCCGGCGCCTGAAGGCCGTCTACAGCCCGAAGAAGGGTGACGCCAACGTCAAAGGCCTGGTCGTCAGGCTTCCCAGGTCGGCGCTTCCTCGAACAGGGCCACATAAGCACGATCTGCACGAGGGTGCAGTACGCGGCGAACAGCTGCCCCAAGGCGGCCCGCTACGGCTACGTCAAGGCCTGGACCCCGCTCCTGGACCAACCCCTCCAGGGCCCGGTCTGGCTGCGCTCCTCAAACCACAAGCTGCCCGACATGGTCTTTGACCTGCACGGCCTCGTCGACGTCGAAGTCTCGACCCGGATCGACTCCGTCAATGGTGGGATCAGGGCGAGCGTCGAAGACGCCCCCGACGCCCCGATCTCCCGCGTGATCCTGCACATGCAGGGCGGCAAGAAGGGGCTGATCGTCAACTCGCGCAACATCTGCGTCAAGCGAGGCCGCAACCGCGCCAATGTCGTCGGCCTCGGCCAAAACGGCAAGCGGTTCAAGAACAAGACGGTGATGCAGGTGCGCTGCGGGAACAAGCGCAAGGCAAAGCGCTCGAGCCACCGGCGGGCGCGGGTGGCGCGGGCTAGCGCAGCCGGGTAGGCGCTCCACTCCGACCCCCCGCACGGGCACGCAGCGGGGGGTCGCGCGGGGGCTTGGGCCCGACCAGGTAGGCGGTAGGCTTCTAGGTCGTTCGAACGAACGAGGGACTTGAGAATGCCACCCACCGCCGCAGCCACGATCGACGGTGCCGTGAGCGGCGACCGTCCCGCCGGGCGCCCGGAGCAGATCGCTGAGCTGGAGCTGCATCTGCCGGCGTCGCGCGATCCCGCTCTGCCCGAGGCATCGTCGGGTTGATCGCGGGTATGTCGTTACAGGGGCAGAGCAGCGGGCAGGACGCCGCGGGCCTCGCACGAGCGTTGATGACGTTCGTGCGAGGCGCAGCGGAATCGAACAACTGAAGAACACCCTGGGGAGGGAGATCGAAATGGCAAGGAAGATTCTTGTAGCGGCGGTCTTGGGACTGCTGATCGCAACGGCGAGCGCGACCGCGCTGAAGGTGAGGGTGGGGGACCTGATCCTCAACGCCGATGGCGGCTTCGCGCCGAAAAAGCTGCCCAAGCGCCACGACGCGCCGATCACCCTGCGCGGTGGCGGCAAGCTCTCGACCGTCTCGGGCGACTTGCCCCCGATCGCGGAAACCCTGGTGATCGAATTCGACCGCCACGGCCACGTCGAGACCGCCGGCCTACCGGTCTGCCATGCGTCGCGCCTGGAGGCGACGACCGTGCCCCAGGCTCGCCGCAACTGCAGGGGCTCGATCGTCGGAACCGGCTTCGGCCGCGCCGTGGTCGCGTTCCCCGAACAGAGGCCGATCCCGGTCTCCTCGCCGATCACGATCTTCAACGGGCCGCGCAAACACGGCAACCCGACCGTCTACGCGCACGCTTTCACCACCGTGCCGGCGCCGACCACCTTCGTCGTCCCGATCGAGATCGAAAGAATCCACCACGGCGTCTACGGCTACCGCACGAAGGCACGGATCCCGAAGATCGCCGGCGGCGCCGGCCACGGGGTCTCGCTCGAGGGGCACGATCCGCCGCAAGTGGACGTTCAGGGGCCGCAGGCACAGCTACGTGAACGCGCGTTGCGAAACGGGCCATCTGCAGGCCAAGGTGCAGGTCACATTCACCGACCGGACCTTCCTCACCGGCACCTTCGCCAAACCCTGCAGCGTGCGCCACTGAGATGAGCCGGCCGCGGCTCGACGTGTGAGCGGCCGGCGGTCTCCCTTCGGGTAGGGCTCGACTCAGGCCTTCTCGGCCGCCGCCGGCCGGGGCAGCCGGGCGCACAAGACGGCGAAGACGCCGACCGCCACGAGCGCGCCCAGCCAGTGGGCGCCCAAAAGCACGAAGAGCACGCTCGGGATGCCGGCCACGATCGCCCGCGCCAGCACCGGCGGCTCGGGCAGGCCGACGACGCGGGCGGTGATCCAGGCGCAGGCCAGCCAGGACAGCGGCCCCGCCAGCCAGCCCCAGCTTTCGAAGAAGCCGTGCGAGAAGATCAACGCCAGCAGGATCGAGAGAACCGCGACGGCCACGACCTGCACCAGCGCCACGCGCCAGAGGATTGCCGAGTCCAGGTCCATGGCGCGATTCTCGCAGGCTCCGCCGGCGCCTCGCCCAGCGCCGCCCACGCGCCATAATCGAGACCTCGCGGGCGGTTAGCTCAGTTGGGAGAGCACCTCCCTTACAAGGAGGGGGTCACTGGTTCGAGCCCAGTACCGCCCATCGAACGCCGCGCGGCAAGACCTGTAGAGATTTGCGCCCGTCGTCAGACGCTGCGGGGGGCGACTCTTATTCCCTTGCGGGAGTGCGCCTGACGACGGGCGTTTCCAAGCTGCAAACGTACGCCCGCGGCAGCGTCCTGCCATCCGCCCGATTTGCGGGTCTTTTGTGCGGGCTACTACGGGTGCGTCGCGGCCGGGGCCAGCTGCCCGCGGGCGGCCCCGGTTCGATCGTCTAGCCTCAGCGGGGATGGCGCACATGGGTGGAACAGCCGATGCCGAGGTCGATGCCCCGATCGATGCGGTCTGGGCGGTGGTCGAGGACGTGCTCACGGCGCCCGACTGGCAGGGCGGCCTGGTCGGGATCACCGCGCTCGAGCGCGACGCCGAGGGGCGGCCGACCCTGGTCGAGAGCGTCAGCGACATCAAGGTCCGCCAGGTGAAGACGCAGGTGCGCTTCAGCTACAAAGCGCCGACCCGGCTCTCCTGGAAGCAGGAGAAGGGCGACCTCAAGTCGGTCGAGGGCTCGTGGGAGCTGGAGGACCTCGGCGGCGACCGAACCCGCGCCACCTACACCCTCGACAGCGACCCGGGGCGCATGCTCGGGATGCTGATCCGCGGCCCGGTCGAGGCAGCCGCCAGGGCGATGCTGGTCAACGCCCGCCCGGGTGAGCTGAAGGCGCGCGTCGAGGGCGGCTGACTCGGCGCCCGCTCAGGCGCCGACGCGCAACTGCGGCGTTACGGTGCCGCCGCGGCGGCGCTCCTGCTCGGTCACCACGTCGAAGAAGACGTCGTTGCGGCCGCGGCGCATGCGGTAGGGGAAGGCGTCGTGGGTGCGGCGGCTGGCGGCCGCGATCGCGCGGAAGCCGCGCTCGTGGGCGCGGCTCCAGCGGATGCCGAAGATCTCGCGAACGCGCGGCGGCAGCGTCCCCTTGATGATGTGGTTCTGGATCGCGAGGTTGCCGCGCGCCGGCACCGGGACCGGCTGGCGGAAGGCGACCAGCGGCGCCATCTCCAGCCCGTGCGCGGTCGCGCCGAGGTCGGGCGCGGCGAGCTTGCCGTCGAACCAGGACTTGAACTCGACGTGGCTCCCCGGCACCTCCGACGGGGGCAGGCCGAAGAGCTCGCCGAAACGCACGTAGTCTCGCCAGAGGCGCTCGCGCTCATCGGGGTCGAGCGGCCCCACCAGCGTCTCGTACATCGCCCGCCCCGAGTCGGCGATCACCGCCAGCGTCCAGAGCATCAGCTCGGGGTCGAAGGCGGAATAGCGCGCGCCGGCGGGGTGGGGGCCCGCCGCGTCGGGCAGCTCACCTTCGATCGTCTCGTGCAGCCGGTGGACCCGGGCGAGTACCTCGTCGGCCTCCGCGCGCGTGCCGAGCAGGACCGTCTCCTGCACCTTCGCCGTGCGCGCGAGCCGCTCGAACGGCCGGTCGCCCGAGCGCGTCTGCAGCATCGTCCCCGTGTAGGTGAGCGGTTCGAGCGCCCCGATCAGCAGCGCCCGCTGCCCGTAGAGCAGCCCGACCGAACGCTCGCCATGCACCCGCCGCGCCACCGAGCGGCCGGGTGGGAAGTAGTAGGTCCCGCTTGCCATGGACACGGGGAGCCTACCTGCGCACGCCGCAGGACTTCACGATGCCGCCTTTGACGTAGGTGCCGCCGGTGAAGGAGAACTCGCCGCGCACCTGCAGGTGGCCGACTTGGCAGCGGGCGTTGACAAAGCTGTGGCGCCTGCCCCTGTAGGTCCAGCGTCTACCGAGGTTCAGCGAGCCGGAGATCAGCGTTCCCGCCCCGCCGGCGATCGTCGGGACGTCGATCCTGGTGCGGTAGCCGTAGGCGCCGTGGTGGATCGTTTCGATCACGATCGGGACGACGAACGTGGTCGGGGCCGGCACGGTCGTGAAGGCATGCGCGAACACGGTCGGGAAGCCCCTGGTCCGCGGCCCGTTGAAGAGCGTGACGGGAGAGGAGATCGGGATGCGCTTGCGCTCCGGGAATTTGACCACCGCCCGCGCGACGCCTCTGCCGACGATCGCGGCGGAGCAGCGGGCTCGCGCCGTCGCCGTGTCGGTCCCCTCGAGCCTGGCGGCGGGGCAGGTGGCGAGCCCGGCCGTCTGCAGCGAGCCATGCCGGTCGTATTCGACCACCAGCTTGCGCAGCGCCGGCGGCAGCTGGTGCGAGGCGGTGAAGATCCGCGCCTTGCCCTGGAGGTGGATCGGCGCGTCGTGGCGTTCGGGCAGCGCAGCGGGGGTGAAGCGGCCGTCGGCGATCAGGATGAAGTCCCCGAACTGCAGTCTGACCGCGCTCGCGTCCGCGGCTGCGATCGCCAGCACGACGGCGATGAGGGCGACCGCGAACTTGCCGATGCGACCTCTTCCCATGACCCGAGAGACTCGGGAACCCATGGGTTTATCGTAGCTCAGTCCAGCTGCTCGGATTTGGACAGCAGCGCTGTGCTTGGCGCTCCAGCCGCCGGCCGGGGCGAACCCGGCAAATCGTGCGCGGCGAAGATCTCGTCGAGTTCCTCGCGGGTCAGCGTCTCGCGCTCCAGCGCCGCCGCGGCGAGGTCGTCGAGGCACTCGCGGTTCCCGGCGAGCAGCGCCCGCGCCCGGCGGTAGGCCTCGCGCGCCAGCGTCATCGCCGCCACGTCGACATCGCGCCGGGTGTGGTCGGAGAGCGCGTAGTCCCCCGTGGGCAGCGCGATCGGCGGCGCCCCGTCTGCGTCGAGCGCAACGCCCATGCCGAACTCGGCGACCATCTGGCGGCAGACCAGGTGCACGCGGGAGAGGTCGTCGACCGCGCCGGAGTAGGAGGCTTGCATGACCTCCTCCTCGGCGGCCCGCCCGCCGAGCAGCGTGACCAGCTCGTCGAGCAGTTCCTCGCGCGACTTGAGGTAGGTGTCCTCCCGCGGCGAGTGGCCGACGAAGCCGAGCGCCGGGCCGCGCGGAACGATGCTGAGGATCTCCGGCGGGTCGAGGCCGAGCAGCCGCCGGCAGAGCGCGTGCCCCGCCTCGTGGTAGGCGATGATCCGCCGCTCCTTCGGCGTCAGCCGCCGCGCCTGCTGGGAGCCGACCGACTGGCGCAGCAGCGCCTCGTCGAGGTCTTCGCGGGCGATCGCCCCGCGTCCCGCCCGCCCGGCGATGATCGCCGCCTCGTTGAGCGCGTTGGCGAGCTGGGCGCCGGTCATCCCGGTCGTCTTGCGCGCCACGTCGGTCAGGTCGAGGTCGGGGCCCAGCGGCTTGCCCGTGGCGTGGGCGCGCAGGATCGCCTCGCGGCCGTCGCGGTCGGGCGGCGAGACGAGCACCTGGCGGTCAAAGCGGCCGGGCCGCAGCAGCGCCTTGTCGAGCTTGTCGACGTAGTTGGAGGCGGCGATCACGATCACCGTCCCCGGGTCCTTCTCGAACCCGTCCAGCTCGACCAGCAGCTGGTTGAGCGCCTGCTCGCGCTCGCTGGAGCCGCCATCCCCACCGCCGCCGCTGCGCGCCCCCCCGACCGCGTCCAGCTCGTCGATGAAGATGACGGCCCGGCCCGACTTGCGGGCCTCCTTGAACAGGCGCCGGATCCGCGCGGCACCCCTCCCCACGAACATCTCCACGAAGCTCGAGCCCGAGGCCGAGAAGAAGTCGACGCCGGCCTGCGCCGCGACCGCCCGCGCCAGCATCGTCTTGCCGGTCCCCGGCGGTCCGAAGAGCAGCACGCCGCGCGGCGGCTCCGCCCCGAGCGCGGCGAACCGCTCCGGGTCGCGCAGCCACGCGGCGACGTCCATCAGCTCGTCCTTGGCGGCGTCGACGCCCTGGACCTCCTCCCAGAGGACCGGCTTGGTCTTGCTCGCCTTGACCGTCTCCGGCTTGGTCGCTCCGAGCGTGCCGCGCAGCAGCGTCACGAAGACGAGCAGCAGGCCGAACATGAAGAAGACGCCGAAGACGGGGTACCAGTCGAAGAAGAAGCTTTTGACTTCGGACGCCGTCAGCGCCAGCGGAAGCAGCATCGGAGAAGTTTCAGGCCAAACGCCCGCCGCTCCTATCGCATATCCGTCCGTAGGTCGAGATTCGGCTCTGGGACTAGCCGCGCTCGACCTGCGAGCCGCCGACTATCGCCTCGAGGCCGTCGTCGCCGAAGACGATCCAGGCCTTGTTTCCGCCGTCGTAGTCGGGCGCCCAGAGCTTCAGCGTCGCCGGGCGGTCCCAGACGGTCACCTGCTCGGCGCCGGTCTCCTCCAGCCCGCGCCAGATCCGCACGAAGGGGTTGGACTCCCACTCCTCGCCGATCGTCGTCGGCTCGCGGTGGCCGGGATGCACGCGGGTCTGCGGCGGCAGCTCCATCAGCCGCATCACCGAGGCCTTCAGGTCGGCGAAGCCGCTCGCGCCCGGCGCCATCGTGCCGCCGACGGTGCCCTTGAAGAGGACGTCGGCGGTGAAGACGTCGCTGCCCTCGACGAGGAAGGCCAGGTGCCCGGCGGCGTGGCCGGGGGTGAGGATCGCCTCGACCTCGAGCCCACCGGCGTCGAGCTTCTCGCCGTCGGCGAGCGTCACCGCCACCTCGTCGGGCAGCTCGGCCGCGGTCTCGGCGTGGGCGACCAGCGGCGGGCCGCCGAGCCGCTCGCGCGCCTCGGCCAGGCCGGCGACGTGGTCGCCGTGCGGGTGGGTGACGAGCACGTGGGTGATCTCGATCCCGTCCGCCTCGATCCGCTCGAGCAGCGGCCCGAGCTCGTCGTTGCCGTCGATCAGAACTCCTTTGCGGGTGTCCTCGTCGGCGACGAGGTAGGCGTTCGACAGCCAGATCGGGTTCTCGGTCCGCTCGACGATCACGTCGGCACGGAGTATCGCGGTTTCGCGAAGAGGGCCTGCACGTCGCCGATCCGGCCCTCGCGGAAGCCGGCCTCGGAGATCGTCAGGTAGAAGACCCAGAGGCGGCGGAAGCGCTCGTCGTAGCCGCGCTCGCGCAGCCGCTCCCAGGCGGCGAGGAAGCGCTCGCGCCAGGCCGCCAGCGTCGGCGGGTAGCTGGCGGTGATGTCGTCGACCCAGACCTGGCGCAGGCTCGTCGCCCGCGCCATGCAGGCGGCGATCGTCTCCCGCGAGGGCAGGCAGCCGCCCGGGAAGACGTGCGTGTTGGCGAAGCTGCGGCTCGCCTTCTCCACCTCGAAGAGCCCGTCGTCGATCGTGATCGCCTGCAGCAGCATCAGCCCGTCGGGCGCCAGCAGCGCGTCGCAGCGGCGGAAGAACTCGTCGAAGTTCTGCCACCCGACCGCCTCGATCATCTCGACCGAGACCAGCTTGTCGTAGCTGCCGCGCAGGTCGCGGTAGTCCTCGAGCAGCACGGTCACGCGCTCCTCCAGCCCGGCCTCGCGGACCCGTTCGCTCGCCAGCCGGTGCTGTTCGCGCGAGATCGTCGTCGTCGTCACCCGGCAGCCGCGCTCGCGGGCTGCGTGGACGGCGAGCCCGCCCCAGCCGGTGCCGATCTCCAGCAGGTGGTCGTCGGGGCCGAGCTCGAGCTTGTCGCAGATCTGCTCGAGCTTGGCCAGCTGCGCCTCCTCCAGGCTCGCCCCCTCGGTCGGGTAGAGCGCGCACGAATACATCATCCGTTCGTCGAGGAAGGCGGAGAAGAGGTCGTTGCCGAGGTCGTAGTGGGCGGAGATGTTCTCGCGGGCGCCGCCGCGGCTGTTCTCGGGGACGAGCCGGCGCAGCCGGTGCTCGAGGCCGCGCAGGCGCGCGATCGCCCGCGCCACCCGGCTCGGCCGCTGCAGCTGGCGCGCCGCGATCCGCAGCAGCGCGGTCAGGTCGTCGCTGTCCCAGAGCCCTTCCAGGTAGGTCTCGCCGAGGCCGACGCTGCCGCGCAGCGGGCCGCGCCAGGCGGCCGGGTGGCGGATCGTCACCGTGGCCGAGAGCTCGGCGTCCGGCGGCCCGAAGCCGCGCCGCCGCCCGTTCTCGACGACCTCCACCCGGCCGCTGCGCAGCCGCCCGAGCAGCGTCGAGACGAGCCATCTGGCGAGCCGGTTCCTCATGGCGAGAGGAAGCCCCGCGGCCGTTTCCCCTCGGGATGCGGGAAGTACCTGGCGCCCTTCAGCTTCAGGCGCAGCGACTGGGCGTAGATCTTGCCGACGACCTGCAGCGACATCGCCGGGTAGCGGGCGAGCATCTTGGCCAGCACGGCGGCGCTCAGCTCGCGTCGCCGCAGCGAGAGCGTCGCGTCGAAGGACTTGCCGTCCTCGCCCGCGGGGCGGGAGTCGATCTGCACGACCAACCCCTCGCCGGGCTCGGTCGCGCGCAGCGCGTAGGTCTGGTCCATCCCGATCAGCGGCGAGACGTGCAGCGCCTTGTCCATCCGCGCGCCGATCGCCGGTCCGCGCTGCTCGCCCCTGCTGAGCACATAGGGGTGGGTCTCCCCCCAGGGGATGTTGTTGACGTCGGCGACGACGGCTTCGACCTGCTTGCCGGCCCGGTCGAAGCAGTAGTAGAAGCAGACCGGGTTGAAGACGTGGCCGAAGTAGCGCAGGTTGGCGAGCAGCCGGACCGGGCCGCCGGGCCGCTCGCCGGAGCTGCGCTCGACCGCGTCGCGCACGCACTCGGCCAGCGGCCGCTCGGGGTCGCCCATGTAGTCCTCGCGTTTGTAGTGGGCGGGAGCGGCGCGGCGCGCCGACCAGAGCGGGAAGGGGTCGAGCACCTCGGGCAGCTCGTCGAGGTCGAGGTAGGCCATGAAGAGCCGGTAGCGGAAGCTGTGCCCGATCGGCTCGAAGCGCCGGTGGCGCAGCCAGCCCTCGTAGATCGCCGAGGCGGTCATGCCGCCACCGGGGACGGGGCGATCCGCGCGCAGACGCGCTCGGCGCTGCGCACGCCGTCCTCGTGGAAGCCCCAGCCCCAGTAGGCCCCGCAGTAGTGGGTCCGCCGCACGCCGCTGATCTCCGCGTGGCGGGCCTGGGCGCGCACGCCTTCGGGGGTGTAGATCGGGTGCTCGTAGGCGATCCGCCGAATCACCTTGGCCGGGTCGATCTTCTCGCTGCGGTTGAGCGTGACGAGGTACTCGCGATCGGCGCGCAGGCCCTGCAGGTTGTTCATCCAGTAGGTAACGGTAGTGCGTCCGACCGAGCGCTCGGGCAGGTGGAAGTTCCAGCTCGACCAGGCGGCGCGCCGTCGTGGCAGCAGCGAGGCATCGGTGTGCAGGACGGTCTCGTTGCCCTGGTAGGGGATCGCGCCGAGGATCTCGCGCTCGGCCTCGCTCGGATCGGCGAGCGCGCCCAGCGCCTGGTCGGAGTGGGTCGCGATCACGACCTCGTCGAACTCCTCGGTCTCGCAGCCGCTCGCCTCGATCCGCACCGCGCCGGGAAGGCGCTCGATCCGCCGCACCGGGGCGCGCAGCCGCACGCGGTCCCGCCAGGGGGCGGCGATCGCCTCGACGTAGCTGCGCGAGCCGCCGCGCACGGTGCGCCAGCGCGGCCGGTTGAGCAGGCTGTACATGCCGTGGTTGGCGAAGAACTCGGCCATGAAGGAGGCCGGGAAGCTCCACATCTGCTCGGGGTCGGCGGACCACACGGCGGAGACCTGGGGGACGATCAGCCGCTCGATGAACTGCTCGGAGAAGCCGCGCTGCTCGAGCCACTGGCCGAGCGAGGGCGAGTTGCCGTTCATGCCGATCAGCTCCTGCGCCTCGCGGTTGAAGCGGCGCCAGTCGCGCAGCATGCCGAGGAAGGTCGGGCTGACGAGGTGGGAGGGACGGGCGAACAGCCCACGCGGCGTGCCCGCGTACTCGAACTCGCCGCGCGCGTCGGCGACCGAGAAGCTCATCCGCGAGGCCTGGGCGGCGACGCCGAGCTCGGCGAGCAGCGCTTCGAAGCGCGGGTAGTTGCGGTCGTTGAAGACGATGAAGCCGGTGTCGATCGCGAGCGGCCCGCCGGGATCGTCGACCTCGACCGTGTGCGTGTGGCCGCCGAGCCGCGAAGCGGCCTCGTAGAGGACGATCTCGTGCTCGGGGTGGAGGCGGTGCGCAGCGACCAGCCCCGAGATCCCACTGCCGACGATCGCGATCTTCATCGTCCCTCCATTACGTGGGAGACCTCGAATCGGTTGTGTTCGCTGTTTGTCGGGGTGTGCCAGACAAAAGGCGAACGGATCAACCGTAGGGGCGGTAGAGCAGGCGGTGGCCGAGTAGCTCGCTGACCGTGGCGAAGCTGTAGCCGCGGCCGCGCAGCGTGTCGATGATCCGCGGCAGCGCCGCCAGGGTGCCGCTGCGGTCGCCGCCCCCGTCGTGCATGAGGACGATCGAGCCCGACCGGGTGGCGCTGACGACGCGGCTGTACACGGCGCCGCTGCCGGGGTTGGTCCAGTCGGCCGGGTCGACGTCCCAGAGGATCGTCTGCAGGTCCGCCTCGGCGGCGGCCGCGACGACGGAGGAGTCGACCGCGCCGCCCGGTGGGCGGAAGAGGCAGGGCTCGAAGTGGGTCGCCGAGCGGATCGTCGCGTTGGTCGCCGCCAGGTCCCAGTAGCCGGGGTAGGAGGCGTGGTGCGTCGTGTGGTTTCCGATCTCGTTGCCTTCGCGCAGGATGCGCCGCATGGCCTCCGCCCGGCCCGGCACCTCCTGGCCGATCTCGAAGAAGGTGCCGTGCGCGTGCTTTTCGCGCAGCACGTCGAGGAAGGCTTCGGTGTAGGCGCCTGGGCCGTCGTCGAAGGTGAGCGCGACGATCTTGCGCTCGCGCGGCCCGTTGCGGTACTCGCCGGCCGTGCCGCCGGTGCAGCCGACCGCGCGCACCGGCCGCAGGCGGAAGACCCGCCGGCCCCTGTCCGGCAGTGCCTCGCCGCAGGAGGCGGCGCGGCAACCGCTCCGGTTCGCCAGCACCCGCCAGCGGTAGCGGTGCGGGGTGAGGCCGGCCAGGGCGGGGTCGATCGCCAGGGTCAGCTTGTCGGGTTCCGGCCGCTTGACCCTCGCGGCGATCGTCGCCCTGCTCACGGTCTTGCCGGCGGCATTGCGCAGCTGCAGGCCGACGCGGCGGTGGGCGCCGCGGGCGCCACCGAGGCAGAGCACCCGCTCGCCGCCGCGCCCGACCCGGTCGAGCTCGAAGCAGAGGTAGCGTGAGCCGCGCCGCCTCGTGGGCAGCCGCTTGAGCCGGGCGAGTGCCACCGGTGAGGCCGTGCGCACGCTGAGGATCAACTCACGGCCTGCCTGGGAGAGCTGTGCGCGGCGCAGACCGACGTCCGGCCTGGCGCCGGTCGGGGATCCGGCTCCGGCGGTCGCGACGGCTACCGCGAGCAGGGCGACGGCGAAGGCGACCGTGCACAGGATCTTGCGATTCAAAGGGTTCGGCGCGCTCCGCGGAGGTCGGTTTGGGCTGCCACCCCCATACTAGTCGCGTGTCAGACACTCGGATCCAAACTCGGTACGGGCCTGGGCGATGGAAAGTTGGCACCACAGCGCATGGCGAGCTACCGTGTTCTCAGTTGACGTGATGGTCAGAAGCATCACGGTGCCAGGGCTCCGCCTCCTGCTCCTGACGAATTTGATCGTGATGGTGCTGCTGGCTGACATGCCCATTGCCTCCGCCGCCCCGGGTGGTGCGGGACAAGACGTCGCGCCCCCGCCGGCGGCGGCCGGAGAGACGCCCTTCGGCCGCCAGGGAATGTGGATCTGGTACGTCGATCGCTCCGAGGGCGGCAACGTGAAGCGGATCGTCGCCCGCGCCAAGCGCGCCGGGATCGGCACCCTCTACATCAAGGCAGGCGATGGCGGCAACGTCTGGTCGCAGTTCAGCCGCGGCCTCGTCCGCTCCCTGCACCGGGGCGGGCTCGACGTCTGCGCCTGGCAGTTCGTCTACGGCGACAGCCCGGTCGCCGAGGCCAGGGTCGGGGCTGCGACCGTGCGCCGCGGGGCCGACTGCCTGGTCATCGACGCCGAGGGCCAGTACGAGGGCAAGTACGCGGCCGCCGACCGCTACATCCGCGCCCTGCGTGGCCGCGTCGGCGCCGACTTCCCGCTCTCGCTTGCCGCCTTCCCCTACGTCGATTACCACCCGTCCTTTCCCTACTCGGTCTTCCTCGGGCCGGAAGGCGCGATCGCCAATCAGCCGCAGATGTACTGGAAGGCGATCGGGACCTCCGTCCGCGCCGTCTACGAGCACACCTACCTCTTCAACCGGCTCTGGGGGCGGCCTGTCTACCCGCTCGGCCAGACCTACGGCGGCGCCGGCCGCAAGGACATCCTCCGCTTCCGTCGCTTCGCCCGTAGCTACGACGGCCTGGCGCCGAGCTGGTGGGACTGGCAGGAGACGAGCAGCTCCGGCTGGCGCGCGCTCGCGGCGCGCACCGCGGGCCCGGTCGTCGGCTACCGGCCCGTAACCGAGCACCCGCTGCTGAAGCGGGGCAGCCGCGGCGACCTCGTCGTCTGGGCGCAGGAGCACCTGCGCACGGCGGTGCGGCCCCGGCTGCCGCTCACGGGGATCTTCGGCAAGCGGACCAGGGCGGCGGTCCGCGCCTTCCAGAGGAGCGAGGGCCTGCCCGTCAACGGAGCGATCGCCACGCCGACCTGGAACGCGCTGCTCGACTTCGACCCGGCACGTCCGCTTTGGGCGGGTCGCCGGGCGAAACGGGGGAGGGGTGGCGCGGCGGCGAGCCGCGCATTGCCGCCGCGCCGCCCGCTCTCCGCCGGCCTTGCGGCGAAGGCCTATGAGATAGATCCGGGACCGGCTCCTCGAGCAAGCGCCCGGCGGGGGCGCTTGCGGGCATAGCCATGGTCCTTCTCCTCGCCGCTCCGGCGAGCGGGGCGGCGGTCCGGCGCGACACGGTGATCGAGTCGCCGAGCGTCGGCTCGGCGCGGATCTCCGCCAGCGCGGAGGTAGGCCGCTACTCGGTCGGGGACGGCAGCGAGACAACCGTGGCGATAGCCGTCACATCCGCCTGTCAGGTGTCTTGCAACGCGGCCGATCCGCAGCAGCTCGCCGACTTCCTCGGCACGCTGCCGCACGGCTCCGAGCTCGAACGGCTCACCGTCCAGCTCGACACGCCGTCGCAGATCGAATTCGACTGCGGCTACGGCGCCCAGGCCTGCTACTACGGCGGCGGCAACAAGATCTTCCTCAACGGCGACGGCTCGCCGGCGCCGGACGGCGCCAGCCGCGAATTCGTGCTCGCGCACGAGTACGGGCACCACGTCGCCCGCCATCGCGAAACCCCGCCGCCCTTCCCGATCGCGCTCGACTGGGGCACGGCGCGCTGGTCAAGCTATGAGAACGTCTGCCGGCGCTCGCGCTCGGGGGCGCTCTTCCCCGGCAATGAGGGGCTGCACTACTTCCGCGACCCCGGCGAGGCCTTCGCCGAGAGCTTCGCCCACCTGCGCTTCCCCGAAGCCGCCGTGCCTTGGCGCTGGGTGCGCAGCCTCGAACCGGACGAGGGGGCGCTGGAGGCGATCCTCGATGACACGCTGCATCCCTGGCTGGGCCGGACGACCTTCAAGCTGCGCGGTGGCGTACCGCCGCGCAAGGGCGGCCCGGCGGTCCGCGCCTTCGGCACGCCGCTGGATGGCCTGGTCAGCCTCCGGTCGACCGGTCGCCCCCGCTACAGCCTCAGCCTGCTCAACCCGGCGGGGCGCATCCTCGGCACCTCCCGCCATGGCCGCAGCTTCGGCCGTCGGCTCAACTACACCGTCTGCGGCCAGTCTCGCCTGCGCCTCGCAATTCGCTCCGCCCGCCGCCGCGGGGGAGGCTTCAAGCTGCAAATCCAGCGACCCTGAGATAATCCCCGCCCGGGCGATTCCAGCCCATCCCTCGGGGGCGTAGCTCAGTTGGTTAGAGCGCCGGCCTGTCACGCCGGAGGTCGCGGGTTCGAGTCCCGTCGCTCCCGTGTCTGAAGCCCGCATTGCAGGCGGGATTCCGTAGCCCTCTACTCGACTGCCTTGAGAGGGCGTGGGTACCGTCGTGGGTACCCATCGTCGAGCAACCGCTGCCCATCACGCCGACTCCTCGGTTTCCAGACCCGCCTCCAGGACCAGCCTGTCGAAATCGGGCATCAGGGCAAGCGCCGCGCGGGCAACGGCCTGGCGCTCGACCAGGGTGTCGGCCGGACGTGTCTTACCCTCCTTTTCCAGCTTGCGGTAGCGCTCCTCAAGCACCAGCAGGCCGACACCGACACCGACGCCGTAGCGCTCGCGAGCCTGATCGAGGGTGCCCTGGCTGTGCTTCCTGGCCCGCTCTCCCTCGTAGCGCTTCAGGGGCGAGTAGTCGACGTTCAGCACGACCGTCGGCACCGGCTGCGAGGCGAGCGCGGCCAGATGCTTGTACTCGTCACGCTCGGCGGCAAGAACGCTGGCCTCGACCATCTCGATCTCACCCGGCACACCGCCGGTCCAGTCCTCGCGGTCATCGTTCTTACGCCACAGGACCGCCACCTGCGAGCCTTTGCTCGCACCGCCCTTGCTCTTCTTGC
The DNA here is from genome assembly GCA_963814915.1 of uncultured Solirubrobacterales bacterium. Classification (GTDB taxonomy): domain Bacteria; phylum Actinomycetota; class Thermoleophilia; order Solirubrobacterales; family 70-9; genus VRUE01. The sequence continues at coordinate 42,274 of CAWFEI010000010.1, read as the reverse complement.
TCTTGGACTTGGCTTGTTTCTTGGTGCCGTTGACGATCTCCAGCTGGCAGGTCCACTCCAGGTCCTCGCCGATTCCGCCAGCGGCCTTCATCCAGTTGCGCACCCCAGCGGTAATCGTCGCCGTGTCGCCGATCGCGACGTCGTCGGGGACCAGCAGGGAGGCCCGGATCATCCCGCCGCGCAGCTCACCGCCGGCGACGAGCTCGGACGAGCCGATGCGCGGGTGGTTGCAGGTGAGTTCGAGCTTGCCCCGACCGGAGCTGAAGAACTCGTCGCGGGCGTTGATCTGGAAGTGCAGGAACCGTGTCTTGCCGGGGATGGCCAGGACCTTGGCCGGACCCTCAAGTGTGGTCGGGTCAGGCCACAGATCAGCGTCGGCCCACTTGCGCTTCGGTGGCGGGTTCTCGCCCTTGTCCGATCCCGTTAGCGAGACGCCGCCGCGGAAGGCCAACTGGGCCTGGATCTTTTGCGCCATCTCCAGCGTCGAGCGGTCGCTACCGCGGTCCTGGATTGCCTTGCGCACCAGCTCGTTGTTGAGCTCGCGCAGCTCGCCCCAGGAGTTGAGCATCGCCGCGATCGAGTCCTGCAGCCGCCTGGCGTCGGGGGAGTCGACCAGATCGACGCGGTCGGGGGTGAACAGCTGGCTGGTGCGTTGGTCGACCGGGATCTGGTCGAGGTCGGCGACGACGAGGATGCGGTCGTAGAGCTTGGTCAGTCGGTTAGCCCGGTTGCGGAGCTCCTGGCTGTCCCAGTGCTTGTGGACCTGCCCGTTGGCCAGCAGCAACACGGAATGGCCTTGGGCGATGAAGTTGCGCATCGACCCGACATCGCCTGAGGCGCCGCCCTCGAAGTAGAAGACGTCGATCGGCAGGTGGTGGGTCTGCCCATTCATACGAAAGGGCATCACGTCGTGAAACTCGCGCCGATCTTTGCGCGGCGCTGCCTCGAACTGCTCGCCGCGGCCCTGGTGGACCTTCGGGTGGTCGCCTTTGGCGACGTGGTTCATCAGCGTCACCGGCATCGGTGAGCGCCACAGGCGGGTGTTGATGACGAACTCCAGGCTCGTCCTGTCATTGCGGCCGGTGTGGAAGCCTTCGGTCGCGTAGCTGACCAGCGCTAGGTAGGTGCCGGCCTCGAACTCGGGTACCTCGCTCGCCGGCACCGCCAGCGGCGCCGCGTGCGGCTTATCCTCGGTCGATTCCGTGACCAGGTAGTAGATGCCGCGGCCCTTCTGGTGCTGCTGCCACTCGGCGACGGCGACGGTGATGACGTCTTCCTCGCCGGTCTCGAGCAGCGACGACGGCCGCCTGGTCAGCAGGACCACGGCTTGAGCGTTGGGGTAGGTAGTGGTCGCTCCCATCCCGAAGGCACCCTGCTGCCAGAGGTTGGCTTCCTTATGTCGCGAGCCGATGCGGAAGATCGAGTCGCCGACGTAGGCGTTTGCGATCCCGCAGCCCTGGTCACGGTAGGTCAGGGTTACGCGCTTGGAGTGTCGGGTCGGTGGGTCGGACTCATAGATGTCGATCCGAGCAAGCTTGGCCTGCTCCTCGCGGGTCAAATGCCCGAGCAGCGCCTTCGTTGCCTCCGTCGGTGTCTTGTAGGGCACTACAGACAGGTCATTGCCGAAGCGCTCACGCGCAAGGCGCTCGAGGATGGCGTCGGGCATGTTGGTTACCGGCTCGAGCGCCTTGTGGTCGTAGCTGCCCGGCGTCGACAGGGGCCCGAGGTTGTTGACGGTGTCGCCGATGAAGCGCTCGTGGCGAGCGCCGACGTGCATCTGAATCATGTCGTTGACTTGGGCCGCTTCGGCGGCGGTGTGGGCCTTGAGCGCAGCGCGGACGATCGCGGCGCCGGTGGCGGTTCCGGTCTTCGTGGTCTTGTTGTCCATCTCTGGCTCCTCTCTTGCTTCGGCCTAGGCCTTGGCCTTGAACTCGTCCAGCGCCTTCTGCCCTGACGCCGTCAGGGCGTAGGAGCTGTCCCTCATCTTCGGCTCGATTAGCCCCCACTCCCTCGCCCGGGAGACGTAGCCTGACGCCACGGACTCGGCAACCGACAGCTTCCAATCGCCGTCGAAGTCAGCGCCGAGACGCCTCTCGAAGTACTCGCTGAGCTCGACGCGGCCAGCGTCCCCTGACGCTCCCTCGAGCACCGTCCTGAAGCCCCAGGCATCAGGCGCAGCGTGCTGCCGCTGGTGCTGAAGGAAGCGGTGCGCCAGGTCCTCGTCGTGGGGGTAGGAGAAGTCGAGACCATCGAAGACCTCGACCAGTTGCCAGCCGATCTCGGTTAGGCCGATTTCCGGCGAGCGCGGGTCCCCGACAGCGGCCACGGCGTGCCACTCGAAGAAGGGTCCGCTCGCAGCGAGCTGACCGCCCGCATCGGCCTTGCGCGCCAGCACACCGAGTGCAAAGGCGCGGAACCCCTCGTCGGCCGACTGCGGCTTCTCCGGGTTGCGGGGCAGCATCACCGCGAGCTTCGGTCTGCCCTTGGTCTCCAGCGCCTGCAACTTGGCGGCCAGCTTCCAGGCCTCCTTGGTCGTCTCCTCGTAGAAACCGCCAAGCGCCACCGGGTCCTCTGGCGTGACCTCGGCGAGGCGGTTGAGAGCCCAGGCGGTCGGGGCGTCGCGGTTGTGCATGCCGAATAGTGGATGCTCGGGGGCATGCGCCAGCTTGTTCTCGATGACGGCGCCGCGCTTCTCCGGCGCGGACATCCGCGTCTCAGTGAGGCTGCTGAGCGGCTCAATCTTGGGCATCGTTTTCGCTGGCTCCGCGACGGCCGGGCTGTCTCCGTGACCGTTGTTCGAGGGCTTCGAGCTGGCCGTCTCGGCCTCGGTCTTTGCCTCGGGTGCCACGGGCTCCTCACCATCGGGGTAGCGCAGGTCGATCAGGCCCTGCTCAACCAGGTCGTTGATCAGCTCGTGGCGGTTGGTGTAGCCGCCGATGCCCTCCTGGACGGCGCGGTCGACCTCCCGCAGCACGTCGACGTTGAAGATGACCTTCGACGGGCGGTACTTCTTGGGATCAGTGGGGAAGAAAGCCATCTCTACTCCTTAGTTAGCGGAACAGTGGAGTAGAATAGCACAAACTAGGGAGTAGTAGTTCCCTTTTTCGGCAAACTTCCCCATAGTTCCTAAATTGCTAAGAATGGTGGGCCGTAACTCGAAAGAACAGACCCTCGTCTCTAAACGGCCACCACCCGCACCCGTGGCGGGGTACTTTGAGCAGCGCGCGCTGGGGCTACACTTGACGCATGTCCGCTCATCCGTGGCCAGACATTCCTGAGGAGCACCGTTGGTCGATCGAGTTGATGGAGGAACTGCTGGAGCAGACTGAGCAGCCGCCTAGGGAGCTCTCGGCGCGTGCGGAGGAGCTTCGTGCGCAGGCGGCGCAGACCGACATCGAGGGCTACCGTGATGCGGCTCTCGCCTTGGCGGATCGCTACGAGCAGGCGGCCGCGGCCCGGCTCGCCTCGGCGTAGCTCTACGACTCCAGCATTGAGCGCAGCTGCGCGGCGATCTCTCGCTGCCGTTTATGCAGAGACAGGAAGCGGGGTTCGAAACGGTTCAGCTCGGCCTCCAACTCCGCGAGGGTCCTCGCTGCGCCCTCTGGATCCAGCACGCTTTGTTCGCTCCATTGAGTCGATAGCTGGCGGGCATTGGCCGACAAGCCGGACAACTCGACCGTGACGATCCGCGCCGACTCCCCCAGGAGGCGGGCCTGCTCCGGGTTTGCGCGGTCAGTCGCGATCAGCTTGCGGCGTATCTCGAAGATCGCCTCGTGGGCGATCATCGCTGCGCTGAGCACGGAATCGAGTCGTTTGATTGCCGGTGGGCGCTCGGGCATCGGGGCATCCTGTCGCAAGAGGCGGCGGCGCAGACAGCTGGCTACAGCTCGAAGACCTTCGTCAACTTAGCCACGTCGTCCGGCCGTGGCTTTGAGTGCAGGTAGCGCTCGGTCGTGGTCAGCTTCGAGTGGCCCATCATGTCCTTGACAGCGACGAGGTCGAACTTCTGGATCGCCAGGCTGCCGAAGCTGTGCCGCAGGTCGTGGAAGCGGCGCACCCGCACGCCGGTAGCCTTCTGGGCGCGAACGAAGCGGGTGCGGACTGCGGAGCGGTCGAGCGGGCCCCCGTCGGGTCGGCAGAAGACGTAGTCGGTACGAGCTCTGAAGTGCCGGCGCTTCCGCAGCGACTCGAGCTCATTGGCCGCTTGGTCGGCGAGGGGCACGGCACGGGCGCGCCGTGACTTCGTGCTCGACTCCTCGCCGGCGGACATCGATCGCGAAACCGTCAGGATGCGCGCGTCCAGGTCGACGTCGGACCAGCGCAGGGCGATCAGCTCGCCGAGACGCAGCCCGGTGCAGGCGGCGATCTGGAAGAGCGCCGCGTCCTGCTCGTTGATCCTCTCCCACTCCGTCCTGGTCTCCTGTGAGTAGGTGGAGTGCTCGTAGCCTCCTTGCCCCCGATGCAGGCCAGATCGCGCCGCGTCGGCCACGGCTCGGATCTCCTCGGCCTCGAAGGTCTCGATCGGCTTGACGCCTTCCTCGGGGCGCTTGGAGCTTCCGGCCACCGGATTGTCGCGGAGCCCGAAGGCATCGGGTCGCCGCGCGTGCTCGAAGATCGCGTGAAGGACCTGGCGATGGATGTTGACCGTGCGCGCCGTGATCGGCTCGCGGTCCAGCCTCGACATGAAGCGGCGGATGTCCTGGTCGGTGATCGAGGCGAGCTTGCGCCCCGCAAACTCACGCATGATCCGCGCGCCGCGTTGCTCGCCCCTTCCCTGCCTCGGTTTGGAGAGCAGGATCCGGTAGCCGGAGAGCGTCGAGGGCTTGGCGCGCCTCTCGAACTCGAGGTGCTCGAGCCAGACGGCCACCGCATCCTCGAAGCGCGCCTCGCGCATCGTCGGAGCGACCTGCTGTTCGGCCTCGACCTCGGCGATCACCCGGCTCATCTCGCGGTAGGCGCGGCGCTCGTCGAGGAAGCCCTCTCTGATCCGGCCGCGGCGCTTCGTCCAACCTCCGTCCGAATCCGGTTCGAGCCATGCTCGGCCGAGCCGTCGCTTGCGCTGCCTCCGCGTCGTGTCGCGCCACTTGGCTTCGTAGAACGGCACGCCCTTGTGTGTGCGCACGATCAGGGCTCCCGTCTCCCTCAGATCCACTTCCATCACGGCCTCCGTCTCGGTTGTTGTGCTTATGTCCGGACGAAGGCGCTGCTGCCTCGCGTCCCGGTACTGCGCGTGGGTACCAGCGTGGGTACCTTCCCGGCCGAATCGAGACGCATCGAGACCGACGTTCCCTGACCCAATCAGGCGTAAAAAATGCCTATTTGCAGGGGATTAGACACCTGTCACGCCGGAGGTCGCGGGTTCGAGTCCCGTCGCTCCCGCTCCCCTGGCCCCGAACGGAGCCGGACACCCTGGCGAGGCCGAGGCCATCGCCCGAGGCCCGGTCTCAGCCGGCCGCGGCCTTGCGCATCTCTTCGGTCGCCGCGCCCGGCCCGATGTAGGGGACGAGCATCGCGAAGAGCAGGTCGGGCAGCAGTTCCGGCAGGCGCTCCGCCTTGCCGGTCAACAGCTCGTCGAAGATCAGGCCGGAGACCGCCCCCGCGGCCATCAGGCCGAGGTTGGGGGCAGCTCCCGCCCTTCGGCCAGCTCCTCGCCGTCGTCGAGAAACTCGGTGAACTTGGTGACCGCGTCCCAGTGCCGCTGGCGGGCGTCCGAGCCCGCAGCGGCGACCTCGACGATCGCCGTCCGCGCCAGCTCCGGGTCGAGGGCGAACATCTCGACGATCCTCTCCAGCCCGATCCGCATCCGCTCCAGCCAACTGCGCTCGCCGTCGCAGGCGGCGATCACCTCGCCGACCACCCGCTCGACGACGACGTCGTAGGCGGCGAGGAAGCATTCGTGCTTGTCCTCGAAGTGCTTGTAGAAGGTCGTGCGGGAGACGTTTGCCTCCGCGATCACATCGGCGACCGAGGTTGCCTTGTAGCCCTGGCGGCCGACGACCTTGATCATCGCCTCCAGGATCAGTTGACGCCGTGTTTCGCTGCCTGCCATCGGCCCGCCGGTCAGGGTTGAACTATCGGGTATATGAATCATAGCGGCAACGTGTACGGGGACGTTTATCGAGTCAGCCTCTCGACCTCCCTTGCTGCCGCGTCCGGGCCGATATACGGAACTAGCGTGGCAAAAAGCACGTCTGAAATCAAGCCGGGAAGCGCCTCCGCCCGCCCCGCGACGAGCTCCTCGGCGATCAGCCCGGTGACTCCCCCGATCGCCATCCGCGAGGTGTTGGGCGGCAGGCCGCGCCCCCCGGGGGCGAAGTCCCGCCCTTCCTCGAACAGCGGCGTCAATCGCTGGATCGCCGTCCGGTAGCGGCGCTGGGCGACCGGCCCGGCGTTGCCGATGTCGACCAGCGAGAGCCGCGCCAGCCGCGGCTCGGCGGCGAGCAGCTCGAGCAGCGCCTCAAGCCCCGCGGCGGCGCGTTCGGGCCATTCGCCGCCGGTCTCATATGCGGCGATCACCTGGCGGACCAGCGTGTCGACCGCGTTGTCGTAGGCGGCCAGGAAGCAGGCTTCCTTGTCCTCGTAGAAGTCGTAGAACGTCGTCCGGGAGACGCCCGCCTCCTTGGTCAGGTCGCCGACCGTCATCGCGCCGTAGCCCTTCTCGGCGACGACCCGCACCGCCGCGTCCAGCAGCCGCTCCCGCTGCGAGCGGGCGACGACCTCCGCGGGCAGCCGATGACGCCCGCGCGGTGGGCGCCACCGGCCTCCTCCCCCTGCCCGCTCCACCCGGTCAGCCTCCGGGTGGGCCCAGGAGTTGCTCGGCCTCGCGGGACTGGCGCAGCGCCTCGTCCTGGCCGAGGTAGGGGACGGTGGTGATGTAGACGATGTCCGGCAGCAGCTCGCGCAGCCGCGCGGCGTTGCCGGCGAGGATCTGGCCGACGATCAGCGACTCGGCGCCGGAGAGCGCGGCGCGCCCGGCACTGGACGGGATCGCTTCCTCCTCGACCGGGTCGTCGCGGCCGCGGTCGAGCAGCGATTGCAGGACCCGCTTGCCGGACGCGTAGAGCTCGAAGGCACGATCGCCGGAGGCGGGCGCCTCGACCAGCGCCATGCGGGCGAAGCTCGGGCGGCTCGCGAGCAGGTCGAGGAACTCGGCGGCGGCGTCGCGGACCATCGTCGCCCAGGGCTTGTCGGCGGAGTAGACGGAGAGGATGCGGCCCATCGCGTCGGCGAGCGAGACCTCCATCGCCGCGTGGAAGCAGTCCTCCTTGTCCTTGAACAGCTCGTAGAAGGTCGCGCGGGAGACCCCGGCGGGCTCGCAGATGTCGGCGATCGTGGTCGCGTTGTAGCCCTTGCTCGCGCAGGTCTCGGCCATCGCGACGAGGATCCGTTCGCGCTGGGAGTGGGCGATCAGCGGCTCGGCCAGCGCCTCGCGGCCGGCGGGGAGGCTTTCCTTCTCGATCATCCCGCTGAGGTTCACGATAAACGCGATTGTACACCCCCAGGCGGCAGTCCGTGGACGGACCAGTACCGAGTTAACAATTCATCTTCACCCGGGAACGGCGACGGAATCCGGCCGGCGGGCGGCCCGCGTTCACTGTACATGCGGGCGAGCGGGATACCGAAAACTTCGGACCGCTGTACAACCACGTTTGGCCGCACCGTCGCAACCATTCGTGAATGAAGACGCCGCGCCAGATCGATGGAGGACCCGCGTTCGTCATTTGTCGGGCTGTTCGCGACAAATGACGAACGCGCGCCGATGATCGGCCGCATCCTCGCCCTGGGCGGACACGACTTCACCTCGCGGCCGGGGGATCGGGCCGTCTGCGAGCTGATGCTGCGCCTGGCGACCACCAGGGCGGGCGGGCGGCCGCGGATCTGCATCCTGCCGACCGCCAGCGGCGACACCTCCGAGCAGATCGGCCGCTTCTACTCGGCCTTCGGCGAGCGGCCCTGCGACACTTCCGACATCTCGCTCTTCCGGCTCGGCAGCAAGCCGGTCGAGCTGCGCGACCAGATCCTCGAACAGGACCTGATCTACGTCGGCGGCGGCAGCCTGCTCAACCTGCTCGCCGTCTGGGAAGCGCACGAGCTGAGCGCGATCCTCGCCCTCGCCTGGCGACAGGGGGTCGTCCTCGCCGGCCAGAGCGCCGGCGCGATGTGCTGGTTCGAGGAGGGGATCACAAAGTCGTCGGGCAAGCCGCTGCCCGGCGCCGGGCTCGGGCTGCTCGGCGGCAGCCTCTGCGTCCACTACAACAACGAACCGGACCGCCGCGCCGCCTACCTCGACGCGGTCGCCGACGGCATGCCCGACGGCTACGGCCTCGACGACTACGCCGGGCTGATCTGGGAGGGCACGGGCCCGCCCAGCGCCGTCACCGCCCAGCGCGGCGCCCGCGCCTACCGCGTCGCCAAGGGCGAGGACGGCGTGATCGAGTCGCCGCTGCCAGCTCGCTTCCTCCCCGCACCGGCCCCCGCCGCCCTGCGCGAGGACATCGCCGAGTTCCGGCGGATTACCGCAATGCGGAAGAAAGCGGGCTGGCTCGGCTGAGCAGGGCGGGAGCCGCCTAGTCGATGCTTCGCGAAGCCCTACTCGCCCATCCCGGCGGCCGGCGGCGCGGTCGGGTCGCCGCCGCCTTCGCCGGGCGCCTCGCGGGCGATGTAGTCCTCGGCCAACAGCAGGTTGTCCTTGGAGCGCTCGACCACGTTGAGCAGGTCGCCCATCAACGCGACCTCCTCGACCTGCTCCTTGACGAACCACTGCATGAACTGCTCGGCGCGGTAGTCCTTGAGCTCGCGCGCCAGCTCGAACAGGGCGAAGATCTCCTCGCCGACCCGCTTCTCCTGGTCGAGCGCCTTCTTGACCGGTGTCGTCCCGTCGGAGTAGCTCGTCTCCTGCGCCTTGATGTCCGGGATGTGGACCTCCTCGCCGACGTCGAGCAGGTACTGGACCATCATCATCGCGTGCTCGCGCTCCTCGAGCGCCTGCCGGTAGAAGAAGGCGGCGAGGCGGGGCAGCGTTTCCGCGTCGTAGTAGACGGCCATCCCGACGTACTGCTGGGAGGCGGCGAACTCGTTCGCGATCTGCTCGTTGAGGGCGGCGGCGAAGCTTTTCTCGGGCATGGGGCTCCTTCGTCGGCGGGGCGGGTCATGCCAACGTAGCCGAATCGCCTGATTCGGCTGGCCGAAGCGAGCGTCAGGCCCGCCTAACGGTCCTCGGCCCAGCGGAACCCGGTCGGGGTCAGCCGGGGCAGCAGCGGGCTCGTCGGCAGCCCGCCCGGCGGCGGCGACTCGTTGTAGCCGCGCGGCGCCGTGTCGTTCGGCGTGTCGGGGTGGAAGAGCGAGGCGAGGACCTGGATCTGGCCGCGGCCGACGCCTAGCTCCCACTGGCCGCCGCCGTAGGCTCCGATGCTCTGTTCGGCGCAGTAGTCGTAGGTCTCGCAGAGCTCGCGCAGGCCGCCGATCCGCGAGGGCTTGATGTTGACCATCCGCGGTCGCCATGGCAGCGCCTCGATGTCGGCGATCGAGTGGATCGGCGCGTCCCAGGTCAGCCGGTCGCGGACCGGCTCCAGCAGCGGCCGCGTCTCCTCGTTCACGTCCGGGTCCTCGAGCCAGGCGTCGGGGAAGGCCTCGATCAGCTTCGCGTAGAGCTCGGGGTCGGTTTCGACGTCGACCGGCGTGCCTTTGTAGAAGCCCTTGAGGTCGAGCGAGTCGATCGCGCCGGTCTCGACCAGAGCGGCGATCAGCTCGTCGGTCCAGTCGTTGGTCGGGTCGAGCTTGAAGCGCAGGCCGGGGTAGGGGTCGAGCTTGTCGCGCAGCGTCTCGATCGAGGAGGGCTCGTCGGGGCCGCCGGAGAGGCGCATCGAGCAGACGAAGTCGACCGGCTGGGGGTCGCGGCGCAGCACCTTGGCGATGCCCGTGCCGGCCTGGCGCAGGGCGAGGTCGAGGGCCGCCGACTCGAAGGCCCAGCGCCGGTAGCGGCGCGAGACCTCGCGCTGCGGCTCGGCCGGGAACGTGTCGACGCCGCCCATGAACTCGCAGAACTCCTCGAGGCTCGCGTAGCCGGTCAGGTCGAGCGCCGGGCCGGCGTCCTGCAGGGCGACGTGATCGAGCGCGTCGTAGGTGACATCCTCGCCGAGCCCGTCCTCGCCGCCGCCCCAGAGGTGGATCACCGTGCTGAGCCGTTCGAAGCCGGGAACCTGGTACTCGAGCCCCTGCAGCTCGTAGCCCTCGATCTCCAGGGGCAGGCCGGCGATCAGGTCGAAGGTTGCCATCGGCGGAGTGTATGGGAGCGCGGGAGCCGCTTCGCGCGGCATGGTCGAGGCGAGGCCCGCCCTCCTGTCACACTCGGCGGCGGATGAAGCACACGGCTCATGGCTACTGGCTTGAGGAGCTTGGGGAGGTCGCGCCTCTCCCGACCTTGAACGGGGAGCTGAGTGCTGACGTCGTGATTCTCGGGGGCGGATATACGGGGCTTTGGACGGCCTGGCATCTGAAGAAGCTGGAGCCCGAGGCCCGGGTTGTGCTGCTCGAGGCCGATGTCTGCGGGCATGGGCCCAGCGGTCGCAACGGGGGGTTCTGCAACTCGATGTGGTTCTCGCTGGCGAGCATGCGGGAGCGGTGGGGGAATGCCGCGGGGCTGGCGGTGGCGCGGGCGTCCCGCGATGCGATCGACGGGGTCGGGGCATTCTGCGAGGAGCAGGACGTCGACGCCTGGTTCCGGCGCGGCGGGTACCTGCAGGTATCGACCGCGGCGGCGCACGACGGGGTTTGGGACGAGGCGGTCGCGGCCTGCCGCGAGCTGGGGCAGGGGAATCTGGTGCAGGTGCTCGACCCGGATGAGACGGCGGAGCGCTGCGCCTCGCCGGCCTTCCGCGGCGCTGCCTTCTACGCCGACGCGGCCACGGTCCAGCCGGCACGCTTGGCGCTCGGCCTGCGCGAGCGGCTGCTCGCCGCCGGCGTGGAGATCTACGAGCACTCGCCGGCACGCCGACTCTCTGCCGATCGCAGCTTTGTCGGGCCTATGGACCCGAAAAAGCTGCGATCTGCCGATCGAGGTGGAGTTGTCGCGACTACCCCGGGCGGCGCGGTCCGCGCCGGCGCGGCGATCGTCGCGATCGGCGGCGCCGCCAAGTCGCCGCACGGGCCGCTGCGCAACTCGCTCACCGTCACCTCGTCGCACATCGTCCTCACCGAGCCGGTGCCGGAGCTGCTCGAGGAGATCGGCTGGACCGGCGGCGAGTGCATCACCGACAGCCGCGCCCTGATCGACTACTTCCGGACCACGCCGGACGGCCGCATCGCCTTCGGCTGGGGCGGCGGCCGGATCGCGATGGGCGCCCGCCTGCACGGACGCTCCGAGCTCGACCGCGAGGTCGTTGCCGCCGCCGCCGATCGCCTCCACTCCTACTTCCCGGGCTTGGCCGGCAAGGGCGTCACGCACGCCTGGGGCGGCCCGATCGACGTCTCGCCGACCCACATCCCGATCGTCGTCCCCCTGCGGGGCAGCAGCACGTTCGCCGCCGCGGGCTACACCGGCAACGGCGTCGGCCCCTCCCACATGGTCGGTCGCACGCTCGCCTCCCTGGCCCTGGATCGCCGTGACAGCCACTCGCGGCTCCCGTTCGTCGACCCGTCGCCACAAAGCGTCCCCCCCGAGCCCTTCCACTGGCTGGGCGGCGAAACCATCCGCCAGGCCCTGACCAGCAAAGAGAACGCCGAGCTCGCAGCCCACCGCCCACACCCTTCAGCTCGCTGGTCTCCAAGGTCCCCGAGCTCCTCGGCTTCCACATCGGGCGTTGAACCGGTGGCTGTGGGCCGCACGGCCCATCTTGACGCCGGGTCCCAGCAGAAGTCCGTGGCCGACGCTCGCCTTGTCTGATAGACAGGCCTCCAGCGAGCCGTGCTCGCTACTCAGATGAGCTGGGCAAACGTCTCAATCGTGTTCTTCGTCTCTCACCTCGCCGGTGACTTCCTCGCCCAGACCGACTGGCAGGCGAGGCACAAGTCCGGCGGGCTCGGCGGCGACCCCGTGGCTCGCCGGGCACTGCTCTCCCACGTCTCCGTCTACACGCTCGTCTTCCTGCCGGCGCTGGTCTGGATCGGAGCAGAAGCCGGCGCGGGCGTCGCTGTCCTCGTCGCGGCCCTGATCTTCCTGCCCCATCTCGTCGTCGACGACGGCCGGCTGTTGCGCGGCTACATGCTCCACGTCAAGCGGACCGTCGATCCGCCCCCGGGCCTGGCGCTCGCCATCGACCAGTCCGTCCACCTGATCGGCCTCTGGGCGACCGCCCTGCTGGTTGCCGCGCTGAGCTGATGGCCGCCGCCGAGGTCCTTCGCGGCGCTCCGATGCTCGCCGAGCTCTCCGACGAGCTGCTCGAGCAGCTCGCGGCGGAGGCCGGCGAGGTCCACGTGAAGGCGGGGGAGTGGCTGTTCCGCGAGGGCGAGGAGGCCGAGGGCCTCTACGTGATCCGCTCCGGCCGCCTCGAAGTCGTCGCGGAGGGGCCGCCCGAGACGCTGATCAGGCTGCTGCGTCGCGGCGACGTGCTCGGCGCAGGTCGCCTTCGATTCGGGCCTGATCCTGCCCGTCGTCTACCCGTTGCTCGCGCTCGCGCTCGGCACAGTCGGCACGCTCGTCCTCTACTACCTGCTGGCTGCCTTCGAGCGCCAGCGCGTCCGCTTCACCTTCTCCCGCTTCGTGCCCGAGAACGTGGTCGAGGAAGTGCTGGCGCACGGCGACGGCGAGCTGCGGCTGGGCGGTGTGCGGCGCGAGGCGACGCTGCTGTTCAGCGACCTGCGCGGCTTCACCACCTATTCGGAGACCCGCCCCCCGGCCGAGGTGGTCGAGGTGCTCAACCGCTACCTGGGCGAGATGACCGACGCGATCATGGACCATGGCGGCACCCTCGTCTCCTACATGGGCGACGGGATCATGGCCGTGTTCGGGGCGCCGATCGAGCAGCCCGACCACGCCGACCGGGCGATCGCCGCGGCGCGCGAGATGCTCGAGCTGCGGCTGCCCGCCTTCTGCGAGTGGATGCGCGGGGCCGGCCACGGCGACGGCTTCGAGATGGGGATCGGCCTCAACAGCGGCGAGGTCATGTCCGGCCAGGTCGGCTCGGCGCGAAGGACGGAATACACGACGATCGGCGACACGACCAACACCGCGGCGCGGCTCGAGGGGATGTCGAAAGGAACCGAGCACCAGGTGCTGATCTCCGAGAGCACCCGCGCCGCCCGCACCGATCGGAGCGAGGAGCTGATCTCGGTCGGCGAGATGGAGGTGCGGGGCCGCGAGGAGCCGATCCGGGTCTGGTCGATGGACGTTGCGTAGGCGGCGGGACGACGGCAGCCGCCTCTACCAGCGGCTCGTCACGACCTTCTTGCGCGTGTAGAAGTCGACGGCGTCGGTTCCGTTGGCGTGCAGGTCGCCGTCGATCGAGTCCTTCCAGCCGCTGAACGGGAACCAGGCGACGGGGGCCGGGACGCCGACGTTGACGCCGAGCATCCCCGCCTCGGCCTCGTAGCGGTAGCGCCTCGCCGCCGCGCCCGACTGGGTGAAGATCGCGCCGGCGTTGCCGTAGCGCGAGCCGTTGAGGAAGTCGAGCGCCGCGTCGAGGGTGTCGACCTCGACCACGGTCAGCAGCGGGCCGAACTGCTCGTCGCGGGCGAGCTCGGACTCGGGATCCGCCACCGCGGCGATCGTCGGGCCGAGCCTGGTTCCGGCCGGGCCCGCGTCGCCGCGGCCGTCCAGCAACAGCTCGGCGCCGCCGCCGTCCTTGCCGCCGGCCGCCGCTCTCTCGATCGCTTCAGCCACCTTGTCGCGCGCCGCGGCCGAGACCATCGGGCAGACGTCGGTCGCCTCGTCGTCACCTGCCCCCACCTGCAAGTCCGAGGCCGCGGCGACGAGCGCCTCGCGCACCTCGGCCCGCCGCTCCGCGCCGCCCACCACGACGCAGACCGAGCCGGCCAGGCAGCGCTGGCCCGCGGCGCCGAAGGCGGTGCCCATGATCGCCGGCATCGCCCGCTCCAGGTCGGCGTCGGGCATCACGACGAGCGAGTTCTTCGCCCCGCCGAGCGCCTGCACCCGCTTGCCGGTCGCCACCGCCCCTTCGGCGACGATCCGCGCCGTCGACGCCCGGCCGACGAAGGAGACCGCGTCGATGCCGGGGTCGGCGAGGATCGCGCCGACCGCGTCACGGCCGCCGTGGACGAGGCTGACGACGCCGGGCGGAATCTCCGCCACCGAGTCGACGATCTCCATGATCAGCGCCGCCGGGCGCGGATCCTGCTCGGAGGGCTTGAGCAGGAACGAGTTGCCGCAGGCGATCGCGTAGGGCAGGAACCAGAGCGGGATCATCGCCGGGAAGTTGAACGGCGTGATCGCCGCGACCACGCCGACCGGCTGGCGCAACATCTCGACGTCGACGCCCTCCGCGACCCCCTCGAGGTTCTCGCCCTTGAGCAGGTGCGGGATCGCCGCCGCCGACTCGACCGACTCGATTCCGCGGCCGACTTCGCCGTCGGCGTCGGGGAGCGTCTTGCCCATGTCGGCGGTGACGAGGGCGGTTAGCTCCTCGCGCCGCGCTTCCAGCCCCGCGCGCAGCGCCAGCACCGCCCGCGCCCGCCGCTGCGGGGGGGTCGCGCGCCAGCCCGGCTGCGCCGCCCGCGCCGCTTCGACCGCCTCGCGAACCTGCTTCGCGCCGCAGAGCGGCACCAGCGCCGCGACCTCGCCGCTGGCGGGGTCGACATCGTCGAGCGTCTCGACCCCGTCCGCCGGCCGCCACGCCCCGGCCACATAGTTCGCCAGCCGAACGCTCACGATCCCTCCGTTCGCTCTTTGTCGAGCACAGGCCGACAAACAGCGAACGCGTCGAGGGAGGGCGGGATCACGCGGCCTCGGCGGCGCCGAGGGGAACGGGCGCCGCCTCCTGTCCGGGGCGCACGTCGGCCATCTTTTCGGCGCGGCGCTGCTGCAGGACCGTGAAGCCCATCGCCACCACGGTGACGCTGAAGAGGATCATCGCGATCACGTTCACCTCGACCGGGATTCCACGCTGCGCCGCCCCGTATATGTAGAGCGGGAAGGTCACGGTCGTGCCCGAGTTGAAGTTGGAGATGACGAAGTCGTCGATCGAGAGCGCGAAGGCGAGCAGGGCGCCGCCGAGGATGCCGGGCATGATCAGCGGCAGGGTTACGAGGCGGAACGTCTCGAACGAGTTGGCGCCGAGGTCGCGCGCCGCCTCCTCGAGGTTACGGTCGAAGCCGATCAGGCGCGAGCGCACGACGACGACGACGAAGCTGATGCAGAACATGACGTGGGCGATCAGCAGCGTCTGGAAGCCGAGCGAGGGCGCGCCGAGGATCAGAAAGAAGGAGAGCAGCGAGGCGCCCATGACGATCTCCGGCGTCGCCATCGGCACGACGATCAGCAGGTTCGCGGCGCGGCGCCCGTGGAACTGGTGGCGGACCAGGGCGAGCGCCATCAACGTCCCGATCGCGGTCGAGATCGCGGTCGCCAGCAGCGCCAGCTTGAGGCTGGTCAGCAGCGCCGTGTTCAGTTCGGGGATGCCGAAGGCGTTGCCCCAGTGCGAGAGCGTGAAGCCGACCCAGGTGAAGTTGTATTTGCCGGTCGGGTCGTTGAAGGAGAAGACGAGGATGACCGCGATCGGGATCAGCATGTAGATGACGACGAGCGCGGCGACGATGTTCACCGCGTGCTCGCGCAGCCAGCGCCAGGCCCCGCTCATTTGCCCTCCTCGCCCATCAGCGCCTCCGATCCCGCGAAGCGGATGTAGACGATCACCGCGGTCATGATCAGCGCCATCAGCACGAACGAGAGCGCCGCCGCCGCCGGGTAGTCGAGCTGCGTCTTGTAGAGCGACTGGATCACGTTGCCGATCATCTGGTTGCCGGCGCTGCCGAGGAACTGGGCGTTGACGTAGTCGCCCGAGGCGGGGATGAAGGTCAACAGCGTGCCGGCGACGATCCCCGGCGCCGAGAGCGGCAGCGTCACCCGCACGAACGCCTCGCGCGAGGAGGCGTAGAGGTCCTTCGCCGCCTCGATCAGCCGCTCGTCGATCTGCTCGAGGCTGGCGTAGATCGGCAGGATCATGAACGGCAGGAAGTTGTAGGTGAGGCCGGCGATCACGGCGCCGCCGGTCGCCAGCACGTGACCGTTTTCGGGCACCATGCCGAGGAAGCGCAGCACGCCGACCACCGGGCTCTGGTCGGAGAGGATCGTCTCCCAGGCAAGCGTTCTGATCAGGTAGGTGGTGAAGAAGGGCGCGACGACCGCGAACAGCAGCGCGTTGCGCCAGCGCCCGGCGCGGAAGGCGATCGTGTACGCCAGCGGGTAGGAGACGAGCAGGCAGATCAACGTCGCCGCCCCCGCGTAGAGGAACGAGCGCACGAACTGCGTGTCGTACAGCGAGAGCGCGTCGGAGTAGTTGCCCCAGTGCCAGTTGAAGGTGAGGCTGCCGACCACGCCCGACTCGAGCGAGAGGTACCCCATGTAGAAGAGGGGCACCAGGAAGAAAAGCAGCAGCCAGATCGTCCCCGGCCCGAGCAGGAAGTAGGGGACGATCCGGCGCCGCTGGCTCATCTCAGCCGTTGAGGACCGAGTTCCACACCTGGGTCACCTTCTGCTCCTCTTCGCCGGAGAGCTGCGCCTGGCTGAAGCAGCCCTTGGTGAAGTCGGCGCTCGGGAAGATCAACTGATTTTCCGCGAGTTCCGGTTCGCGCTTGGCGAGGATCGGCTTCACGTTTTCCACCGGCGTCACGTAGTTGACGTATTCGGCGATGTTCGCCTGCACCTCGGGCTTGTAGACGTAGTTCATCCACGCCTCGGCGGCGGTCGGGTTCGGCGCCCCGATCGGGATCACCATGTTGTCCGACCACAGCGAGCAGCCCTCGGTCGGTATGCGGAATTCGATGTTGGGGTTGTCGGCCTGCAGCTGCACCGCGTCGCCGGACCAGCCGATCACGGCGACCGCGTCGCCGCTGGTCAGGTCGCGGGCGTAGTCGTTGCCGGTGAAGCGCCGCAGCTGGCCGGACTGGACCGCGCCCTTGATTTTGTCGATCGCGTCGAGCCAGTCCTGTTCGGTCGCTTCTTCGGGGTTGACGCCTATGCAGGTCATCACCAGCGGCACGGTTTCGCGCAATTCGCTGAGGAAGTCGACCTTGCCCTTGTACTTGGGGTCGAAGAGGTCGCAGATCGAGCGCACTTCGGGGGCGAGGTCGGTGCGCACGATCAGGCCGCCGAGGCCGCTCTGCCAGGGCACGCTGAATTCGCGCTTCGGGTCGAAGGACGGTTCGCGCAGGGACTGCGAGAGGTTGGCCTCGACGTTCGGGATCCCCGACTTGTCGATGTTCTGCAGGTAGCCGAGTTCGTGCATCTTGGCGGCCATCCAGTCGGTGACGACGAAGATGCTGCGGCCGCCCGATTCGCCCTGCTGCAGCAGCGGCTGCACCTTGCCGAAGAATTCGGCGTTGTCGTTGACGTCTTCGATGTACTTGACGTTGATCCCGGTCGACTTTTCGAAGCTCGCCACCGTGCCGTTCTTGCCGGGGTCGATGTAGAGCGGCCAGTTGGAGATGGTCAGCTGCCCGGACGGTTCGCCTTCCAGCTTGACCGTGCCGCCGCTGCCGCCGCCGCTGCTGCCGCAGGCCGCCAGGCCCACCGCCAGCGCCACCGCCAGCATCACCGCCAGCGCCGGGGCACGTTTCTCGCGTATAGCCCGAGGAACGTGCCCCGTCCTTGGAGTTGATCCGCCTTTACCCATCCGACTCACCCTCTCGTGTTTTGCTCTCTTTCTCCTTCAAGCTCTCGCTCTCGCGCACCAGGTGCATGTGCTCCGGCTCCCAGCTGAGCGCCACGCGGGCGCCGCCGCCGGGCAGCCGCTGCCGCTCGGCCTCGTCGGCGTTCGGCACCAGCACGGTCATCCGCACGCCCTCGCCGAGGTCGACCGCGATCTGGGTCGAGGTGCCGAGGTAGAGCGAGCTCTCGACCACACCCTCGACCCGCGGCTTGCCGTTGGCCGCGCCAGGCCCGGAACCGTCGAGCGTCTCCACCTGCAGCTTCTCCGGCCGCACCACGGCGTAGCAGCGCTCGCCGGCCGCGATCCCGTTGGCGTCCGCGTGTATCGCCGGCCCGCGCTCGAGCCGCACCTCGCTACCCGCGGCGACAGTCGCCGGCATCAGGTTCGACACGCCGATGAAGCCGGCGACGAAGGTCGTCGCCGGGCGCTCGTAGACGTCCTCCGGAGTTCCGACCTGCTCGACCTTGCCGCTGTTCATCACCGCGATCCGGTCGCTCATCGTCAACGCCTCCTCCTGATCGTGGGTGACGTAGACGAAGGTGATCCCGACCTCGCGCTGGATCTTCTTCAGCTCGACCTGCAGGCCCTTGCGCAGCTTCAGGTCGAGCGCCCCGAGCGGCTCGTCGAGCAGCAGCACTTTGGGCAGGTTGACCAGCGCCCGCGCCAGGGCGACGCGCTGTTGCATTCCGCCGGAGAGCTGCGACGGACGGCGGTTTGCCTCGGCGGCGAGGCCGACCCGCTCGAGCTCCCCGCTCACCCGGCTGGCGATCTCGCTCCTGGCCACTCGCTTGCGCTTCAGGCCGAAGGCGACGTTGTCCCTGACGCTGAGGTGTGGGAAGAGGGCGTAGCTCTGGAAGACCGTGTTGGTCGGTCGCCTGTGGGCGGGGAGCTGGGCGACGTCGGCGCCCTCGATCCGGATCGATCCCTCGCTCGGCCGCTCGAAGCCGGCGATCATCCGCAGCGTCGTCGTCTTCCCGCAACCGCTCGGGCCCAGCAAGGTGAAGAATTCGCCCCGACCGAGGTCGAGGCCGAGGTCGTCGACGGCGACCAGGTCACCGAAACGCTTTGTCACATCCTTGAGCTCGACGCTCGGACCTTCGACTGCCATCCTCCTCCTCGACGCTTGTTCCTGCCTCGGTGGAGCCGCTGGCCAAGAAGGTATGTCCATGCCGTACGCAATGCAAGGGGCGAGGCCGCCAAAACGAAGGCGCTATCTTGTCCATGATGTACAAGAGAGATCGAAGTCCTCGACTTCGCGACCATTGCACAGTGCACAAATCGGGGCTAGCTTTGTCCAGAACGTCGTAAGCCGACGAGAGGAGCACACGCATGGCCACCGCCTCGCAGACCCCAGGAGCTGTTGACGCCAGCCTCCAGGAGCAGGCTATGCGCCACCTCTGGATGCACTTCTCGCGCATGGGGTCCTACGGCCCCGGCCACGAGATCCCGATCATCTCCCGCGCCGAGGGCTGCTACGTCTTCGACGAGCACGGCAACCGCTACCTCGACGGGCTCTCGGCGCTGTTCTGCGTCAACGCCGGCCACGGCCGCACCGAGCTGGGCGAGGCCGCGGCGCGCCAGGTCGAAGAGCTCGACTTCTACACGTTGTGGAGCTACGCGCACCCGCGGGCGATCGAGCTGGCGACGCGGATCGCCGGGCTCGCCCCCGGCGACCTCAACCGCGTCTTCTTCACCTCCGGCGGCTCGGAGGCGGTCGAGTCGGCGCTGAAGCTGGCGCGCAACTACCACCGCGCCCTCGGCAAAGGCCAGAAGCACAAGACGATCGCGCGTGAGATCGCCTACCACGGCACCTCGCTCGGCGCCCTCTCGGCGACCGGCATCACCGAGCTGCGCTCGCAGTTCGAGCCGCTCGCGCCGGGAGGCTGCCACGTCCCCAACACCAACGTCTACCGCTGGCCCGCCGACCGCCACCCGCTCTGGGCGGCGGACGCGATCGAGGAGCGGATCGAATTCGAGGGCCCCGACACCGTCGCCGCGGTGATCGTCGAGCCGGTGCAGAACGCCGGCGGCTGCTTCGTCCCGCCCGAGGGCTACTTCCAGCGGGTGCGCGAGATCTGCGACCGCCACGACGTGCTGATGATCTCCGACGAGGTGATCTGCGCCTGGGGCCGGCTCGGCCACTATTTCGGCTGCGAACGCTTCGGCTACCAGCCGGACATCGTCACCCTGGCCAAGGCGATCACCTCCGCCTACGCCCCGATGGGCGCCGTGATCGCCGACGACCGCGTCGCCGAGCCGTTCATGCAGGGCGACGCCTCGTTCTCGCACGGCTTCACCTTCGCCGGCCACCCGGTCTCCTCGGCGGTCGCGATGGCCAACCTCGACGTCTACGAGCGCGAGGACCTCTGCGGGCACGTGCTCGCCAAGGAGGGCGAGTTCCGCCAGATGCTGGAGACGCTGCACGACCTGCCGATCGTCGGCGACGTGCGCGGCGCCGGCTTCTTCCAGGCGATCGAGCTGGTCAAGGACAAGGAGACGAAGGAGAGCTTCGACGGCGAGGAGGCGGAGGACCTGCTGCGCGGCTTCCTCTCCGGCGAGCTCTACAAGCGCGGCCTGATCTGCCGTGCCGACGACCGCGGCGACCCGGTGATTCAGCTGGCGCCGCCGCTGATCGCCGACACGGAGCAGTTCGAAGAGATCCACGACGTGCTGCGCGGGGTGCTCACGGAGGCGTGGGAGCGGGTCAAGAGATAGGCACGCCGATGCTCACCGTGCAGAGCCTGCTCGACGAGGTCGGCCTCGACCTGGCGGCGGGAACGCGCGCGGCCGACGCGCCCCTGCGCTGGATCCACATCTCCGAGCTCGAGGACCCGACCCCGTGGCTCTCCGGCGGCGAGCTGATGCTGACCACCGGCATCCCGCTCGACAGCGCCGCCAAGCAGCGCACCTACATCCGGCTGCTGGCCGAGCACAACCTCGCCGGGCTCGGCTTCGGCACCGGCTTCAGCCACAAAAAACTGCCGAAAGCGCTGCTTGAGGAGGCGAAGAAACGCGACTTCCCGCTTTTCGAGGTGCCCTACTCGACGCCGTTCATCGCGATCACCGAGAAGGCCTTCGCGAAACTGGTCAACGAGCAGTACGAGGTGCTGCAGCGCGGGATCGCCGTGCAGCGCCGGCTCGAGCGGCTGGTCCTCGAAGAGCGCGGCCTGGAGGAGATCGTGGCGACGATCGCCTCCGCGGTCGGCGGCACCGTGGCGATCCTCAACAACCGCGGCGAGCGCCTCGCCGGGCGCGGCTTCCGGCGTGAGCTCTCCGCCGAGGCGGTCAACGCGATCCGCGACGAAGCGCTCGCCCACACGGTCGACGGCCACCCCTTCGTCCCCACGCACCCCTCGATCGCCGGCCGCGCCCTCGCCCACCCGGTGATCTCGCCCGGTGGCGGGCCGCCGCAGGCCTGGGTGGTGATGGTCCGCGACTCGGGCGGGCTGGGGGACTTCGAGCGGCTGATCCTGCAGCAGGCCGTCGCCGTCGTCGCGCTCGAGTTGATGCGCCGCCGCGTCGCCCGCGAGACCGAGCGACGGCTGGCCGGCGACGTGCTGGCGGGCGCGCTCGGCGGGCGGCTCGACCCGAGCGAGCTGCAGCGCCGGCTGGAGCCCTTCGGGATCGGCGACGAGGCCGCCGTGCTCGTCTTCGACCTCGACGACCCGGCCGCCGCCGAGGGGGCGCTGGAGCGGGCGCTGGCCGCCGACGCCTGCCCCGCCGTCGTCGCCCCGCACGCCAGCGGCAGCCGCGAGCTGCTCTGCGCCGTCGTCGACGCCTCCGATCGCGACCCCGTCGACCTCGCCGCCGAAGCGCGCCGGGCGTTGATCAAAGAGCGCGGCTCGGTGCGCGCCGCGGCCAGCCGGCCCGCTCCGCCCGAGGAGCTGCGCCACTCCTTCCACGAGGCGCGCTGCGCGCTCGAGGCGACCGCCTTCTCGGAAAATGGCAGCACCCCGGAGGTCGCTTCCTGGCGCGACCTCGGCGCCTTCACCCTGCTGCTCTCGATCCAGGACGACGACGCGCTGGCGCTCTACTGCGACAGCGTGCTCGGCCCGATCGAGTCCGGCGACGAGGAGTACGGTGGCGAGCTGCTGCGCTCGCTGGAGGCGTTCATCGAGCAGAACGGCCAGTGGGAGCGCGCCGCGCGCGAGGTCTACTGCCACCGCCACACGCTGCGCTACCGGATGCGCAAGGTCGAAGAGCTGACCGGGCGCGACCTCTCCCGCGCCCACGACCGGATCGAGTTCTGGCTGGCGCTGCGGGCAAGGGAGTTGGTCGGCGGATGAATCCCACGCGTTCGCCTTTTGTCGGCCTGACCACGCGTTCGCCTTTTGTCGACCTGAGCCTGACAAACAGCGAACGCACCCGGAATCACCGATTCACGAGCGGACCGCGTTCGCCTTTTGTCGACCTGAGCGCGACAAATAGCGAACGCGCGCGGGCGGAACCGGAGAATTTCCGATGATCGTCGGCGTCCCCAAAGAGATCAAGCCCGACGAGTACCGCGTCGCGATCACCCCAGCCGGGGTGCGCGAGATGAGCGAGCACGGCCACGAGGTCCTGATCGAGGCCGGGGCCGGCGAGGGCAGCGCGATCGCCGACGCCGAATACGAGTCGCAGGGGGCGCGGATCGCGCCCGACGCGGCCACCGTGTTCGGCGAGGCCGAGATGGTCATCAAGGTGAAGGAGCCGCAGGCGGCCGAGATCGAGATGCTGCGGCGCGGCCAGCTGCTGTTCACCTACCTGCACCTCGCGCCCGACCCCGAGCAGACCCGCGGCCTCTGCGGCTCCGGCGCCACCTGCGTCGCCTACGAGACCGTCGAGGACGCGCGCGGGCGGCTGCCGCTGCTGGCGCCGATGAGCGAGATCGCCGGCAAGATCGCCACCCAGGCGGGCGCCTTCATGCTTGAGAAGCCGCTCGGCGGGCGCGGCATCCTGCTCGGCGGCGTGCCCGGTGTGGCTGCCGCCAACGTGATGGTGATCGGTGGCGGCACGGTCGGCATGAACGCCGCCTTCGTAGCGATCGGGATGGGCGCCGACGTCTTCGTCTTCGACAAGTCGATCGACCGCCTGCGTGAGCTCGAGGCCGGCTTCGGCGGCGCCTGTTCGACGGTCTACTCGACCACCCTCGCGGTCGAGGAGATGCTGCCGCGCGCGGACCTCGTCGTCGGCGCCGTCCTCGTCCACGGAGCACGCGCCCCTTATGTAGTGCGGCGCGAGCAGCTGGCGCTGATGAAGCCGGGCGCGGTGCTCGTCGACGTGGCGATCGACCAGGGCGGCTGCTTCGAGACCTCGCACCCGACCACGCACAAGGACCCGACCTTCGAGGTCGACGGCATCACCCACTACTGCGTCGCCAACATGCCCGGCGCGGTCCCGATCACCTCGACCCACGCGCTGACCAACGCGACGCTGCCCTACGCGATCGCGCTGGCGGACCGCGGGGTGGAGGAGGCGATAAGGCGCGACCCGGGCCTGCGCCCCGGCGTCAACGTCGCGGCGGGAAAGGTCACCCACCCGGCGGTGGCCGAGGCGGTCGGCATCGAGTGCGTCCCCGTGGAGCAAGCCCTACAACCCAGACATGCGGAGGTATCGGACTGAATGAGCGCTTACGCGGTAGTCAACCCGGCGACTGGCGAGACGATCAAGGAGTACCCGGAGATCGGCGACGACGAGCTTCGCGCGGCGATCGAGCGGGCCGACCGGGCCGCCCGGACCTGGCCCGGCTCCTCCACCGCGGCCGAGCGCGGCGCGCTCATCCGCCGGGTCGGCGAGCTGCACCAGGAGCGCCGCCGGCAACTGGCCGAGATCATCGTCGGCGAGATGGGCAAGCCGATCGAGCAAGCCCTGGCGGAGGTCGACTTCACGGCCGAAATCCACGGCTTCTACGCCGACATGGCCGAGCAGCTGACGGCCGACGAGCCGATCGAGCTGCTCGACGGCGAGGGCACGGCGCTGGTCCGCCGCAGCCCCTTCGGCGTGCTGCTCGGGATCATGCCCTGGAACTTCCCCTACTACCAGGTCGCACGCTTCGCGGCGCCGAACCTGGTGATCGGCAACACGATCCTGCTCAAGCACGCCCCCCAGTGCCCGGAATCGGCCGCGGCGATGCAGGGGATCTTCGACGACGCCGGCTTGCCCGAGGGCGCCTACGAGAACATCTACGCGAGCAACGAGCAGATCGAGTGGGTTATCGCCGACCCGCGTGTGCGCGGCGTCTCGGTCACCGGCTCCGAGCGCGCCGGCGCCGCCGTCGCCGCCGTTGCCGGGCGCAACCTGAAGAAGGTCGTGCTCGAGCTCGGCGGCTCCGATCCCTTCATCCTGCTCGGCTCCGACGACGTCGACGCGGCCGCCACGGCGGCCGCGGAAGCACGGCTCGACAACGCCGGCCAGTCCTGCAACGCGGCCAAGCGCTTCATCGTCGTCGACGAGCTCTACGACGAGTTCGTCGAGCGCTTCCGCGAGAAGCTCGCCGCGGCGAAGCCGGGCGATCCGACCGCCGAGGACACCGAGGTCGGCCCGCTCTCCTCGCGCGCCGCGGCCGACCGGCTCGAGGACCAGGTCAAGCGCGCGGTCGCGGACGGCGCCGAGGTTCTGCTCGGTGGCAGCCGCGACGGCAACTACTTCGAGCCGACGCTCCTCGCCGGGATCGCGCCCGGTGACGACGCCTCCCAGGAAGAGTTCTTCGGGCCGGTGGCCCAGGTCTACCGGGTCGGCTCCGAGGAGGAGGCCGTCGAGCTCGCCAACCACACCCCCTTCGGCCTCGGCTCCTACTTGATGACCACCGACCCCGAGCAGGCCGACCGGGTCGCCGACAGGATCGAAGCCGGCATGGTCTACGTCAACCTGGTCGGCGCCGACGCCCCGGAGCTCCCCTTCGGCGGCTTCAAGCGCTCCGGCTTCGGCCGCGAGCTCGGCCGCTACGGCGCCGACGAGTTCGTCAACAAGAAGCTGATCCGCAGCGCCTAGCCACAAGCCGATCCGCAGCGCTTGACAAGAAGCCGACCCGCAGGCGCCTGAGCCACCGCCGCGTTCGCCTTTTGTCGGCCTGAGCCCGACAAACAGCGAACGCGCTCGGAGTAGTTGACGAGCAGGGGGGAGAATCGACGCCCGTTCGCTCCTTGTAGGGGTGTGACCGACAAGGAGCGAACGCACGACCGCCTGCCTCACGCCGATGGGCATCAGCCGCTCGCGGAGCTTGCCGCGCGGCAGCATGGCGTGGTTTCGACATCGCAGATGGAAGCACTGGGCTACTCACGCGACGCGATTTCCTACGCCGCCCGCTCCGGCCGCCTGCACCGCCTTCATCAGGGGGTCTACGCGGTCGGCCACACCGCGCTCAGCTGGCACAGCCGCTGTCTCGCCGCCGTCCTCTCCGCCGCGCCGAACGCGCTCGCCAGCCACACATCGGCCGCTTGGCTCTGGGACCTGCTCCGCAGCCCGCCCGGAACGATCCACGTCACGGCTCCCACACGGCGCCACGCCAGGTCCGACCTCCGGCTCCACTACGCGTCGCGCCTGCTCGAGGCCGACCGTGCCTTCCGCGAGGGCATCCCGGTCACC
Source organism: uncultured Solirubrobacterales bacterium (assembly GCA_963814915.1). Classification (GTDB taxonomy): domain Bacteria; phylum Actinomycetota; class Thermoleophilia; order Solirubrobacterales; family 70-9; genus VRUE01. The sequence goes on along the minus strand of CAWFEI010000010.1, from coordinate 16,892 downwards.
TCTCTCTCCCGCACTCTGCTCGACTACGCCGCGTCCGCCACCCCCACCCGCCTCGATCGTGTCATCGAGCGCTCCGAAGAGCGCGGCTCGTTCGATCTGCTCGCGCTGGACGACGTGCTGCGTCGCGCAGGCGGCCACCGCGGCGCCGGCCGCCTGCGCCGCGCCCTCGAGATCTACCGACCCGAGCCCGCCTTCACCCGCTCCGGGCTCGAGCGCCGCTTCCTCGATCTGATCCGCCGCTCTCACCTGCCAAGCCCCTCGATGAACTTCCACGAAGGTGGGTACGAGCTCGACGCCTACTGGCCGGCCGAGCGCTTCGCGGTCGAACTCGACATGTACGAGACGCACAGCAGTCGCGCCGCCTTCGAGGGCGACCGCACCCGAGAGGAGGACCTGCTGCTGCAGGGCATAGAGTCGATCCGCGTCACCGGCCCCCGTCTGAAGATAGAACCGGACGCGGTGATCGAGCGCGTGGCGAGGCATCTCAAGCGCCGGCGTCGCCAAGTCCGCGCCGGCGTCGCCTGACACCGCGTAACCGACCGCGTTCGCCTTTTGTCGACGAGAGCCCGACAAACAGCGAACGCGCTCGGCTTTGGCCCGAGTCGCCGCCACTCGGCCCGCGCGCACAGCGACTACGGCCGCAGTTCCGTGAAGCCCGCGGCGGCGAAGTCGCCGTCGAAGGCGAGAGCGTCCTGGATGCCCTTGGCGCGCATGTAGGCGAAGCTCGTCGCATCGACGAAGGAGTACTTACGCTCGTCGTGTACGCGTAGCCAGCCGAGGGCATCGCCCTCTATTTGCGCCGAGACTCGGTCGACGCGGATCAGACCCTTCCCGTCGAGACGGTCCAGGAAGTCGACCGCCCGTTGGTGCCAGGTTCGGGAGCGTAGCCACGTCCACGTCTCCCCCCGAACCTCGTTGGTGGTGACGATCCGTTGGCCCGCGACTCGCTCAAAGAGCCGCAGGGCGTCGTCATGGTGCCGGTCGCGCTCTATCGATCCCGCGATGAAGAACGATGAGTCGACGAAGATCAGGGGTAGTCCCGAGACAGCCCGTAGACGACGTCGTCGATCGTCTGGCTGCTGTTCGGATTACCGCCCTCCACTGGCGAGTCTCTGAACATCTTGAACAGCGGGTCGTCCTCTATCGACGGCAATGGCTGTATCTCCTCCCGCACGCAACGCCTGATCACCTCCGCCTTCGAGATCCCGGCTTCGTCCGCGCGGCGCCCCACCGCAGCGTCCAGCTCGGGTTCGATCGATATCTGCAGTCGCTTCATGCGGGCCAATGTTACATCACCTTATGACGAAGTAATGTAACAATTCGCCCCAGAAAGTGTCAAATTTCTGCGATACGCTCAATCGATGCAGTTGATGGGCAGGGGACTCGTGGTGGCCGCCCTCGCGGCGCTCTTTGCCGTGCTCGCGCTCGGCGCGGGCGAAACGCCCTCGTCCGACAACGGGCCCAAGTGCCACGGGCGCACGCCGGACATCGTCGGCACCGACGGCAACGACGTGCTGCGCGGCACGCCCGAACGCGACGTGATCTACGGCGGCAAGGGCGACGATGAAATCTTCGGCAGCCTCGGCAACGACCTGCTCTGCGGCGGCCCGGGCGACGACGTCATCCACGGTGGGCGCGGCAACGACGAGGTCTACGGCGAAGGCGGCACCGACCGGGTGATCGGCGACCTCGGCGACGACAAGGTCACCGGTGGCCCCGGCGAGTACGACGAGGTCGCCGGCGGCCTCGGGATCGACACGATCAACGGCGGCCCCGGCAGCTTCGACCTGGTCCACGGCGACTACGGCTACGACCGCATGGACGGCGGCCCCGGCGCGCACGACATCGCCTCCTTCGCGACCTCGGTCGCGGGCGGCAAGGGCGCCGGCGTCTGGGTCTCGCTCGCCGCGGGCAAGGCGCGCGGCGACGGCCACGACCGCCTCTTCCGGCTCGAGGACATCGAAGGCTCCGCCTTCGCCGACAGGCTGATCGGCAACAAGGGCGGCAACCGGATCAACGGCGGCCCGGGCGACGACACGCTGATCGGCGGCGGTGGGGCCGACGAGCTGATCGGCGGCCAGGGAAGCGACGGCTGCCAGGGCGCCAAGGGCCACACGGCCTCGTGCGGCAAGGAAGCCCCGCCGAAGGCCTCCGCCTACATCCAGATGGACCGCACCAAAGGCGGCGGGGGAGGCCTGGCGATAATCGGCGGCGGCGGTCCCGACGAATTCACCGTCGCCTACGACCCGGAGGCCAAGAGCTTTGGCATCAGCGCCGCCAAGGGTGTCGCGATCGGCGCCGGATGCAAGCGGATCGGCAACGACCCGAAGCAGATCTCCTGTTCGGCGGACGGGCCGGCGCGCTGGCTGATGGCCGACCTCGGCCCCGGCAACGACAGCTTCCGCGCCGAAGGCTCGCTCGAGGGCGCCGCCAACGTCCGCGTCGCCGGCGGGCTCGGCAACGACGTCATCAAAGGCGGCCCCGAGGACGACCTGCTCGAGGCCGGGCGCGGCTCCGACCGCCTCTACGGCGGCGACGGCGCCGACGGGCTGATCGGCGGCCTGCCCGGCCCGACCTTCCTCTACGGCGAAGGCGACGGTGACCTGCTCGCCGCCGGCGGCGGCTGTGCCGGCGGCGCGATCGTCGGTGGCGAAGGCCGCGACGACGCCTCTTTCGCCGAGACCCAGGCCCACCCCGGCCTGCTCTGGATCTCCTTCCCCAAGCACAAAGCCTGGGTCGACACGCTCTACCGCGAAGGCAAGTGCAAGCCCGTCCGCCTCGATCCCTCCGACGAGGACATGGAGGGCTCTTTCGACAACGACGTCCTGATCGGCGACAGCGGCCCCAACGCGATGCTCGGCCAGCCCGGCCAGGACCGTTTCTTCGGCAACGGCGGCGACGATGTGATCGACGCCCGCGACGGCGTCCGCGATTTCTCGATCCGGTGCGCCCGCCCGGGCCAAAAGCCCGAAGGTCGCGCCCTCGCCGACACCTTCGACCCGAACTCCACCGCCTGCGCGATCCACAGGTACGGCGAGCCGGTCTCCGGGCTCAACAACAGCGGCTGAACTGGACCAAGTGGACTAACCTTGCTACCGTCGCCTGGCGATGGCAGCCAGCGTCAACATCCACGAGGCGAAGACGCACTTCTCCAAGCTCGTTCGCAGAGCGGAAGAGGGAGAGGAGATCGTCGTGCGGCGAGGCTCCCAGCCAGTGGCCAGGATCGGGCCAATGAAGAAGAAGCGTGGTGGGGTGACCGGGCGCGGATCGATGAAGGGCGAAATCCGCATCGGCCCGGACTTCGATCAGCCGCTCGAGGAATTCGCCGAGTACGAAAGGTGATCGTTGGCTCGGCTGCTGGTCGATAGCCACGTCCTCCTCTGGCACACCCTGGACGATGCCCGCCTCGCCCCCGGCCCCACCGCGCTGATCGAGGCAGACGACGCCGACGTGATCGTCAGCACGGCCAGCCTCTGGGAGATCGCGATCAAGTCGGCCCTGGGCAAGCTCGACGCGCCCGACGACCTGCCCGAGCGTGTCGAAGGCATGGGCTTCGAGCTGATGCCGGTCGCGGCGGAGCACGCCTGGACTGTGCGCTCTCTGCCCGATCACCACCGCGACCCGTTCGATCGCCTGCTGATCGCCCAGGCCCAGATCGAGCGGATGCCGGTCGTCACCGCGGACCCCGCTTTTGCGTCCTATGACGTGACGGTCCTCTGGGACTGAACCCTTCGACTGGGCCGTGCTGACCGTAGCGCACTACGCGCTACACTTGCTGCGCATGGCCACCACCCCCGCCCAGCCGCTCTCGCTTCGCCTCGGCGACGAGGGCCGCCGCGCGTTGGAGGACATCGCCCGCACCCGCGGGATCACCCGCGCCGAGGCCGCCCGGCAGGCGATCGCCGAGACGGCCGAGCGCGAGCGCCGGCGCTCCGGACTTGCCGCGGAGGTCGCCCGTCTCGCCGCCGATCCGGCGGATCGGGCCACACGCGAGCGCGTAGCCGCCGATATGGACGCCGTCGCCGCCGACTGGCCGGAGTGACCCGCGGCGATGTGTACCGCGTCCGCCTTCCTTCGCGGCGAGGGCGCGAGCAGCACGGCCCCCGCTATGCCGTGGTCGTACAGGCGGACGACCTGCTCGGGCTTTCGACCGCGCTGGTCGCGCCGACCTCGCGCAGCGCGCTCGCAGCCACGTTTCGCCCCGAGGTGGAGATTGCGGGGCAGGCCACCCGGGTCATGGTCGAGCAGCTGCGCGCCCTCGACGTCGACCGGCTCGACGACTTCGCCGGTCGCCTCGGCGCCGAGGAGATGCGCGAGGTCGACGAGGCGCTGTCGCTGGCGCTCGCGCTGCGCTGATCCCAGCAGCCGCCGAGCCGCTGCGGCACCAGATGCGCCGGGTCGGCCCGGCCGCCGCTCGCAGACCGCGCAGCGCCGCGAGGCGACCTTGCGGCGCTGCTCCTCCAGTGATCGCCTCGCACAGCTTTGCCCGCTGCTCGGCCGCCCAGAAGGCGACGCAAGCTCTTCGGGCAGCCAGCGGAGAACCCGCAGCGCTCGGAGGTCGACGATCGCCTCTGGAACGAGCTTCCGGCATCGATGAGAGCTGGCAGAAGCTCCCCTTCTACGCGGCGCACGATGTTGACGAGGTGCTCATCGTCGACCCCGAGAAGCGCTCGGTCCATTGGCTGACCCTCGCCAACGGCGAGTACCGCGACACCGAGCGCAGTGCTCTGATCGAGCTGGGACCGAACGATCTCGCCGCGCAAATTCACTGGCCGTGAAAGGTGACATCGTGACGCCGCTCCCAGATCGGCTCGATCGCCGCATCGTAGGCGGCGAAAAAGCACTCCTCTTTGTCGTGGAAGTGCTTGTAGAACGTCGACCGCGACAATCCGGACCGCTCCACGAGCCGCCGCTGCGCGCCTTCCGGAGGGCATCCTCGGTGGGAACGCTGATCGCCTCATCGGCGTGTCTCGGATCGCCTGCCTGCATGGCCACCAATCTACTTGCATCCGTCCATCGGGCACCGGGACCTGGGACCTAAAACCTGCCGATTTGCAGGTAAAAATCGACCCGGCTTGACACAGGGAACACGACTGTCTACCCTTCCGAACATCGGATCGAGAAACGCGGTTGTATGCCCCGCAGACCTCGACTCCGCAGCAAAGCCCCCAGGACGGGCAGGGCAGCACCGCAGCAGGGAAGGGCCGCCATGGGACGCGGCCCAGCAACAGGGAAAGGGAGAGGTATCGCAGTGACAAGCACCACCGAGCTTCACAGGGGTACGCCGCGCGGCGACGCGCGGCGCCCAAAGACCGTCGCCGCCTGCTTTCCCTGGCTCGCGGCGACCGGAGCCCCGGCCCTCAACCCGTCGGCCGGCTCCGACACGCAACGGCGCGAGCGGCCCGGTCCCTCCGGCGATCCCGTCCCGGCCGGGGGCCAGTCCCGGGCCGCTCGCCGTCGTCCCACCGACCTTCATCTCAGCGGCCGCACGCCTTCCGGCAAGTCGATCGCGACCCGGCCTTCGCTTTTGGCGACCGCCGGGGTCCGCCGGGAGACCCCGGCAGCAACCAATCCAATCTGGCCGGCTCGGGTAGCCGTCCGCAAGGAGGAGAACTAACACCATGCAACGTCTCAAAGAACCCTTCGGCAAGGCGGGCCTGATCTTGGCCGTCGTTGCCCTCGTATTCGCGATGCTGGGCGGCGCCTACGCGGCGACCAGCTCAAAGCGCCACCACAAGCGCGGCAACGCCGGAGCGGCCCTGGCCAAGAAGTACTCCAAGGTCTTCTCCAAGCGCTTCTCCGCCGCCTTCTCCAAGCGCTTCGCCACCGCCGGCCCCGCCGGCCCGCAGGGCCCCAAGGGCGACAACGGCGGCAACGGCTCCAGCGGCGCCAAGGGCGCCACCGGCGCCACCGGCCCGCAGGGCCCGCAGGGCCCGCAGGGCGAACCCGGCTCCCCCTGGACAGCCGGCGGCACCCTTCCCGAAGAAGGCACTCTGACCGGCGCCTACGGCGTCGATGAAACCGTCGAAGGGCTGGAAGAATTTCTCGGGTACAGCACGGTGCCGAACGGCACTGAAAACATTGTGCCGGTCAGCTTCGGGATCCTGGTCGAACCGGCGCCCGAATTCGTCTTCGTCCCCTCCAACCCGACCAACGGGCAACCCGGCCTCGACGCGGCGAACGGCTGCGGAGGAGTCGTCGGCGGCGTTCCGCGGGCCAACCCCGGCAAATTCTGCGTCTACGCAGTGTCGGCCGATCTGTTTGGCGTAGGGGCTCCCGCCAGCACGGTGGAGGCCCTGGATCCCACCGATTCGGGCGTCCCGGGGACAAGCCCCCCCACCGGTCCGGGAGTCGTTTCCAGCGGCGCGCTCCTGCACCTGACCTGCGACGCCGGCGAATCACCCGGCTGCACCGCCCGCGGTGTCTGGGCGGTCACCGGCAGCTAGGCAACTCGCCGATCTCACCCCCCGGGCGGCGCACGCCGCCCGGGGGAGGGTCGGTTCCAACGCTGCACACGCAAGCAAATCAAGACCGCACGCAGGCGAGGAAGAAACGGAGAGAACATTGACCGGCAAGCCGAAACGTCACTTAGCAGCCAACCGCAACGGCTCCGGCCTCCGCGCCCTCCTGCTCGTCGCAGCGGCTCTCGCCGCCCTCTGCCTGCTCGCCTCCTCGGCCTTCGCCTCCAAGCAGGTCGCCGACTACTTTGGCGCCTTCGACAACAACTTCGCCACCAACATCGGCGGCGAGCTGCGCAAGGCCCGCGACATCGCCGTCAACAGCTCCGGCGCCGGTCCCGCCGAAGCGGGCGACATCTACGTCGCCGACACGAGGAACAATCGCATCCAGCGCTTCGACAAAGAAGGCAACTTCGTCAGCGCCTGGGGCGCCGACGTGGTCAAAGACGGCGGCACGGGCGATCAGGGCGACGCCGCGGCGAAGAAATATGAGATCTGCACCGTCGCTTCGCAGTGCCAGGAGGGCATCGCCTCCTCGGGCAACGGGGCAACCTCGGGCAACGGCTCGCTCTCCAGCCCCCAAGCCCTTGCCGTTGACCCCGACACCGGCAACGTCTACGTCTCCGATCAGGGCAACAACCGCGTAAACGAGTACCAGGGAGACGGTCACTTCCTGCGCTCCTTCGGCTGGGACGTCGCCGCAGCCGGTGGCCCGGGCGACGTTGCGGGCACGCACGAGCAGCAGACGGTTGCCCTCAGCGCCGGGGCTGAAGGCCTGTTCGCGCTCAGGTTCTCCGGTTCGACCACGGCGCCGATCGCAGCCGACGCCACCCCCGGTGAGGTCAAGTCCGCACTGGGCGCCATCCCCAGCATCTCCAGCGAGGACAATGTCAGCGTCACCGGTCCCGACGGCGGGCCCTGGACGGTCGAGTTCACCGGGACCCTCGGCGACCGCGACGTCGGCGAATTGAGCGCAGACGTCGCGCGGCTCAGTTCCCCGGTCGGGACGAACTTCACCTGCACCAGCCCCGACGCGGCGACCACGACCAACTACCGGTGGCTGACCGATGGCGCCCCCTCGACCGGCCCCGGCGCCAACACCGACACGTACACCACCGTCGCCGCCGACGCCGGCAAACCGGTGCAGTGCCAGGTGTTCAAGCTGAACGCCAACGCCGGCTCCACCCAGGTCTCCAGCCCTGCCAGCATCGTTTCGCCCAGCCCGGCGACGGGGCCGCCGATTTACACGCCGCCATCTCACAGAATAGACCTCCCGGCACCCAACCCCCCTCGGGTCAAGGTCGGCCAGAAGGCGAACTGCGATCCGCAGTCGGGCTGGTGGTCCCCCGGCCTCAGCTTCTCTTACCGGTGGTACGTCAATGGCGCCGCGGTCGTCGGTGCCACCGACTCCACCTACACCGTGGCTGACGCCGATGTCCCCGGCGCGATCCAGTGCGAGGTGATCGCGACCAACGCCGGCGGCTCGGTCGCCAAGGTGAGCGAGAATCGCGGCACCAACCCCGCCGCGAACCCGCTGCCGCCCAGCGAGTTCGGCTCGCCCAGCGTCAGCGTTTCCGGCCCCAGCGCGACGTTCACCACCGTGACCGACGGCGCACCCGGTGGCTATGAGGTGTGCGAGGGTGCCGACACCGCCTGTGGAGCGGGCAACGCCGGCTCGGGTGTCGGGCAGATCGGCTCGACCTCGACCGACGGCACGCTCGGCCTCGCCGTCTCTGACTCGCTCGGCGAGCTCTACCTCGCCGACTCCGCCAACAGCCGTGTCGACACCTACGACCTCGACGGCGCCAACCCCGCCTCCTTCGGCTCCTCGGCGCAGTTCGGCGCCACCCAGCCGCGCCAGGTGGCGGTCGATTCCCGCGGCATCCTCTACGCCTCCAACGACGCAAACGGCGGCGAGATCGAGCGCTATGACAGCGCGAATGCCAACGGAGGCGGCGTCGGCTTCCTCGACCCGATCACCGCCGGCGACTCCTCGCCGAGCGCCGGCCCGCTGCTCCCCGGCTCGCCGGCGAGCGCCACCGCCGGTCTGGAGGTCGATCCCGCCACCAACGCCCTCTACGTCCTGCGCAACGGCTCGAGCGCCAAGGTCGTGCAGCAGTTCGGCCCGACCAACGACCCCGGTCTCACCGTCGCGCCCAGCTCCGCCGACGACGTGCACGGCGCCGGCCTCTCCGGCGTCGACGGCCTCGGCCTCGACGACTCCAGCGGCCGCCTCTACGTCGCCGCCACCGCCGCCCAGGTTTCCGGGCAGCGCCTCTACGTCCTCGAGGACAACGTCGCCCCCGCCGCGAACATCGACCCGGCCAGCGGCGTCACCGCCCACTCGGCGACCCTCTCGGGCGCCGTCGACCCTAACGGCTTCCCCACCGGCTACCACTTCGAGTACGTCGACGACGCCACCTTCCAGGCCGACGAGACCAACCTCGGCGCCGGCCACGGCTTCGACAACGCCGCGCAGCGCCCGCTCGTCGACGCCGACGTCGGCAACGGCGATTCGCCGCTCGCCGTCACCCAGGTCGCGCCCCACCTCATCCCCGGTGTCACCTACCACTTCCGCCTGATCGCCACCCAGCTCTTCAGCCCGGCCCAGGCGATCGCCGGCCCGCTCACCTTCACCACCCCCGGCTCGGCGCCGAGCCTGCACGCCGACGCCACGGTCGCCGGCGCCGCTGCCGCCACCCTGCGCGGCGCGATCAACCCCCAGAACCAAGCGGTCAGCGACTACCACTTCAACTGGGGAGCGGACGCGAGCTACGGCAACACGACTACGGTCGGCAACCTGTCGTCGGGCAACTCCCCGGTCAGCGTCTCTGCGGGCCTCAGCAGCCTCACCCCCGCCACCACCTACCACTTCCAGCTCGTCGCCACCAACGGAACCGGCACGACCACCGGGCCCGACCGCACCTTCACCACCTCCTCCGTCCCGACCAACCCGAGCTGCCCCAACGCCGCGATCCGCGCCCAGCAGGGCGCCGGCTTCCTGCCCGACTGCCGCGCCTATGAGATCGCCAGCCAGTACCCGACCGGGGGCGTGCCGATCATCGAAACCACCGGCCGCGCCAGCGTCAGCGAGGACGGCGACAGCGTCGCCTTCCAAGGGCTGAACCCTTTGCCCGGCAGCAAGCTTCAGGGCCTGGCCGGCCAGGCATGGGGCCATGGGTCCCCGTCGCCGCAGTACCTCTCCGAGCGGGGGCCGGGCGGCTGGGGGGTCGGTGAGGTCGGGCCCTACGGTTCGGCCTGGTCGGCCGACCTGGAGCGGATGCTCGTCGTGACGGTTGCGAGTGCACCCGGCGCCGGCACCAGCTTCGAGGATCCCCGCGTCAACCCCGACGACAAAAACGGCTGGCTCGACGTCTACCAGTGGCGCCGCGACGGGACGCTCACCTGGATCTCGCGCGACCCGCGCACCCCGGCCGGCACCCCGCAGACCGTCCCGGGTCCCGCGCAGACCGCCTTCACGCAGGGCCCCGTCTTCACCATGGCGGCCGACGGCAAGACCATCGTCTTCAACTCAAGGCGCCGGCTGCTCGACGCCGACACCGCCACCTTCGCCCCCTCTGGCGGCAGCGGCGCCGGCAGCCTCTACAAGTGGGAGGACGGCACGCTCAGGCTCGTCGGGGTGCGGCCCGACGGGAGCGTGCCGGCGGGCGGCGCGTCGCTCGGCGGCCCCGCCGAGCAGGGGTCCGCCCGCTACGCGGTATCCCCCGACGGCGAACGGGTCGTCTTCAGCGCCCCGCGGGTCGACGACGGCGGTCGCGACATCGGCGCCGAGGGCGTCGATGGCTACGGCATCTACATCCAGCGCGACGGGGCGCCGACGGTCGAGGCGACGAAGGAGACCGGCGTCGCCAAACTGCCGGCGCCCCAGCCCTACAACCTCATCTACCGCGGCGCCGCCGCCGATGACTCGCGCGTCTTCTACACCTCCAACTCGCGGCTCACCCCCGACTCGGGCGCCTCGGCGACCGCGTCCGCAGGCGGCATCGGCGGCGACCCGGGCGACGCCGACCTCTACGTCTACGACCTCGCTGCGAACAAGGTGCGCGACATTACTCCGCGCCTGGACGGCGGCACCTACCCGAGCGTCGATCCGGCGAGCGCCGACCAGGCCCGGGTGCAGGGCGTCCTCGCCAACTCCGACGACGGCAAGGTCATCTACTTCGTCGCCAAGGCCAAGTACGACACCGCGCCCAACCCGCAGGGCCAGCTGCCGCGCGAGGGGGACGACAACCTCTACATGGCGAAGCTGGGAGACGACCTCGACGGCCCGATCGAGCTGCGCTTCATCGGCTCGCTCAGCGCGAAAGACGTCGGTGACTGGTTCGGCGGTTGGGCCAGCACGAGCGGCGACGCCCATATCAATCAGGGCAAGACCGCTCTCGCCTCCCCCGACGGGCAGACGCTCGGCTTCGCCTCCTACCGGAGCCTCACCGGACAGCCGCTGGGCGGCACCGAGCAGCTCTTCGTCTATGACGCCGAGGCGGGCAGGCTCGAGTGCGCCTCCTGCCCCGCCGACGGCTCGCTGCCCACCGCCGACGTCAATTCCTACTTCGACTCCGTCAGTGGCTCCGATCAGGCGGACTGGCAGGGGCCGCTCTCGATCAGGCGCTGGGTGAGCAGCGACGGCGCCGTCTTCTTCACCACCAAGACGTCGCTGCTGGCCGCCGACCAGAACGTCGTCGACGACGTCTATGAGTACCGCGACGGGGTGCTGTCCCTGATCTCCTCGGGTCAGTCAACGGCGGACTCGAGGCTCTCGAACGCAAGCCCCGACGGCAGCACGGTGGTATTCAACACCCAGGCGGCGCTCGCCTCGCGGGACAAAGAGCCGGGCATCCCGAAGCTCTACGCGGCGCGGGTTGACGGCGGCTTCCCCTACACCCCGCCGACGCCGCCCTGCGATGTCAACGCTGGGGCGTGCGAGGGCCAGGGGACCAGCGCCCCCGATCAGCCCGGAGCCGGCACCGCCGTCTTCTCCGGCCCCGGCAACCCCGAGCCGAGCGCGACCGCGAACCCCTGCGCCAAGCCGGCTCGCAAGGCAAAGATCCTCAGCAGGCGGGCCAAGCACCTCGCCCGTAACGCCAGGCGGGTGAGCCGCAAGAACCACCGCCGGGCCGTGCGCATGCGGCGCAAGGCCCATCGCCTGGCAGGGCACGCCCGGGGCCTCAGCAAGCGCGCCAAGCGCTGCCGGGTCGCCAGGAAGGGCAAGCGAGCCAACGACAACGGGAGGGCCGGCCGATGAGCGCCAAGATTCGTTCCAGGCTCCCACTCACGCTGGCGGCGCTGGCGATCTTGCCGGCGGCATTTTCGCCGGCGGCGAGGGCCGACCGCTTCAACGACCCGGCGCTCACCTTCAAACCCGGCGCCTTCGCCAAGGCCCACGCGCCGCTCGCCCAGCAGTCGCCGGCGGTTTGCCAAGGGTTCCAGTGCACGTTTATGGACGGCTCAGGCGGGCAGCTCGACGACTGGGTCCAGGCGATCCAAGACGCCCCCGAGCTGACTCAGGCCGGCGGGCACCCCGACTTCTCCGTGCACTTCAGGTTCGAAGAAGCCGGGGCGTTTCCCCGCACAATCGTCACCGACGCCCCCGCCGGCTCGACCGGCAACCCGCTGGCGGTGACGCGCTGCGAATCATCCCAGTTCAACTTGACCGTCCTCGGCGCCTGTCCGAAAGAGAGCCAGGTCGGCGTTTCCGTATCGGTCACGGATCTCGGGATTAACGTCCTCAGCCCGGTTTCCAGCCTGGTGCCGGCCGCGGGGCAGCCCGGCCTGCTCGGCTTCAAGTCCGTGTTCTATACCGCCCTCCTCAATCCAGAAGTGCGCAGCGACGGCGACTACGGACTGCGGGTCAACGTCGACAACCTCCCGGTTCCCTTCGCAGCCATCACCGGTAACACGCTGACGCTGTGGGGGGTGCCGCACGATCCGGTCCACGACAAACACCGGTTCACCGACACCGGCACGATGGGCGGCGCGGCCGCTCATGTCAGCGGCGCCCCCGACCCCTTTCTCAGCGCGCCGACCAACTGCAACACGGGCCCGATCGACTTCTCGATCAAAGCCCGCTCCTGGTACCACGATCCTAACGCCTGGATCGAAACCACCTCGACCGCGCCGCAGCCGACCGGCTGCGATCAGATCGCCTTCGACCCGAGCCTCTCCGCCCGGCCGACCACCGACGTCGCCGACCAGCCCTCGGGCCTGGAGGTCGACGTGCACGCCCCGCAGAACAACAGCGGCTGCAAACAGATCAAACCGTTCCCGGCGATCACCGAACCCCAGTACGACTGCGGCCTGGCCACCTCCCACCTCAAGGACACCACGGTCACCCTGCCGCCGGGCCTGGTGATCAACCCCTCGGGCGCCAACGGCCTCGACGGCTGCTCGACACAGGAGATCGGCCTGACCACGCCGCTGGGCGTCCAGCCCGCAGCAGTTCACCAAAGAGGCGCCCACCTGCCCCGACGCCTCGAAGATCGGCACGGTCGAGGTCGACACGCCGCTGCTCGACGCGCCGGCGCCCGGCACCATCTACATCGCCGACCCCTACGACAACCCGTTCAAAGCGCTGACCGCGATCTACATCGTCGTCAACGACCAAGAACGCGGGTTCATCGCCAAGCTGGCGGGCAAGGTCGACCGCGACCCCGCCACCGGGCAGCTGACCACGACGGTCACAGACGCCCCGCAGCTGCCCTTCGAGCACTTCTACCTGCACATCAAGCAGGGTCCGCACGCGGCGCTCAGGACGCCGGGCTGCGGCGACTACTCCACCGACGCCTCGCTGACCCCCTACTCGGCGCCGAGCTCGCCGGTGGCGCTCAGCGACTCCTGGTCGATCACGCAGGGCAGCTGCGATCAGCCCAACGCGCCCTCCTTCGACGCCGGCGCGGTCAGCCCGGTCGCCAAGAGCTACTCGCCCTTCGTCATCCACCTGCGCCGCGAGGACGCCACGCAGAACTTCAAGGCGGTGACGATCACCCCACCGCAGGGCACGATCGCCAAGCTGGCCGGCGTCGCGCAGTGCTCTGACGCCGCCCTGGCCGCCGCGGCCGCCAAGTCCGGCGCGGGGGAGAAGGCCTCGCCCTCAGCTGCCCGGCCGGCTCTGAGGTCGGCAACGTGGTTGCGGGAGCCGGAGCCGGCCCCAGCCCCTACTACGCCCCCGGCAAGGTCTACATGGCCGGCCCTTACAAAGGCGCCCCCCTGAGCCTGGCGATCCTCACCCCGGCCACCGCCGGCCCCTTCGACCTCGGCACGATCGTAGTCCGCACCGCCCTCTACATCGACTCAAAGACCGCGCAGATCACCGCGGTCAGCGATCCGATCCCCTCGATCCTCGACGGGATCCCGACCGACGTGCGCTCGGTCGACCTGACCCTCGACCGCGACCAGTTCACCGAGACGGGCACCTCCTGCGATCCCTCCTGCGGTCGACCGGCCAGCTGACCTCGACCCTGGGCCAGGTCGCCGACCTCTCCTAGCCGCTTCCAGCTCGCCGAGTGCACCAGCCTCGGCTTCAAGCCCCAGATGAGCCTCTTTAGCTCAAGGGCGCGACCAAGCGCACCGGGCACCCGCGGCTGACCGTCGTGCTTGAAGACCCGCCCCGGCGACGCCAACATCGTCCGCCCTGCGCTGGCGCTGCCGCGCTCGGAGTTCCTCGACCAGGCCCACATCCGCACGGTCTGCACCAGGGTGCAGTTCGCCGCCGACGCCTGCCCCAAGGGGGCGACCTACGGCCGCGCCTGGGTGCAGACCCCGATCCTCGACTACCCGCTGACCGGCAACGTCTACCTGCGCTCCTCCGACAACCTCCTGCCCGACCTGGTCCCCGACCTGCGCGGCCCCGCCTACCAGCCGATCCGGATCGAGTCGGCCGGGCGCACGGACTCGATCAAGGGAGGAATCCGCAACACCTTCTCCTTCATCCCCGACGCGCCGTTCACAAAGCTCGTCACCAGGCTGCAGGCCGGCAAGAAGGGCCTGCTCGATCAACAGCCGCAACATCTGCGCGCGCACCTACCGCGCCACCGTCCGCTACAAAGCCCACAACGGCCGCACCTACCTCGCCCACCCGAAGCTGCACGCGGGCTGCAAGCGCAAGCGCCAGCGCAAGAACCGCAAGCACAAGCACCATCGCCGCGGCCACCGCAGTTCGGTGGCCAAGGGCAGCGCGGTGAGGTAGGCGGAGGGCTCAGATGAGCACAGGTCGCGGGCGCTGCCGTCTTTTTCGCAACGGCGGCGCCATTCTGCTCACCCTCTGCACGGCGCTTGCTCTCGCCGCGCCGGCGCCGGCTGCCTCTGACGAGCCGCTGTTCGTCTTCTCGCCGTCGCCGCCGCCGCCCACCCTCGCCGCCCAACCCGCCGCCGACCAGCTACCTCAACGGCCCTTGCGGGCTGGCAGTCGATCGCTCGGGGGGACCTCTGGGTCTCCGACTATTACCATCGCTCGCTCGGCATCTTCAACTCCAGCGGCGAATACGTCAGCCAGCCGCTGGCGGCGACCGAACGAACCCGAACCCCACACGGGGCCGCTCGGCGACCCCTGCGCCCTGGCGCTCGACAGCTCGTTCACGCTCTACGTCAACAACTACCACCGCGACGTCGCCCGCTTCCCCTTCCCCTTCTCGCTGGAAACCGGTGCGGCGCTCTCCGGCTCCGAAGGAGCGACCGGCGTCGCCGTCGACCCGGCCACTGACCACGCCTACGTCGACGTCGGCGACCAAGTCAACGAGTACGACGCGAGCGGCTCGGCGGTTCAGCAGATCGGCGCCGCGAGCCTCGATGACGGCTACGGGATCGCCGTCTCCGGCTACTCGGGCACGGCGGGCTACCTCTACGTCCCTGATGCCTCAAACGACACGGTCAAGGTCTATGACCCGGGCACCGACACCGACAACCCGATTGAAACGATCACCGGCCCGCCCGGCGGCTTCAGCTCGCTGCGCGACTCCTCCGTAGCGGTCGACGACGAAAGCGGCGAGGTCTACGTGGTCGACAACACCCAGCCCTCCCACACCGAGGAGCCGCGGGGGAGGGTCGTACGTCTTCGACTCCGACCGGGACGCTATGAGGGCCACCTCAAATACGACGTGATCGACGGCGCCCCCAGCGGGATCGCGGTCGACAATTCCGGCGGCTCGACCCAGGGCCGCGTCTACGTCACCACCGGCAACGCCAACCAGGGCGGCGTCTACGTCTACCCGCCGGGCGCGGCGACCAACAGCGCACCGCTGGCGCCGAAATTCCACCCGCAGCTGCCGGGCAGCCCGCTGCTCTTCCCGACCGTCTCGATCGGCGGCCCCGGCGGCGCCGCGAATGACTGCGAGGGCGACGCCTGCCAGGTGGTTCCCTCGCCGCCCGGCGACCCGACCCTGACCACGCTGCTCTCAGGCCACGGCAACCCCAAGGTCCGATACATCAACTCGATCCGAAACTGCGGCGCCCGGGCAAAGCAGGCAAAGCGCCTGGTGCGCTCGGCCAAGCGCCTTGCGCGCCGCGCAAAGCGCGCCAAGAGGGGCGCCGGCGCGATGGCAAGGCGGGCCGGGAAGCTGCGCCGCCGGGCAAAGCGCACATCGAAGGCGGCCAAGCGCTGCCGGCGGGCCGCGAAGAAGGGCTCGAAGGGGCGGGCATCGGCATCGGCATCGGCGTCAGCCGCCGTGCCTTCCACGTCCCCACCGGCCGCTGCCGCCGGGAGCAGCTCGCCGAGCAGCTCTGAGTCGGGGAGCACCTCCCCCTCGAGCGCCCCGACCACCCAGGGCCTGCTGCCCGGCAGCGCCGGCTTCGACGCCGCCGCCTGGGCTGACGGCGGCGGGACCGCGACCCAGGCGGGCTCGCATCCCTACCAGCTCGACCTCTCGCTCGGCCTCGACCCGGGGTCCGATCTGCGCAGCGCGAGCTTCACCCTGCCGCCGGGCCTGCTGCTCGACCCCGCCAATGGCACCGGCGTGCTCTGCTCGGACTCCGACTTCTTCACGCCCCGCGCGGCGACCCCCTTCGCCGCCGGCAGCGAATCGGGGGAGAGCTGCCCCGACATGTCCCAGGTCGGCACGATCGAGGTGACCAGCGCCGACGGCGGCGGCAAAACCAGGAGCTTCGGCCTGTTCAACCGCCCGCCCGACGCGGGAACCGCCGCCAAGTTCGGCGCCTCGCCCTTCGGCTACCCGCTCGAGTTCCAGATGAAGCTGAACGCCGATGTCCCCGGCGCCTACATGACCCTGGAGGCGAGCGAGATTCCCCAGCCGCTCGCCCTGCAGAGCATGAAGTCTCGCTGTGGGGCGTTCCCTGGGATGCCTCCCACAACACCCGGCGCGGCGATTGCCTCAACGAGGCAGAACCCGCCTTCGCCTGGGGCAAGTGCTCGGTCGGCGACCCGACCACGACCAAGCCGCGCGCCTTCATCACGATGCCCGGCGT
>CAWFEI010000009.1:0-133865 GCA_963814915.1 uncultured Solirubrobacterales bacterium | reverse complement strand
TGCCGAAGCCGATGGTGCCGGTGCTCAACCGCCCGGTGATGGAGCACACCGTGCGGCTGCTGGCCCGGCACGGCTTCAGCGAGGCGATCGCCAACCTGCACTGGTTTCCGGAGACGATCGAAGAGCACTTCGGCGACGGGTCCGATTTCCGCCTCAGGCTCACCTACAGCTTCGAGGAGCAGCTGCTGGGCACCGCCGGCGGGGTGCGCAACGCCTCCGGCTTCCTCGGTGACTCCTTCCTCGTAGTCGCCGGGGACGCGCTGACCGACATCGACTTCGGCGCGATGCGCGAGTTCCACGAATCCCACGACGGCCTGGTCACGATGGCGACGAAGCGGGTCGCCGACACCGACCAGTTCGGCGTCGTCATCGCCGGAGATGACGGCCGCGTCCAGGGCTTTCAGGAGAAGCCCGATCCGGCCGAAGCGCTATCCGACCTCGCCAACACCTGCATCTACATGTTCCGCGCCGAGGTCTTCGACTACTTCCCGGAGCCGGGGACCAGCAACGACGCCGGTCCGGACGACCCACCCGAGTTCGCCGATTGGGCAAAGGACGTCTTCCCGGCCCTGTTGGAGGCCGACGTGCCGTTCTACTCGCACGAGATCGAGGCCTACTGGAACGACATCGGCAATCTCGACGAGCTGCGCGACGGCAACCTCGATGCGTTGCATGGCGCGGTCGCGGTCGACCCGGGAGCGCCTCAGGTGTCAGACGGGGTGCGCTCGGCCAGCCCGCTGGAGGGCGTCGAGGTCGAGGCTCCCGTCCTGATCGGCTCCGCGGTCGAGATCGGTGCGGGTTCGCGCATCGAGGGGCCCGCGATTCTCGGTGACGGCTGCCGGATCGGGGCGGGGTCGATCGTCCGCGACTCGGTCCTGCTCGAACGAACCGAGTTGCCGCCGGGCTCGATCCTGATCGGCGGCACCGCGGCGCACGCGCGCGAGGCCTGACGAAGATTTGACATCTGGCGCGCCACGCGCGCGCCGCCGCCCCGCAGGCTCGGGGCATGAAGCTCCGCCACGCTCTCACCGCCGGCCTCGTCCCTCCGCTCTGCGCCGCCTGCGGGCGCGGCTGCCGTCCCGAGGCGGCGCTCTGCGCGCGCTGTTCGCGTCGCCTCGCGGCAGCCGCCCCGCTCTCGGGCGGCGGCGCTCCGGGCCTCGACCGAGCCTGGTCCTCGGCCGCGCACGAGGGGGTCGCCCGCGAGCTCGTCGCCGCGCTCAAGTTCCGTCGCCTGCTGCCGGTCGCCGACCTGATGGCCGACCGGATCCAGTGGCTGGCGCCCGGTGCAGTGCTGAGCGGCGCGATCGTCCCCGTTCCCACGGCCCGGTTGCGCTCGCTGGCACGCGGCTTCGATCCGGCGGCGGAGCTGGCGGCGGCGCTGGCCCGGCGCACCGGGCTGCCGCTGACTGCCTGCCTGACCCGCCGCGGCAGCCGCCGCCAGGTAGGTCGTCGCCGGGCCGAGCGGGTCGGCCACCCACCGTCGATCCGTGCCCGCGACCAGCCGCCGCGCAGCGTCCTGCTCGTCGACGACGTGCTCACCACCGGCGCGACCCTGTCGTCCTGCGCCCGGGCCCTACGCTCCAGCGGCGCCGTCCGTGTCGCCGCGATCACCTTCACGCGCCGCCTCTGATCCGGGGCGGGGCGCCACCCCGGAGGCCTCTGAAATTGCCCCTTGCCCACCGCCGTATACAGGCGTAGCATCGAGGCAGACCCCACAGAGGAGGCAAGATGCGGATTGAGGTGCGCGGGCGAAACGTCGAGATCGACGACGAGCTGAGAGAGCACGTCCTGAAGCGATTTCGCCGTGTGGGCAAACAGGTCTCGGAGTTGGCGACGCTCGACGTCACGGTCTGGGAGGAGCGCAACCCCGCGATCGCCGACAGCCAGGTCGCCGAGGCGACCCTGCGGCTGAAAGGCGTGACCCTGCACGCGAAGGAGTGCTCGCCCGAGATGGCGCACTCGGTCCACGAACTTGCCGAGGACATCCGCCGGCAGGTGAAGAAGCACCGCGAGAAGCGCCGCAAGCGCCGTCGGACGAGGCGTCTCGTCAACCAGTTGCGGGGCCGCACCGCCTAGGAGTGCCTGCGGCCAGCCCCCCCTCGCTACCCTCTGTCCATGGCTAACGCCAGGGACATGGTCACCCGCGCGCTGCGCGTCGGCGAGGGGCGCAAATTCAAGGCCTACGAGAAGCGCGCCCAGAAGATCAACGCGATCGAGCCGGAGATGGAGCTGCTCGATGACGAGGAGCTGCGCGCCGAGGCGGACTCGCTGCGCGAGCGGGCCCGGGGCGGCGAGTCGCTTGACGACCTGCTGCCCGAGGCCTTCGCCCTGACCCGCGAGGCGGCGAAGCGCAGCATCGGCCAGCGCCACTTCGACGTGCAGCTGATCGGCGGCATGGCGATGCACGAGGGCGCGATCGCCGAGATGCGGACCGGCGAGGGCAAGACCCTGACCGCGACCCTGGCCGTCTTCCTCAACACGCTCGGCGGCGAAAGCGTCCACCTGGTCACCGTCAACGACTATCTGGCCCGCCGCGACGCCGAATGGATGAAGCCGGTCTACGACGCGCTCGGCGTCACGGTCGCCGCGATCCAGGACTCCGACGACCACGACGCCCGGCACGTCAAGTACGCCTGCGACGTCGTCTACGGCACCAACTCCGAGTTCGGCTTCGACTACCTGCGCGACAACATGGCCGAAGCGATCGAGCACTGCGTCCAGCGCGACCACAACTTCGCGATCGTGGACGAGGTCGACAACATCCTGATCGACGAGGCACGGACGCCGCTGATCATCTCCGGCGCGCCCGAACAGGCGGCCCAGATCTACTACCAGTTCGCGCGCCTCGCTCGGCAGATGGACGGCGTCCAGTCCAAAGAGCGGCTCAAATCGCTGGGCGAATCGAAGGACACCTCCGAGGCCGAGCACGACTACGAATACGACGAGAAGCACAAGACCGTCTCGCCGACCGAGCGCGGGGTCAAACGGGCGGAGGAGTTCCTCGGCGTCGACAACCTCTACCTCAGCGAGCACGGCTCGCTCGTCAACCACCTCGGCCAGGCGCTCAAGGCGGAGTCGCTCTACAAGAAGGACAAGGACTACGCCGTGGTCGACGGCGAGGTGATGATCATCGACGAGTTCACCGGCCGCATCCTCGAGGGTCGCCGCTGGTCGGAGGGATTGCACCAGGCGGTCGAGGCAAAGGAGGGCGTCGCGATCGGCGAGGAGAACCAGACCCTGGCGACGATCACCCTGCAGAACTACTTCCGCCTCTACGACAAGCTCGCCGGGATGACCGGAACGGCGCTGACCGAGGCGACC
Organism: uncultured Solirubrobacterales bacterium; assembly: GCA_963814915.1. GTDB lineage: Bacteria > Actinomycetota > Thermoleophilia > Solirubrobacterales > 70-9 > VRUE01. The sequence continues at coordinate 130,544 of CAWFEI010000009.1, read as the reverse complement.
GAGTTCATGAAGATCTACAAAGTGCCCGTGGTCGAGATCCCGACCAACCGGCCGATGGTCCGCGCCGACCTCAACGACCAGATCTTCAAGACCAAGGACGGCAAGTGGAAGGCCGTGCTCGAGGAGATATTGGCCCGCCACGAGAAAGGCCAGCCGATCCTCGTCGGCACCGTTTCGGTCGAGGTCTCGGAGATGATCTCGGGCGAGCTGAAGCGGAGCGGAATCGAGCACGCGGTGCTCAACGCGAAGCCCGAGCACGCCGAAAAAGAGGGTGAGCGGATCGCCGAAGCCGGGCGCAAGGGCGCGGTCATGATCGCGACCAACATGGCCGGCCGCGGCGTCGACATCAAGCTCGGCGGCGACCCCGAGCACATGGCCCACAAAGAGCTCAAGAAGCAGGGCCTCAACCCCGGCGACGACGGCTACGAGGAGGCCTTCGCCGCCAAGGCGGAGGAGCTGGAGCCGCAGTGCAAGGCCGAGGCCGAAGAGGTGCGCGAGCTCGGTGGCCTCTACATCTGCGGCACCGAGCGGCACGAATCGCGCCGCATCGACAACCAGCTGCGCGGCCGCTCCGGCCGCCAGGGCGACCCGGGGGAGACGCGCTTCTTCCTCTCCGCCGAAGACGACGTGATCCGCCTCTTTGCCGGCGACCGCATCTACAAAATCCTCGACCGCCTCGGCCCGGTCGACGAGGACGGCGGCGAAATGCCGCTCGAGGCCAAGATGCTGACCAAAACGGTCGAGGGCGCCCAGAAGAAGGTCGAGGAGCAGAACTTCCTGATCCGCAAACGCGTGCTCGAGTACGACGACGTGATGAACGAGCAGCGCCGTGTCGTCTACAAATACCGCCGCGAGATCCTCGAGGGGCGCGACATGTCCGACATCGCTCGCGACGAGATGGAGGGCGTGATCGAGCGCTACGTCGACGAGTACACGCCGGGCGACGAACTCGACGAATGGGACCTGGCCGGGCTGGAGCGGCAGCTGCGCCAGATCTGGCCGATCGGCATCGAGGTGGGGGCAATGGCGCCGGAGACGGTCGACCGCGAAAAGCTCAAGGACGCCCTCGACGAAGACTCGATGAACGCCTACGACGAGCGCGAGACGCAGATGGGCGACGAGCTGATGCGCTACCTGGAGCGCTCGATCCTGCTGCAGGTGATCGACAACCGCTGGCGCGAGCACCTCTACGACATGGACTACCTGCGCGAGGGGATCCACCTGCGCGGCTTCGCCCAGATCGACCCCCTCGTCGCCTACAAAAACGAAGGCTTCGCGATGTTCGAGGAGCTGATGCACTCGATCTGGGAGGAATTCAGCAAACTGGTCTTCAACGCCGAGATCGAAGTCGACCCCAACCAGATGGAAGGGACCTTTGGCGGCAACAGTGGCGCGCCGACCGCGCTCGACTACTCGGGCGGCACCCCCGACGCGCAGCCTTCCGCCCTGCAGGAGGTCGCCGCCGGCGGCGGGGTGAGCGTCACCGAAGGCACGGCGATGCCGGGCGGCGGCGGCAACGGCGCCCCGCCGGCCGAGGCGATCGAGACGGTGGTCAAGGACGAGCGGGAAAAGGACATCGGCCGAAACGACCCGTGCTGGTGCGGCAGCGGCAAGAAGTACAAGAAGTGCCACGGCGCCTAGCCCCGCGACCGTGATCCACGACCCTGTCCGGGAGTTCATCCGCGCGTTCAACGAGCGCGACCTCGATGCGTTTGTCTCCGTGCTCGATCCGGAGGTGGAGCTGCATTCGATGAAGGGCTTGAGGAAAGGCCGGGAGGCTGCTCGGATGTGGGCGACGCGGGCGCCGGGCGGCGTTCAGCAGACGATCGAGCTGCAGGAGTTGCACGAGGACACCGATAGGGCCGTGGCCTTGATCCGGCGTGCCTGGCATTGGGACGAGGACGGGTCGCACGCCTCGACCGAGGAGATGGCCTGGTTCTTCGAACTGCGCGATCGCAGGATCCGCAGTTGGCGACCGTTCGAAGATCGTGCCGAGGCGCTGGGTAAGCTTGGCTGATGGCCGACGTCGCCCAGACCGAATCGGTACCGGCGCGACTCGCCGAGATCCGCGAGCAGTTGAAGCTGCTCGCGGACTACCTTTGACCCGGCTTCGCTGCGAGACGAAGCGGAGGGGCTGGAGGAGGAGATGGGCCGGCCCGGCTTCTGGGACGACCAGGAGTCGGCGGCGCGCACCTCGGCCGCGCATGCCCGCGCCCAGCGCCGGCTGAAGACCTTCGAGGAGCTGGAGGCGGAGTCGGCCGACCTCGATGAGTTGGCCGAGATGGCTGCCGAGGACGAGGAGATGGCGGCAGAGCTGACCACGCAGATGGCCTCCGTCGAAGGTCGGTTGGCCGAGCTCGAAGAGGCGCGCCTGTTCAGCGGCAAATACGACGCGGGCGACGCGGTCGTCTCGGTCCACGCAGGCGCCGGTGGCACCGATTCGCAGGACTGGGCGGAGATCCTCCTGCGTATGTATCTGCGCTGGGCCGAGGGGCGTGGCTTCGAGGTCGAAATGAAGGAGGCCTCGCCGGGGGAGGAGGCGGGGCTGAAGTCGGCCACTTTCCTGGCCCATGGCGAGAACGCCTACGGCCTCTTCGCCGCCGAGCGCGGCGTGCACAGGCTGGTGCGGATCTCTCCCTTCGACTCCTCGGCACGGCGCCACACGAGCTTCGCCCAGGTCGATGTCGGCCCGCTGGTCGACGCCGGGGTCGAGGTCGAGGTCGACGACGCCGACCTGCGCATCGACACCTACCGCGCCTCGGGCGCCGGCGGCCAGCACGTCAACAAGACCGACTCGGCCGTGCGGATCACGCACATCCCGACCGGCGTCGTCGTGCAGTGTCAGAACGAGCGCTCGCAGACCCAGAACAAGGCGGTGGCGATGCAGCTGCTGCGCTCGAAGCTGATCGAGCTCGAGGAGCGCAAACGGGCCGAAGCGCTGGCCAAGGAGCGCGGCGAGGTCAAGGAAGTCGCCTGGGGATCGCAGATCCGCAGCTATTTCCTGCACCCCGACCAGCGGGTCAAGGACCACCGCACCGGACACGAGGTGGGCGACGCCCAGCGCGTGCTCGACGGCGACCTAGACGACTTTATTCGCGACTACCTCAACAAGACCGCAGCGTCGTCCGCTCGCTGAGGCGGGGACGCGGATGTGGATCGCGATCCGCTTCCGGGGTCGCTTCCTGCCCAGCTTCTTCGTGAAGCGGAGCACGCCGCTGCGGCCGAGATGGCGCTTGAAGCTGCCGACGCCATGGATTCGGATCGTCGCCCGAATGGGGCTGAGGGTCGTGTAGCCGATCGTCAGCTTGAGCGTTTTGTGGTGCGTAGAGGCGTGCGCCGTGAGGCTGCGGATCGGGCATCGCACCGACGCGGAGGCCTTGGGCCCTTCGGCAGCCGATTCCTTGGCGGCTTCGGTTACTTCCCTGCAGAACTCGTCCGCTTCGGCCTGCGTGATTTCGCCTTCTTCGACTTCGTCCGCGGCGATTTCGCATTCCGCTTCGGCGAATTCGAGTTCGTCTTCTTCGGCGAATTCGCCTTCGCCTTCTTCTTCGAACCCGAATTCTTCTTCGTCTTCTTCGAAGGCGAACGAAACGGCGCCGGGCACCGGCGCGGACGCCTGCGAGGACTTGGCTCCGAGTAGCAGCGCGGCGAGAATCAGCGGCACGACGAAGGCGCAGAGCCAGGCGGCGCGGGCTATGCGGTTGGTGTGGTCGCGTACGGTCGTTTCGGTATTCCGATCCACGCCGCCCCTATCGACCATGCAGCCGATCCGCTTGAGGCAGATTCTACACCCGACTACCGCGCACGCCCTCCATTTCCAGCAGGGCTTCCTTCATCGGCAGGCCACCGCCGTAACCGCCGAGCGCGCCGCCGCTGCGCAGCACCCGGTGGCACGGCACGACGATCGGGATCGGGTTGGCTCCGCACGCGGTTCCGGCGGCGCGAACGGCGCGCTCGTTCCCGGCGCTGCGGGCGATGTCCGTATAGCTGCGCGTCTTCCCGTAGGGGATGCGGTCGATCGCGCGCAGGGCCCGCCGCCGGAAGCCGTGGCTGAGCTGCCAGTCGAGCGGCAGGTCGAATTCGCGCAGCCCCCCCTCGAAGTAGCGGTCGAGTTGGCGCCGGACCTCCTCGAGGCGCGAAGGGGCCTCGAGGATCCGCGGCGAAACGACGCGCGGCCAGGTCCTCCAATGCCTCGTCGTGATCGTAGGCCGGCAGGCTGAGCTTGACCAGCCCATGCCGGGTACCCGCGACGAGCAGCGAGCCGAACGGCGAGTCGACCCTCGCGTAGGCGACGTCGAGCAGACCTTCGTCGGCGGCGCGGTCGGCGAGGTCTTTCGAGGCTTGCCTTCATGCCAGCTCCTTTCGCAGTCGCTTGATTCCCTCGTGCAGGCTGCGCCGCGCGGCGTCGGGCGAGCAGCCGAGCGCGGCGGCGATCTCGGCGTGGGGGAGGTCGCACCCGTAGCGCAGCGCCACCGCGGCGCGCTGCTTCGGCGGCAGCGCTCCGACCAGCGCCCAGAGGCCGTCATCGAGCTCGGGCTCGGCGGTCGCACCGGCGTGGATCTCGGGCTGGGCGACCGGCAGCGGGCGTCGTCCGTTCGCGCGGTGGTGGTCGATCGCCTTGCGGTGGGCGATCGTCAGCAGCCAACCGCGCAGGTTGCCGTCATCGCTCAGCTTCGGGTAGGCGCGCAGCGCCGCGAGGAAGGTCTCCTGGAAGCAGTCTTCCGCCTCGGCGCGGCCGACCGCGCCGCGCAGCACCGCCATAACGTCGGCGGCGTGCTGGTCGAGCAGGCGTTGGAAGGGCGGGAGCGCGGTCACTCATGGGATTAAACGCTTCGGCGACCATGGACGTGAGATCCGGACTCTGAACCCTACTTGTATGCCACATGCAATAATTGCAAGTAGCTAATATGGGAACCATCGCTGTAGAAAGCGCGCTCAATTCGCCACCGAAGGCTGTCGGCCCCGAGCTGGCCGGATTGCCCGAGGATCAATGGCTGGAGAGGAAGTCAAGCCGGATCGCACCGCGAGACCTGGCCAACACGTTGATCGGCTTCGCCAACGCAGACGGTGGAGTCGTGATTGTCGGTCTATCCGATGGCGAGATCGAGGGGACCCTTGGCCACTTGCAGCGGCGAAATTCCCAGCTGCAGGCAAATATCGACTTCTGCATGCCCCCGGTGCGGGCGAAGCACCGTTTGGTCCCTTGCATCGACGGCGACGGAGAACCGAATGAGCTTCTCGCAATCGAAGTCGAACCCGGAGATCTGGTCCACGCGAACCAAAAAGACGAGGTCTTCCTGCGGGTCGGTGACGAGAACCGCAGGCTCAACTTCGCCCAGCGTCGAGAGTTGCTCTACGACAAGGGGCAGGCCAGCTACGAGGCGGGTCGTTCTGGCGCATCTGTCGATTCGATCGACGAGTTCATGTTCGAGGGTTATGCAACTGCGATGGGCGTGCATGATCCGAAGCGCCTGTTGCAGGCTCGAGGCCTGGCGGATGGTGACGAGCTGACGATCGCCGGTTGCCTGCTATTTGCGGAGAGCCCACAGACGTTCCTGCCCGAGGCCTACATTCGCGTATTGCGATACCGAGGGCGCGAGCGTGGGTCGGGAGCTCGCCAGCAACTGATCGACGACATCAGGCTGGAAGGAGCGATGCCGACGCAATTGGAGCACGCCAGGGAGCAGGTCGAGCGGTTGCAGCCGAGGCGCAGAGCGCTGGGCGTCGAAGGGTCCTTCGAAGACATCCCGTTGGTGCCGCAGGACGCTTGGTTGGAGGGGATTGTCAACGCCGCGGTGCATCGCTCCTACAGCATGGTGGGCGACCACGTCCGGGTCGAGATCTTCGATGACAGGATCGAGATCTCAAGCCCGGGTCGCTTTCCCGGTCTCGTTGACCTCAGCCGGCCGCTGGAGACGATGCGCTTCGCCCGTAACCCGCGGATTGCGCGCGTCTGTGCCGATCTCAGCCTCGGGCAGGAGCTCGGTGAGGGAATCCGACGCATGTTCGACGAGATGCGTCAAGCGGGATTGACCGACCCCGTCTATCGGCAGACCTCGGGTAGCGTCGAGTTGCAATTGTTGGCCGAGCCCGTGGATCGCCAGCTGGACGAACGGCTGCCCGAGCACGCGAGAGCGATCACGCGGGTGCTGCGTTCGGAGGGGCGGATGAGCACTGGCGAGCTGAAGGAGGCACTGGGCATTTCGAGGCCTCTCGTGCAGAAGGAGTTGAACATCCTCAAAGACGCGGAAGTGATCGAGTGGGTTGGCAAGTCGCCTAAAGACCCCCGTGCCTACTGGCAGCTGAAAGCCGGATAAGACCTACTTACAACCACATGTAATAAGACTTGAAATACCCCTGGAAATTGACAGATCTACTTGAAATCGAGCCGGTCGTAGGGCGGGCGCTCTCCGAGGACATCGGCGCTGGGGACGTGACCTCGGAGGCGACCGTTCCGGATGGGGCGCGGGCGCGGGCACGGATCGTGCAGAAGGAGCCGGGGGTCGTCTTCGGGCTCGGCGTCGTCGCGGAGACGATGAGGCGGTGCGGGGTGGAGGACATCGACAACCTGGTCGTCGAGGGGCAGTGGCGCGAGGCGGTGCCGGCCGAGGTGGCGCTGGCCGGCGGGCCCGCGGCGGGACTGCTTGCGGCGGAGCGAACGGCGCTCAACTTCCTCGGCCGGCTCTCCGGGATCGCGACGCTGACGGCGCGCTTCGTCGAGGCGGTCGCGGGCACGGGCGCGCGCATCCTCGACACGCGCAAGACGACCCCGGGCCTACGGGCGCTGGAGAAGGCCGCTGTGGGGGCCGGAGGTGGGGTCAATCACCGCATGGGGCTCTACGACGCGATCCTGATCAAGGAGAACCACATCGCCATCGCGGGCGGGGTGGCGAAGGCGGTCCACGCGGCCCGCACCGCGCAGCCCAAAATGCCGCTGGAGATCGAGTGTCGCAACATGGACGAGGTCGCCTACGCGCTCGGTGCGGGAGCCGACCGGCTGCTGCTCGACAACATGGACGCCGAGGTCCTGCTGGCGGCCGTTCGCCTGCGCGACCAGCAGGGCGGGGGTGAGGGCAAGCCGAGCCTGGAGGCCTCCGGCGGCGTCAGCCTCGAGACCGTGCGCACGATCGCCGAGACCGGCGTCGACTACATCTCCGTCGGCGCGCTGACCCACTCGGCCCCGACACTCGACTTCAGCATGCTGGTCGAAACGGCCTGAGGCCCGCGGATCCTGTCGGGAGCGGCGTAGTCGGCAGACTTTGGCTATGCCCGAGTTGCCCGAGGTTGAGATCACGGTACGCCGCCTCGACGCCGCAGTCGGGGGAGCTTCAGTCGAATCGGTGTCGGCTCCGGGGATGAACGTGATGAAGACCTTCGAGCCGTCGCTTGACGAGCTTGTGGGTAGAGAGGTGAGCGGTATTCGGCGGGTGGGCAAGATGCCAGTGGTCGAGTTCGGCGATCTGGCGCTTCTGATCCATTTGATGTCGGCGGGACGACTACGGGTCTTCGACAGGCGGGCTTCGCTCAAAGACCGGGCGTCGAGGGTGCTGGTGCGGCTCGATGACGGGCGGGAGCTGCGCTTGCGCGAGTTCGGGACGAAGCAGCGTGCGTGGGCCAAGCTGCTAGCGAGCGCCGCCGTGCCGGAGGACGATGCCGTGGCTCGGCTCGGTCCGGAAGCCTGGCCGGACCCGGCATTGGACGCTTTCGCGGCGGCTGTCGGCCAGCCCCGCCACCTGCACCCGCTGCTGCGCCACCAGGGCGACATCGCCGGCATCGGCCGTTCCTGGGTGGACGAGATCCTCTGGGAGGCGCGGCTGTCGCCGTTCAAGCAGGGCTCCGAGCTGGATGACAGGGAGATCGAGCGACTTCACGCCGCCCTGCACGTGCTCGGCGACGCGATCGAGCACTACGAGGAGACGGTCGGCCCCGAGCTGCCCGAGAAGCTGCCGATGCCGCTGCGGATCCACAAACGGGAGGGCGAGCCCTGCCCGCGCTGCGGCACGACGATCGAGGCCGTCTACTTCGCCGAGCACCAGACGAACTACTGCCCGAAGGAGCAGACCGGCGGCCGTGTGCTCAAAGATCGCCGCCTCTCCCGCCTGCTCAAGTAGGCCATCGACTAGACTCCCAATCAGTTCATTCGACTGGACTCAGGCGAAGGCCAAGCCAGCGAACATACGACCAGCGAGACCCTCCCAGGGTCTTTCGAGGCAACCGCCAATGAGAGAGCTGCCGACGATCAACGAGCCGGTCCCGATGCTCGACCTCAGCCCGGAGGAGGTCGAGGAGATGTCCAGCGAGGTGCGCGAGCTCGCGCGGGAGCGCGATGCCGTCATCCTCGCCCACAACTACCAGGTGCCCGAGGTGCAGGACGTGGCCGACTACACCGGCGACTCACTCGGCCTCTCTCGCCAGGCGGCCGCCTCCGGCGCGTCGGTCATCGCCTTCTGTGGCGTCCATTTCATGGCCGAGACCGCCGCGGTGCTCTCGCCGCGGAAGACGGTGCTGATCCCCGATCCGGACGCCGGCTGCTCGCTCGCCGACGCGATCACCGCCGAGGAGTTGCGCGAGTGGAAGTCGCGCCACAGCCCCGACGCGGTCGTCGTCATGTACGTCAACACCTCGGCCGAGGTCAAGGCGGAGACCGATTACTGCTGCACTTCCTCCAACGCCGTCAAGGTCGTCGAGCACATCCTCCGCGAGCACGGGCCCGAGACGGAGATCCTCTTCGGCCCCGACATGTGGCTCGGCGCCTACGTCGAGCGCCGGACCGGACGCTCGATGCACGTCTGGCCGGGCGAGTGTCACGTCCACGCCGGCATCCGCCCGGACGACATCAAGGCCCAGCGCGCCGCCCATCCGGACGCCGAGTTCCTCGTCCACCCCGAGTGCGGCTGCGTCACCCAGGTGATGGAGTTCGTCGCCGCGGGAGAAGTCGACGAGGACGGTGTGCACATGCTCTCCACCGGCCAGATGCTCGACTACGTCCAGCAGCGACCCGACGGCGAGTACATCGTCGCCACCGAGAACGGCATGCTGCACCCGCTGCAGATGGCCGCGCCGGGGGCGAGCTTGATCGAGGCCAACCGGATGGCCTACTGCAAGTACATGAAGATGATCACGCTGCCGAAACTGCGCGACTGCCTGCGCGAGATGAAGTTCGAGGTCAGCGTCCCGGCGGAGATCGCCGAGCGGGCGCGGGTGCCGATCGAGCGCATGGTCGCGATCGGCTAGCTCTAGATAAAGTCAGAGCCATGGAGCAGGCGACCTCGGAGGGAACGATCGACCGCACGCAGCTACACGAACTGGCGCAACAGCTGCGGGTGGATTCGGTGCGCTCCGCGGCCGCCGCGAACTCCGGCCACCCGACCTCCTCGATGTCGGCCGCCGACCTGATGGCGGTGCTGATGGCCCGCTACCTGCGCTACGACTTCGATGCCCCCGAGAACCGCGCCAACGACCACCTGGTCTTCTCCAAGGGCCACGCCTCGCCGCTGCTCTACGGGATGTACAAGATGGCCGGGGCGATCGAGGACGAGGAGCTGCTCACCTTCCGCGAGTTCGGCTCGCGCCTGCAGGGCCACCCGACGCCGGAAATCCCCTGGGTCGACGTCGCCACCGGCTCGCTCGGCCAGGGCCTGCCGATCTCGGTCGGGATCGCGCTGGCCGGCAAGCGGCTGGAGAGCGCCGACTTCCGCGTCTGGGTCCTCTGCGGGGACTCCGAGCTCGCCGAGGGCTCGATGTGGGAGGCCTTCGAGCACGCCGGCCAGGCGGGCCTGGACAACATGATCGCGATCGTCGACGTCAACCGGCTCGGCCAGCGCGGCCCGACCATGCACGAGTGGGACACCGCCTCCTGGGCGGCGCGCGCCGTGGCCTGCGGCTGGGACGTTCAGGAGATCGACGGGCACGACCTGGAGGCGATCGACGCCGCCTACGCGCAGGCGCTCGCCGCCGGCAGGCCCGCGGCAATCTTCGCCCGCACCAAGAAGGGCTCGGGCGTCGCGGCGGTCGAGGACCAGCCCAACCAGCACGGCAAGCCGCTGGCCGAGCCCGACGCTGCGGTCGAGGAGCTGGGCGGCGAGCGTTCGCTGCGGGTCGAGGTCCAGTCCCCGCCCGAGGCGCGCTCCTACGAGGTTGCCCGGGCGGAGGTCGAGCGACCCAGCTACGAGATTGGCGAGAAGGTCGCGACCCGCGGCGCCTACGGAGACGGCCTTGCCTGGCTCGGCTCGATCGACGAGCAGGTGGTCGCGCTCGACGGCGAGGTCGGCAACTCGACCTACGCCGAACGCTTCGCCGCCAAGCACCCCGAGCGCTTCTTCGAGATGTACATCGCCGAGCAGCAGATGGTCGCCGCCGGCGTCGGCCTGCAGACGCGCGGCTGGAAGCCCTTCGCGTCCTCGTTCGGCGCCTTCCTCAGCCGCGCCTACGACTTCGTCCGCATGGCCGCGATCTCCGACGCCGACCTGAAGCTCTGCGGCTCCCACGTCGGCGTCTCGATCGGCCCCGACGGGCCCTCGCAGATGGCGCTCGAAGACATCGCCTCGCTGCGTGCCGTCCTCGGCAGTGTCGTTCTCTATCCGAGCGACGCCAACCAGGCCGTCGCCCTGCTCGACGCGATGCGCGAGCACCGCGGAATCAGCTACATGCGCACGACCCGTGGCGCGACCCCGGTCCTCTACGGGGCCGACGAGAGCTTCGAGATCGGCGGCAGCCGCACTGTGCGCAGTGGCGATGACGACCGGGTCACCCTGATCGGCGCCGGCATCACCCTGCACGAATCGCTCGATGCGGCCGAGCAGCTCGCCGCGAAGGGAATCGCGGCCAGGGTGATCGACCTCTACTCGGTCAAGCCGGTCGACCGCGACGCGATCCTCCGGGCGGCGAAGGAGACCGAGGCTCTGATCACGGTCGAGGACCACTGGGCCGAGGGCGGCATCGGCGAGACCGTCGCCGGCGTCCTCGCCGAAGCGGCTTCGGGCACCCCGCTGGTCCGCCTCGCCGTCAGCGAGCGCCCCACCAGCGGCCCCCCCGACGCACTCCTCGCCGCGGCCGGCATCGACGCCGCCCACATCGTGACCGCGGTCGAGCGGGCGCTGTAAGCCGTCAGTCGTCGGCGCCGTGGCCGCCCGAGCCACTGCCGCCCGAGTCGCCGTTGCCGCCACCGCCATGCGAGTCGTCTCCTTCTCGAGGCGGCGGCTGGGCTTCGACCGCCGTCGGCGTTTCGGGCTGGGGAGCAGGGGTGGACCGCGTCGTCGCAGGGGCGGTCGGAGTCGGCCGGCCATCGCCGGTGCGCTTGCCCGAATGCGCCGAACGGTGGCCCACGGTCGAGCGCGCCACCGGAGCCAATGCGTCGCCGGCGGAGATCGATTCGGAGGAGAGGCCGATCTGCTGTCCGGCTAGATTGCCGGCGGCGATCGCCACTCCGGCCGCGATGGCGATGCCGAGCAACGCCAGGCCGAGCCATTTCAGGGTTGCCGTCGAAATCATCGCTCCGGTAGCTCAATGACAGCACACAGGCCGTCCGAGTCGCGATTGCGCAGCGTGACGTCGCCGTCCCACTGCCGGGTCAGCTCACGCGCGATCGCCAGACCGAGTCCGGTGCCACTCGGTCCGCGCCGCCCTGCGCTGCCGCGGCTGAAGCGCTCGAAGACGGCCTCCTCCTCGCCCGGCTCCAGTCCGGGCCCCTCGTCGAGAACCTCGATACGGCCCGGGGCGGAAGCGATCCAAACCGTGGAGCCGGAAGGCGAGTAGCGCAGCGCGTTCTCGACAAGCGAGTCGATCGCGCGGTCGAGGTCCGGCCTGGCGCACCAGGCGCTTGCCTGGCCGTTGCCGTCAAGCTCGACCGCGATCCCGCGCTCTTCCGCGGTGCGGCGCCAGCGCTCGGCCGCCCGCGCCGCCGCTTCGTCGAGGTCGATGCGCTCGCCGGGCAACTCGTGCTCGCCGGCGCGGCTGAGGAGCAGAAGCTCGTCGACGATCTGCGAGAGGCGGTCGATCTCGCCGATCGAGGCCTCCAGCTCAGCCGCGGTCGCCACGTCGTCGGCTTTCCGGTCGGCGAGGTTCTCGAGCCGCAAACGCAGGCCGGTGAGCGGCGTGCGTAGCTGGTGCGAGGCGTCGGCGACGAAGTCCTGCTGGGAGCGCAGCAGTCGCCGGATCCGCTCGGTCATCTCGTTGAAAGCCCGGCCGAGCGAACGCTGCTCGGAGCTGCCCTCGACCAGCACCGCGGTTTCCAGATCCCCCTCGGCGACGCGGCGCGCGGCGCGGTCGAGACGGCGGATCGGCAGGGCGATCTGACGGGCGATCAGGGCGCCGGCGGCGAGGCCGAGCAGACCGACGACGCCGGCGAGCGCGGCGAGGTCGAGCAGGGAGGTGCGCACGGCGCGGTTGACGGCGGCGACGCTCTGCGTGATCCGCACCGCACCGCCAGACCGCCCGTGCTCGAGCACGGGCACGGCCGTGGCGAGGATGTCGGCGCCCAGAGTGCTGCTGTTGCGGCTGATCTGCTCGCTGTTGCCACGCAGCGCGGCCCTGACCTCGGGCCGGCTGGCGTAGCTGCGCCCGAGCGGTTCGCCGGCCGAGTCGGCGAGCAGGCGGCCGCGGCGGTCGACGACGATCGTTCGCCCACGGACGCTGTCGGCGGAGATCTTCGCCAGCCGTCGCAGGCCGGCGGGCTGCGACGGGTCGAGCAGCTCCGAGGCGCTGGCGGCGACGACCTCGGCCTGGCTGCGTGCCTGGCTCTTGACCTCGGAGTCGACCCGGTCGCGCAGGCTGACCGCGAGCGGCACACCGAGCGCGATCAGCGCCAGCAGCAGGACATAGGCCAACGCCAGCAGCAGGGTCGCCCGCAGACTCATTGCGTCTCAGGCTCTTGCACGGCGAAGCGGAACCCGACCCCGCGCACGGTCTCGATGTATGTGGGGTCGTTGGGGTCGTCGCCGAGCTTGCGCCGCAGCCAGCCGACGTGGACGTCGAGCGTCTTGGTGGAGCCGAACCAGTTGACGTCCCAGACCTTCGCCATCAGGTCCTCGCGTGTGACCACGTGCCCGGCGTGGCGCATCAGCTCGCCGAGCAGGTCGAACTCCTTGCGCGAGAGCTCGAGCTCGGCCGACCCCAGCCTGGCGATCCGCGCGGCCGGGTCGAGCTCCAGCTCGCCGATCCGGATCGGCGCCGCGGAGGAGCCGTCGCGCGGGGTGCTGCGACGCAGCACGGCCCGGATCCGCGAAATCACCTCGGCGGCGCTGAACGGCTTGACCACATAGTCGTCGGCGCCCAGCTCCAGGCCGACGATCTTGTCCATCTCGGTGCCGCGCGCGGTCAGCATCACGATCGGCACGTCGGAGAGCCGGCGCAGCTCGCGGCAGACGTCGCGGCCGTCGCCGTCGGGGAGGGAGAGGTCGAGCATGACCAGGTCCGGCTCGGACTCCTCCGCGATGCGCAGCGCACCGGCCGCGGTCCCCGTCACCAGCGCCTCGAAGCCCGCCCGGCGCAGCGCCTCGGCGAACGGCTCGGAGATAGAGCCCTCGTCCTCGACGACGAGGATGCGTCCGCTCGGCGCCGGGGTGGCCATGCGGCAACTGTAACGGCGGGATTCGGGAAGGCCCAGGGGCGGCGTGAGGCTTTGCCAACCCTTTACCGGCGCCTTGGTTCGACTTGAACGCACCCGGTCCACACTGCGTCGACAACTTCGGCCAGGAGGAGATCGACGTGAAAAGAGTCAAGACGAGAATCGCGACGGGCATGACCATCCTCGGCCTGGGGGGGCTGACCGGTCTGGCGCTGAGCGCGAATCACCAGCAGGCCTCCGAACCGGTGGCCGCCAAGCCGCAGGTCCGAACCAAGGTGATCCGCCGGACCATCCACGTGACCAAGCACGCCAAACCGAACCATCCGGCTGGCTCGTCCCCGGTCGCCGGTACCGCCAGCGGCTACGCGGGTGGGAGCGGCGGTGGCGGCAGTGCCACCACGGGCGCCTCCTCGACCGGGTCGGCGGGATCCACCCCGTCTTCCTCCTCCTACACCTCCTCGCCGGTTTCGACCTCTTCCAGCGGATCGTCGAGTTCCCCCGGCGGCTCCGCCGGGGCGACGACCGGCTCGGGCTCCAAGCCCGTCGCCACCCACACCAGCGGCTCTCACTCCAACGCCGGCTCCGGCGGCGGGGCGGCTCACACCGCGCCAATCGCCACTCACACGAGCGGCGCCAGCGCAGGCTCTGGCGGAGGCTCGAGCGCACCGGTCGTCACCTCCAGCAGCGGCGGCGGAGCGGCCGGCGGTGGCGGCGAGCATGAGCACGAGAGCGAGCATGGCGATGACTGAGCGAGCCCGAACCCGCCGCCCCAGTCCCGCCCTGGTGCTCTGGGGGTCGGTAGCCCTCTTTGCGGTGCTCTTCGCCGTGCTCACCTACAAGCTCAGCGCCGCCAGCGCTCCGGCGCCCCAGCAGGTCCTGGTCCGCAAGGTGATAAAGCGGCGAGTCGTCACGACCTTCGTCCCGGCGCCCGGCGCCTCGACCGTGACCAGCGGCCCCGTCACCACGAGCTCGGCGTCGGCAGTCTCGGCTTCCGGCGCCGCCCCAGTCACGACCAGCGCCTCGTGACATGAGCGAGCACGACGTCACCTTCGACGCGATGGGCTCCCATGTCCGGCTGCTGATCGGCGAGCCGGAGCCCGGGATGGCTCCGGCGCCGGTGGCAGCCGAGCGGGCGCGGCAATTCATCGTCGACTTCGACGCGGCGCTGTCACGGTTCAAACCCGACAGCGAGCTGAGCGCGCTCAACGCCGATCCGCGTGAGTGCGTGCCGGCGTCCGAGCTGCTCCGAGCCGCGGTCAAGGCGGGGCTGATGGCGGCCGAGCGCAGCGGCGGCCTGGTCGATCCGACCTTGGCCGACGAGATCGAGTCGGCCGGGTATGTCGCCTCGCGCGCCGGGATGCCCGGCGCCCCGCTTGGCGTGGCCCTCGGTGAGGCACCTCCCCGACACCCGGCGAGCCCCAATCCGGCGGCGCGCTGGCGGCGATTCAAGGTTGACGAGCAGGCCGGCACGATCTCTCGCCCGCCCGGCGTCCGCTTCGACACCGGCGGCGCCGGCAAGGGGCTGGCGGCCGACCTCGTTGCCGCACAGCTGCGTGGCTACTCGCGCTTCATCGTCGATTGCGGCGGCGACATACGGATCGGCGGCGCCGATGCTCTGGTCAACCCCTATGAGGTCTACGTCGAGCATCCGCTGACGGGGGAGCGCGCCCACGTGCTTCGGCTCGGCACCGGCGGCGTCGCGACCTCGGGCCTCAACGTGCGCATCTGGCGCGACAAGGACGGCCGCTACGCCCACCACCTGCTCGACCCGGCGACCGGCGAGCCGGCCTGGACCGGGCTGGTCGGCGTCACCGCGCTCGGTGAGACCGCGGTCGAGGCGGAGACCCTCTCCAAGGCCGCGCTGCTCTCCGGGCCCGAGGCCGGGCTCGACGTGCTTGCCGAACAGGGCGGCTTCCTGATTCATGACAGCGGCCGGATCGAGGCTGTCGGCCCACTAAGCGTCGCCCGTCCGCGTATCCGCATTCCGGACACCTTGGTCGGGGGGAGGGCCCGGTGAACGCCGCCGCTTCGACCACGCTGCAGACCCACGGCTGGTGGCTGGCGAGCCGCGCCTCCGGCCTGGTCGCGCTGGTCCTCGTGACGATCTCAGTCGGCCTTGGCCTGATGATGGCCGGCAAGGTGATGCGCCGCCCCGGTCTCTCACGCAAACTGCTGGCGATCCATGAGCACACCGCCCTCGCCGGTCTGATCGCGATCTCTGTCCACGGCATCACCCTGCTCGGCGACCCCTGGTTGAACCCCGGGGTGGAAGGGGTGACCGTTCCCTTCACGATGGGCTTCCGGCCTTTGTGGACGGGCCTCGGCGTGATCGGCGGCTACCTCGCCGCCGCGCTCGGCCTCAGCTTCTACTTTCGCAAACGGGTCGGCGCCAAGCTCTGGCGCAAAGCGCACCGAGCGACGATCCTCGTCTACGTGCTCGGCCTGGTCCACGCGTTTGGCTCCGGGACCGACGCGTCCACCGTCTGGTTCCGCTGGTGGGTGCTGATGACGGCCCCCGTCATCGCCGGCCTGTTCGTCTACCGGGTGTTCTCCGGCGGCGCCAAGCGCAGCCGCTCGCGCCAGGAGGAACGCGAACACGCCGGTGGGCGCGACCACCGCCCACTTCCCGCCGCCCACCAGCGCGGCGGCTCCCTTTCCCAAACCCCGGCCTTGGAGGAAGCATGATGAAAGACAATGGTGTTGTCATCGTCGGCGGCGGCCTCGCCGCTCAGCGCTGCGCCGAGACCCTGCGGCGGCGCGACTACGAAGGTCCGGTGCGGATGGTCTGCGCTGAGCCCGACCCGCCCTATGACCGGCCGCCCCTCTCCAAGGAGCTGCTGGCCGGGGATGTGAACGAGGAGACGGTCGCCTACCGCCCGGCGCAGTGGTATGAGGAGAAGCGGGTCGATCTGCTGCTCGGCGTCCGCGCCGAAGGCCTGGATCCGGCGGCGCGGCGACTGCTGCTCGACTCCGGCGCGGAGCTCTCTTACGAGAAGCTGTTGATCGCCACAGGCGGAGCCGCCCGCCGCCTGCCGTTCCTGGAGGGCTTCGAGAACGTCCACTACCTGCGCACGCTGACCGACGCCCGCCGGCTGCGCGGCGAGCTGACCGCCGGCGCCCGCCTGGCGATCGTCGGCGCAGGCTTCATCGGCCAGGAGGTGGCGGCGACGGCGCGGCGGCTCGGTGTGGAGGTGACGATGATCGAGGCGCTGGAGACGCCGCTGGCGCCGATCCTCGGCGCCGAGCTGGGCGCCTGGTTCGCCGAGTTGCACCGGGACGAAGGTGTCCGAGTCCTGACCGGCGCGATGCTGGAGGGCGCCCGCGGCAGCGGCAGTGTGGAGGAGCTCGTCCTCGCCGACGGCACTGTGCTTGCCTGCGATGCGGTCGTCGTCGGCGTCGGCACGATCCCGGCCACCGGCTGGCTGGACGGCAGCGGCCTCGAGGCCGGTGGAGTGCGCACCGATACCGCCGGCCGCACCAAGCTGGCCGCTGTCTTTGCCGCCGGCGACGCCTCGGTGCCCTTCGACCCGCGCTTCGGCGTGCATGCCCGCACCGAGCACTGGGACGCCGCCGCCTGGCAAGGCGCCGCGGTCGCCAAGTCGATGCTCGGCGAGTATCCCGGCACGCCCCCGCTGCCCAGCTTCTGGAGCGACCAGTACGGGTTGCGGATCCAGTACGTCGGCCACGCCCACCGTTCGGACGACATTGCGTTCGACGGCGACCCGGCGTCGCGCGACTTCGAAGCCGTCTTCACTCAGTCGGGCATTGCCGTCGGCGGCCTGACCGTGGGACGCCCGCGCGCCATCCCAGCCCTTCGCAAGCAAATCGACAGCGGCCACTTTCCCGCCGCCGACCGAAAGGAAGTGGCAGCATGACCTACGTCCCCACCGTCGACCCGAACGAGTGCAGCGTCCATGGCGACTGCGTCGACATCGCCCCCGAGGTCTTCCGCCTCGGCGACATCGCCGAAGTGATCGGCACCGGTCCGGACGACCTGATGCTCGAGGCCGCCGAAGCCTGTCCCGCGGTCGCGATCACGATCGTCGACAGCGAGACGGGGGAGACCGTCTTCCCGTAGTACCGGCCTCCCTCCGAGGTCATCTGAGCTCGCAAATGCAGCTCGAGGCGAGTTGAGCGACAAGACCAACGTAAGGACTACCCTGTCGACGTGTCTTCCACCGTACGCTCTCACGGAGAGCGAGCAGGCGGGTTCGCGCCAGGCGAGTCCGCTAGCCCAGATCTTGCGCCAAGTGCCCTTGCCTGAGCCAGCTTGAACGGCGAGATTCCGCCTCCTGAGCCGGGAAAATGCGGTTGTCGAGACCCACTTCCCAGCTCAGGAGGCTTCACCTTGAAGGTGAATCGAAACGGACAGCCCGAAACGGTAGAGGTGACCGCGGACGGCGAGGGTTTCTGCTCCCACGCCGGCGCCCTCTTGCTCACCAACGAAACCCAGGCGTCGCAGGCTCCGGCTGCTTTCAATACGGTGGCTTGGCGGCGGTTCCAGGGGTGCTGTCGCCAATTGCAAGTCGCAAACTAACCCGAGAGGACGCCGATGCCGGACACCACCTGCCACATGTCGATCTCGCTCGACGGTTTCGTCGCTGGGCCCGACCAGAGCCGCGAGACTCCGCTCGGTAAGCGTGGGCGCGAGCTCCATGCCTGGCATCTCGGCGACGAGCGCGCCAACGACGCCGACGCGACGGCGACCGACTGGCTCATGCGCCCGCGCGGCGCGTACGTCATGGGGCGGAACATGTTCGGGCCGATCCGCGGCGAGTGGGATGAGGACTGGCGCGGCTGGTGGGGTCCCGAGCCGCCTTACCACGCGCCGGTGTTTGTGCTCACCCATCACGCTCACGAGCTGATCGAGATGGAAGGCGGGACGACCTTCCACTTCGTCACCGGCGGCTTCGACGCCGCTTACGCACAAGCGCGCGAGACGGCCGGGGAGGGCGGCGTAGACATCGCGGGCGGCGCCTCGACTGTGCGCCAGGCCCTCATTGCCGGGGTCGTCGACGAGCTCACGTTGGACATCGCGCCGGTCCTGCTCGGCTCCGGCGAGCGGATCTTCGACGGCGTCGAGTCGCTCGGGTTTGAGCCCGTTGAGGTCTTGCACTCGCCGCTAGCCACACACATCCGCTACCGGCGGGCGGGATGAGCCGATGAGTGGATAGAGCCCGCGACGACAAGGGCCGCTGGCGCCTACCGGGCGATCGTGACGTCGCTTCCGCATCGGACGATACTCGGGCGTCTTGCGGATTGACTGTGATCTCGACGCCGGAGGGTGTGAGCGGGGTCAGGATCCTGGGAGTTGGACGCCTTGAAACGTCAGGACCTCGGCGAGCCTGTCGAAGTGCGCATCGCGGTGGAGCACCGCGACGGCGCCGTGCTCGGCCGCGGCCGCGGCGATGAGGGCGTCGGTAGGTGGCACGCGGTGGTATCCGTCGCTGCGCTCGGCCAACTCGCCGAGCGCGTACATCGCGGCGTCGGTCACAGCGCGATCGTTGCGAACGATCCGCAGTGCGTCGAGCTCGCTCTCGAGCTCAACGTACTCGGAGGTGCTGCGCGCGGAGTAGAGGATCTCCATCCGCACGATCGGCGTGATCCACAGCCGATCGTCGACGATCGCTGCTTGAAGAAGGGTGCTGAGCTCACTGGGGAGCGATGCGGCCCGCCACCATGCCGAAGTGTCGGCAATGAACGGGGCGTCGCCGCGCAGCAACTCGACGGCATTTCACCGCGTGATTACCGCTCGGTGTCGGTCAGCTGCTCGACGTGTTTGAGCGTGTCGCGGTCCAGCCCGTCCGGCCTGCGCAGACGGTCAGCGAGCAGCCGCAGCCGCTCGGCGCGCTGCTCGTCGCTCAGCGCCGGCTTCTCCGGAGTCGGGATCGTGCTCAGGGCCGAATGCTTCACAGTGACCCCAGGGTAGCGCCCCAGCGCGACAGCAGCGCGATTTACGAGCGAAATGCCTGGATTTGCGCGCTGGGCGTGGTAGGCCAACGGCCCCTGCACGCTGTGAGACCCCAGGAGGGTTCCATGACCGCATCCCCTGTTCTCGACTCCGCCGGACGCCGCCGCTCACCGGCGACGATGCCCGGCTACCACGCTGGACGACCGCCCCGCAACAAGGGGAGACGCTACCCGGCCGACCCGCCGACGGTCGAGGAGATCGTCGGCGTGATGCGCCAGGTTGGAGGTGGTCGTCACGGCGCTCGCCTGCGCGCCGTGATCGTCGTCCTTTGGCGTGGCGGGCTTCGCATCCAGGAGGCACTGGCGCTCAGCGAGCGCGATCTCGACCCGCACCGTGGCTCTATCCTCGTCCGCCGCGGCAAGGGCGGTCGCCGGCGGGAGGTCGGCATGGACGAGTGGGGCTTCGAGCAACTCCGCCCTTGGCTGGGTCGAGTTCCGCAAGCTTGCCGCCCGTGCGGGGGCATCGACACCGAGGAGATCATCGCGGCCGTTCATGGGAGGCGCGCGCCGATGATGCCGGCCAGCGCGGGCCTGCGGCTTTAAGCACCCGACGCCGCGACGGCGGGGGCGTCAGAAACGGCGCTCCCGCTTCGTCTTGCGAGAGCGAGAAATTCGTGGAGCGCCGCGGAGACCGCTGCGGCCGTCCAAAGCAGGAGCCTGTGTGGCAAGCGTCAACGCGCTCGCAGCCAGGCGGAAGGAGGAGCGGCTGAGTTCGCCTCTCAGGTGCCTTCACCCAGGCGCGTCGCGACTTCAGGAGAGGGGAGAGAAAGCCCTCACGGCCTAGGAGCCTTCCCCGCCTCCACCCGGTATTCAAAACGCGCCGAGCCCGACATCAAGGAATGGGTCGGCCGCGTAGCGCTGAACCCCGCGCGCGTTCCCCCCGGACAGGATGTGGATCCCGATTTGACGGCTGCCGAAGAGCGCTTCCGTGCCGCCGTCGGCCCCGGACTCGCGGCACTGGCAGCGCTCGCCAACTGATTTATAAGCATTCACTAGTAATTCGCTAAGCTTTTACTCGTCATCTGCTGGGCGCGGAGTTGCGCACGATTTGGCGCGCAGGAGTCACCCTGTCACCGGAGAAGGACCCCGCGACGTATGGCCATGCGCAGAAAGAACAAGAAGGGCGGCGGCGAGCAGCCGGCGCCCCGTAACCGCAAGGGCGGCGCGCCGATCATCGAGATGCGCGACGTCACCAAGGTCTACCCGGGCGGCCACATGGCGCTCGACGGTGTCTCGCTGGCGATCGACCGCGGCGAGTTCGTCTTCCTGGTCGGCCCGACCGGGTGTGGCAAGTCGACGCTGATCAAGATGCTGATTCGTGAGCTGGCGGCGACCGACGGCAGCGTCCGCATCGCTGGCCGCGACATCGGCACGATGCCGGAGAAGAAGATCCCCCAGCTGCGGCGCAACATCGGCACCGTATTCCAGGACTTCAAGCTGCTCCCCGACCGCACCGTCTACGACAACGTCGCCTACGCGCTGCAGGTGCTCGGTGCCCATCGTGGCGAAATCCGGCGCCAGGTCCCCGAGATCCTCCGCCTGGTCGGCCTCTCGACCAAGCTGCACAGCTATCCCGACGAGCTTTCCGGCGGCGAGCAACAACGCGTCTCGATCGCCCGCGCCTTCGTCAACCACCCGCCGTTGCTGCTCGCTGACGAGCCCAGCGGCAATCTCGACCCGGTGACGTCCATTGGCGTGATGCAGTTGCTCTACCGGATCAACAAGACCGGCACGACCGTCGTCGTCGTCACCCACGATCGCGAGATGGTCGACAACATGCGCCGCCGCGTGGTCGAGCTCTACGAGGGCCGCGTGGTCCGCGACGAGGTCAGTGGCGGCTACACCGAGGAGTCGACCTCGGAGTTCGGCCTGCGGATGCGCGCCGAGATGGGAGTCGCCCCGGAGGGGCAGACCAACGGCCACGCCAACGAGTCGCTCTTCTAGGCCATGTCAAGACTGCTCTTCTTCACCCAGGAGGCCTTCCGCGCCCTGCGCCGCAACGGCGCCCCGAGCATGGCGGCGATCGTCACCACGGTCGTCACCGTGATCCTGCTCGGGGTCCTGATCCCGATCTTCCAGACGACGCAGGCCAAGAGCGACCAGGTCCGTGACAGCCTCGAGTT
This sequence comes from uncultured Solirubrobacterales bacterium, assembly GCA_963814915.1. Taxonomy (GTDB): domain Bacteria; phylum Actinomycetota; class Thermoleophilia; order Solirubrobacterales; family 70-9; genus VRUE01. The sequence goes on along the minus strand of CAWFEI010000009.1, from coordinate 108,887 downwards.
CCGAGTGGCGATCTACGACGACGCGACGCGGGCCGAAGTCAACGACCTCGAGCACAAGCTGCAGGAAATCCCACATGTGAGCTCGGTCAAGCTGATCACCAAGGCGGAGGCGCTGCACGAACTGACTGCCGACCTGGGCAAGGACAAGAGCGGCGAACTGCTCACCCAGCTGCACTCCAACCCGTTGCCGGCGAACTTCCAGGTCAAGGCCGACGACGCGAGCAACCTCGACGGCGTGCGCGCCGCGGTCACCCCACCGGGCCCGAACGGGAAGCCGAAGCCGATCTCGCCGATCGTGCAGGAGGTCTTCGACCGCCAGGAAGACTCGAAGAAGATCGAGCAGGTGACCAGCGCGCTCAAGATCGTTCTCACGGTGATCACGGCACTGCTGATCATCGCCTCGCTGATGTTGGTCGGCAACACGATCCGGCTCTCGATCTACACCCGCCGCCGCGAGGTCGAGGTGATGCGCCTGGTCGGAGCCACCCGTTGGTTCATTCGCTGGCCGTTCATGATCGAGGGGGTGGTGGTCGGCTTCTTCGGCGGCCTGGTGGCCATACTTATCCTGTGGCTGGGCAAGCTGACCATCGTCGACCCCCTGAGCGACAGCATCGGCTTCCTTGCCGCTCAGAACAGCACCACGCTCTCCTTCCCGGCATTGGTCGGCATCCTCTTCGCCGCCGCGGTGCTGGTTTCCGCGGTCGGCTCCGGCGTCACCCTGCGCCGCTTCCTCAAGGTCTGAGGACAGCGTGAGCGTGGCCCGGACGCTGGGCCTCGCGGCCGCTCTGCTCGTCGTGCTCGCGGCCGGGCTCTGGGTCGGCGGCCACCCGGCGAAGATGCCACCGCTGCTGCGCGACCTATTCGTCGACGACTCGGCCGGCCTGACCGCCGAAGCGAGCGAGCTGATCGAAGACAACTACTACCGCCCGGTCAACCAGGGAAAGCTGATCGACTCCTCGTTGAGCGGCATGGTGCGGGGCCTGCGCCGCCGCTACCGGGACCGCTTCTCCGACTACTTCTCAGCGCGGATGCTGGAGCGCTTCAACGAAGAGATCGAGGGTCGCTTCTCCGGCGTCGGCCTCAGCGTCACCGCGACGAAACCGGGATTGCACGTCGTGCGCGTCTTCAAGCGCTCGCCCGCCGAAGCGGCCGGGATCGAGGTCGGCGAGACAATCGTCTCGGTGAACGGCCGCTCGATCGCCGGCCTCGACTCCACCGTGGCGACGGCGCGGATCAAGGGCCCGGAAGGGACCGCGGTGACGCTCGGCGTGCGCGACCCGAAGAGCGGCAAGACGCGGCAGGTCGACGTCACGCGGGCGCAGATCTCGCTGCCGGTGGTGAGCAGCCGGCTCGTGCGGGCCGGCGGCGAGAAGCTGGGCTACGCCCGCCTCGCCACCTTCAGCGAAGGCGCGAGCGTCGCCCTCAAGCGGGCCGTGCGCAAGTTGCAGCGAGAAGGCGCCCGCGGGCTCGTCCTCGACCTGCGCGCCAACGGCGGCGGCCTGCTCGAAGAGGCGGTGCTGACCGCGAGCGTCTTTCTGCCCAAGGGCGAAACCGTGGTCTCGACCAATTCCCGCACCCAAGGGCACGCCGTCTACAAGGCCAAGGGCGGCAACCTGCCGGCCCTGCCGATCGTCGTCCTGATCGATCGCAATACCGCCTCGGCCGCGGAGATCCTCACTGCCGCCCTGGCCGACGACGCCGCGGCGAAGACGGTTGGCACCCGCTCCTACGGGAAGGGCGTCTTCCAACAGGAGATCGACCTCTCCAACGGCGGCGCGCTGAAGCTGACCGTCGGCGAGTACTTCACTCCGAACGGGGAAAACCTCGCCGGCAAGGGGATCGAGCCCGACGTCAGGGCCCCCGATCTGCCCGGCACGCGCCGCGACGAGGGCCTCGAGCGCGGACTCGGGGTTCTGGCCGCGCAGCGATGACCGCCCGCGAGGCGGTCGAGGCGCTGCTCGGCGAGGAGCTGGACAGGCGCGGCTTTCCGGCGGCGCTGGAGGTCGAAGCCGCTGCCGCCGGGGAGGCGGCCGGAGCTCGCGGCGGGCCGCGCCGCGACCTGACCGGCCTACCCACCTTCACCGTCGACCCGGCGACCGCCCGCGACTTCGACGACGCGGTCTCGACGCGGCGCGAGGGGGAGGCGGTCAGGCTCTGGGTCCACATCGCCGACGTCGCCGCCCACGTTCCGCCCGGCTCCCCGCTGGACCGCGAGGCGCGCCGCCGCGGCAACAGCACCTACGCGCCGGGCACGGTCGAGCCGATGCTGCCCCATGCCCTCAGCGAGGAGGCCTGCAGCCTGGCGCCCGGCGTGGAACGCCTGGCGGTCACCGCCGAGGTTGTGCTCGATGCCCGCGGCAAGCCCGCCAACGCCGCCTTCTACCGCAGCCGAATCCGCTCCGACGCGCGCCTCGACTACGACCAGCTCGACCTCGTCTTCGCCGGCCGCGCCGAAGCGCCGGCCGAGGTGGAGGAGTCGCTTGCGGTCGCCCGCGAGGCGGCCGCGGCATTGGGCGAACGGGAGAGCGCGGCTAGCCTGGACGTCGAGTCCTTCGAGCCCGAGTTCCGCTTCGACTCGCGCGGCAACGCGGTCGGCGCCCACGGAGTCGCCCAGACCGAGTCCCACCGCCTGATCGAGCGGCTGATGATCCTCGCCAACGAGCAGGTCGCGCGGCTCCTGGAGCGCAAGCGCGTTCCGGCGATCTACCGCGTGCACGAGCGGCCGGACCCGCCCCGGATCGAGCGGCTGTTGGCGCAGTTGCACGAGTTGGAGATCCCGACCCCGCCGCTGCGTGGGACGCCGGCGCCGGGGGAGGCGGCCGGGCTGGCGGCGGAGGCAAGCCGCCTGGTCGCGCGGGAGGCGAGGCGACGCGGGCACGGCCGAGCCGCGTATACATCGCTCGTGCTGCGTTCCCTCAAACAGGCCCGATACAGCGAGCGTAACAGCGGCCACGCCGGCCTCGGCAGCGAGGCCTACTGCCACTTCACCTCGCCGATTCGCCGCTACCCGGACCTGATTGCCCATCGCGCCCTGCTGGCGGCCCTCGGAGAGGGGGAGCCCGCGCCCAGCGCCGCCGAAGTGCGCGACGTGGCCTGGCGCTGCAGCGAGCGCGAGCGCGAGTCGATGCGGATCGAGCGTCGCGCCGACGACATCTGCGCCGCCTTCCTGCTCGAGCGCGAGCTGCGCGAACGTGGCCCGGAGGCCGAGTTCGAAGGCGAGGTGTCGGGATTGATCCGGGCCGGCGCCTTCGTCGCCTTCGGCGGTGAGCTGGGCGACGTCTACGAAGGCTTCCTGCCCGCCCGCCGCATCGGCGGGACGGAGCGCTTCGAGCTGAACGAGAGCGAGACGGCACTGGTCGGCCGCGACTCGGAGCGCCGGCTGCGCCTCGGCGACCCGATATCCGTCCAGGTGAGCAGGGTCGAAGCGCCCCGCGGCCGGGCCGACCTGGCGCCCGTGGAAGGCTGAGATGGCCAAGAAGGGCAAGAAGAAACGCGCTCCGGCTTCCGGCGACGTCGCCACCAACCGCCGCGCGCGGCACAAATTCGAGTGGATCGAGAAGATCGAGGCCGGGGTGGTGCTGCGTGGCTCGGAGGTGAAGGCGCTGCGCACAGGCAAGGCGCAGATGACCGATGCCTACGCGGTCGTCGACGACGGCGAGGTTTGGCTTCGAAACCTCCACATCCCGCCCTACGAGCCGGCCAGTCGCGAGAATCACGAACCCGAGCGGCCGCGCAAGCTGCTCCTGCACAGGGCGGAGATCGAGCGCCTGATCGGCAAGACGGCGGAGCGGGGCCTGACCCTGATCCCGACCCGAATCTACTTCAAGGGCTCACGGGCGAAGGTCGAGCTGGCGCTCGCTCGCGGCAAGGAGGGACGCGACCGGCGGCGGGAGATCGCGGACCGCGACGTGCGGCGAGAGGTCGAGCGCGAATTCAAGGGCAGGATGAGGTAGCTTCGCGTGGTATGAGGAGGGCGTATGGCTGACTTCGTCAGTAACAACGTTCAATATTTCGTCGCCGGGCTGGTCGTGGCGATCCTCGTGTTGCTGCTGGCGATAAGCGTCGTCCAGCGCCGCAACAAGGAAAAGCAGCAGAAGAAAGGCGCAGCCCCGAGCACGCCGCCGCCGGGCGCCCCGCAGGCACCGGCGGCCGTTGCCGCGGCGTCGACCCCGCCGCCCGCCCCCGCGCAGCCCGTAAGTGCCAAGGAGAAGCGCAAGCTCGCCCGCGAGCAGCAGCGCGCGGCGCGCGTTGAACATCGCAAGCGGCGCAGCGAAGAGGCCAAGCGGCGGCGCGAGGAGAAGGCCAGGAAGCGAGCCGACAAGCGTCACAAGCCACGCACCGGACGCCGCTCCGGGCGCCGTGCCAAGAAGGAAGCCGCCAAGGCCGAGCGGGAGCTCGCCGCCGCGCGCGCCGCGCAGGAGCGGGCGCTCTACGAGCAGGAGAACGCAGTGCCGCCAACTGCTCCGCCGACCCCGGTCCCACCTCAGCAGGCTCCCGCTCAAGGAGTGCCGCAATCGGCGCCGCAGACTCAGTTCGCTCCGCCGACTCCGCCGCCGCAGCCACCGGTGCCGCCGCAGCCGATTCCGCCGGCCCAGAGTGGCTACGACCCGGCTGCCGCCGAACAGCGCGTACACGACAAGGTGGCCGAGATCCAGCACGAGGAGGAGCGGATTCGCGCCGAGGCCGACAGGCGGATCGAGGAGGCCGAGCGCCTCCAACGCGAGGCCGACTTGCGCCGGGCGCAGGCCGAGTCCGGCCAGACGACCCAGAGCATGGCCGCGGTCCCTTCCGAGCCCCCGGCGCCCGCCCCCGCGGTCGCTCCCGACATGCAGACCGCCGAACACCGTCTTCAGGAGGAGCGCCAAGCGCAGGAGCGCTCGCTCGCCGAGGCCCAGGAGCGACTGCGCCAGATCGAGGAGCGGACCAAAGCCGCGGAACGCCGGGCGGCCGAGGCCGAGCGCCTCTCGCAGTTGAAGGCACAGGAGTCCGAGCGCCAGCAGCGCCTGCGGGAAATCGAGGAGAGCGTCGCCCAGGCCGAGGAGCGCGCCCGGGAAGCCGAGCGGCGCGCCGCAGAGGCAGAGCAGGCGGTGCTCGGCACCGTCCAGGGAGGGCCTCCGCCTCCGCCGCCCCAGCCCCCGACACCGCCGCCGCCCGCCCCCTCGCCGCCGCCCGCCCCTGAGCCACCGCCGCCGACGCCGCAGCCGCCCGCCCCTGAGCCACCGCCGCCCGCGCCCGAGCCTCAGCCGGGCCCACCACCCGAGCCCCCGACGCCGGGTCCCGGGCCGGGCCCGCCGCCGCCCCCTTCGCCGCAACCTCCGCCCGCGGAGCAGCCGGGTGGCCCACCGCCCGCCGCCGCGCAGGCGGGCGAGACGATCGAACTCAACAACGTCAGCTTCGAGCAGCTACGCGGCCACGGCCTCTCCGTCACCCAGGCGACCAGGCTGCTGGCCCACCGCGAGCGGGTCGGCCGTTTCCAGTCGATCGACGAACTCGACGAGATACCGGGGTTGCCGCGCGAGTTCGCCGAAGACATCAAGCGCCGCGCGAAGATCTGAGCGCGCGCTAGAGCCCGTACGCCTCGAGCAGCTTGAGCCAGACCTCGCTGCGCGTCGGGTAGGCGGCAACCGCGTGCCGCAGGCGAGGCATCGGCACCTCGCCGAGCAGTGCGACCGTGGCGGCCTGGAGGAACTCGGCGGTCTCGAAGCCGGCGAAGGTTGCGCCGACGATCGTCTCCTGCTCCTGGTCGACCACGAGGCGGGACGTGCCGCCGGTCCCCTTGCCGTAGAAGCTCGCGCCGGCCGTGCCATCGGTGGGCACGTCGATCGCCCGCGCGTCGATGCCCGCCTCTTCGGCCTGCGCGAGCGTCTTGCCGACCGCTGCAACTTGGGGATCGGTGAAGGTGACCCGAGGCGAGCCGAGGCCTTCGGCGAGCGCTTCGACCGGGCGGCCCAGCAGGTTCTCGGCGGCGACCCAGGACTGGTACTTGCCCATGTGGGTGAACAGCGAGCGGCCGTTGGCGTCGCCGACCGCGTAGAGCCATTCGCGGCCGCCGACCCGCAGTTTGTCGTCGGTCCCCAGAAAGCCGTGCTCGTCGGTCTCGACACCCGCCGACCCGAGCTCGAGCCCTTGCGTGCGGGGAGCGCGGCCGATCGCGACCAGGAGCTCCTCGGCCTCGGCACGTCCACCATCGCTCAGCTCGACGGCGACTCCCTCGCCGCCGGAGGAGACCCGCTCTGCGAGCACCCCGGTGCGCACGTCGACCCCGTAGGCCTCGCGCAGCGAGGCGGCCACCTGCTCTCCGGCGAAGGGCTCCTCGCGCGCCAGCAGGCGTTCGCCGCCCTCGATCAGGGTTACCGTCGTGCCCAGGGTCGACCAGGCCTGGGAGAGCTCGGAGCCGACCGGCCCGCCACCGAGGACGATCATGCTCCGCGGGACCCGCTTCGCGGCGGTCGCGTCCCGGTTGTTCCAGGCGCGAACCGTGTCGATGCCCTCGAGCGGGGGCATCGCCGCGCCGCTGCCGTTGGCGATCACCACCGCCCGCGCGGCGACGAGTATCTGCTCGCCGACGACAACCCGCCGCTCGCCGTCGAGCCGGCCCTCACCGCGGAAGAGCTCGATTCCGCGTTCTTCGAGCCAGGGCAGCTGGCCGGAGTCGTCGAGGTCGTGGGTCACCTCGTCGCGGCGGTCGAGCACAGCCTGTGGATCGAGCCCGCCGGTCACCGCGGCGCTCGTGCCGGGCACGCGGCGCGCCTCGGCGAGCAGCTCTCCGGGGCGCAGCAGGGCCTTCGAGGGCATGCACGCGTAGTAGGAGCACTCGCCGCCGACCAGGTGGCTCTCGACGATCGCGACCGAGAGGCCACCGTCGGCCAGGCGCCCCGCGCAGACCTCGCCGGGGGCGCCGGCGCCAATCACGATCACGTCGAATTCGCGCTCTGCCACGACTATCAGCGTACAATCGGTGGCCACATAGCATGGGGGCGACAGGCTTCGATCTGGTCGATCCGTGCGAACGGTTGCAGGTCGAGGTTGTCGGAGGCCTCGTTAAACACCGACACCAACCAATACGTGCGGACCATGAGTTCGCCCTCGCTGCCTAGTTAGATCTAGGTGAGTGAGAGTCGGCCCTTTCCAGCCCGCGGAGAGGGGCACCGGCTTCAATTGCGGGCTTACCCGAGCGGATCGCCCCGTCCGCCAGGGGAAAATTCAGAGGGCTTTGTCTCCCGTAGTGCCCGCCGGCGCGGACCCCGGGAGCCGAGAATCAAGCGCCGGCTAAACCTGTAGAAGCCTTCGCGCTACGGCCAGAGACGCCGGTTCAATTCCGGCCGCCTCCACTGTCCGCGTCATCGACGGCCGTGCGGCGACCTGGCGAGTAGGCTGATCGCGTGGGCGACGTCTTCCTTCTCGCTTTTCTCGCCGCGCTCTACCCGAGCCTGCTCGCGGCGACGACGGTGATGCTGATTCTGCCGCACCCGAAGCGGCTCCTGTTCGGCTACCTGCTCGGCGCCGCGATGACGAGCATCACGCTCGGCCTGATCATCGTCTTCAGCCTGCGCGACTCGGGCATCGCCCAAACGACCAAGGCCACGCTCGGGCCGGGTGAGGACATCCTGCTCGGCTGTCTCGCGCTGGTCGTCGCCTATGTCCTCGGCACCGGCCGCGACCGGCCGCTGGCCGAGCGGCGCCGCGAGCGCAAGGCAGCGAAGGGGCCGCAGGGCCCGCCGCGCTGGCAGCAGTTCCTCGGTCGCGGCTCGGCCCGGGTCACCTTCGCCGTGGGCGCCGTGCTCACCCTGCCGGGGGCCACCTACATCACCGCCCTCTACCGGATCGCCGACGAGGAACTGACCGACCCGGCGACCGTCGGCGTGATCCTCGCCTTCAACGTGATCATGCTGATGCTGCTGGAGATACCTCTGCTGGCCTACACCTTCGCCCCCGACTGGACGCCGAAGGCGATTGAGCGCTTCAAGCACAGGCTGAGCGAACGCGGCCGCATCTGGGGCATAAGAACCGCGGCGACTCTGGGCCTGCTGATGATCGCCCGCGGCGTCATCGCCCTGATCCACTGAACGGCGCAGGGCGCGAGGCGCCTCGTTTCGTAACGTAGGCGCGATGGCGATCGCGACCGCAACCTCGCTCGACATGCACCTCGGCGGCAAGCTGCTCTTCGAGGGCGTCTCGTTCAAGCTCGAGCCGCGCGAGCGGATGACCCTCTCCGGCCGCAACGGGGCCGGCAAGTCGACGCTGCTGCGCCTGCTCGCCGGGGAGCTCACTCCCGACGCGGGCAGCCTCGTTTTGCAGAAAGGCGCCCGCGTCGCCTTGCACGACCAACGGCCGCCGCGCGACACGGGGATGTCGCTGGGCCAGTACGTCTTCTCCGGCCGCGCCGAGATGCTTGAGACGGAGGCCGAGCTGGAGCGGTTGGAGGCGGCGATGGGGGGCGGCGACACCGGTGAGGAGACGCTGGCTGCCTACGCCGACGCACAGCACCGGCTCGAGCACGGGGGCGGCTACCGCTGGCGCGACGGCGTGCTCGCCGTCCTGCGCGGGCTCGGGTTCGGCGGCGAGGAGGCCGAGCGCTCGCTGTCCACCTTCTCCGGCGGCGAGCTGACCCGTGCCTCGCTGGCGCGGGCGCTCGCCACGCGGCCGGACCTGCTGCTGCTCGACGAGCCGACGAACCACCTCGATATCCCCTCGCTGGAGTGGTTGGAGCGCTACCTGCGCGATCTCGACGCCGCCGTCGTCCTGGTCGCCCACGACCGCTGGTTCCTCGAGGCGGTCGGCACCTCGGTGCTGGAGCTCGAGGCGCAGCGGGCGCGCTTCTTCGCCGGGCCGTGGCACGCCTGGCGCAAGGAGCAGGCCGCACGCGAGATCGCCCGCGGCAAGGCGATCGAGCGCCAGGAGGCGGAGATCGCCCGTATGGAGCAGTTCGTCGAGCGCTTCCGCTACAAGGCGACCAAGGCCCGCCAGGCCCAGTCGCGGCTGAAACAGATCGACAAGATCAAGCGCGACGGGGTGGAGGCCGAGCAGCGCGACCGGCGGCGCCTGCGCTTCTCCTTCGTCGCGCCCGAGCGCCCCGGCCGCGTCGTGCTGAAGCTGGTCGGCGCGACGGTCGAGGTCCCCGGCCGCACGCTGCTCGAGGACGCCCGGCTCGAACTCGAGCGCGGCGAGCACGTAGTCCTCGTCGGCCCCAACGGCTCCGGCAAGACGACCCTGATCGAGACCCTGGCCGGCCGCCGCGAGCCGGCCGCAGGCTCGGTCCGACTCGGCCACAACGTCAAGCTCGGCTACCTCTCCCAGCACGCCGACACGGCGGCGGGGGAGGGGACGGTGCTCGACGCCGCCCAGCGCGAGACGGGCCTGAGCGGGCCGAAGGCGCGCGACCTGCTCGGCGGCTTCCTATTCTCCGGCGCCGACGCCCAGAAGCAGCTCAGCGACATCTCCGGCGGTGAGCAGCGGCGGCTCTCGCTGGCGATCCTGGTCGCCTCGGGCGCCAATGTGCTGGTCCTCGACGAGCCGACCAACCACCTCGACATCGAGAGCCGCGAGGCACTCGAGGACGCGCTGCTGGCCTTCGAGGGCGCGGTCGTCCTCGTCTCCCACGACCGGGCGCTGCTCGAGGCCGTCGGCACCCGCACCGTGGTCTGTGAGGGCGGCGAGCTGAACAGCCACGAGAGCGGCTGGGCGACCTACCAGCGCGAGCGTGACGAGGGCGAAGCCCGGGCCGAGGCGGCGACGCAGGCGGCCAGGCCCGCGCCGGCGTCCGGCGGTGGCCGCAATACCGGCCGCGAGGCGAAGAAGGCGGCCCGCAAGGCCGGCCGCCTGGCCGAGCGGATCGAGCGGGCCGAGTCCGAGCTGCGCGAGCTCGAGGAGGAATTGTCGGACCCCGAAGCCTGGTCGAGCCCGGGCCGGGCCGAGCGCGCGGAAGCGCGCCACGCCGCCGCCAGGCAGGCCGTCGCCGAGCTCTACACGCAGTGGGAGGCGGCCGAAGCGGAAGTCGATGGGACTAGCGCAACGGCCGGTCGAGGCTGACCATCGTCCCCTTCGCGGGGGCGAGGGTGATGTTGCGCACTGTGACCTTTTCGGGCTTCGGGTCGGGGGCGCTGAGCTCGGCCCGCTCGAGGATCGCCCGCAGCACGATCCGCATCTCGTATTCGGCGAAGGCGGCGCCGATGCAGCGTCGCACCCCGCCGCCGAAGGGGATCCAGGCATAGTTGTCGGTCTTCTCGCCGAGGAAGCGCTCGGGGCGGAACTCCTGCGGATCGGGGAACAGGTCCTCTCGGTAATGCAGGGCGGCGATCGCCGCCATCACGTAGGTCCCGGTCGGCAGCCGGTAGCCGCCGATCTCAAGCGGCGCGGTCAGCTTGCGCGCGACGTCGACCAGGACCGGCCGCGCCCGCAGCGTCTCCTTGATCGTCGCGTCGATGTACTCGTCCTCGCCGGCGGCGACCGAGTCGCGCAGCTTGGTCAGCACCCGCGGGTTGCGCAGTAGCCGCTCGATCGCCCAGGCGAGGCCGGTCGCGGTGGTCTCGTGGCCGGCGACGAGCACGGTGACCAGCTCGTCGCGCAGTTCGGCGTCGCTCATCGGGCTGCCGTCTTCGTGGCGCGCCGCCATCAGTAGCGAGAGCACGTCTTCGGGCTCGTCGTCGCTGCCGGCGATCTCGGCACGGCGCAGTGCGATCTGTTCGTAGACGAAGGCGTCGAGCGCCTCACGGGCGGCGACGAAGCGCGCCCAGGGGCTCCAGCGGCCGAAGTCGCGGCGCAGCGGCGGGATGGCCGTGATCATGCTGAGCCGCCCCGCGAAGCGCTCGACCAGGCCCTCAAAACGGGTCAGCCGCTGCTCGTCCTCGATGCCGAAGACGGCGCGCATGATCACCGCGAGGGTGATCCGCTGGGTGTGGGGGCGCAGGGCGAAGGGTTCTCCGACCGGCCAGCTCTCCATCTCGCGCAGGGTCGCCTCTCGAATCAGCTCGCCGTAGCGCTCGATCCGCTTGCCGTGGAAGGGCGGCAGCAGGAGCTTGCGCTGGCGCATGTGCGGCGCCTCGTCGAGGGTGAGGACCGAGTGCGGGCCCAGCGCCGGCTCGAGCACCGTGGCATTCGCCTCGCCGGCGTGGGCCTGCTCGGGCGGGGTGGTGAAGAGCTGTTTGACCAGCGCCGGGTCGGCGACGTAGACCAGCCCCTTGAAGAACGGGAAGGAGATCGAGAAGACGTCGCCGTAGCGCCGCTGCATGTCGATCAGGAAGCCGAGCGGGTCGCGGCCGTAGGCGACGACCTGCAGCGTGGCCGGCAGCCGCCTGCCGGGTGGCCGCCCGGGCCGGTGCGCCGTCGCGGGTCGTTGGGCGGCCGCCTGCTCCATCGCCGTCACCATACAAAACTGGCTGGTCAGCCAGTAATCAGAAGACGATCGTGCGGGCGCCGTCAAGCAGGACACGGTCGTCGAGGTGCGCCTTGACCGCGCGGGCGAGGACGAGCCGCTCGACATCGCGTCCGATTCCGACCAGGTCGGCGATCTCGTCGCCGTGGCCGACCCGGGTCACGTCCTGGTCGATGATCGGCCCGGCGTCGAGCTCCTCGGTCACGTAGTGGGCGGTGGCGCCGATCAGCTTGACGCCGCGCTCGTGTGCTCGCGCGTAGGGGTCGGCGCCGACGAAGGCGGGCAGGAAGCTGTGGTGGATGTTGATCGCCGGGGCGCCAAGCTCGCGCAGGAAGCCGGCCGAGAGGATCTGCATGTAGCGGGCGAGCACGAGCAGGTCGAGCTCGCTGCCGAGCAGCTCGAGGATCCGCTCCTCAGCCTCCTCCCGCCGCCCCTCGGCGACCGGCACGTGGTGGTAGGGGAGGCCGAGCGAGGCGACCTGATCGGCATGGCCGGGATGGTTGGAGACGACCGCGACGACATCGGCTTCGAGCTCGCCGCTGCGCCAGCGCCAGAGCAGGTCGGAGAGGCAGTGGTCTTCGCGCGAGGCCATGATCGCCACCCGCTTGCGCTCGGCCGACTCGGCGAAGCGGTGCTCCATCTGCAGCGGCGTCGCGATCTGCTCCTCGAAGCGGCGGTAGAGCGCCTCGCGCTCCTCCTCCGGGGCGGGGTCGAATGCCATTCGCATGAAGAAGCGCCCCTCGCGGCTGGAGTGCTGGTCGGCGTCGACGATGTTGCGCCCGGCGTCGGCGAGGAAGCCGCTGACCGCGGCGATCAGGCCCGGCTGGTCGGGACAGGCGAGCAGCAGGCGCGAGGTGGGGAGTTGACCGTCGATAGGGGGATGATCTCGCTTGAGCCGATGATCCGCAGCATGAGAACGCCCAATCCCCCCAGTCCGTACCACCCCCGCGCCCACGAGCGGCGGGGCAGCGGCAGCAAGCTCGGCCTGCGCGAGGCCTGCGCGATGGCGATCGGCGGCATGATCGGCGGCGGGATATTCAGCGTGCTCGGGGTCACGGTCGACCTCGCCGGGCACCTCGCCTTTGCCTCTTTTTTGCTCGGCGGCGCGATCGCGATGCTGACCGCGCGTGCCTACGCCCGCCTGGCCCTGCACTCCGGGCGCTCGGGCGGCCCCTTCGCCTACCTACGCGAAGAGGGTCACGAGGGCGCGGCGGCCTGGGTCGCCTGGCTGTTGATTGCCGGGTACGTCTTCGCCCTCGCCGTCTACGCCTTCACCTTCGGCCACTACGTCGCCCATGCTCTGGGCGCCCCCACCGCAATCGCCCGCTTACTGAGCCTCGCGATCCTCGGGACGTTCGTCGCCGTCAACCTGCGCGGAGTCACCGCCTCGGGCCTGACCGAGGACATCGTCGTCGCCGTCAAGCTGCTCGTCCTCGGCGGCATCTCCCTCGTCGGCTTCGGCATGCTCTCCGCCGATCGCTTGGCGCCGCTCGGCGATCAGGGACTGCTCGGCGTGCTGCTCGGCGCGTCGCTGATTTTCGTCGCCTACGAGGGCTTCGAGCTGCTGCCCTACGACTACGACGACATCGAGCGCCCCCGTCGCACCCTGCCCCGGGCGCTCTACATATCGGTCGCCCTGGTCACTCTGGTCTACGTCGCGGTCACCTTGGCCTCGCAGATGCTGGTTCCCGATCGCCTGCTGACCGCCCAGAAGGAGGTCGCGTTCGCGATCGTCGGCAAGCAGGCGCTGGGGGCATTCGGCCTCTGGGCGGCGACCGTCGCCGCCGCCTTCTCGACCGCCTCGGCGATCAACGCGACTCTCTTCTCAACCGCGCGCCTGATCCGTGACGTAAGTGCCGCGGCCGAGATGCCGGCGGCGCTCGGGCACGAGCGGAAGGGACTGCCGGCGACGGCGATCGTCTCGATCGCCCTGGTGGGAGGAGCCTTCTCCCTGTTGCCCGGGATCGTCGAGGTGGTCGCCTTCGGCTCCCTCGCCTTCCTGCTCGTCTTCGCGTTGGTCAACCTGTTGCACGCCCGTCACACCGCGGTGCCCGGCTGGGACCGTGGCCTCGCCTACCTGGGCGGCGCGGCCTGCTGTGCGGCGGCACTCGGGCTGCTCTATCAGCTCTCCCGCGATGATCCGGCGGCGCTCGCCCTGATCGGCGCCAGCGCGCTGGCGATCGCGGTCGCCCGGGTCGCCTTCGTGCGGACGCGCCATGTTTAGCGCCGTGCTGACACCCGAGGGACGTACCCGCCTCCTGCCGCTGGCGACCCTGACGCTGATCGCACTCGGTGGGGCCTTGCACCTGGCCGCCGCTCCGGCGGCGGGCGACGCGGTCTGGGCGGCAACCGTGGTCGTCATGCTGGCGCCGCTCAGCGTCTCGATCGTCCGCACTCTGGCCGCCGGCCGGGTCGGGGTCGACGCGATCGCCCTGGTCGCGATGGCGGGGACCCTGGCCGTCGGCGAATACCTGGCCGGGGCGGTGATCGCGCTGATGCTCTCGGGCGGCAACGCGCTCGAGGTGAGCGCCTCGCGGCGCGCGCGGCGGGAGCTGACCGCGCTGCTGGAGCGGATGCCGACGGTTGCCCACCGGCGCGCGGCCGGCGGTTGGGACGAGGTTCCCGTTGCCGAGCTCCGCGCCGGCGACGAGGTTTTGGTGCGGGCCGGGGAGGTCGTCCCAATCGATGGTGCGCTGCGCAGCGCCGAGGCGGTCCTCGACGAGTCGGCGTTGACCGGGGAGCCGCTGCCGGTGAGCAAGGCGCGCGGTGCGGCCCTGCGCAGCGGCTCGGCCAACGCCGGCGAGGCCTTTGAGCTGCGCGCGACGCGACTGGCCGCCGACAGCGCGTACGCCGGCATCGTTCGCCTCGTCCGCGCCGCTGAGACGCAGCGGGCGCCGTTCGTCCGCCTCGCCGACCGTTACGCGGCCGTCTTCCTGCCGTTCACCCTCGTTGTCGCCGCGGCCGCCTGGATCGCCAGCGGCGACCCGGTCCGCGCCGTCGCGGTGCTCGTCGTCGCGACGCCATGCCCGCTGATTCTGGCGGCGCCGATCGCGATCGTCTCGGGTGTGTCACGCGCCGCGCGCATCGGTGTGATCGTCAAGGGCGGGGGCGCGATCGAGCGCCTCGGCGAGGCCCGCACCGTGCTGCTCGACAAGACCGGAACGCTGACGCTCGGGGCGCCGGTGGTGGCGGACGTGGTGGCGCTCGGGCCCGGGCGCGATGAGGACGAGGTCCTGCGGCTCGCCGCCTCGGTCGACCAGCTCTCCGCCCACGTCCTCGCCGAGGCGATCGTGCACGATGCGCAGCGGCGTGGTCTGCGCTTGGCCGAGCCGAGCGGGGCCGTGGAGGACCCCGGGCAGGGAATCGAGGCGACGGTCGAAGCGCGTCGCGTCGCCGTCGGCAGCGGCTCGTGGCTGCGCTCGCGCGGGTACGACACCGAGGATGCGCCGGCGCTCGACGGCGAGGGGGAGGGAGCCGGCCTGGCCAGGGCGTTGGTCGGCGTCGAGGGCCGCCTCGTGGGGGTCGTCGCGTTGGGCGACAGCCTGCGCGCCGACGCCGGAGCGCTTGCGGAGCGCCTGCGCGCCGCCGGCGTGCGCCGGGTAGCGATGGTCAGCGGCGACCGCGACGCGACCGCCGAGCGGATCGCCGCCGAGGCCGGGCTCGACGAGGTCTTCGCCGAACAGAGCCCCGAGCAGAAGCTCGACGTGGTCCGTCGGATGCGCGCCGATCCCGAGCTTTCTCCGGTGGTGATGGTCGGCGACGGCGTCAACGACGCCCCGGCCCTGGCGCTCGCCGACGTCGGCATCGCGATGAGCGGGCCGGGCGCGACGATCTCCTCCGAGGCCGCCGATGCCGTGATCGCGGTCGACCGCATCGATCGCGTCGTCGCCGCGATCGAAATCGGCCGCCGCGCTCTCGGCATAGCCCGCCAGAGCGTCGTCTTCGGCATCGGCCTGAGCGCGATCGCGATGGTCTTCGCGGCGGCGGGGTACATCCCGCCGCTGGCCGGTGCCCTGCTTCAGGAGGGCATCGACGTAGCGGTGATCCTCAACGCCCTGCGGGCGCTGACGGACTAGCGCGGACTAGCTTCGGTGACGGTGAGCGTGCCGTACATGCCCGCGGCGTAGTGGCCCGGCAGGTTGCAGAACATCACGTACTTGCCCGGTGTCAGCTTGAATTGGGCCGACTTGGTGTCGCCCGCCTCGACATCCGGGATCTCACCGGCGCTTTCGGCGATCTTGTCCATCTTCTCCTCGTTGACCTCGCCGTTGGCTTCCGTGGGGAGCTTGGCCGGGTCCATGTTCGTCTTGAAGATGACCAGCTCGTGCTCGACCGAGCCTGTGTTGATGGCTTCGATCGTCGTCGTGCCCGCCGTTGCCGAAGGGTCACTCGGTTTGAAGAAGAACTCGCCCATGTCGATCGACAGGGTCGCGCCCGCGCTGCCGCCCGGCGCCGCCGCCTCGCTCTCGTTCTCGCTTGTCGTCGTCGTGGTGCCTCCGTCATCGCCGCCGCACCCCGCGACGAGGAGCGCCCCGATCGCGAGGAGCGCGAGTAAGCCAAACAGCAGTCTGTTCTGAGTCTTCACGGCCTCCATCAACTCACATCCGCGAGGCAGGGCCATCGTGGTTTAGCCGCACTTGCGATCCAGTAAAAACCGCCGATTCTCTGCAGCGTGCATTTCAGTCGGATGAGCCAAGCAAGCGGTTCATGCCTGAGAAAGTGCCGAACTGCACGCACTTTGTGAGCACTGTGCGCTCGATCACGTTGCGGGCCGTCAAATCTCGCAACGGTCCCGCGCTTGCTTACGAAACACACATATTTCACTCGCATATATCTCATCCCCGTTGCCCTGGTTGCGCTTGCGCTCCCGGCCGTGGCGCTTGCCGCGCCGAGCGGCGAAGACACCGGCGCCCAGCCTGAGGCGATCGCGCCGGCGCAACCCGCGGCGATCGCGCCCCTGACCCGTCCGGTCGAGCGCTTCCACCGCGCGATCCGCATCGGGGTCCACCGCATCCGCGCGGCTCGTCACCGGCGCATCCTCCGTGAGCGCCGCGAACAGCGGGAAGCCTTTGCTTCTCTGCCGGGCGGCGTCTCCCAGTCGACACTCGACTCGATCGGCGCCTGCGAGTCCGGTGGGGACCCGACGGCGGTCAGCTCCAACGGCAGCTACCGGGGTAAGTTCCAGTTCGACTACGGCACCTGGGAATCGGTCGGCGGCTCCGGCGACCCGGCAGCCGCGCCCGAGGCCGAGCAGGACTATCGCGCCGCCCTGCTCTACTCGCGCTCCGGCTCCAGCCCCTGGCCGGTCTGCGGGTAGCGGCGTCGAGGAGGGCCGGTCCGCGGCCCTCCTCCCGCAGCCGCTCGGTGCGCTAGATTGCCGGGCGTGAAGCCGACCTCGCGCCGCTCCCGTGTCGCTGCCGCCCTGCTGGCGGCGCTGGCGATGCTGCTGACCGTCGTGCCCGCGGCGTTCGCCGAGAACGGCGTCGGCCTGGCCGGTCCGACGAACGACAAGACAGTTACCTTCTTCTGCTTCGGCGTGATCGCCTTCTTCGCGCTGCTGGTAATCGTCATGTCGCTGATCCAGGGTCGGCTCGAGAAGCGCAAGGAATTGCGCAAGAGCACCCTGGACCGACTCTCCTGACGTCCCGGGCGCCGCCATGCGGCGTCCTCGGTCGCTCGCGTATGGAGCGCGCCACGCCCCCTGCGTCCTTGCCTGGCAACGCCTGGAACGTCAGTCCAAGCGAAATCCGGTCAGAAGACGTTTCTCGGATTGACCCTCGATCTTGGCGGCGACTTCCACTCTGCCCTCCAGTGGGGTGTCGCGGATCTTGGTCGCGAGCAGGTCGTCGACCTGAAAGATCCCGGCCGAGTTGTTGAGCTCGATCTCGATCCGCACCGGCCGCTCCTCACCGGCCTCGATCCGCACCTCGTCGACCGCCGCGGCCGAGATCGAGTGGATCCCCTCCTGCCCGGCCTCGAGCGGGATCCGCGTTCGCCCCTGGGCCATGTCGAGCGCGTCGGCGACGCGGACGACGCCGGCCTCGAGCGTGTAAGGCTCGCCGCGGCGGCGGTGGCCGATGATCGCGTGCAGGATCTCGGCGGCGACGATCGTCCGCTTCGGCTCCTTGTAGGGGCCGGAGAGGAGCCGTTCGAGGGCGCTGTTGGCGAGGAAGAGGCTGTAGGCCTCGTGGTCGGCGCGGTGGATCGACATGCCGACGTCGTGCAGCAGGGCACCCCCCGCGACCACGACCTCGGCGTCGCGCGGCGACATGCCGTGGTCGGCGACGACCGCCGGCTCGACGCCGGCCTTGACCAGCAGCCTCAGCAGGCGCAGGGCGATGTTGAGCACGATCTGCGTGTGCACCCAGGAGTGGTCCGACATCCCCAGTCGTTCGGCGTGAACCTGCGCCATGTACCACCAGGCGCGCACCTGCTCGTCGCCGTTGACCGAATCCAGGAACTGCTCCAGCTTCCGATTACCGCGCGTGGGCGCCCGAACCTTCGCCTCGGCAACAGCTTCATCCGGCAGCTTGCGACTCGGGCCTTTCGCATCCGGCGCAGGAACGATCTCGTCACTCATGAGGCCATCGTAGAAACGGGGTCGGGCGTCCCCCGTTCAGGCTGCCTTTACGTTCCGCCATAGGATGCTCCGCCAATGTCCGAGCTAGAGGCCCTGCTCCTGGGGATCGTCCAGGGGCTCACCGAGTTCCTGCCGATCTCCTCGTCGGGCCACCTGATCCTCGTCCCGTGGCTGCAGGACTACACGTTCCTGATCGAACACCCGCACTTCAACAAGACCTTCGACGTCGCCCTGCACGTCGGCACCCTGGTCGCCGCGATCGGCTACTTCCGCAGAGAGGTGGTGGCCCTGATCCGCGGCTTCCTCGAGGCCGCGCGCCAGCGGGCGATCGAGACGCCGACCCAGAGGCTCTCGGTGGCGATCGCCGTCGGCACGATCCCGGCCGCGATCGCCGGCGGGCTCGGGGCCAAGTTCTTCGAAGACACCCTGGGGGAGCCGTGGATGATCGCCCTGCAGCTGATCTTCTTCGGCGCCCTGCTGCTCTACGCCGACCGCCTGCCGCAGCGCAAATCGCTTGAGGGCTCGACCGTCAAGGACGGCTTCTACATCGGCCTCGCCCAGGTCCTCGCCCTCGCCCCCGGCACCTCGCGCTCTGGGATCACGATCACCGCCGCCCGCTACCTCGGCCTCGACCGCGACGCGGCGGCTCGCTTCTCCTTCCTGCTGCTGATCCCGGTGGTCACCGGCGCGGCGATCTACAAGGGCGCCGACGCGATCAAAGAAGGGCTGCCGAGCGGCGTAGCCGGGCCGATGATCGTCGGCACGATCGCGGCGGCGATCTCCGGCTATCTGGCGATCGCCTTCCTCCTCCGCCTCGTCCGCACCTCCTCCTATGCGCCGTTCGTCTACTACCGCTACGCCGTAGGTGTTGCGGTCCTCCTGATCATCGCCACGGGTCTGCGCCCGGCAACCTTCTAGCCGCCCCCGGAAATGCGAACGGCCCGGGGCAGGCGGGCCGTTCGCGACGAGAGAGGAGTCTCGTGAGGACCAGATCCTGCCCGCCGCCCGCCGCCCCCGGGTGAACATTCCGATAATTGCCGCGGCGAATTCAGGCACGGTTCCCGCAAATTACGGGCATCGACCTGTGAAAATCCCGTGAAAGCAGGCATTTCCCCCAGGGTCCGACTCCCCGTGCGCATACAATCCATCCGCCGGTGAACCAGCAGCACCCCATCAGGCTCGCGGTGGTCGACGACGACAGCGGTTTCGTCACCGTGCTTGCCAAGCGCACCGAAGCCGCGGGCTGGCAACAGCGCACGCTCGCCGGGGCGATCCCGCCCGAGGAGCTCGTCGCGATGAAGCTGAACGCGCTGCTGGTCGACCCGGCGGTTCTCGGCGAAGATGCCTGGGCTTACCTGGAGCGGATCTGCGAGATGCTGCCGGAGCTCGGGGTCGTCGTCTGCACCGAGCGCTCGACCGTGGCCCAGCGGGTACGCGGCCTGCGCCTCGGCATCGATGACTGGATCACCAAGCCCTGCCACCCCGAAGAGGCGATCGCGCGGCTGGAAGTCGCCTCCCGCCGCCGTCGCCGCACGCGTCCCCAGACGGAGGCCGGCCCCGTGGTCGCCGGTGAGTTGCAGATTCGCGCCGACCGCTTCCAGGCCTTCGCGGGCGGGGTCAGCCTCGATCTGACGCGGCGCGAGTTCGAGTTGCTGCAGCTGCTCGCCGACTCGCCCGGACAGGTGCTCGAGCGGGAGGCGATCTACCAACGTGTCTGGGGTTACGCGATGGCCCACGGCGACCGCTCCGTCGACGTCTTCATCCGTAAGCTGCGCCAGAAGCTGGAGAAGCTCTCACCCAGCTGGAGCTACATCCACACCCACTTCGGAGTCGGCTACCGCTTCGATCCCGAAGCGGCGGACGGCGCCGAGGAGCCCCTTCACAGCTCTTTCACATCTTCGACACAGGCGCGTAACAAGCTGTCGCTCAGCCGCTGAGAGCCTGGCTCCCGAGCGGCCCTTCCGGCCCGCCCTTCGTGCCAAACGACAGAAGGAGTTGATGTGAGTCCCTCGAGATGGTTGGCAGTGATCGTCTCTCTTGCAGTAATCGCGGTCGGCGTGGCCGCATGTGGCAGCAGCGGTGGCTCTTCCGGTGAACTCTCCGGCCAGGTTGCCGGTGCCGGGTCGAGCGCCCAGGAGGCAGCCCAGGAAGCTTGGATCGCCAACTTCGAGAGCGAAAACTCGGGCGTGACGATCTCCTACGACCCGGTCGGCTCCGGTGGCGGCCGCGAACAGTTCATCGCCGGCGGCACCGCCTACGCCGGCAGCGACGCGCCCCTCTCCACCGACGAAGGCGAACTCGAAAAGGCGGCCAAGCGCTGCAAGGGCGGCGAACTGATCCAGATCCCGGACTACATCTCGCCGATCGCGATCGTCTTCAACCTCAGTGGGGTCGACGAACTTCAGCTCGACCCGGAGACGCTGGCGAAGATCTTCAACCAGGAAATCACCAGCTGGAACGACAAGGCGATCGCCGCCGACAACCCCGGCGTCGAATTGCCCGACACCCGCATCACCCCGGTCAACCGCTCCGACGAGTCGGGCACCACGGAGAACTTCGTCGACTACCTCTCCAAGGTGGCGCCGAGCGTCTGGTCATATGAAGTGAGCGGCGATTGGCCGGTCAAGGGTGGCGAGGCCGCGCAGGGCACCTCCGGTGTCGTCGAAGCGGTCAGCGCCGGCGACGGCGCGATCGGCTACGCCGACGCCAGCCAGGCCGGCGAACTCAGCGTCGCCAAGATCAAGGTTGGCTCCGAGTACGCCGAACCGACGCCTGAGGCCGCAGCGAAGATCCTCGAGGAGTCGCCCGCGGACAAGGAACTGAGCCAGGGCAAGTACGTCTTTGCCTTTGAACTCGACCGCAAGACGGAAGCCTCGGGCACCTACCCGATTGTGCTGGTTTCCTCGCTGATCGCCTGCACCAAGTACGGCTCTGCCGACGAAGCGGCGATCGTCAAGGGCTTCCTCGAATACGCGATCAGCGCCGAAGGGCAGGAAGCGGCCGCCGAAAACGCCGGCTCCGCCCCGCTCTCCCCCGCGCTGATGGAAGAAATCGAGCCCGCCATCGAAGCGATCGAAGCCGGCTAGGGCGGTTTCGTTGGCATCGATCGAGACAGACGGGGCCCCGCCGCTCAGCGCGGCGGGGCCCCGTCGTCGTTGGGGGGACAGGGTCTTCTCGAACTTCGCGATCGGCGCGGCGGTGACGATTCTCGCCCTGCTCGCCGGGGTCGCCCTCTTCCTGGTGATCGAAGCGCTGCCCGCGGTGAGCGCCGACCCGGCCCGGCTTCCGGGGGGCAAGACCCTGGTCGACTACATCGCTCCGCTCGCCTTCGGCACGGTGCTCGCCGCGACCATCGCGGTCGTCCTCGCCGTGCCGCTCGCCGTCGCGGTGGCTCTCTTCATCAGCCACATCGCACCGCCGCGGGTCGTACTCGTGCTGGGCTTTCTCGTCGATCTGCTCGCGGCGATCCCGAGCATCGTCTACGGCCTCTGGGGGATCTTCGTGCTCGGCCCGGCCGCAGTTCCGGTGCTGCAGTGGCTCGAAGAGAAGCTTGGCTTCATCCCCTTCTTCGCGGGGCCGGCCTCGGCCACCGGGCGGACGATGCTGGTCGCCGGCCTGGTTCTCACCGTGATGATCCTGCCGATCGTCTCCGCCGTCGCGCGCGAGGTCTTCACCCAGACCCCGCGCAAACTCCAGGAAGGGGCCCTGGCGCTCGGCGCGACGCGCTGGGAGATGATCAAGATGACCGTCCTGCCGTTCGGCAAATCGTCGATCGTGAGCGGCGCGATGCTCGGCCTCGGCCGCGCGCTCGGAGAGACGATGGCGGTGACGATCATCCTCTCGGTCTCCGGAGTCGTCACGTTCAACCTGATCAGCCAGTCGAACCCGTCGACGATCGCCGCCAACATCGCCCTCGACTTCCCCGAGTCATCGGGCCTCGCGATCAACACCCTGATTGCCTCGGGCCTCGTCCTCTTCGCGATCACCCTCGTCACCAACCTCGGCGCGCGCGCGATCATCTCCCGCCAGAACATCCAGTAGATGCACGCCTCCGCTGAGAGCCAGGCGCTCCTCGCCACCCCCACGGGGGGCTCGCTGTGGCGCCGCAAGCTCGTCAACCGGTTGATGACCGCGTTGATCGTCCTCGCCTTCCTGATCGCGCTGATCCCGCTGATCTCGCTGCTCTACCAGGTCGTCACACGGGGCCTGCCCGGCCTCGACTGGGAATTCCTCACCGGCACGCCGCGCGGGGTGGTCGGCGGCGGCGGGGCCGCCCACGCGATCGTCGGCACCGTGGTGATCACCGCCGTGACTGCCGCGATCTCGGTCCCGATCGGGATCATGGCGGCGATCTACATGACCGAGTACGGCGGCCAGAGCCGCCTGCGACGCTGGCTGACCTTCTTCGTCGACGTGATGACCGGGATCCCCTCGATCGTCGCCGGCCTCTTCGCCTTCGCCCTCTTCTCGATCTTCCTCGGGCCGGGGATCCGGCTCGGCCTGATGGGCTCGGTGGCGCTCTCGGTGCTGATGATCCCGATCGTGATCCGCTCCTCCGAGGAGGTGCTGAAGATCGTGCCCAACCAACTGCGCGAGGCCTCCTACGCGCTCGGCACGCCGAAGTGGCGGACGGTCGTCAAGGTCGTTCTGCCGACCGCGTTCGCCGGGCTCGTCACCGGGGTGATGATCGCCGTCGCGCGCATCGTCGGTGAGACGGCGCCGCTGCTCGTCACCACCGGGATCGTCGACTCGATCAACACCAACCCCTTCGAAGGCCGCATGCAGAACCTCGCGGTCTACGCCTACAGCGAGTACCGCACCCCCGGGGTGATGAAACAGGCGTCCTACGACCGGGCCTGGGCGGCGGCCCTGACCCTCATCGCTATCGTGATGGTCCTGAACGTCGTAGCTCGTCTCATCTACCGCCGGTACAAAACCGAGATCCGCTGATCGTGGAGATAAGGAGACGACGAAAGATGCAGGGACCCGCAGGCGCGACCAGGTCCGAGGCGGAGGCGACGGGCCGCAGCCCGCTCGGGCGGGCGCCGCAACCCACGGTCGATCAGCCGCCCCCAGCCGGCACGAGCGGCCGCCCGGCGAAGACGATCGAGGCGCGCGACGTGAACCTCTACTACGGCGACTTCCACGCCGTGCAGGACGTGACGGTGACGATCGAGCCGAACAAGGTGACGGCGTTGATCGGGTCCTCCGGCTGCGGCAAGACGACCTTCCTGCGCTCGTTGAATCGCATGCACGAGCTCACCGCCGGCGCCAGGGTCGAGGGCGAGATCAGCCTCGACGGCCACGACATCTACGCCAAGGGCGTCGACCCGGTGCAGGTCCGCCGCCTCGTCGGCATGGTCTTCCAGTCGCCCAACCCGTTCCCGACGATGTCGATCTACGACAACGTCGCGGCCGGGATCAACCTCAACTCGGGCCGGATGAAGAAGGCCGAGAAGGACGCGGTGGTCGAGCGCTCGCTGCGCGGGGCGCACCTTTGGAACGAGGTCAAGGACCGGCTCGACAAGCCGGGCTCGAGCCTCTCCGGTGGCCAGCAGCAGCGCCTCTGCATCGCCCGCGCGATCGCGGTCGAGCCCGAGGTCCTCTTGATGGACGAGCCCTGCTCGGCCCTCGACCCCGTTGCGACCCTGGCGATCGAGGACCTGATCGGCGAGCTGAAGAACAGCTTCACGATCGCGATCGTCACTCACAACATGCAGCAGGCGGCGCGGGCCAGCGACGTCACCGCCTTCTTCAACCTCGAGGAAACCGGCAAGCCCGGCCGGCTGGTGGAGATCGGCGCGACCGAGACGATCTTCACCAGCCCGACCGAGCAGGCGACGGAGGACTACGTCAGCGGGCGGTTCGGCTGATGCCCGACTTCGCGCGGGCCGAATACCAGGAGGAACTGGAGCGCCTCGAGGCCAGTGGGCTCGACGGCCTGGACCTCGCCAGCGCCGCGCTGGGTCGCACCCTGGAGGCGATCGAGCACCAGGACGTCGAGCTGGCGCAGCTCGTCATCGCCGACGACGATCGGATCGACGGCCGCTACCTGGAGGTTCACCAGAGCTTGATCACGCTGCTCGCCACGCAGTCGCCGGTCGCCACCGACCTACGGTTGATCTCGGCCCTCCTGCACGTGCTCAAGAACGTCGAGCGGATGGGCGACCAGTGCGTGAACATCTGCAAGATGATCCCGTTGACGGGCAACGAGCCCCCGTCGGACGAGGAGATGGTGAAGCTGATCCTGGCGATGGGCCGCCAGGCCCGTGCCTTGATCAGCCAGTCGAAGCGGGCCTTCGAGGAGCGCAGCGTCGAGATGGCGCGCGACCTGGTCCGCCAGGACGACGTCGTTGACGACCTCAACCGCGAGTGCTTCGGCCTTGCCCTGGCGATCGGCGACGACCCCGATCGCCGCGAGTGGGCGATGACGATGTTGCTGGCGGCGCGGGCGATCGAGCGGGTCGGCGACAACGCCGTCGACGTCGGCGAGCAGGTCGCCTTCGTTGTCACCGGCCTGTTTCGCGAGTTCGAGGACGCCTCGCACCCCAACGAGTAGGCGCGCGCCCCGACGCGAGAGGCGCTTGGAATCCGATCAGCCTGGGAACATGTTGGGAGTCCGGATGCTTTGCGCAGCGATAGATATCGGCTCCAACACCACGCGGCTGCTCGTCGCGGAACCCATCGACGGGCAGTTGAAGAAGGTGATGGAGCAGCGCGCCTACACACGGATCAACAAGGCGGTCGCGGACTCCGGCGAGATCCCGGCGGAGAAGGCGGCCGAGGTGGCGGAGGTGGTCGCCACCCAGGTCCGGCTGGCGCGCGAGCTCGGCGCGGAGACGATTCGCGCGGTGGCGACCGCGGCCGTGCGCGAAGCGAGCAACGGCGCGGCGGTCGCCGGGCGGATCGGCGAGCAGGCCGGGGTGCCGGTCGAGGTCCTCACCGAGCAGGAGGAGGGGCGCCTCTCCTTCATCGGCGCGACGAAGACGCTCGGGCACCCGGTCGAGGGCCGGATCGGCGTCGTCGACGTCGGCGGCGGCTCGACCGAGATCATCGTCGGCACCGTGTCCGGCGGTGTGCAGGAGGTGCGCTCGTGGCGGGTCGGCTCAGGCGTCCTCGCCGACGAGCTGCTCGCCTCGGACCCGCCCTCGGCGGCGGAGATCCGCA
This sequence comes from uncultured Solirubrobacterales bacterium, assembly GCA_963814915.1. Lineage (GTDB taxonomy): Bacteria > Actinomycetota > Thermoleophilia > Solirubrobacterales > 70-9 > VRUE01. Next base: position 83,769 of record CAWFEI010000009.1, on the reverse strand, counting down.
AGGTGCGCGACCGCATCGACGACATCTTCGCCGGGGTCGAGATCGAGCAGCCCGCACAGGTCGTCGCGGTAGGGGGAAGTGCGACCTCGCTGCGCCGCCTGGTCGGCGCAGTGCTCGAGTACGAGACGTTGGAGCGCGGGATCCGCGTGCTCTGCGGCGACCCGGCGGCCGACGTCGCCAAGCGCTTCGAGCTCGATCCCCGGCGGGTGCGGATCCTCGCCACCGGCGTGCTGCTGCTCGAGAAGCTCTCGGAGCTGCTCGGCCAGCCCCTGCAGATCGGCAAGGGGGGGCTGCGCGAGGGTGTCGTCCTCGATCTCCTCAACGGCAATTCCAACGGTTCCTCGCCCGCCAGGCTCGCTGCCTGATCTAGCCTGAGCACGTGGCGGTAGCACGCGACGTGCCGGGTTTCGACTGCGGGGAGCCGTTCGCGGACGCCGCCGCGCGCGTGATCGAGCTCAGGGTGGACGAGGTCTTCGCCCATTCCGAGGGGGTGCTCGAGATCGCGGATACCGAGCGCCTGCACGACATGCGGGTGGCGACCCGTCGCCTGCGCGCCGCGCTCGAGGTGTTCGCGCCCTGCTTCTCGGCGAAGCGCCATCGCAAGGCGCTGAAGCGGGTCAAGCGGCTGGCCGACGCGCTCGGCGAGCGTCGCGACCGCGACGTCGCGGTCGAGTCGCTGCGGGAGTTTGCGGCGAACGCACCCGAGGGCGACCGGGCGGCGGTCGAGGCACTGGTCGGGCGCCTGCGCGTCGAGCAGCTGCGGGCCAACGAGCGGCTGGCGCCCTACCTGGCCCCGAAGCGGCTGAAGAAGCTGCGCAGACGGCTGCGCAAGCTGGTGGAGGGTGCGCGGCGGTGAAGCCTCGCAAGGTGTCCGGCCTGGATCCGGCGGAGGCGCTGCGGCCCAACGCGGAGCGGATCGTGCGCACTCGCCTGGACGAGCTGCAGGCACTGGCCCCGGCGGCCTTGGAGCCAGCGGCCTCCGAGGCGCAGCACGACCTGCGGATCGCCGCCAAGCGGTTGCGCTACGTGCTTGAGATCGTCGCTCCCTGCTTCGGGGCTGAGGCGACGGCCGCCCGTGGCGCGGCCAAGCGCCTGCAGAGCGTGCTCGGCGGGATCCACGACTGTGACGAGATGCTTCCCCGGGCCTGGGGGATCGAGTCGCTGCGGGGCCTTCAGCGAACCCGACGCGAGCTGCTATTCCGCCGTTTCGTCGACCTCTGGCGCGAGGAGGCCCGGACGTGGGCCGCGCTCGAACGGCGGGTTTCACCGGATGGTCACACGTTTTCCCTGCAAGACCGCGAATCTGGGGGTGACTTAGAGATCGAATAGGGAGAGATCGATCCCGGGGACCACGAGTGGCTGCAGGCAAACGCCGGTGACATCGAGGCCTGCGCCGCATACCTTCACGAGCGAGGGCTGGCCTGCGCCCTGGCGCACCCCTTCTACAACGTCGCGGCGCCGCTCACCTCGCGCCACCGCCGCCGCCTCGCCGAGCTCTTCCCGATCTGGGAGGTGCGCAACGGGTCGCGCGCGGCGGAGCTCAACATGCCGGCCCTCGTCTACGTCGAGACCCACGGCAGCACGGGGATAGGCGGCTCCGACGACCATGCCGGTGTGGACATCGGCCGCACCTGCACCGAGGTGTCGTCCGCATCCACGCCGGAAGAGTTTCTCGACCGCCTCCGGGCCGGCGAGGCCGCCGCCGCGGGCGAGCAGGGCAGCGCGGCCAAGTGGGCCCACGCGGCGATGGCCCTCGCCACCCGCGCCCTCGTCATCGGGGACGCGCCGGGAGTCGGCTACCCACATCTAACACCGACTCGGGGCACCTCTGTCGAGCCCGACCCGGGTGCGGTGCTGAAGATCGCCCAGCGGGTGGTCGGCCAGGGCGCCGCGCGCGAGGGCGCGATCGCCGCCGACATCGGCCCCGGGGACGCCCGCGCCCTGCTCGACGGATGGCTCGACTCGATCGGGGTCGAGCTGCGCGGCCGCGAGCTGCTCGACCACCTCCAGTCCGACGGGTTCTCCCACGCCGGCCTCTACCGCCGCGCCCGCCGGGTGCACGACCGCCGGCTGCGATCCGCCGTCGCGGCCGGAGCCGAGGCGATCGCCGACGGTGACGCGCGGGCCGCGGCCGGCGGCCTCTTCGAGGCCCTGATGCCGGCGATCCCCTACGCGCCGCCGACCGTTTTCCTCGGAGCCGAGAAGGCGAAGCTGGCCGGTCGCGGCGGCGAGCGGCCGCGGGTCGCCCTGATCGCCGACGGGATCGAGTCGATGCACGGCGTCACCCACACGATCGAGCAGATCCGCGAGCGCGGGGTGCCGGGCTTCGACGTCGAGGTCGGCAAGCTGCCTCCCAGGCAGCTTGAGCCGCGGGGGAGGGGCTGTGGTGCCGCAGTACGATTGGCCGATCGACGATCCCGCCCTTTACTTCAACCGCGAGCTCTCCTGGCTCGACTTCAACCAGCGGGTGCTCGAGCTGGCCGAGGACGAGGAGGTGCCACTGCTGGAGCGGGTCCGCTTCTGCGCGATCTACGCCTCCAACCTGGACGAGTTCTTCATGGTTCGCGTCGCCGGGCTATTCGACCAGCTCGATGCCGGGATCGACGCCCGCGGCCCCGACGACCGCGCCCCGAGCGAGCAGATCGACGCGATCCAGTCGCGGGTGCTGGAGCTCGATGCCCGTCTGCATGGCTGCTTCACCGGCGTCCTGCGCCCGGCGCTGGACGAGCAGGGTGTCCGCATCGTCTCCCTGGAGACCGCCAGCGACGAGCAACGGCGCGAAATAGACGCCCGCTTCCACGAGCAGGTCTTCCCGGCGCTGACCCCGCTGGTCGTCGGCCTCGGCCGGCCCTTCCCATACATCTCCAACCTCTCGCTCAGCCTCGGCGTGCTGCTGCGCGACCCCGACAGCGGCACCGAGATCATCGCCCGCGTCAAGGTGCCGAAGGAGCTGCTCGGCCGCTTCCTGCGGGTCGGCGAGCGCAACGAGGTCTTCGTCCCCCTGGAGGAGGCGATCGCCGCCAATCTGGATGCGCTCTTCCCCGGCGCCGAGGTGATCGACCACGGCTACTTCCGCGTCACCCGCGACGCCGACTTCAACATCTCCGACGAGGCCGACGACCTGTTGCAGGCGGTCCAGGACGAGCTGCGCCGCCGCCGTTTCGGCGAGGTGGTGCGGCTCGAGGTCGCGGCGGGGATGAACCCGAAGCTGCGCAGCCAGCTGGTCGATGCGCTGCGGCTCGAAGACCGCGAGGTCTACGACGTCGACGGCCTGATCGACCTCGCCGACCTGGGCGACGTCGTCGATGCCGCCGGCGCTCATCCCGAGCTGCGCTACGAGCCCTGGGCGCCGGTCACCCAGCCGCGCCTGCAGGGGGAGGACGACCAGCCGGTCGACATCTTCGCCGCCATCCGCCAGGGCGACATCCTCGTCCACCACCCCTATGACTCCTTCACCAGCTCGGTCGAGCGCTTCGTCGAGCAGGCGGTAGCCGACCCCGACGTGCTCGCGATCAAGCAGACGGTCTACCGGACGAGCGACGACTCGCCGCTGGTCCCGGCGCTGATCCGCGCTTCCGAACGCGGCAAGCAGGCGGTCTGCATGGTCGAGCTGAAAGCCCGCTTCGACGAGGAGGCGAACATCCACTGGGCGAAGTCGCTGGAGGAGGCCGGTGTGCACGTCGTCTACGGCATCCCGGGCCTGAAGACCCACGTCAAGGCGGTTCTCGTCGCCCGTCGCGAGGGCGACCGGGTGCGCGAGTACGTCCACATCGGAACCGGCAACTACAACCCGACCACGGCCCGCCTCTATACCGACCTCGGGCTCTTCACGGCCGACCCCGAGATCGGCGCCGACGTCGCCGAGATGTTCAACTTCCTTACCGGCTACGGGCGGCCCGCCGAGTACCGCAAGGTGCTGGTCTCGCCGACCACGATGCGCGCCCGAATCGTCGACGAGATCGAGGCGACGGTAGCCGCCCACGAGGCAGGTGAAGAGGCGCGAATCGCGCTGAAGATGAACGCCCTGGTCGACGCCGGCTGCATCCAGGCGCTCTACGAGGCTTCGAACGCCGGCGTGCCGGTCGACCTCAACGTGCGCGGCGTCTGCTGCCTGCGGCCCGGCGTTCCCGGGGTCTCGGAGAACATCCGCGTCGTCTCGATCGTCAGCCGCTTCCTCGAGCACTCGCGCATCTACGCCTTCCGCCGTGGCGAAGAGACCCGCGTGCTGACCGGCTCGGCCGACCTTATGCCGCGCAACCTCGACAGCCGGGTCGAGCTGGTCGCCCCGATCGAAGACGCGGGCCTGCGGGACGAACTGCTTGACGTGTTGGAGCGCTGCTTCGCCGACGACGCCAACGCCTGGGAGCTTGGCGAGGACGGGGTCTGGACGCGGCGAAGCGTCCCGGCGCAGGAGCGCCGCAGCGTGCAGGCCGAGCTGCGCGAGCAGCACCGGGTCCGTGCCGCGGAGCACCTTGCGGCGACGCCCGGCTGAGCCGGTCCGAGACCGGGACGATCACTAGGATGGCGCGCGTGGTCCGCCTCTCGCTCCTGCCGCGTGACAGCGCCTTCTTCGACCTCTTCATCGAGGCCGGGCAGAACACCGTTCACGCCGCCCGCCTGCTCGACGAAATGATGGCCACATGGCCGGAGGCCGGCGACCTCTCGCGCGAGATCCTCAAGGCCGAGCAGGAGGGTGACCGGATCACCCACGACATCGTCAAACGCCTCAACACGACCTTCGTCACCCCGATCGACCGCGAGGACATCTACGGCGTGGCGACGCAGATGGACGACATCGTCGACTACACCGAGGAAGCCGCCGACCTGCTCGGGCTCTACCAGATCGAAGCCCCGATGGCGCAGGCCCAGGCGCTTACCAAGGTGCTGGTCGCGGCCTGCGAGCAGCTCTCCGAGGGGCTCGAGCACCTGCGCGAGCTGAAGGGGTTGGACCGCTACTGGATCGAGATCCACCGACTGGAGAACGAGGGCGACCGGATCTCCCGCGACGCCGTCGCCTCGCTGTTCTCCAACGGGATCGACCCGATGGTCGTTATCCGCTGGAAGGACATGTTCGCGGTGCTCGAGAACGCGATCGACTCGACCGAGACCGCGGCGCAGATACTCGAGGGCATCGTGATCAAGAACTCGTGAAGGTCATTTCGTGAGCTCGGACGTGATCATGGTGATCGTGGTGGGGACGGCGCTCGCGTTCGATTTCACCAACGGGTTCCACGACACCGCGAACGTGGTCGCCACCTCGATCTCGACCGGGGCGGCGCGGCCGCAGGTCGCGATCGGCCTTGCCTCGCTGCTCAACTTCGTCGGCGCCTTCATCTCGATCTCGGTCGCCGCGACGGTCGCCAACGACGTTGTCAACGCGGCGGTGATCACCCCGACGATCGTCTTTGCCGGGCTGATCGGAGCGATCGCCTGGAACCTGGTCACCTGGTGGTTCGGCCTGCCGTCGAGCTCCTCGCACGCGCTGATCGGCGGCGTGGTCGGCTCCGCCGTCGCGGCGGCCGGCCTCGACGCCGTGCTCGCCGAAGGCCTCGTCGGCAAGGTGCTCATCCCGGCGGTCGTCGCGCCGATCGTCGCCTTCCTCGTCGCCGGGCTCGGCATCGGGCTCGCCTACCGGATCGCGGGCAGGCAGCGGCCCGGGCCGGTCACACGCGGGTTCCGCTACGGCCAGGTCATCTCCGGCGGGCTGCTGGCGCTCGCCCACGGCACCAACGACGCCCAGAAGACGATGGGCGTGATCACGCTGGCGCTGATCGCCAACGGCACCCTGGCGGCCAGCTCCGACCCGCCGCTGTGGGTGATCGCCTCGGCGGCAACCGCGATCGCGCTCGGCACCTACATCGGCGGCTGGCGGATCATTCGCACCACGGGCAGCCGCATCATCAAGATGGACGCCGCGCAGGGGTTCTCGGCGCAGGGGGCGGGGGCAGCGGTGATCCTCGCCTCGACGCACTTCGGCTTCCCGCTCTCGACCACCCACGTGATCAACGGCGGCGTGATGGGGGCGGGCGCCGGCAAGCGCCTCTCGGCGGTGCGCTGGGGAGTGGCGGGCAACATCGTCGTCGCCTGGCTGCTCACCCTGCCGGCGGCGGCGGCGATTGGCGCTCTCGCCTACGGCATCACCCACATCTTCGGCAGCGGCGCGGTCGGGCCGGTGCTCGTCACCCTGATGTCGGTCGGCCTGATCGCCGCGATCTTCGCCCGGCGCGCCCAGCAGGGCGCCCCCGTTCCAGCCGGCTAGCGACTCGATGGCGACGATCGTCCAGACCAAGGAGCTGCTCGAGACGGTGATCGCCTCCTTCGTCGCCGGGGTCGGCATCACCGCGGTCTTCTCGCTGGCGATCCGGGGCGCCGCCCGCTATGCGGACCTCAGCCGCGACGGGCGCCCGCTGGCGGCCGGCGCAGCGGCTGCGCTGGCCGTGTTGGCTCTGGCGACGACCCTGGCCGCGGTCGTCTTCGGCATCGTCGTGATGACCAGCAAGTAAGAACATTCCGCCCGCGTAGTCTGCTCCCGAGGGACGTACAATTTGCCCATGCAGGTCTTGCGGAACGTCGCGATCGTGATGGCTCTGGCCGTTGTGGTCGCCTTCGTGCCTGCCGGTGGCAACGCGGCGGACACCATCCTGACGGCGATCACGATGGGCTTCCTCGCCGCGATCGCCTGGACGCTCTTCGTCCTCAGCCGCCAGAAACAGCTGACGCTGGCGACCCTGAGCGACGGGCGGCGAGCGCTTCTCTACGGCGCGCTAGGCCTGATCGCCCTGCTGATTGCCGGCAGCGACCAGCTGTTCTCCAGCGGTGGCGGGACGCTCCTCTGGATCGTCCTGCTCGGCGCCTCCGTGGCGGCGATCTGGAAGGTCTGGACCGAGGCCAACACGTACTGACTCGACCCGGAGTCGTCACAGAGTTTTTGCATTGAGCGCGCCACGCGCGCGTTCCGGCCTGGGACGTTCGCGCTGTGCCGCCTCGGATCGTCGACAGCGCACGCAGGGAGGACGGGACCGCCTCGGTCGAGACCGTCGCCGCGATCCCGTTTCTAGTGCTGGCGGTCCTGGCGGCCGCGCAATTGGGCCTCGCCGGGTACTCGCTCTGGTCGGCGGGCGTCGCCGCGCGGGCCGGGGCACGCGCGGCGCTGGTCGGCGGCGATGCGAGCACCGCCGCTCGGCGGGCGCTGCCGCCCGCGCTGCGCACCGACGCCGAGGCCGATGCCGGCGACCCGGTCTCGGTGCGGGTCGTGGTTCCGGCGATCCTCCCCGCGATGCCGCGGTTGACGCTCGGCGCGAGGGCCGGGCTGGGCGGCGGCGATGGATAGCGAGGCCGGGCAGAGCACCGTAGAGCTGGCGGCGGCGCTGCCCGTGCTTGCGCTCGCCGGACTGGTCGCCCTGCAGCTGCTGGCGACCGGGTATGCGCTGACCCTCGCCGATGGCGCCGCCGAGGCCGGCGCGCTCGCCCTTGCGTCCGGGCGTCCGGCGCGGGCGGCGGCGCGCGGTGCGCTGCCCGGTTGGGCCGCGGACGACGTCGACGTCTCGATCCGCGGCGGCCGGGTTACCGTCCGCCTCCGCCCGCCGTCGCCGCTGCCGGCGCTCGCGGAGCTGCTGGCGGTCGCCTCCTCGGCCGCCGCGAGGCCGAAGTGAAAGAGGGAACGTGGACCCGGTCGTGCTCGTGACCCGGGTTGGCGCCGCCGCGGGAGCGCCGGCCGCCGCCGCGGCGCTTGCCTGCGCCGCTTCCGACCCGGACCGTGCTGCGCTGCTGATCGATGTCGGCGATCGCCACCCGCCGCGCGCCACTCCCGTCGCCACCGCCGCGGCCCGGGCGCTCGAGGAGCGGCTCTCCGCGCACCTGCCGGATGCGTTTGTCGCTTCGCGGGGCTGCATCTGCCGGCTGTGGATTCAGTCGGATGCGGAGTGGGGCGACCGGCTTGCCGCGGCGCTGCCGCTCGCGCGCGAGTCGGCTGCACTCGTCCACCTGTCACCCGACCTGCTGCGCCCGGCCCTGGCCGAGCCCCGCATCCGAGCGACCGGCGCGCTGCTCAGGGCGGATCTCGGCGAGGATCGCGCCCTCGCGGCGCTCGCCGCCGGCGACCTGATGGCGCAAGGGCTCCGCCTCGCGGTCCTCAAGCAAGCGCCGGGATGGTTGGCGTCACGCGCGGCGTTGCTCGGGATGCTGCCCCCGGGAGCCTCCGCGATTCCAGCGCGAGTGGCTCGTCGCCTCCTCCCCGAGACCCCGAGCGGACCGCTCTCGCAGCCGTGCTGAGCGACGCTCGCAGGGAGGATGGCCAGGCCCTGCTGCTGGCACTCGGGGGCGCCTTCGCGCTGCTCGTCGCGGCATTGGCGCTGGTCGCGATCGCCGGGGCGGTGACCGGCAAGGGCAGAGCGCAGCGGGCCGCCGATCTGGCGGCGATCTCGGCGGCGCGCTCGATGCGCGACGACCTGCCGCGCCTGCTCGCACCGCCCGCGCTGCCGAACGGGCTGCCGAACCCGGCGCACATGGAGAAGCTCGTATATCTCCTGCGCGCACGGGTCGCGGCGCGCGACGTGGCGCGGGCCAACGAGGTCATGCCGGCGCGGCTGCGGCTGTCGTTTCCCGACGCGCTCTCTTTCGCGCCGCTGCGAGCCAAGGCGGTGGTCGTCGGTGAGGTGGAGGCACACCGTGTGGAGGCTTCCGCGGTCGCCGAAGCGGCCGCTCCGGCAGCGGCCGGCGGCGGCGCGATGCCCGCGCTGGCGAGCGGCGGTGGGTACAGCGGCCCGCTCGCCTACCGCAACGGCGAGGGAATGCGGCCCGACGTCGCGTCGGCGTTCGACCGCATGGCCGCGGCCGCCCGCGGGGCCGGGCTCGCGCTCGTCGTCGACTCGGGCTTCCGCTCCGACGCCGAACAGGCTGCGCTCTTCGCCGCCCACCCCGATCCGCAGTGGGTCGCGCCGCCCGGCCACTCGCTGCATCGCTGCGCCACCGAGCTCGACCTCGGCCCGGAATCGGCCTACGGTTGGCTCGCCGCAAACGGGTCCCGTTTCGGCTTCGTCCAACGCTATTCGTGGGAGGCCTGGCACTACGGCTTCACGGCCGGACCGTCGCCGTGCTCGGACGCGGGCAACGCGATCGGGGCCGCGGCGGGTGGGGGAGATGGCGCCCTCGCGGGCGAGGCCGGCCTACCGTCCTTCGTCCCATCGCGTTTCCGCGTCCCGCTGCTGCGCTCCGCCGCCCATTGGAACGTCTCCGCGGCCCTGCTCGCCGCCCAGTTGATGGCCGAGTCGAACTTCAACCCCTTCGCGGTTTCCCCGGCGGGCGCTCAGGGCATCGCCCAGTTCATCCCCTCGACGGCCGCCTCCTACGGCCTCGAGAACCCGTTCGACCCGGTCGAAGCGATGGACGCCCAGGCCCACCTGATGTCGGACCTGATCCGCCGGCTGGGCTCGCCCCAGCTCGCCCTCGCCGCCTATAACGCCGGCCCGGCCCCGGTCGAAGCCTGCCACTGCGTGCCGTCGATTCCGGAGACGGCTGCCTACGTGACCCGGATCCTCGCCCTGCTCGGCGGCGCGAGTGTGCTTGTCGCGCCGCCCTTCGAAGTGAGGCTGGTCGCATGAAGGGTCGATATGCATTCAAATGCTAGAATGCATTTAGAGATGCGGACGACGATCGAGCTCAGCGAACGCACCTACGCCCGACTCAGGGCGAGGGCGGCGGAACGGGGGATGCGCGGCTTCTCGGCGATTGTCGAGGAGGCGCTGGAGCGCCACCTCGATCCGAGTGGCGAAGCCGATCTCGTCGCGGCGCTCGCCGAGGCCGAGGGGGCTTGGAGCGAGGACGATGCTGTGGAGTGGGAGCGAGCGCGCGAGGAGGCATGGGCGACGTGGCCAACGGCCCGGTCCTCGATTCAGACGTCCTGATCGACTACCTGCGCGGCGCCGGTCCGGGCCGCGACCTGGTTCGGAGCCTCGTCCAGGGCAGTGGCTATCGGGTGACGGCTGTTTCCGCGTTTGAGCTGGCGCTTGGCCGTGCTTACCGCGAGCATCCGCGGCCGGTGCATACCGTTCTTGCCGTGCCCCTGTTGACGCTCACCCGCAAGGCCGGGCTGCGTGGCGGTGCCCTGCTCGCCGAGCTGCGCCGCAGCGGCGAGACGATCGACATCCGCGACGCGATGCAGGCTGGGATCTGCCTTGAGAGCGGCGCCGCCCTGGTCACCCGGAACGTCTCTCACTTCGACCGGGTGGCCGGCTTGAGCGTCTCCGATCCGACCGAATGGCGCGAGCGCAAATAGCGCACGCCGACCAGCGCGTAGACTTCCCGCCCGATGGCGACCGTCGAGGTACAGGGAGTCGAGGGAATGCAGTCGCTGCTCGGGCAGGAGGTCGGCCCGAGCGGGTGGCGCACCGTCACCCAGGAGGACATCGACACCTTCGCCGATCTCTCGGGCGACGACCAGTGGATTCACGTCGACGTCGAGAAGGCGAAGAACGAGAGCCCGTTCGGCACGACGATCGCCCACGGGAACCTGACGCTGTCCCTGGTCGACGGCTTCCGCAAAGAGCTGATCTCCTCCACCGGCTTCGCCCTCGGCGTCAACTACGGCTGGAACAAGATCCGCTTCCCGGCTCCGGTCCCGGTCGATTCCAAGGTCCGCGCCAAGGCCGAGGTCGTCTCGATCGACGAGAAGGGCGGCGGCTGGTACGAGGTGGTCACCCGCTTCACCCTCGAGGTTGGGGGCAACGAGAAGCCGTGCTTCGTCGGCGACTCTGTTACGCGAGTAATGGCGCCTGAACCAGACGGCGCCTGATCGAGCAGATCAAGGACGCGGGGAGCGCGTCCTCATTCGACGGTGAGCGTGCCTTCCATGCCCGCTTCCCGGTGACCCGGGACGGTGCAGTAGAAGGTGTAGGTGCCCGGCTTGAGCTTGGTCGTGGTCGAGGTTTCTTCGCCGGCGATCAGGTCGGTCTTGGCGACCATTTCGCCGCTCGCGTTTTCGATCGCGACGTCGTGCGTCAGGCCCTGTGGGTTGTTGAAGTCGATCGTCACCTTGCCGGCCTTGGCTGAGGCTTCGGTGGTCGTGTAGGCGAGTTCGCCGCCCGGGTCGGCTTCGAAATCGACGGTGGAGCCACCGCTCGCACCGCTTTGGCCGCCCGCCTTCTCGGTCGTTTCGGCTGCACCGCCGGCCGCGGCTTCGCCTCCTTCGGTCGTCGAGGTCGAGCTGCTGCCGCCGCCACAGGCGACGAGCGCGAGCGAGGCGAATGCGAGCACGAACAGGGAGGCGAGCTTCTTCATCGGGCTGGGTCCTTTCTTCGGGAAGTCAAGGCAGACTCTAGACGTTTCCCAACTTGATACGGGCAAAAGCGCCCGGTGGGTTCAGCGCCCCTTGAATTCAGGCTTTTCGCCGCTGAAGAAGGCGATCGCGCCTTCACGCAGGTCCTCGGTCGCCATGCTGTCGGCGATCCCGTGCCGCTCCAGCTGCAGGTGCTCGGTGATCCCGTTCTCGATGCTGACACCGCAGAGCCGTTTCGACATCTTCACGTAGTGGGGTGCCATCGTTGCCAGCTTCTCGGCCTTGGCGCGGGCGGCGCCGATCAGCTCGTCGGGGGCGACGACTTCGGAGACCAGCCCCTCCTCGAGCGCTTCGGCGGGGCTCATGTTCGGGTCTTCGAGCAGGATTTCGAGTGCCCGGCTGGGCCCGACCACGCGCGGCAGGAAGTAGGTCATGCCGCCGTCGGGCGAGGCGCCGATCCGCCCGTAGGCGCAGGCAAGGAAGACCTGCTCGGAGGCGATGCGGATGTCGCAGGCGAGCGCCAGCGAGAACCCGGCCCCGGCGGCCGGGCCGTTGATCGCGGCGATCACCGGGTAGGGGATTCTGCGCAGGTCGACGATCGCCGTGTGCAGCGCCTCGGCGCCGCGGCGCACCTGCGCCGGCAGGTCGATCGAGTCGTCTTCGACGCCCGCTTTGAAGCCGTTGATGTCGCCGCCCGAGCAGAAGGCCTTGCCCGCACCGGTTACGATCAGCGCCCGCAGCGGCGCCTGGTCGGCAAGCCAGGCGAAGGCAGTGCCCAGATCGAGGATCATCTCCGGGCTCATCGCGTTGAAGCTCTCGGCGCGGTCGAGGATGAGCGTGCCGATCTCGCCGTCGACCTCGATCCTCAGTGTGTTCAGCTCGGGCGGGTTCATTCGGCCCGCAGCCTACCCTTTATCGCGTGGACGAACGGATCCGTGAACTCCCCGACGCCCCCGGCGTCTACCTCTTTTACGGCGACGACGGGGCGCTGCTCTATGTCGGCAAGGCGCGCTCGATCCGCAAGCGCGTCGCGTCGCACTTCACCGGCGGCAACGCCCGTCTGACCTCGCGCATCGACCGCATCGACACCCTGGTCACCGCCAACGAGGCGGAGGCGCTGCTCGCCGAGCAGAGCTTCATCAAGCGCCACCGGCCGCACTTCAACATCCGTCTGCGCGACGATAAGTCCTACCCCTACGTCGCGGTCAGCCTCGACGAGGATTACCCGCGCGTCTACTTCACCCGCGAGAAGCACCGCGCCGGCCGCGCCTACTTCGGCCCGTTCTCCAGCGCCAAGCGCGTGCGCGAGACGCTTGACCTGCTCGGCAAGCTGTTCCAGTTCCGCACCTGCGAGGGGGTCGAGCCCGGGCGCCGCTCGGGCAGCCCCTGCCTCGACTACTACATCAAGCGCTGCGGGGCGCCCTGCGTCGGGTACGTCAGCAAGGACGAGTACCGGCGCAACATCGAGGCGATCGTCGACTTCCTCTCCGGCCGCTACCGGCGGGTCGAGGCCGACGAGCAGGAGAAGATGGACGAGGCCGCCGCCGCGCGGGAATTCGAGCGCGCCGCCGTGCATCGCGACCGGCTCAAGGCGATCCAGTCGCTGTTCGAGCGCCAGCGCGTCGCCGGCGGCTCGGTCGGCACCGCCGACCTGATCGGGGTCGCGACCGAGGGCGCCGACGCCAACGCCCAGGTCTTCCAGGTCCGCGACGGCATCCTTGCCGAGCGGCAGAGCTTCTACCTCGACAACCAGGCCGAACGCGACCTGGCCGAGGTCGCCGAGGAGTTCATCGGCCAGTACTACTCAGCCTCGCCGGCGATGCCGCGGACGATCGTCGTCGGGCCCTACCTGCGCGAGCGCGCCGAGTTGCTCGCGGCCGCTCTCGGGGAGCGGCGCGGCTCGCCGGTCGAGGTGCGGGTCGCCGAACGGGGCGACAAGCGGCGCCTGCGTGAGCTGGCCGAGCGCAACGCCCGCCTCGCCCTCGACCAGGACCGGCTGCGCCGCGAGCACGGCCGCCAGCGCCGCGTCGACTCGCTCGCCGACCTGCGCGCGGCGCTGGATATGGAGGAGCTGCCGATCCGCATCGAGGGATTCGACATTTCCAACCTCGGCGGCGAGCACACCGTCGCCTCGATGGTCGTTTTCGAGGGTGGCGCGACGAAGAAGTCCGACTACCGCCGCTTCCGCGTGCGCGGCGAGCGCAGCAAGGGGTCCGACGACTTCGCTTCCATGCAGGAGGTGCTCGAACGCCGCGTCAGCCGCCATCTGGAGCAGGCCGATCTCTCCCCGCACGACGGAAAGCGCGACGAGAGCTTCGCCACCCTTCCCTCGCTGCTCGTCGTCGATGGCGGCAAGGGGCAGCTGGCCGCCGCCATGCGCGCGCTCGGGCCTTTCGTCGAGCGCGGCGTCACGGTCGTCTCGCTGGCCAAGCGCGAGGAGGAGGTCTTCGTTCCCGGCCGCCCGGCGCCGATCGACCTGGCGGCCGAGTCGGAGGCCTTGAAGCTCCTGCAGCGCGTCCGCGACGAGGCGCACCGGTTCGCGATCGACCATCACCGCGGCCGCCGCGACAGGGCGATGACCGGCTCGGTGCTCGACGGCCTGAAGGGCGTCGGGCCGGCCCGCAAGCGGGCCTTCCTCAAGCACTTCGGCACGCCGGAGCGCTTCCTCGCCGCCAGCCGCGAGGAGCTCGAGTCGGTCCCGGGCGTGCCCGGCAAGCTGGCGCGGGAGATCCACGAGCAACTGCACAGGACGGGTGGCTAGCTTGAAAGAGGGAGTCGACCTGGTCCTCATCACCGGGCACTCCGGCGCGGGCAAGTCGGAGGCGATCGCCGCCTTCGAGGACGGCGGCTACTTCTGCGTCGACAACCTGCCGCCGAAGATGATCGAGAGCCTCGGCGAGCTCTTCCGCCACGAGGGCAGCGGCGTCGAGCGGGCGGCCGTCGTCTCCGACGTGCGCGGCGGCGACTACTTCGACGATCTGATCCAGGTGCTCGACGAGCTCGCTGCCGACGGCCTCAAGCCGCAGCTGCTCTTCCTCGAGGCCGACGAGGAGACCCTGCTCGACCGCTACAAGGAGACCCGCCGCCGCCACCCGCTCGCGCCCGAGGGCAGGATCGTCGAGGGCATCCGCGCCGAGCGCGAGCTGCTGGCGCCGCTGCGGGCCCGTGCCGACGTGGTCATGGACACCAGCGGCTCGACCGGAGGGGAGCTGCGGCGGCGGATCGCCGAGGAGATGCTCGACAGCCACGACACGGCCAAGCTCGCCCTGACCCTGCTGACCTTCGGCTTCAAGAACGGCCCGCCGCGCGACGCCGACCTGACCCTCGACGTCCGCTTCCTGCCCAATCCCCACTACGTCGATGAGCTGCGCCCGCAGACCGGGCTTGACGAGGAGGTGCGCGCCTACGTCGAGTCCGGCACCCAGGCGGGCGAGTTCTACGGCCGGCTGCTGCCGCTGCTCGAGTTCCTCGTCCCGGCCTACGTCGCCGAGGGCAAGAGCCACCTGACGATCGCGATCGGGTGCACCGGCGGCAAGCACCGCTCGGTGACCGTCGCCGATCGCATCCGCCGTGCCCTCGAGGGCCGCGAGGGAGTCGTCGTGCGGGTCAAGCACCGCGACCTCGAGACCTGACGGCGGCGCCGGCTTCATAGACTGCGTCGGCTTTGTCCGACGAACAACAGACGGTCATCTCGATCCGTGGCCTGCGCAAGAGCTACGGCGACATCGAGGCCGTTCGCGGAATCGACCTCGAGGTGCGCCGCGGCGAGGTCTTCGCCTTCCTCGGCCCCAACGGAGCGGGCAAGACGTCCACGGTCGAGATCCTCGAGGGCTACCGCAAGCGCAACGGTGGCGAGGTCAGCGTGCTCGGCGAGGACCCCGAACGGGCCGGGCGGCGCTGGCGCGAGCGGATCGGGATCGTCCTGCAGACCTGCCGCCTCGACCCCTATTTGACGGTGCGAGAGTCTTTGGCCCTCTACGCCGGCTACTACGCGGCGCCGCGTCCGATCGACGAGACGATCGAGCTGGTCGGCCTGGCCGGCAAGGCGGACGCCCGCGCCAGCTCACTGTCGGGCGGGCAGCAGCGCCGCCTCGACGTCGGCATGGCGCTGATCGGCGACCCCGAGCTGCTCTTCCTCGACGAGCCGACGACCGGCTTCGACCCCTCGGCGCGGCGGCAGGCCTGGGAGACGATCGCCGGGTTGCGCGAGCTGGGCAAGACCGTCTTCCTCACCACCCACTACATGGACGAGGCGCAGCGCCTCGCCGATCGGGTGACGATCATCGCCGCCGGTGAGATCGTCGCCCGCGGCACCCCGGAGGACCTCGGCGACCGCGAGAGCCGCCCGGCGCGGATCAGCTATCGCGAGAACGGGCGCGAGGTCGAGCTGGAGACGAAGACGCCGGTGCGGACGTTGAACGAGCTGACCGGCAAGGCGCTGGCCGAGGGCAGGGACCTGGAGGGTCTCGAGGTGGCAAGGCCCTCTCTCGAGGACGTCTACCTGGAGTTGACCGAACAGCAATGAGCCTCGTCTGGCACCAGTTCCGCTTCGACCAGAAGGCCTTCTGGCGCAATCCCGCGTCGGTCTTCTTCACGGTCGGCTTCCCGGTGATCCTGCTGCTGATCTTCGCCACCGTCTTCGGCGACCAGACCGTCGACGTGCGCGGCGGGATCAAGACGACCACCTACTACGTCCCGGCGATCATCACCCTCTCGGTGATCTCGGCGACGATGCAGTCGCTGGCGATGTCGCTGGTGATCGCCCGCGAGGACGGGCGCCTGAAGCGCGGCCGTGGAACGCCGATGCCGCCCTGGGTGTTCATCGGTGGGCGCATCGGCAACTCGATCGTCGTCGCCCTGATGATGCTGGTCCTGCTCGCCGCGCTGGGGCGCCTCGCCTACGGCGTCGCGATCCCCTGGGACCGGTTGCCGGCGATCGTCGTCACTCTCGTCGTCGGCGCAGCCGCGTTCTGCTGCCTCGGCATCGCCCTGACCGCGGCGATCCCTTCGCAGGACGCCGCCGCGCCGAT
Source organism: uncultured Solirubrobacterales bacterium (assembly GCA_963814915.1). Taxonomy (GTDB): domain Bacteria; phylum Actinomycetota; class Thermoleophilia; order Solirubrobacterales; family 70-9; genus VRUE01. The sequence goes on along the minus strand of CAWFEI010000009.1, from coordinate 67,467 downwards.
CGTCAACGCGCTGCTCCTGCCGCTCTACTTCCTTTCCGGCGTCTTCATCCCCGACGACCAGCTGCCCAGCGGCGTCATCCACTTCGCCGACGCGTTCCCGATCCGCCACTTCTTCGAGGCGTTCTTCGACGCCTACGTGCCCGCCGGGGGCGCCGCCGTCTCCTGGGACAACCTCGCGGTCGTCGCCGTCTGGGGCGCCGTCGGCGCCCTGCTTGCGGTGCGCTACTTCCGCTGGACCCCGCGCAGCGGCTGACCACCCGCCCATATAGCCTCCCGAGCCCGATGCTCCACCATGTTCTTTTGGAGGTCTCCGACCTTGAGCGGAGCGCGTCCTTCTACGACGCGTTGCTCGCGCCGCTTGGCTGGCGGCGCCATTTCGAGCAGGACGAGACGATCGGCTGGGGCATCGCAAAGCCGGTCTTCTTCGTCTCCGCCCATCATCCCCCGAAGCCCGGCTTCGGCCTGCTCAGCTTCTCGGGATTGGGCCTCGTCGCGGTCAAGGCGGCCTGGGAACAGGGCGTCGGGGCGGGCGGCAAGGCCGTCGGGGAGCCGGGCGAGCGCAGCTCCTACGGCTCCGGCTCTTACTCTGCATTCCTGCAGGATCCGGACGGGTACGAAATCGAGGTGACGATCGGCAGTGACTAGCCTCGGACACGACAACGAATCGATTCAGGAGGACATGACTTCATGGCTGTGAAGGTCGGAATCAACGGCTTCGGCCGCATCGGGCGCAACCTCTTCCGCGCCGCCCACGCGGCGGGCGCGGATCTCGACTTTGTCGCAGTCAACGACATCACCGACACCGGCACGCTCGCCCACCTGCTCAAGTACGACTCGATCCTGGGCCGCTTCCCGGGCGAGGTCGAGGCGGGGGAGGGGTCGATAACCGTCGACGGCAAGGAGCTCAAGGTGCTCTCCGAGCGCGACCCCGCGGCGCTGCCCTGGGTCGAGCTGGGAGCCGACGTGGTGATCGAGTCGACCGGCCTGTTCACCGCTCGCGCCGACGCCGCCAAGCACCTCGAGGCCGGCGCCAAGAAGGTGATCATCTCGGCCCCCGCCAAGGAGCCGGACATCACCGTCGCCCTCGGGGTCAACTTCGAGAGCGATTACGACCCGGCCAGCCACGACATCGTCTCCAACGCCTCCTGCACGACCAACTGCCTGGCCCCGGTGGCGAAGGTGCTGCACGACAAGTTCGGCATCGAGCATGGCCTGATGACGACGATCCACGCCTACACGGCCGATCAGCGCCTGCAGGACATGCCGCACAAGGACCTGCGCCGGGCGCGCGCCGCGGCGCTCAACCTGATCCCGACGACGACCGGCGCCGCCAAGGCCGTCGGCCTCGTGCTGCCGGAGCTGAACGGCAGGCTGAACGGTCTCGCGGTGCGCGCACCGGTGGCGACCGGCTCGGTCGTCGACCTGGTCTTCACGCCGTCGACGCCGACCGACCCCGAGGCCGTCAACGCCGCGATCGCGGAGGCGGCAGCCGGCCCGCTGAAGGGGATCCTCAGCTACACCGAGGACGAGATCGTCTCGACCGACATCGTCGGCGACCCGCACTCCTCGATCTTCGACGCCGGCCAGACGATGGCGATCGGCGATGGCAAGATGATCAAGGTGGTCTCCTGGTACGACAACGAGTGGGGCTACTCCAACCGCTGCGTCGAGCTTGCCGGGAAGGTCCTCTGAGCGCGTCGACGAGGACGCCGTGAGCTTCGCCAAGGCGAGCGTCCGCGACGCCGAGGTCGGCGGGCGGCGAGCGCTGGTCCGGGTCGACTTCAACGTGCCGCTCGAAGGCGGGCGCGTTGCCGACGACACCCGGATCCGCGCGGCGCTGCCGACGATCGAAGCGCTGCGCGAGCGCGGCGCCGCCCTGGTCCTCGTCTCCCACCTCGGGCGGCCGAAGGGCGAGGCGGACCCGGCACTCTCGATGAAGCCCGTCGGGGAGCGCTTGGCCGAGCTGCTCGGCGCCGAGGTGAAGCAGGCGCCGGCCGTGGTCGGCGAGGACGTCGAGGCACTGGCCGCCGGGCTCGGTCCCGGTGAGGTGCTGCTGCTCGAGAACGCCCGCTACGAGCCCGGCGAGACCGAGAACGACCCCGCGCTCGCCGAGTCCCTCGCCGGCCTGGCCGACCTCTACGTCAACGATGCCTTCGGGGCCGCGCATCGGGCGCACGCCAGCACCGAGGGGGTCGCTCATCTCCTGCCGGGCTATGCCGGGCTGCTGCTGGAGAAGGAGGTCACCGAGCTGACCGCGGTGGTGGACTCGCCGTCCCGGCCGCTGGTCGTCGTCCTCGGCGGCGCCAAGGTGAGCGACAAGGTCGGCGTCATCGACCGCTTTCTCGATGTCGCCGACAGCATCCTGATCGGCGGCGCGATGTGCTTCAGCTTCTTTCGTGCCCAGGGCATCTCGACCGGGAGCTCGCTGGTCGAGGAGGAGGGCGTGAAGCTCGCCGAGGAAGCGCTGCGCCAAGCGGAGGCCTCGGCTTGCGAGCTGCTGCTGCCCGTCGACCTGGTCCTCGGCGAGAGCTTCGACGCGGCCACCGAGCGGCGCGAGAGCGACGAGGTCGAGGTGCCAGACGGCTGGATGGGGCTCGACGTCGGTCCGCGCACGGCCTCCGCCTATGCCGAACGGATCGCCACGGCCGGCACGGTGCTCTGGAACGGGCCGATGGGCGCCTTCGAGCTGGAGCCGTTTGCCGCCGGAACCCGCGCGGTCGCCGAGGCCGTCGCCGCCGCGCCGGGCACGACCGTGGTCGGCGGCGGCGACTCGGTCGCCGCTCTGCACAAATTCGAGCTTGCCGACAGAGTGAACTGGGTGTCGACCGGAGGAGGGGCGTCGTTGGAGCTGCTGGAGGGAAAGAAGCTGCCCGGGGTGGAGGCGCTGAGCGATGCATGAGCGCACCCCGTATATCGCCGCCAACTGGAAGATGCACAAGACGATCGCCGAGGCTGCGGCCTTCGTCGACACGCTGCTTCCGCGGATCGCGGCGACCCAGAACGACGTCGTCATCTGCCCGCCCTTCCTGGCGCTGAACGAGGTGGTCGAGCGCTCGCGCGGCAGCGCCGTGCGCGTCGCGGCCCAGAACATGCACGAGGAGGGCTCGGGTGCCTTCACGGGCGAGATCTCGGCGCCGATGCTGATCGAGGCCGACGTCGACGCCGTCGTCCTCGGCCACTCCGAGCGGCGCCGGTACTTCAACGAGACCGACGAGGCGCTGGCGCGCAAGCTGCCAGCCGCGCTGGCGGCCGGGCTGGAGCCGATCCTCTGCATCGGCGAGAGCGCCGAGGCGCGCGACGCCGACCAGACCAAAGGCGTCCTCGAGAGCCAACTCGAGGCCGATCTGGCCGGGGTCGAGCCCGGCGGCCTGGCCGGGATCGTCGTCGCCTACGAGCCGATCTGGGCGATCGGCACCGGCCGCACAGCCACGCCCGAGCAGGCCCAGGAGGCCTGCGCCTTCGTCCGCGACGTGCTGCGCGAGCGCGGCGCCGTCGCCGATTCGGCGCGGATCCTCTACGGCGGCTCGGTCAAGCCCGCCAACGCCGTCGAGTTGATGCAGCAGCCCGACATCGATGGCGCCCTCGTCGGCGGCGCGAGCCTCGACCCGGAAGAATTCGCACAGATCGTGGAAGCGGCATGATCGCTCGACGCGTTTCCTCATGAGCCAGCCGGTTGCCTTGGTCATCCTCGATGGCTGGGGGCTCGCCCCGGCGGGCCCCGGCAACGCCATTTCTCTCGCCGAGACGCCCGTCTTCGATCGCCTCTGGAGTACGTACCCCCACACCGAACTTTCGGCCCAGGGGCGCGACGTCGGGCTGCCCGAGGGGCAGATGGGGAACTCGGAGGTCGGCCACCTCAACCTCGGCGCCGGGGCGATCGTCAAGCAGGACCTGGCGCGGATCGACGACGCGATCGCCGACGGCAGCTTCTTCGAAAACGAGGCGCTGCTCGCCGCCTGCGACAGGGCGCGGCGCAGCCCGCGCGGCCGCCTGCACCTGCTCGGCCTCGTCTCCGACGGCGGTGTTCACTCCGGCTGGGAGCACATCGAGGCGACGATCGAGCTGGCCTCGCAGGAGGGGGTCCCCGACGTCGTCTTCCACGCCTTCACCGATGGCCGCGACACGCTGCCCCACGGCGGCCGCGGCTACCTCGCCGAGCTGGAGCGCTGGCTGCGTCAGGCCGGGCGGGTCGGCACGGTCAGCGGCCGCTACTACGCGATGGATCGCGACACCCGCTGGGAGCGCACCAAGCTCGCCTACGACGCGATCGTCCACGCCCGCGGCTCCCAGGCGGCGGGCACGGAGGAGGCGATCGGGGACTGCTATGAGCGCGAGGAGACCGACGAGTTCGTCAAGCCGACCGTGATCGGCGACTACGACGGGGCGGCGGAGGGCGACGTCGCCTTCTTCATCAACTTCCGCCCCGACCGCGCCCGGCAGATGACCCGTGCCTTGGCCGAGCCCGGTTTCGAGCAGTTCTCGCGAGCCGGGGCGCCGACGCTGGATCTGACCACGATGACCTCCTACCGCAAGGGTTGGCCATACCCGGTCGCCTTCCCCGAGGACCGCCCGAGCACGACCCTGGCGCAGGTCGTCTCCGCTGCCGGGGGGCGCCAGTTGCACGTCGCCGAGACCGAGAAGTACGCCCACGTCACCTACTTCTTCAACGGCGGTCGCGAGGAGGAGTGGGAGGGCGAGGAGCACTGTCTGATCGACTCGCCCCGCGACGTTCCCACCTACGACCACAAGCCGCAGATGAGCGCCCGCGGCGCCGCCGACGCCTTCGTCTCGCAGTGGTCCGGAGGAGATTTCAAGTTCGGGATCATCAACTTCGCCAACCCCGACATGGTCGGCCACACCGGCGTCATCCCGGCTGCCGTGCAGGCGGTCGAGGAGGTCGACGGCTGCCTCGGCGACGTCCTCGCCGCGGTCGAGGCGACGGGCGGCGCCTGCATAGTCACCGCCGACCACGGCAACTGCGACCACATGCTCGAGCCCGACGGCTCGCCGAACACCGCCCACTCGCTCAACCCGGTCCCGCTGATCGTCACCGCGGAGGGATTGAAGCTCCGCGAGCACGGCATCCTTGCCGATGTCGCCCCGACCGCATTGCAGCTTCTCGGCATTGCCCAGCCGGAAGCGATGACCGGCCAGTCGCTGATCGCGTGAGGGTCGACCCGGCTCGCCTCGACTTCGCGATCGAGGCCCGCGATGGAGCGGCGCGGGCCGGGGTGCTGCGGACGCCGCACGGGGAGGTGAAGACGCCGGCGTTCATCCCGTTGGCGACAAAGGGGACGGTGCGCTCGCTGGAGTCGCGCGAGGTGGCGGAGATCGGCTACGAGCTGATCCTCGGCAACACGTACCACCTGTTCGTCTCGCCGGGGCCCGACCGGATCGCCGCCGCCGGCGGGCTGCACGGGTTCATGGGCTGGGAGGGGGCGCTGATCACCGACTCCGGCGGTTTCCAGGTCTTCTCGCTGGCCCACGGTGGGGTCGCCGACGAGGTGAAGGGCAAGGGGCGGCCCGGCGGCGAGCGCGGGTCGGTCGTCTCGATCGACGAGGAGGGTGCGCGGTTTCGCTCCTACAAGGACGGCCGCGAGCTGTTCATCTCGCCCGAGGTGTCGATGGAGGTGCAGGCCAAGCTCGGCTCCGACATCGCGCTGGTCTTCGACGAGTGCACGCCCTACCACGCCGACCGCGAGTACACCGCCCGCTCGATGGAGCGCACGCACCGCTGGCTGGGGCGCTGCCTGGAGTGGCACGGCGAGCAGGGGCCCGAACGACAGGCGGTCTTCGGCATCGTCCAGGGCGGCGTGCACGAGGACCTGCGGCGCGAGTCGGCCGAGGCGGTCGCTGCGGCCGGGGTGGACGGCATCGCGATCGGCGGCACGCTCGGGCGCGACAAGGAGGAGATGCGCGGCGTGCTCGAGCTGACCGCGCCGCTGCTTCCGCCGGAGGCGCCCAAGCACCTGCTCGGGATCGGCGACGTCGACGACCTGCTCGCCGGCATCGCGCTCGGGCTGGACGTCTTCGACTGCGCGATCCCGACCCGGCTCGCGCGCCACGGCACCGCCCTCGTCCCCGATCCCTCGAGCCGCTTCCGCCTCGACCTGCGCAAGGCCGGCCGCGAAGGCGAACGCGAGCCGATTGCGGAGGGCTGCCCCTGCCCGGCCTGCCGCAACCACGACCGCGACTACCTCAACTACCTCTCCCGCGCCGAGGAGCTGACCGCGGTCCGCCTCCTCTGCTTGCACAACCTGACCTTCATGCGAAGCCTGCTCAGCGGCGCCCGCCGGGCGATCGAGGCCGGCCGGTTGGGTGAGTACAGCGCCGGGATCCTCGCCGGGGGATCGCCGTACCGGTAGCTATTCGGTGTTCTTCTTGACGAGTTCTTTGAACTCTTCGACGACCTTTTCGACCGAGTCGCCCGCCACTTCGGTTGCCTTCACCCCGGTCGCCTTGTCGGTGGCGACAATCACCGCGGCGGCCACCGCGGCCGCGATCAGGACGAGCGCCACCGCCGCCATCACGAAGCGGGCAAAGCGCGAGAAGGCGCCTCGCTTGGCCGGGGCCGGCAGCACGACCGGCTCCTGCGGGACGGGAGCGGGCTGCGGCGCGCGGGGCACCGGTCGGCGGCTCGGCGAGGCCGGGCGCAGCTCGGTCCGCTCGGTCTGTTCGAGCCGCCGCGTGGCCTCCTCGCCGCCGAGCACGCCGGTCGCCGCCGTGCCCTCCTCCAGCGGCAAGGTCACGTCCTCGCCCTGCAGGCCCAGCTGCAACCCGCCCGAGAGCTCGTCCGCGCTGGCGTAGCGACGCGCCGGGTCGCCCTCCAGGGCGCGCAGCACGGCGCCACCGAGCGGCTCGGGCACATCGTCGTTGTAGGTCGTCGGCGGCAGCGGCCGCTCGTTCTGCTGGCGCACCGCCAGCTCCGCCAGGGTCGAGCCCTCGTACGGGAGGCGGCCTGTGAGGAACTGGTACAGCACGACGCCGAGCGCGTAGACGTCGGTCGCCGGCGTCGCCTCCTCGCCGCGCACCTGCTCCGGGGCCAGGTAGGCGGCGGTGCCGACCACCGAGCCGACCTGGGTTATCCGGGTCTGGGCGAGCGCCCGGGCGATGCCGAAGTCGGTCAGCTTGACGGTCATCGGCCCGCCGCCGACCGGGCCGCCGACGACCATCAGGTTGCCGGGCTTGACGTCGCGGTGGATGATCCCGCGGCGGTGCGCGTAGTCGAGCCCGGCGCAGGCCTGGATCCCGGCCTCGGCCGCGGTCTCGGCAACGATCGGGCCATGGCGCTGGAGGATCTGCGCGCCGGAGCGCCCCTCGACGTACTCCATGACGATGTAGTGGCGCCCGTCGTCGATGCCGGTGTCATAGACCTGGACGATGTTGGGGTGGATCAGCTTGGCGACCGCGAGCGCCTCGCGTCGGAAGCGGGCTACGAAGCGCTCGTCGTCGGAGAGATGCTCGGCGAGGATCTTCACCGCGACCGTCCGCTCCAGGGTCAGATCGGTGGCCCGGTAGACGTTCGACATCCCGCCCGAGCCGAGCCGGTCTCCGAGGTCGTAGCGGCCCGAGAGGGCGCCTGCCTCCGTCATTCGGCCTTCCCGGCGGGGCTGCCTGGGCTGACCCCTCCGGACGGGGATCCGGCGCTTTCTTCTTCTGGCGATTCGCTGCTCGGCGGCGAGCCGTTGCCTTCTTCCAGCCCCTTGCCTTCGCCGTTGGCTGGGGGCGGAGACGGTTCAGTCGCGGGCTTTTCCTTCTTGGGCTTCTCTTCCTTTTCCCTGCCCTTCGGCGCCTTTTCCTTTTCTTCTTCTTCGGGTTCGGTCGGGACTTCGGCCGGCGCGATCGCTTCGCTGCTCGATTCTTCGCAGCCGGCAATCACTTCTTCGAGCCGAGCGGCGCCGTCTTCGAGCGCCTGCTTGAGCTTGCGGTCCACGCCTTGCAGGGATTCGATCTGTTCGCCGACCTGCTGGGCGGCGCTTTCGGCGCCCACGCAGTCGCCTTCGGAGGAGAGCTGCTGGACGCTGTCGAGGTTGGCGACAATCTCCCGCGCGGTCTCACCCGGCAGCAGCCGAGCGTCTTCGCCTCCGCAGGCGGTCAGCCCGGTGGCGACGGCGATTGCGGCAAGGGCGGGCAGGAGCGGGCGGAGTCGGGGCATCCGGCCGAGTCTAGACAACGGGCCGTGGCGCAGAATTTCCCTGCACCTGCGCATGGGGGAAGCGCTCATGAGCCGACGTGGAGGCGATCGGCGAGGCGCCGCGGCAGCCCGGCGTCGGCGATCGCGGCGGAGGCCCGCTCGACGTCGTAGCGGACGCGATGGAAGCGGGCGGTCCGGGCGCTGGTGTCGAGCTCCAACCAGGCGGCGCGCGGGTCGCCGTCGCGCGGCTGGCCGACGCTGCCGGGGTTGATCAGCCACTGGCCCGCGGCCAGGTCGAGCAGCGTGTCGTCGCTCGCCTGGGCGCCGCGGATCTCACCGGCGTCCTCCTCGGCGGTCGGGCGGACGAAGAAGAGTGAGACGTGCGAGTGGCCGACCAGGGCGATGCGCGCCGCCTGCACGTCGAGGTTGGCCTCGGCCTGCTCGGCGGAGAGCACGTACTCCCAGACGGGATCGCGCGGCGAGGCGTGGAAGGCGCCGATCCCCTCGCGCTCGCCGGAGGGCTCCAGCTCACGCAGCGTCGTCAACGAGCGGTCGGAGATGTTCTCGCGCGTCCAGGCGACGGCTTCGGCGGCGGCCTCCGAGAAGGAGGAGATGTCAAGCGCACCGAGCACGGCGAGGTCGTGGTTGCCGACCAGGCAGAGGTCGCAGCGCTCGCGCACCAGGTCGGTGCACTGGTCGGGCTCGGCGCCGTAGCCGATCACGTCGCCGAGGCACCAGATCTCCTCTACACCGGCGTTGTCGATCGCCGCGAGGACCGCCTCGAGGGCGGGCAGGTTGGCGTGGATGTCGGAGATCGCGGCTACGCGCACGGCGGCCAGCGTACTCCGGCTCGCCCGGGCTCATACGATGCGACCGTGAGTGCGACCGACTCGATAGCTGAGCTGCGCGCCGCCGTGCAGCGTTCGGCGCTGGCGCTGCGCGACGGCGAGCCGACCGGGCCCGCGCCGACGCTCGACCGGCCGCCGAAGCCGGAGCTGGGCGACTACAGCTCCAACGCGGCGATGCTCCTCGCCGCCCCGCTGGGCGAAGCGCCGCGCGACGTGGCGGCCCGGCTGGGCGCCGAGCTCGAGCGCGAGTTGGGCGCCGCGGGCGACGTCGACCGGATCGAGGTCGCCGGCCCCGGCTTCGTCAACCTCTTCCTCTCCGACGAGTGGTATCGGCGGGCGATGGTTCGACTCGCCGCCGCCGGAGCGGGCCTCGGCCCGGCTTCGGTCGAGTCCCCCGAGCGGATCCTGGTCGAGTACGTCTCGGCCAACCCGACCGGGCCGCTGCACGTCGGCGGCGGCCGTCACGCCGCCTACGGGGACGCGCTCGTCCGGCTCTTGCGGGCGGTCGGGCATGAGGTCGAGAGCGAGTACTACGTCAACGACGGGGGTGGCCAGGTGCAGCGCTTCGCCGCCTCGATCGCGGCCGCGATGACCGGCGACCCGCCTCCGAAGGACGGCTACGAAGGCGACTACGTCGGCGACCTGGCCGAGCGGTTGCGGGCCGAAGAGGTCGATCCGACGAACACGGAGGAGATCGGCCGCCGCGGAGTCGCGATGGTCCTCGGCGGCGTGCGGGAGACGCTGGAGCGCTTCGGGGTCGCCTTCGACGGCTGGTTCTCCGAGCGCGATCTCTACGCGAGCGGCGAGGTCGAGGCCGCCCTGGAGCAACTCGAGCGGCGCGGCCACACCTACAGGAGCGATGGCGCGCTGTGGCTGCGCAGCACCGATTTCGGCGACGACAAGGACCGGGTCCTGATCCGCGCCGACGGCGATCCGACCTACCTCGCGGCCGACGTCGCCTACCACCGCGACAAGCTGGAGCGCGGCTTCGAGCGGCTGATCGACGTGCTCGGCGCCGACCACCACGGATACGCACCGCGCCTGCGGGCCACGATCGCGGCGCTCGGAGCCGACCCCGAGGCGCTCGAGGCGCTGATCATGCGGTTGGTCCACATCGTCGAATCCGGCGAGCGGGCGCAGATGTCGAAGCGCAGCGGCGACTTCGTCTCGCTCGACGAGCTGGTCGGCGACATCGGCGTCGACGCGGCCCGCTGGTTCATGCTCTGGCGCAGCCACGACACGACAGTCGACCTCGACCTGGAGCTGGCCCGGCGCGAGTCCAGCGACAACCCCGTCTACTACGTGCAGTACGCCCACGCCCGCATTGCCAGCATCCTGCGCAAGGCCGGCGGCGAGGCGGGCGAGGCCGGGACGCCGACACCGGGAACGCCGCTGCAACCGACCGAGCGCGACCTGGTCAAGCGCCTGCTCGAGTTCCCCGAGGAGGTTCGCGAGGCGGCGGCCCGCCGGGCGCCGCACCGCATCTGCGCCTACTCGACCGCCGTCGCATCCGACTTCCACGCCTTCTATCGGGACTGCCAGGTGGTTGGCGCGGAGGGGGAGGGGGTCGAGCGTTCGCGCCTCGGCCTCTGCCTGCTGGCGCAGCGCACGATCGCCGCTTCGCTAGGCCTGCTCGGCATCTCCGCCCCCGAGCAGATGTGAGGGTCCTGGCGGAGATCCCCGCCCGCTCCTCCGACGAGCTGCGCACGGGCACACTGCGCCGCGGCGACCTGGCGGCCTACGCGGGCCTGCTCGGGGAGCTGCGCGATGCCCGCACGGTGCTGATGACGGGCTACGACGTGGGTCGGCGCTCGGTGGCGGCAGGGCTGGCGACGAGCGCCGCGGCGGGCGGCCTGCGGGTGGTGCTGCTCGAGTGCGACCTCGCCGAGCCGGCGCTCGCCGACGCCATCGGCCTCGCCAACGCGCCCGGCCTGCACGAGCACCTGCGCGGCGAGGCGGACGCCGAGGATGTCCTCAGGCCAGTCGTCCTGGCCGGGCCAGGGTCGGCCGGTGCGAGCGAGCCGCTTGCCTGCGTGGTCGCCGGGCGCCCCGCGAGCGAAGCCTGGGCGCTGCTCGGCTCCGACCGCTTCCGCCGGGCCATCGAGGGGTTGAGCGCCGCCTACGAGCTCGTCGTGCTCGACGGCCCGCCGCTGCGCGACGAAAACGCGCTGCGCCCCGTCGTCGCCCTCGCCGACGCGACGCTCGTCTGCGTCGGCGCGGGTGAAGCGGGCCGCAGGCCGCCGATCCCGGCGCAGGGCATCGTGGTCCAGCGCTGAGGCCGGTGGTCGGCTAAAGGTCGTAGCGCGCCAGGTCGGCGTCGAGCCGCTCGGCGTCCGCGCCCCGTGGCCCGGGCGCGGCGCCGGGCCCGCTCGGGCCCACTCCGTTTCCGGCCCGGCGCCATCGCATGACCCCGAATGCCAGCGCGATCGCGGCAACGACGAAGGCGATCGCCGGGACCAGGTAGGCGGAGAGGTCGAAGCCCGAGCCCCCGGGGAGGGCGAGGACCTGGCGCCCGTACTGGGCGACCAGCGTGTCCTTGACCTCGTCCTTGGTCTTGCCTTCAGCGATCAACCGTTTGACCAGCGCCCGCTCGCGCTGGGCCTGCGGCGATTCGGCCAGCTCGAGCAGCGTGCCGCAGATCGGGCACATCACCTCGTCTTCGACGTCGTTGATGCTCGTCCGCGGGGTGGCGGCGAGGGCGGGGGTGGCGAGCGCCGCAAGCGCCAAGGCGATCGCCATGACGATGCCAAGCCGGCTCAACGTTCCCCCTCGACCACGGGGACGACCTCTTGCTCGAGGAACTCGCGGTCAACCGGCCCGCGCCAGATCAGCGCCAGCCGTCCCTGTGGGTCGACCAGGAAGTTCTCCGGCACCCCGGTCGAGCCGAAGGCGGCGCTGCGCTCGTCGCCGACCGAGCGCAGCTGGCGGTAGCGGACGTCGTAGTCGCGCAGGAAGGCGAGCGCGTCGGCGCTGTTGTCCTGGACGTTGATGCCGAGCACGCGAACGCCGCGCTTGCCGTAGCGCCGGGCGAACTGATCCAGCTCGGGCGCCTCGTGGCGGCAGGGGCCGCACCACGATGCCCAGAGGTTGACCAGCACCCAGCGCCCGCGGTAGTCGGCGATCGAGCCCCGCCCCGGGCCGCCGAGGACCGGCAGGGACTTGTCGGGCGCCCGGTCGCCGACCGAGATCTTCGCCCCGCCCTTGCTCAGCAGGCCGAAGCCGAGCAGGCCGATGACGGCGCAGACAGCGAGAAAGGCGAAGAAGGCGCGGGTGCTCACGGCCGGCGAACATTAGCCGTCGTCGGCACTCCGCCGACCGAGCGGCTCGCCTCAGATCCGGCACCCACGCCGTTCGGTCGCTGCTACGAGTATCGACTCTATAGTTGGGCTACGCGGACGTAGCTCAGTTGGTAGAGCGCGAGCTTCCCAAGCTCGAGGTCGCGGGTTCGAGACCCGTCGTCCGCTTCAATACCTACAAATAATGGCTTAGATCATCAAAATCGGGTAGTCTCACCTCGGCAATGGTTCGAGGATGGGAGATTTGGATGAGCAGGGAAGCGCGAATGCGCGTTTGCGTTGTGGGTCTGCTTTTGGCTCTGGGTTTGGCTTTCGGATGCTCGCCGGCAATGGCGCAGATCATCGGCCCACAAAACCCCGACGATCCACAGCCCAACAGCCCGTGGCAGGCCGGCACCTGCTATTCGGACGCTGGGCCGTGCAGCGTCGCCACTCCGGCGCAGTTCTTCGAACAGGCGGCCGGACACCCGCCGGTCGGCTTCACCCAGTTCATCGTCAACACCGAACCTGCGCCCCTGCCACCGTTTGGCCCAGCCCCCATAGGCAATCTGAAAACCGTGCGTGTCGATCTTCCTCCGGGCCTAACCGTCAACCCGCAGTCCTCGTCGGAACAGTGTGAGCTCGAACCCGAAGAGAGCCCAAGCGAATGTGCGACCCGCGCCCCCGGGTCGAAAGTCGGCTACAGCGAAGTAACTGCCGTCAACCAGACGACAGGGATCCCGGAGTCGTTCCCCGCGGTCGACGTCTACAACCTGGTGCCTAACGAAGGTGAACCCGCGCGCTTTGGCCTCAGTCTTGTGGGCAACGACATCTACCTCGAAGCCGACGTTGCCTGGGAGAGCGACTTTCACGAGTACTTCACGATCCACGTCGCCAAAGTGGAACTGCCGCCGATTCCGGCGGAACTGGCGCGGATCAAACTCAACCGCCTCGTCTTCGACGGCACCTCCGGGCCTGACGGCACGTTCATTACTACGCCGACGACCTGCCTCGGGCCGGCGACGCCGGGGAGCCAGGTCGAGCACATTTATTCGACCTACCTGCGCGCCGACGCGTACGAAGCGCCAAACATGGATCCGAATTTCCCCAACGGCTCGGATTTCCTGGAGTCGAAGATCCCGCCCGGGACGTGGCCGAAAGAATGCGCTTCGGTTCCCTACGACCCGTCGATCTCCGTCGACTCGCACACGGCGCAGACCGACTCCCCGTCCGGCGCAAGCGTGAACGTCGAATTGCCCGAGGTCAAAGGCGCTTCCAACCAGGGCACCTCGCACACGCGTAGCGCCAGGGTGACCCTGCCGCAGGGGATGGGGATCAACCCGTCCGCCGCCAACGGGCTTGAGGTCTGCTCCGACGAGCAGTTCGGCAAGGGGACCCGCAGCCCGGTCGCCTGTCCCGCCGCGTCGCGGATCGGGACCGTCGAAGTCGACACGCCGCCGCTCCCCGACGGATCGCTGAGTGGACCGGTCTACGTCGGCCGCCAGCTTAACCGCGACCCCGAATCGGGTGGCCTTTACAGGATCTTCGTCGTCGCCGAATCGAGTCGTTACGACATCTCCGCCCGCCTGCTCGGCAAGATCGCCGCCAATCGCGAGACCGGCCAACTGACCACCACCTTCGACGACGAGGCGCTTGGAAAAGTCCCACTGCCGGGCCTGCCCCAGGTGCCGTTCAAGTCGTTTCGGATCAATCTGAATGGCGGGGCACATGCGACCCTGACCAGCCCGCCGACTTGCGGCCCGAACACGAGCACGACCGCGATGACCCCCTGGACGGGCAATTCGCCGGCGACCCCTTCCGGGGACTTCACCCTCACCGCCGCCCCGGGCGGCGGTGGCTGCGCGAAGACGCTCGCCGACCGGCCGTTCACACCCGATTTCTCGGCCGGGACCGCCAACCCGCAAAGCGGCGCGTTCAGCCCGCTGCACATGAACATCGCCCGCTCGGATGGCAACCAGGAGCTGAAAGGCGTCGACGTGACGCTGCCGCCCGGGCTGACGGCGAAGCTCGCCGGGGTCACCTACTGCTCGGAGGGGTCGCTCGCCTCGGCCGCCGGAAGGCCCGGTGCCGATGAGGCCGCCGACTCCAGCTGCCCCGACTCGAGCCGTATCGGGCACGCCGACGTCGCCGCCGGCAGCGGCCCGTCGCCGATCCAGATTGGCGGCAAGGTCTTCCTCGCCGGCCCCTACCGGGGCGCCCCTCTCTCCCTGGCAGTGATCACCCCCGCCACGGCCGGGCCGTTCGACCTCGGCACGGTCGTGGTGAGGGTGGCGCTGTTCGTCGACGAACGGACCACCCAGGTTCGTGCCCATTCCGACGCGATCCCGCACATCTACGGCGGCGCGACGCTCGACGTCCGCAAGGTCGACGTCGACCTCGATCGGCACAATTTCTCGCTCAACCCGACCAACTGCTCGCAGCTCTCCTTCGGCGGCAACCTGCTTGGCGGGGGCGCCGACCCGACCGATTCGGGCGCCTTCTCGGCGGCGCCGGTCTCGGCCCCGTTCGAGGCGGCCGGCTGCGAGAAGCTCGGCTTCCGGCCGAAGCTCTTCCTGCGCCTCTTCGGCGCGACCAGGCGGGCCAAGAACCCGAAGCTGCGCGCGGTCCTGATCCCACACACGGGCGATGCCAATATCGCCCGCGCGGCGACGATCCTGCCGCGCTCGCTGATCCTCGACCAGGGCAACCTCTCGAAGGTCTGCACCCGCGTCCAGTACGCCGCGCACAACTGCCCGAAGAACTCGATCTACGGCTACGCCAAGGCCTTCTCGCCGCTGCTCGACAAGCCCCTCCAGGGCCCCATCTACCTGCGCTCCTCCGACAACACCCTGCCGGACCTCGTCTCGTCGCTGCACGGCCAGGTCGACGTCGAACTGGACAGCCGCACCGACAGCGTTCACGGCCACATCCGCAACATCTTCGACATCGTCCCCGATGTGCCGGTCTCGAAGTTCATCCTCACCCTACGCGGCGGCAGGCGGGGCCTGCTCGTCAACTCGCGCAACCAGTGCCCGCATCCCCGCAAGCGCGCCCACCGCGGTAAGCGGGCGCACGGCAGTGCCGCGGCGCGTCGCCAGGGTGGCAAGGGGCATAAGAAGGGCAGGAAGAAGCGCCGCGGCCAGCGCGCAATCGTGCGCTTCAAGGGACAGAACGGCAAGAAGCGCAACCTGCGGCCGCGGCTGCGGGCGCCCTGCGGCAAGCACAGGAAGCACCGCCGGCACCGTCACAAGCACGGCCACTAGCGGGATGCGAATGCGGCGGGCGAATAACCTGCCGCGTCGTGCGCCCGACGCTTTCGGTTCTGATCGTCACCTGGAATAGCCGCGAGGAGCTGGCTCGGACGCTGCCTGCTCTTCTGCCCGAGCTGGGCGCCGACGACGAGCTGATCGTCGTCGACAACGACTCCGGCGACGGGACCGTCGACGCGGTCGCCGTGCTGGCGCCGCGGGCGCGCGTCGTGCGCAGCGGCGCCAACCTCGGCTTCGCGGGGGCCTGCAACCTCGGCGCTTCCCAGGCGGAGAACGAGCTGCTGATCGTTCTCAACCCTGACGCCGCCCCGCGACCGGGCTGGGGAGAGGCGATTCGCCGTCCCTGGACCGAGGAGCGCGGCTGGGCCGCCTGGCAGGCTCTGGTCGCCGAGGGGGGCGGGGAGACGATCAACTCGGCCGGAAACCCCGTCCACTTCACCGGCATCGTCTGGGCCGGGAGGCATGGCCGCCCACTGTCCGAGGCGCCGCCCGCGGGCGAGGTGATGGCGCTCTCCGGCGCCTGCCTGGCGATTCCCCGCGCCACCTGGACCGAGCTCGGTGGCTTCCCCGAGCACTTCTTCCTCTACCACGAGGACGTCGACCTCTCCCTACGGCTGCGCCTGCGCGGCGGGGCGCTGGGGATCGAGCCGGCCGCGGTCGTCGACCACGACTACGAGTTCGGCGCCCGCGAGCACAAGTGGCGCTGGCTCGAGCGCAACCGCCATGCCTTCCTGCTCCGCGTGTACCCGATGTCGCTGCTGGTCCTGCTGGCGCCGGCCCTGCTGGCGACCGAACTGGCTCTATATCTGGCCGCTGCGCGGGGCGGCTGGGGGCGGCAGAAGCTGGCCGGCCACCTGGAAGCGATCCGCTGGCTGCCTCGCCTCTTGCGGGAGCGCCGCGCCGTGCAAGCAACCCGCACGGTCAGCGCCGCCGAGTTCGCGTCCTGGCTGACCCCCGATCTCGACTCGCCCTTCATCCCCTCCATCGCCCGCTCGGCCCCGGCCCGCCTGCTCCTCCGCGCCTACTGGCGCGCGGTCCGCTCGCTTTTACGCGGATGAAGCCGTGTGCCCGTCGTGGGGGACACAGTGCTTCATCTGGCTCGTTCGGGGCTCAGTTCGGCTGGCGGGTGGGCCGGATCAGGATCTCGTTGACGTCGACCCCCGCCGGCTCGCCGAGCGCGTAGACGACGGCGCGGGCGATGTCCTCGTCGCGCAGCGCCCACTCGCCGGGTCGGTTGTCGAAGAACGGCGTGTCGGTCATGCCCGGCTCGATCAGCGTCACCTTGATTCCGTCGTTCTCGTGCATCTGGCGCAGCTCCGCCCGCAGCGCCTCGCCGATCGCCGTCGCGGCCCACTTAGTGGCCGAGTAGAGCGAGCCGGGAAGGACGCGCCGTCCGGCGACCGAGCTGGTGACGATGAAGTGACCGTCGCCGCGCTCGAGCAGATGGGGGAGGGTGGCGCGGATCGTCAGCGCGACGCCGTAGACGTTGGTCAGCACCATCGAGCGCCAGTGCTCGGGCGACTCCTCGAGGAAGCCCCGCGAGGCGCCGAACCCGGCGTTGGCGAAGACCGCGTCGATACGGCCGAAGGTCTCCAGGGCCGCCGCCGCCAGCGCCTCGACCTGGTCCCACTCGGTGACGTCGCAGCCGACTGCGACCGCGCGCTCGGCGCCGCCGAGCTCGGTGGCCAGCTCCTCGAGTGGCTCCGTCCGCCGTCCGGCCAGCACCAGCCGGTGGGTCGTCGCCACGGCCCGCGCCGTGGCGGCGCCGATGCCGCTGCCGGCTCCGGTGATCAGCAGGACTGGATCTTCCGCCATCGGCCCCATGTTCGCATCTCGATGCGTTCGTCTTTTGTCTGGCCAACGCCGACAAGGAGCGAACGCGCCCATCGGGCGAGGCCGCTTGCGATAATGCCCGGCCGTGGATCCCAGCCGCAAGCGAAAGATCCGGCTCGTCGTCGCGCTCGGCGTCGCCGTCATGCTGGCCGCCGCGCTCGTCTACACGTCGTTCAGCGCCTCCTCGCAGGCGAAGGAGCCCTCGCAGCTGCTCGGCGCCGCCTCGGGCGGCAGCTACGAGCTGACCGGTCGCGTGGTCAAGCGCTCGGTCCGCCACGAGGGCGAGGCGATCAGCTTCCGCGTCGCCGACCGCGACGACGCCAGCGAGAGCATCCCCGTCTCCTACAGCGGCACGATCCCCGATCCCTTCCGCGGCGGGCGGGAGATCGTCCTCGCCGGCACGATGGACAACGGCGTGTTCGCGGGGGAACGGGACACCCTGGTCACCAAGTGCCCGTCGAAGTTCACCACTGCGCCAGCTGACGGATGACGGCGGTCATCGGCAGCGCCGCGCTGGCGCTCGCCTTCCTCACGGCGATCTTCGCCGCGGTCGCCGCGCTGCTCGGCCGCGAGGGCAACCGGCGCTGGGTCGACATCTCGCGCCGCGCCGTCTACAGCCTCTTCGGGCTGCTCACGCTCTGCGTGGTGCTGATCGAGATCGCCTTCGCCTCCAACGACTTCTCCTTCAACATCGTCCAACAGCACTCCTCGATCGAGACGCCGGCCTTCTACAAGATGGCGGCGATGTGGTCGAGCCAGGAGGGCTCGCTGCTGCTCTGGGCCTGGGTGCTCTCGATCGCCTCCTCGCTGGCGCTTTTCGCGACGCGCGGCAAGCTGCGCGAGATCGTCCCCTACGCGACCGCGGTGATGGCCGGGGTGGCCGCCTTCTTCACCGGCCTGATGCTCTTCGCGGGCGGGGTCAACCCGTTCGCCACGCTCGACCCGGCCCCGGCCGACGGGATCGGGCTCAACCCGCTGCTCCAGCACCCGAGCATGATGATCCACCCGCCGATGCTCTACTCGGGCTACGTCGCATTCACGGTGCCCTTCGCCTTCGCTGTCGGCGCCCTGATCACCCGCCGCCTCGACGCCGCCTGGATCCGCTCCACCCGCCGCTTCGCCCTGATCGCATGGGCCTTCCTCGGCCTCGGCCTGCTGCTCGGCGCGCGCTGGTCCTACACCGAGCTCGGTTGGGGCGGCTACTGGGCCTGGGACCCGGTCGAGAACGCCGCCCTGATGCCCTGGCTGATGGGCACCGCCTTCCTGCACTCGATCATGGTCCAGGAGAAGCGCGGCATGCTGAAAGTCTGGAACGCCTGCCTGATCGTCGCCACCTTCTCGTTGGCGCTGCTCGGCACCTTCCTCGTCCGTTCCGGCGTGCTGCAGTCGATTCACGCCTTCGGCGACAGCACCGTCGGCCCCTACATCCTCGGCCTGATCGCGGTGGTCCTGGTCGGCTCGACGGCGTTGATCGTCTCCCGTCTCGACGACCTCCGCTCCGAGAAGCGAATCGACTCGCTCGCCTCGCGCGAGGCCGTCTTCCTGGTCAACAACCTGCTCCTCGTCGCGCTCACCGTGGCGATCTTCTGGGGCACCTTCTTCCCGCTGATCTCGGAGCTGTTCACCGGTCAGAAGTCCTCGCTGGCGGCGCCCTGGTTCGACCGCTACACGACGCCCCTGGCGATCGTCCTCGTGCTCTTCACCGGGATCGGGCCGCTGCTCGCCTGGCGGCGGATCAGCTGGGGCTCGGCCAAACGGGTCTTCCTCGTGCCGAGCGTCGTCGCCGCGGCGGTCGCGGCCGGGCTGGCGCTGTTCACCGACGCGGCCCACAAGCCCTGGGCGCTGGCGCTCTTTGCCTTCGCCGCCTTTTCGCTGACCGGGCTCGTACAGGAGTTCTGGCGCGGCGCGGCGGCACGCCGCTCGCTCAGCGGCGGCTCGATGCCCGCGGCGCTCGTCGGCGTCGTCTCCCGCAACCGGCGCCGCTACGGCGGCTACATCGTCCACGCCGGCATCGCCGTGCTGCTGGTCGGCATCGCCGCCTCCTCCAGCTTCCAGACCAACCGCGACGTGCGCCTGCGCCCGGGGGAGAGCGCCGTCGTCGACGGTCGCACCGTCACCTACGAGCGCCCGACCGTGGCCGTCGACCGCAACGCCTTCACCTTCGGCGCCGTGCTCGGCGTCGAGCGCGACGGCAAGCGCTTCGTGCTGCGACCGAGCCGCCGCTTCTTCCGCCCGACCGGGGTCGAAACGGGGACGATCGGCAGCTTCTTCGACGGCGAGGCGACCAGCGAGGTCGGCCTGCAGGCGGGCGCCGGCAGCGACCTCTGGACCGCGGTGCAGCCTGACATCTCGGCCGTGCGCCGGCGCGTGCGGGCCGCCGACCAGGGCTTCCGCGCCTGTGTCTCCGGCGCCCCGGGCACGCCGCCCCAATGCCGGGCCGTCGCGCGCTTGATGCGGGCTGCGGCGGCGAATCCACGTCTGCGCCCGACCGCCCTTTCCCAGATCGACAGCTTGCAGGCGGCGACCGCCGACAGGCTGGCCAAGAGCTACCTGGCCGACGATGGCGCGGCCACCTTCCGTGTCATCGTCGACCCGTTGGTGACCTGGATCTGGATCGGCGGCTTGATCGCGCTCGCCGGCGCCCTGATCGCGATCTGGCCGTCCCGCCCGGCCCGCCGCCGCCCGGCGGCGGGCACCGAGCTGGAGGCGTTGAAGGAAGCCAAATACCGCGAGATTCGCGACGCCGAGCTCGACCACGCGGCCGGCAAGCTCTCCGACGAGGACTTCGCCCTGCTGGACGCCGAGCTGCGCAAGGAAGCGGTCGAGATCCTCGACCGCGCCGAGGGCAACGGCAACGGCAGGCCCGGACCGCGCCAGCCGGTCTAGATCTTCAGCAGCACCAGGGTGTTGACGACGAAGAGGACCGCGAAGAAGACCGTGGCGCGATCCAGGTTGCGCTCCACCATGGAGCCGCCGCCGAAGGAGCTGCCCCCGCCGCCGATGCCGAAGGCGCCGGAGAGGCCGGCGTCTTTGCCCGAGTGCAGCAGCACGAGGAAGATGACGATGCCGGCGATGATCACCTGCAGGACTGCGAGAAAGGTGTACACGGGCCGCATGGTAGGGGATCGGCGCCCAGTCGGCCTTGGACGGCCGTGGACAGAACAGGCGTTCGTGTTGTCCCAGTTGACAAATTGGTCTAACCTGTAAACCAAGCAGACGATTTCTGGCGATCTGACAAGGAGGAGGCGCCCATGGAGGCTGCCGCACACGAGCATCATCATCACGGACCCGAGGTCGACCTGAATCCGGCCGCTTGGACGGACCCGAAGCGCTACGCATGGCTGCTCGGACTGATCGTCCCCCTGTTGCCCTTCATCGCCTGGGCCGGGGTGGAGCTGACCGGGCTGGGAGTCTTCTGGTTCTACGGCCCGTTCCTCGTCTTCGTGATCTTCCCCGTGCTCGACATAATCGTCGGCCTGGATGCCGAGAACCCGCCCGACAGCATCATCAAGTGGCTCGAACAGGACCGTTACTACCGATGGTGTACCTACGTCTTCATCCCGGTCCAGTACGCGGGGTTGGTCTTCGCCTGCTGGCTGTGGGCGGACGGCGGCCTCTCCGTCGTCGACAGCGTCGGCCTGGCGCTGACGATGGGAATGGTCAGCGGGATCGCGATCAACACCGCCCACGAGCTCGGCCACAAGCGTGCCGACCTCGAGAAGTGGCTGAGCAAGGTCGCCCTCGCGCAGAGCGGCTACGGCCACTTCTTCATCGAGCACAACCGCGGCCATCACGTCCGCGTCGCGACCCCCGAGGACCCGGCCAGCTCCCGCCTCGGCGAGAGCTTCTGGGCCTTCCTGCCGCGCACCGTCTCGGGCAGCCTCAGCTCGGCATGGGGGATCGAGCGGACCCGCCTGAGCCGCCTCGGCCACTCGGCCTTCTCGATCCACAACGACATCCTCCAGGCCTGGGCGATGACCGTCGGCCTGTTCGCCGTTCTGGCGATCGTCTTCGGCCCGGTCGTGCTGCCCTACCTGCTGCTGCAGGCAGTACTCGGCTTCTCCCTGCTGGAGGTCGTCAACTACCTCGAGCACTACGGTCTGCTGCGCAACAAAAAGGAGGACGGGCGCTACGAACGCTGCCTGCCGCAGCACAGCTGGAACAGCAACAACGTCGCCTCCAACGTGCTGCTCTACCACCTGCAGCGCCACAGCGACCACCACGCCAACCCGACTCGCCGCTACCAGGCGCTGCGCCACGTCGACGAGGCGCCGCAGCTGCCGACCGGCTACGCGGGGATGATCGTGCTCGCCTGGTTCCCGCCGGTTTGGCGCCGGGTGATGGATCGCCGCCTGCTCGACCACTACGAAGGCGACCTGGACCGTGCCAACGTCCAGCCGCGGGCGCGTCGGCGCCTGACCGCCCGTTACGGGGGGTCAGGGGCATGAGCGCCTACCGCTGCCCCAGCTGCGGCTACGTCTACGACGAGGCGGCCGGCCACCCGCGCGAGGGCTTCCCGGCCGGAACCGCCTGGAGCGAGGTGCCCGACGATTGGCACTGCCCCGACTGCGGGGTCAGGGACAAGGTCGATTTCGAGCCGGTCGGCGACGACGGCGAGTGACCGCTCCCGCTGCGACGATAGAGGGCGCTGTGGAGGCGCGCACCCCCTATCCCCAGGCGGCTCGTCAGCTGCTGCGCGAGACGCTCTTGGCGGCGGCCCGCGACGAGGTACAGCAGCGCGCCTGGTCGGAAATCACGATGTCGGAGATCGCGAAGGCCGCGGGGGTCAGTCGTCAGACCCTCTACAAGGAGTTCGGCAGCCGCGACGAGTTCGCCCAGGCGCTGGTCATCCAGGAGGGCGAGCATTTCCTCGACGCCGTCGACGCGGCGGTGCGCGAGCACCTCGACGACCCCCGTGCCGCGATCGGGGCAGCGTTGGAGACCTTCCTGCGCACCGCGGGCGAGGACCCGCTGGTCCGCATCCTGCTCAGC
Source organism: uncultured Solirubrobacterales bacterium (assembly GCA_963814915.1). Taxonomy (GTDB): domain Bacteria; phylum Actinomycetota; class Thermoleophilia; order Solirubrobacterales; family 70-9; genus VRUE01. Next base: position 45,116 of record CAWFEI010000009.1, on the reverse strand, counting down.
GACGACGGCACCGCCGGCCTGCTGCCCTTCGTCACCACGCAGGGCATGCCGGTCGTGCAGTGGGCGACCGCGCGGCTGACCGCGACGATCGAGCAGGGCTGGCCGCAGGCTCCGGCCGAGAAGGCTCGCCTGCTTGCCGAGAACCTGGTCCGCCTCGCGATCAGCCACGTCACCGCCCCGGGAGATTCCCCCGAGGCCACCGCCGCCCGGACCGGCGAGCTGCTCGGCCCCTTCATCGACGAGGCGCTGGGCTCCTGAGGCGAGCCGATGTTTCCGCCGATTCTCGTTGGGTAGCCCGATGGTTCCGCCAACCAGAGGAGGTCCAACCATGCTCGAACTCAGCACTCAGGCAGAAGAGGCGATCCGCGGCATACTCGCGTCCGACGGCGTGCCCGAGGGGGCGGCATTCAGGATCAGCTCCCAGGGCGAGGCCGAGGGTGACGAGGCGAGCGGGCTCTCGGTCGCGATCACCGAGACCGCGCCCGAGGAGGACCAGGTGGTCGAGGGCGAGGACGTCGAGGTCCGGCTCGAGCCGACAGCCGCCGAGATCCTCGACGACAAGCAGCTCGATGCCTCGGTCGCCGACGGCCAGGTTCAGTTCAGCCTCAGCGCCCAGCCCGGCTAGGGCGCACCGGACAAGCGCGCTCCATGCGGCCGCGCTAACTTCTCCGCGTGGCCAAGTGGGGCATCCTGGCGGTGCTTGCGACTGCGCAGTTCCTGATGGTCCTCGACCAGGCGGTGATGAACGTCGCGATCTCCCAGCTGACCGAGGATTTCGACACGACGGTCACCACGATCCAGATGGTGATCGCCCTCTACGCGCTGGTCATGGCCGGGCTGATGCTGACCGGCGGCAAGCTCGGCGACCTTTGGGGGCGGCGGCGCGTCTTCGCGATCGGCCTCGTCATCTACGGCGCCGGCTCCGCCCTGACCGCCGCATCCTGGAGCGTGCCGGCCCTGATGCTCGGCTGGTCGGTGCTCGAGGGCATCGGCGCCGCCTTGGTCCTGCCGGCGATGGTCGCCCTCGTCGCCGGCAGCTACAAGGGCGCCGAGCGGGCGGTCGCCTACGGCGTACTCGGCGGCGTTGCCGGGGCAGGGATCGCAGTCGGCCCGATCCTCGGCGGCTGGATGACCACCGATTTCACCTGGAGGCTCGTCTTCGTCGGTGAGGTCGTCGTGGCGCTGGGGATCCTGGCCGGCACGCGGGTGATCCGCGAGCCCGCGCGCGAGAGCGGGGCCGCGGCGCTCGACTGGGTCGGCAGCGTGCTGTCCGCCTCGGGCCTGGCGCTCGTAGTCTTCGGCGTCCTGCAGGCGAGCAACTGGGGCTGGCTGGCGCCGCGGGCCTCGCCGGTCGAGCCCTTCGGCTTCTCGCTGACGCCCTTCGTGATCGGCGCCGGGGCGCTGGTCCTGGCCGGATTCCTCGCCTGGGAGCGGCGGCGTGAGGCACACGGCCTGGACCCGTTGGTCCACCTGCGCCTGCTCAGCATCCGGCCGCTGCGCGGCGGGGTCTCGATGCTGCTCGCCCAGAACCTGATCCTGATGGGGATCTTCTTCACGATCCCGCTCTACCTGCAGATCGTCCAGGGCCTCGACGCGCTCGAAACCGGCGTGCAGATGCTGCCCGCCTCGGCCGGCCTCTTCCTCGCCGCGATCGCCGGCTCTGCCCTCGCCAAACGCTTCCCCCCGAGGCCACTGGTCCGGGTCGGGCTGCTGGTCGTGCTCTTGGCGATCGGGCTGCTGCTGAGCACGATCGAGCCGGAACTGGACAGCGGCGCCTTCCTCGTCGCCACCGGCGTGCTCGGGGTGGGGATGGGGTTGATCGTCTCCCAGCTCGGCAACGTCGTCCAGTCGTCGGTCGGTGACGCCGACCGCAGCGAGGCGGGTGGCTTGCAGAACACCGCGCAGCAGCTCGGCTCCTCGCTGGGCACGGCGCTGCTCGGCGCGATTGTGATCAGCGGCCTGATCGGTGCCTTCACCGCGGACGTCGCCGGCGATCCGAGCATCTCGAGCGACGTCGGCAAGCAGGTCGAAGTGCGGCTCAGCGCCGGCGGAAGCTTCGTCGCCTCGAGCGAAGTGAGGGCCGCCGCGCAGAAGGCCGGCCTCGACACGGCGACCGTCGACTCCCTCGTCGGCCACTACGAAGACGCGCAGCTGAAGGCGCTGAAGACAGCCTTCCTCTTCGCCGCCTTCCTCGTCGTCGCCTCGTTCTGGACCACCCGCCGCCTGCCCGGGCAGCGCTTCGACGAATTGCAGGCCGGGCCTGACCCGCCGCTCGCCGACGCCGAACCGGCCGCGGCCTGAGCGTGGCGGAATCGATCCAGAGCCATCCGGGCTCGCCGCAGGAGCGCACCGCCGCAGGCAAGGCAGCCCGATCTGACGCGCCCCGCTCCAGTCACGGCGAGTGGCACCCGGCAGCGGACCGACCCGATCCGGTCGCGCTGCTCGAGGCGCAGGCGAGCTCCCGGGTCGGGCGGCTGGTGCCGCTGCGCTATGGCCGCATGCTGGCCTCGCCTTTCACCTTCTACCGCGGTGCTGCGGCGATCATGGCGGCGGACCTGGCCGATACGCCGCGCTCGGGCCTGACGACCCAGCTCTGCGGCGACGCTCATCTTTCCAACTTCGGCGGCTTCGCCTCGCCGGAGAGGCGGTTGATCTTCGACCTCAACGATTTCGACGAGACCCTGCCCGGGCCGTGGGAGTGGGACGTGAAGCGGCTTGTCGCCAGCTTCTCCCTGGCGGGGCGCGATCGCGGCTGCTCGGACAGCGAGCGGCGTCGCATCGTGTTGGCGGGCGCACGCGAATACCGGGCGACGATGCGGCGGTTGGCGAAGATGGGCAATCTCGAGTCCTGGTACCAGCAGCTCGATGCCGAGGCGATCGCCGCGCGCTGGATCTCGGTCGCCGGTGGCAAGCAGCGGCGGCGCTTCGAACGGGGCGTGGCCAAGGCGCAGGCGAAGGACAGCGGTCGCGCCTTCGAGAAGCTGACCGAGGAGGTCGGCGGGAGGCTGCGCATCCGCAGCGATCCGCCGCTGATCGTCCCGGTCGGTGAGCTGGCCGCCGAGGAGGCCCCGGGCGTCGACGTCGAGGCCGCTGTCCTACGGGTCCTCTCCGAGTACCGCGACTCGCTCGGCGTCGAGCACCGGGTGGTGTTCGGCGGCTACCGCCTGGTCGACGTCGCCTTCAAGGTCGTCGGCGTCGGCAGCGTCGGCACGCGGGCCTGGATCGCTTTGATGCTCGGTCGCGACGAGCGCGACCCGCTCTTCCTCCAGATCAAGGAGGCGCAGCGCTCGGTGCTGGAGCCCTACGCGGCGCCGAGCCGTTTCGAGCTGCAGGGTGAACGGGTCGTTCACGGCCAGCGGCTGATGCAGGCGGCGAGCGACATCATGCTCGGCTGGGTGCGGGTCGGCGGCGTCGACGGGGAGCAGCGCGACTTCTACGTGCGCCAGCTCTGGGACTGGAAGGCATCCGCCCGGGTCGAGGAGATGGACGCGCGTGGCCTCGGCGCCTATGCGGAGATTTGCGGGCTCACCCTGGCCCATGCGCACGCCCGCGGCGGCGACCGGATCGCGATCGCCGCCTACCTGGGCAAGGGCGAGGCCTTCGACCACGCGATGGCCGCCTTCGCCGAGGCCTACGCGGACCAGAGCGAACGCGACTACGAGGAGATGAAGGCCGCCGTGGCCGCCGGCCGCATCGAGGCCGATCAGTTGTCGTCGTGACGGTGGCGGATCGTCCAGGCTTGGAACCAGATCAGGCCGACCAGCAGGGTGCCGAAGGCGACGAAGGGCGGCATCCAGCCGCCGGGATGGGCGATGGCGAGCGTGGCGACGACGAAGGCGTCGGCGGCGAGCAGGAAGCCGACCAGCACCGGCCGTATCGCGGCCCAGCCGGTCGCCGCGTTCAGCTCCCCGGCGGCAGCGTGACCGGTGTCGCCGGCGGCGCGCCCTTCTCGAGCAGCGTCGCGAGGACGAAGATGTGGGTCCGGGACGGCCCGCTCACGCCTGGCAGCGTAGCGCCTGGCGGTCGAGGCGATGGCGACCGAATCTGGCCTCGATTCCGGTGATTCATCCAAGTCTGGTGTAGCGTGGAAGCATGTCGGTTGCTCCCGCCAATCGCGAGGCGCAGGAAGCCTGGAACGGCCCGCTCTTCGACCGCTTCGTCGAGCACCGCAGGGCGGTCGTCGGCGGCCTCGGCGCCCACGGCGATCGTGCCCTGGAGCTGCATCCACCGCGGCTCGGCGACCGAGTGCTCGACATCGGTTGCGGGTTCGGCGACTCGACCCGCCGGATCGCGGGCATCGTCGGCCCCGAGGGCGAAGCGGTCGGAGTCGACGTCGCCGAGCGCTTCATCGAGATGGCCCGTGAGGAGGCGGCGGAGGAAGGGGTCGGGAACGCGACCTTCATCGCCGCCGACGTTCAGACGACCCAGCCGGAGGGGGTCTTCGAGTACGCCTTCTCGCGCTTCGGCACGATGTTCTTCGCCAGCCCCGGCGCCGCGATGCGCGGTGTACGGCAAGCGCTGGCTCCCGGTGGCCGCCTCTGCATGGTCGTCTGGCGGCGCAAGCTCGACAACGAGTGGCTGCACCGTGCCGAGCTGGCGATCGGCGACATGCTCGTGCGGCCCGAGGAGACCGACGAGCCGACCTGCGGTCCCGGTCCCTTCTCGATGGCCGACGCCGACACGACCAGCGAGATCCTCGTCGGCGCCGGCTTCCGGGACGTCACGCTGCATCGAGACGACCTCGTCTTCGAGCTCGGCCCCGATCTGGAGACGGCGCGCGAATTCGTCATGGCCCTCGGCCCGGCGGGCGAGTTGATCCGTCTCGCCGGGGAGGAAGCGGACCAGATCCGCGGCGAGCTGGAGCGCAAGGTCGAGGGTGCGCTGGCCGAGTGCGTGCAGCCCGACGGCGCGGTCCACGCCGCGTCCTCGACCTGGATAATCACCGCGACCGCGCCCTAGGCGCGCGCTACGCGAGGGCTCCGGCCGGGGCGATGTCCCGGAAGGCGAAGCCGTCGCGAGTCACCGCCTCGCCGAGCTCGATCTCGATCGGGTAGTCGAAGATCGGGCCGGCGTGGACGAAGGTATGGAACTCGCCGTTCTCCCCGCACGGGTCGGCGCCAGGGGGGAGGTCGGCGAGCAGTGCCTCGTCGAAGGGGCGGCCGGCGAAGGAGGGATCGAGTTGGGCCGGATCGACGCAGACGAGCACCGCCTCGAAGCCGGCGGCGATGAACTCGCGCGCCAGGGCGCCCGTGTCGCGTCCCCAGATCGGGAAGGTCGCCCTGCGCCCGGCGCCGGCGAGCCGCTGTTCGCGATAGGCGCGGATGTCCTCCAGGAAGAGGTCGGCGAAGGCGACAGTGCCCGCCCGGTCGAGTGGGGGAGAGCCCAGCGCCGCTGCCATGCGCGCCTCGTAGGTCGCGTTCGGGCAGGTCGCCGGGATGCCGATCTCGACCAGCTCCAGGCCCGTGGCCGCGGCCTGCGCCCGGGCCAGCGCCATTCGCACCCCGTGCATGCTGATCCGGTCGTAGTCCTCGGTAAAGGTCGTCAGCAGCGCCGCGGGCTCGATCCCCTGCTCCTCGCGCAGCGCCCATAGGGCTAAGGCGGAGTCCTTGCCCCCGCTCCAGGAGAGCGCAACCGCGTCCGACTCGGCCATCGCCCGACCATAGCCGCTCCGTCGGCAGTCGCCCGGCTCCCGTGGCGATTGAGAATGCCGGCCGCGTTGATACCTAATCAGGTATCATAGTCCGATGGATTCGCCTCAAACGTTGGTGCGGAAGATGCGACTTTCGGCCGGCCTCTCCCAGCGGGGCCTGGCAGCGCGGGCGGGAACGTCGCAGCCGGCCGTGGTGCGGTATGAGCGCGGTGCGGCCGTCCCATCGTGGGCGACGCTCGAACGTCTCGCCGCCGCGTGTGGCAGGACGCTCGAGCTCAGCGCGGAGGCTGCGCCAGATTCACACGACGTCGAGCTGGCCGAGCTTCAGCTCGCCTCGACCCCGCTGGAGCGACTGCGTGCATTGCGGCGCTATGCCCGTTTGCGCCGGCTCGCCGAGGGGGCGCGGTGAACGAACTCGATCCAGAGAGGCTTCTGCAGGTCTTGACCGCGCACGGGGTCGAGTTTTATGTGATCGGCGCTGTCGCCGCTTGGCTGCAGGGCAATCCCACCGTCACGTTGGATCTGGATGTGATGCCGCGCCGCGATCTCGACAACGCCGATCGCCTGGCCGCCGCGCTGAATGAGCTTGGGGCACACCCCCGGCATCAGGGCGCTGCGAGCGAGCTCGAGGGCGCCGACTTTCTGGGCTGGCAGACGCAGCGTTTCGAGACCGTGGCGGGCCCTCTCGATGTGGTGCCTCACGCGGCGGCGATCGGAGGCTTCGAGGACGTCGGCACGGTCGAGCTGGCGCTCGGCGAGTTGGTCATTCGCGCGTTGACGCTCGACGAGATCATCGCCTCCAAGGAACGCCTTGGGCGGCCGAAGGACACGGCAGCTCTCCCGGCCCTTCGGGCGACGCGCGCCGCGCGCCGCCGGGCCAACGAATCCGGTCGCTGAATCGTGAAGCGGTGCTGTAGGCCTCCGCCTAACGCAGCAGCTGGGTCACGCAGCGGTAGGGGGACGTGGCACTGGCGAGCGCCGATTCCGCGGCTCCCGAGCTGTTGACCGTCAGCGCGCGGTTCTCCGACGGCGGGATGACGTAGAAGCTGTCGGTCCACTCGCCACCGGCCGGGACGTTGCCCAACGGGCCGATAGCCGCGATCAACTCGCCCACGCCGGGAAGCGCGCGACCCTCGTCTGCGCAATCGGCGACGGCGGTCGGCCAATCGGCGCTCGCCCGCAGGGTGGCGTCGAAGCAAATGCCCTCTACCGATCGCATCCCTCCGGGGCATCCGGCGCCGAAGCCGCCGACCTTGGCCGCCTCGGCCGCGCTCGGGACCTCGTCCAGGGTGGACTCCTTGACCTTCGGCCCGGTCACCGAGTCGTCGGCGAGCTTGCCGTTGACGATCGAGTCGGCGCCGATCTTGCCGGTTTGCACCGATTCGTTGCCGAGCCGGCTCGTGTTCACGGCCAGCCTGCCGATCTGGCCGGTACCGGCCGCTTCCCTGGCCAGCTTGCCGCGGGCCACGGCCCCGTCCCGCAGCCGGTTGGTGACGACGGCGTTCTTGGCGATCTTGCCCGCCCGCACGGCTTCGAAGGCGATCTTGCCGGTGCGCACGGCGTTCTTGGCGAGGAAGCCGGTGCGAACCGCGTTCGGCTGCAACTGCCTTGGGCCGACGCTGTTGCGCGGCAGGCTCTGCGCGGCAATCGCGCTCGCGCCGCCGAGCGCCAGGAAGAGCGCGATGGTCGAAGCGACGTTTGCATAGGTGATTCGTTTGCGTATCTGTCTCACGGGGTCTCCTTGGGTTATTGGTGGAATCGCCCCCTTCTTCGCGCGAGGCGACCACAGTCCCTCCGGGGCATGGTGGAGGCTTCAGAGGCTGGCCTTTTGATACCGAACCCCAGCGCCCGGTCGCTTACCGTGATGCCGCTTGCGCTTCACGGGCTACGTAGATGCCGCGACCGGCGCGACAGCCGAGGGAGGCGCGGCCAACAGCGCCCCGGCAAGTGCCAGCTCGCGCGAGCCGAACAGTCGCCCGACAAACCGGTCGGCGTATTCCGGATCGATCCTGAAGGCCCGCATCGCCTGGTTCGGGGCCGATCCAGCTGCCGATACCGATCATTGTGCGGGTAGCGCCGAGGCACGCCCGGGCGGCGGTCATTGGCGACATCGCATAAGGCCTCTGAGCGCCGAGCTGACGGTAGTCAGTCCGGCGAGACTCGCGTTCATGAGCAGGGGAGAGGCACTGGTCGCCTCCCAACGCAGAAACCCCCGATTTCCGGGGGTTTCCAATGCGGCTGAATGGAGTCGAACCATCACGCCCCGTAAAGGGCACAAGCCCCTCAAGCTTGCGCGTCTACCAGTTCCGCCACAGCCGCTCGGGGGTCGCGATTCTAGATGTTTGGCGGGGGCGGGGCTTGTGGGCGGCTGGGCGGGACGCTGCGGCCGGCCCGGCCGGGTTGCGCGCGTCCGGAGCTGGCGGTACCCTGCGAACAGGTGTTCGAACGTCTGCGCTTGTTTCCAGAAGAGGAGGAGTTCCGGGTGGATCTTGACCTGACGAAGCGGCAGAAGGAGATCTTCGACTTCATTCGCCGCTATGCCGAGAAAACCGGCTACCCGCCGACCGTGCGCGAGATCGGCAAGGCGGTCGGCCTGCACTCGTCTTCCACCGTGCACGCCCACCTCGCCAACCTGGAGAAGATCGGGCTGCTGCGCCGCGACCCGTCCAAACCGCGCGCGATCGAGCTGCTCTTCGACAAGGCGAAGAAGACGATCCTGCCCGACCAGGCCGGCCTGCCGCTGCTCGGCAGCGTCGCCGCGGGCGCCCCGATCCTCGCCGAAGAGAACATCGAGGAATACATCGAGATCCCCGACGTGGTCGGTGGCGAGGATGGCGACTACGTCCTACGGGTGCGCGGCGAGAGCATGAAGGACGCCGGGATCTTCGAGGGCGACTACGTGATCGTCCGTCCCACCGAAGACGCCAAGGACGGTGAGATCGTCGTCGCCCTGATCGGCGACGAGGCCACGGTCAAGCGCTTCTTCCGCGAAGCGGACCACATCCGCCTGCAGCCCGAGAACGAGACGATGGAGCCGATCCGCAGCGCCGAGGTCACCGTGATCGGTCGCGTGATCGGCGTCGTACGCAAGGTTTCCTGACGCGGCGGCAGCTCAGGGCCACCTGCCGGCTTCGATCAGCTTCTTGTAACGACGCTGGCGCCGCCGCGCGTCGCGCATCACCAGGGGCAGCAGGCGCAGGGCGAGGCGGGGGAAGAGGTCGAAGAGGCGCAGCATCGGGCCGCGCCAGCGCGGCAGGACGAGCAGGGGCCGCGGCCGTTCGGCCAGCTTGCCGACCGCCGTCGCGACCCTCTCGGGGGTCAGCAGCTCGCCCGAGAACGAGCCGGCCGCCGCCGGATCGTCGAGCTTGTCCTCGAGCATCGGCGTCCAGATCCCGTCCGGGCAGACGGCCGAGAGCTCGACGCCGGAAACGCCCGCTCGGCGCAGATCGAACAGCGTCCCGAGCGTGAAGGCCATCGCCGCGTGCTTGCTCGCCGAGTAATTGACCTCGCCCGGCGCGGCGACCAGGCCGGCGAGGGAGATCACGTTGATCACATGGCCGCTTCCCGCCGGGACCATCCTCTCCAGGGCGGCGATCGTGCCGTTCATCGTGCCCAGCGTGTTGACGTCGAGCATCGCCCGTCGGGTGCCCTCGTCCTGCTCCCAGGAGCGACCGGTGGCGAGCACCCCGGCATTGTTGACCCAGAGGTCGAGCGAGCCGCCGCGCGCCGCCGCGCCGCTCGCGGTCGCCCGGCAGGCCTCCTGGTCGGTGACGTCAAGCTCCGCGGAGCTGCCGCCGGCCCCGATCTCCGCCGCGGTCGCGGCCGCCGCGCCGGCGTCGAGGTCGGTCGCGAGGACCAGGTAGCCGCGGCCGGCGAGGTCGAGCGCGATCGCCCGCCCGAGCCCGCCTCCCGCACCGGTGACGACGGCTAGCGGCATCCCCAGCAGGATATTCGATGCAATTGTCGCGAGCGAACGGGGTGCGCGGTACCATCGCCTTGCGGGCCGAGCGACCGCGGGGGGAGAGAAAACCCTTCGAGGAAAGTCCGGACACCAAAGGGCGAGGGCGGTGGGTAACGCCCACCCGGGGAAACCCGCGGGAAAGTGCCGCAGAAAAGACACGGCCGATGGCGCAGCCACACGTGAGCTGCGTACAGGCAAAGGTGAAATGGTGCGGTAAGAGCGCACCGGCGTCGCGGTGACGCGGCGGCCAGGCAAACCCCGCCCGGTGCAAGGCCAAACAGGATCGTCGACCCTGCCCGGCGAGATCCAGGTAGGCCGCAGGGCCGCCACGGCGGCCCCTCGGGGCTTCGGCCCCGGTGAGATAGATGGTCGTTCTCGACAGGATCCGGCTTACAGGCCCGCTGCGGAAGGGCTCCCCTCGGTAGAGGGGGGCCCTTCTCAACCTCGTCACATTTTTCTGTCTTAGCGTTTGCTAACCTGCCGCCAACTTCCGCTGAATCCCCGCCATATATCGCGGGGAGCGGGGGACCCAGAAGTTGGGGCGAATCGTCGGCATCCGCCGCGTAGCGCAGCTCTTTCAGCGCGAGCCCGTCAGCTAACCCCGTAAGCGCCCGAAAGAGAATGAAGACTTACACGGACCGCCGCTGGCGGAGATATCGATTGCGTGCGGCCCTGCCCTTGGTTGCCGCGGCCCTGGCGTTCTCCGCCGTGCCCGCGCAGGCGGAAACCGGCGGCGCCGCGACCGTCGCCGCCGGCAACGCGCAGGCCGGGCGGGGCATCGCCTTCACCGCTCTGCGCTGGGCCGGAGCGACCTGGTACGGCCCCGGCTTCTACGGCAGCCACACCGCCTGCGGCCAGGTGCTGCGCCCGCGCACCGTCGGCGTCGCCCACCGCAGCCTGCCCTGCGGGACCGCGGTCAAGTTCGTCTTCCACGGCCGCGCGATCGTCACCCGCGTGGTCGATCGCGGCCCCTACAGCCGCGGCAACGCCTGGGATCTGACCAACGGCGCCCGGCGTGCACTCGGCTTCAACGGCTCGGGCCGGATCGGCTATGCCGTTCCGCTCCGCTACACGCGCAATTCGAAGCGCGCGGGCCGCTCCGGCCGCTGACGGTCGCTAGTCCGGCTAGTCTTTCCGTCCCAGCAGGACTTTTCGACGAGAGGAGCATGGGCATGCCGAAGCTTTCCATCATCGGGCTGACGGTCGCGCTGATCGCGCTTGTCGTCGCGGTCTCCGCGTTCGGAGCTGCGACCGCGTCGCGCACGACCGTGGTCCTCGGCAGCACCGCGACGATGCCCGACCCGTCCTGCCCGGAGCTGCCCTGCCAGGCGGTCGGCAGCGTCACCGGCTTCCAGGTCAGCACCAACCAGGGCAGGCTGCCCTTCAGGGTGCCGCGCAACGGCAAGGTCAAGGCCTGGACGCTGACCCTGGCGCAGCCGACCAACAAGCAGCGATCCTTCTTCAACGGCTTCTTCGGCACGCCGCCCGAGGCTCGCCTGGCGATCCTCCGCCGCATCCCGCGCACCAATCCGCCGCGCTACAACCTGCGGCGCCAGGGCTCCATCCACGTGCTCAGCCCGTATCTGGGCCAGACGGTCAAGTTCGGCGCCTCGCTGCGCGTGCGGAGGGGCGACATCGTCGGCCTCACGATCCCGACCTGGGCGCCCGCCTTCGCGCAGGACCTCTCGGCCAAGAACGCCTGGCGGGCCAGCCGCGAGCCCGGCAGATGCACCAACACCACCGCCGTCCGGCAAGGCCAGCCACAGCAGCGGGTCGGCAGGCGGCAGACCTACGCCTGCCGCTATTCCACCGCCCGTCTGCTCTACACGGCGACTGTCGTCCTCGACTGAGGCCGCGGAGCCTCGGCGGCCCGCTAGGCCGCCGAGGGGAGGACTTCCGGCGTCGCCTGGTCTTTGGGCAGCGCCGCGGCGCTCGCGATCAGGCTCTGGAACTCGTTCAGGGCCAGGTGCGCGACCGCCTCGAGGATCTCCTCGTCGCTCCAGCCGATCTCCCGCGCCTCCTCCTGGAGGTGGTGCGGGGGGATGCCGTCGGCCTCGAGCGTGGCCTTGAGGAACTCGAGCAGGGCGGCCTCTTTGGCATCGCCCGAGTTGAAGCTGCGCGCTCGTGAGACCTCGTCGAGGCCGAGCCCTGCGCTCCGCGCCGATTTGGCGTGCTGCGCGGTGCTGTAGGCGTCGTGGCGATGCTCGGCGACCGCCAGGGCGATCCGCTCGCGGGTCGCCTGGGGAAGGACGCCGCCACGGAGCTCCGAGCGCATGCGGGTGTAGGCGCGCAACACCGCCGGCGCGCCGGCGAGCACGCCGACGAACTTGCTCACGGCGCCGCCCGCCGCCTGGATGCTCTTGATCAAAGGGGCGCTCTCATCGGGCGCCGTCAACTCGTCGTGGATCTGGAATCTGCTTACTGCGGTTTTTACCGTCACTTGCATCCCGCCTTTGGCTCGGATGGGCGAATTTCGCTTGACAGAGCCTTTACGTGGCCTTTACTTTACTTTAAGCCATTAACTTACGAGAAGTAAGTTATAGCGAGGCTCGGACGCTCTCGCAACCCCTCTGCGGCGATCGTCACATACCCGTAATACGGCCATTCGCACCTCGTCGGTTCACTTCGCCTATCTTTGCCCGATCGCGCCCAACAGCCAGCAAGGAGACCGGGGAATGGCAGACCAGCCGACGAGTGCCAGCGACGTAGCCGAGATCGTCAAGGAGCGCGACGTTCGCTTCATCCGACTCTGGTTCACCGACGTCCTCGGCCAGCTGAAGAGCTTCTCGATCAACTCCTCCGAACTGGAGGACGCGCTCGAGGGCGGCATGGGCTTCGACGGCTCCTCGATCACCGGCTTCAACCCGATCGAGGAGTCGGACATGATCGCCATGCCGGACCCCTCGACCTTCGCGATCATCCCCTGGCGGCCCGAGGAGGAGAACGCCGTCGCGCGCATGTTCTGCGACATCCGCGTGCCCGGTGGCGACCCCTACGAGGGCGACCCTCGCTGGATCATGCGCCGGGCGCTCAAACGGGCCGAAGACATGGGCTTCGACGCCTACAACATCGGCCCTGAGCTGGAGTACTTCTACTTCCGCTCCGCCAAGCCGGAAGGCGGCGTGCCCGAGGTTCTCGACGAGGGCGGCTACTTCGACCTGACCACGCTCGACGCGGGCTCGGACGTGCGCCGCGAGACGATCCTCGCCCTGGAGAAGATGGGCATCCACGTCGAGTACGCCCACCACGAGGTCGGCCCCTCCCAGCACGAGGTCGACATGCGCTACAAGAACGCGCTGCAGATGTCCGACGACTGCATGACCTACCGGATCGTCGTCAAGGAGTACGCGATGAAGTACGGCTGGCACGCGACCTTCATGCCGAAGCCGCTCTTCGGCGAGAACGGCTCCGGGATGCACGTCCACCAGTCGCTGACCAAAGACGGCAAGAACGCCTTCTTCGACGCCGAGGACCCGTACTACCTCTCGGCCACGGCGAAGGCGTTCATCGCCGGCCAGCTGCGCCACGCGCGTGAGATCTCACCGCTCTTCGCCCAGTGGGTCAACTCCTACAAGCGGCTCGTGCCCGGCTTCGAGGCGCCGGTCTACCTCGCCTGGTCGCGCCGCAACCGCTCGGCGCTGATCCGGGTGCCGCTCTACCACCCCGGCAAGGAGGCGGCGACGCGGGCCGAGCTGCGCTGCCCCGACCCAGCCTGCAACCCCTACCTCTGCTTCGCGGGCATGCTGCAGGCCGGGTTGGAAGGGATCGAGAAGGGCTACGAGCTGCCCGAGCCGATGGAGCAGAACCTCTACCACCTCTCGCCCGAGGAGCGCTCCCAGCGCGGCATCGAGCAACTGCCGGGGACGCTCGGCGAAGCGATCGACATCGCCGCCGACTCCGAGCTCGTCCTGCGCACGCTCGGTGAGCACACCTTCCGCCGCTTCATCGAGATCAAGCGGCAGGAATGGGACGAGTACCGCGTCCAGATCACTCCCTATGAGATCGAGAACTTCCTGCCCGTCCTCTGACGGCCGATAGGCGGCCGGGCTTGCCTCCCGACCGTCAGGACTTTCTAGACAACGCCGACGGCCACCAGAACTTGTCGCCCACCGTCAGGGCGATCGCCGGGACGAGGACGCTGCGGACGAGGAAGGTGTCGAGCAGGACGCCGAAGGCGACGACGAAGCCGAGCTCGGTCAGGAATGTGAGGGGGAGGACGGCGAGGACGGAGAAGGTGCCGGCGAGGACTATGCCGGCGCTGGTGATGACCGCGCCGGTGACCGCGAGCGCGCGCAGTATGCCCTGCCGCGAGCCGTGCTGGATCGTCTCCTCGCGGGCGCGTGAGATCAGGAAGATGTTGTAGTCGACCCCGAGCGCGACCAGGAAGACGAAGGCGAAGAGTGGCAGCGACGGGTCCGAGCCGGGGAAGTCGAAGAGGAATTCGAACGCGAAGTAGCCGACCCCGAGCGCGGCGAGGAAGCTGAGGATCACGGTGCCGATCAGGATCAACGGCGCCACCACGGCGCGCAGCAGGGCGATCAGGATCAACAGGATCACGACCAGGATCAGCGGCGGGATCACCAGCGAGTCGTGCGCGGCGGCGTCGCGCACGTCGAATTCGACCGCGCTCGGGCCGCCGACGAGCGTGCTCGGGGCGACCGAGTGCGCCGCTTCGCGCATCGGCTCGACCAGGTCGAAGGCCTCGGTCGAATAGGGGTTGGGTTCGAGCGTCGCCTGGATCAGGATCCCCGGCTTGCCGTCGGCGACCGGTTGGGAGACCGACTTCACCCCTTCGACTTCGGCGACGGCGCGCCGTGTGGCGGCGATGTCGGCGCTGTCCTTGACGACCAGGTCGGTCAGTCCCGTCGCTCCCGAGGGGAAGCTCTTGTCGAGCAGATGCTGGCCTTCGATCGACTCGACTTCGTGCGTGTAGCTGTCTTCGCTGGTCAGTTCGGTCGAGAAGAACGCGAGGCCGCAGCAGAGGACGAGCAGCAGGGCGATCGAGCCGAACATCACGCGGCGCGGCGAGATCGCCACCCGCTCCCCGATCCGTGCCCAGACGCCGTGGGTCGCATCGGCCGTGTGCTCGAGCCCGTGGCGGCGGATCTCATACGGTGTGAATACCGCGCGGTCGAGCGGCCCGACGATCAGCGAGGGGATGCGACGCCCGCTGAGTCGCCGCAGCAGCCAGTTGAGCAGGACGAGGGGGAGCAGGACGACGACCACCAGCGCGGCGACGATCGCACCGGCGATGGCGCCTGCCGCCGAGCCGTCGACGATCCGCCGCCGCGCTCGCTCGGATACGTCGCCCGCGGCAGGGGCCGTCTCCGGCGTATGCGGGACGAAGGGCCAGAAGGCGCGGCGGCCGAAGATCGTCAGCAGCGCCGGCAGCAGGGTCAGCATGGCGAGCGCCGCGCATGCGATCCCGATCGCGGCGATCGGGCCGAGGCCCGAAGTTCCGTTGACGCGGGCGATCAGCAGGCAGAGCAGAGCCGCGACGACGGTCGCCGCGGAGGCGAAGATCGCCGGCCCGGCGGAGGTCAGGGCGGTGCGCATCGCCACGTGCTTGTCGGTGGTGTGGTGCAGCTCCTCGCGGTAGCGGGAGACGAGCAGCAGCGCGTAATCCGTGCCCGCGCCGAGCACAAGCACCGACATGATCGAGCTCGACTGGCCGTTGATCGTCACGCCCAGCTCGGAGACGCCGTACCCGATCGAGCGCGAGAGCGTCTCCGCGAAGAGCACCGCCACCAGAGGGATGAAGAAGAACATCGGCGAGCGATAGATGACGATCAACAGGAAGATCACCAGGCTGACGGCGGCGAGCAGCAGCGTGCCGTTGATGCCTTCGAAGACTTCGATCGCGTCGGCGGAGAACCCGGCGCCGCCGGTGACCTTCACCTGGAGGCCGCCGCCGGGGTCGGAGATGTCTTCGCGCCAGGCCTTGACCGGGTCGAGGATCCGTTCGCCCTCGCCATTGCCGGCGATGTAGGCGGTGACGATCGCGGTCTTGCCGTCGGGGGCGACGACGGGGCCGACGAAGGGGGCGTAGCCGGCGGGCTGCCCGGGGACCGCTTCGGCCCCCTTGCCGGCGATCTTGGCGCCGTCGGCGACGACACCCGGGAAGCGCTTTTCGGTCATCGTGCCGACGTCGTCGACGATCGTGCGGCGGTCGGCGGCGGTGAGGCCGGCCTCGCGCTGGTAGACGATCACCGCCGGGGCGAGTTCGCCGCCCTGCAGCGTGTCGGTCGCGTCGAGGGCGGCGGTCGATTCGGCCGAGCCGGGCAGGTAGGAGGTCGCCTCGTTGCTTTCCGCGTCTTCGAACTTCCCCGGCAGGTTGGCCGGGCCCGCGGCGACGAAGATGGCGACGAACCAGACCGCGAAGACGACCCACTTGGCCCGGCGCCCGGCGGCGAAGGTGAAAAATGAACCGCGCATGGGCGCCATCCTTTCAGAGCAGGTTGGCCAAATGTTCCGGGGTGGTTACCGGCGCCTGGCAGGCGAAGTTCTCGCAGACGTAGGCGGCGGCTCGTCCCTCGATTGTGGGGCGCCCGGCGAGCAGTGGCGGCACCTCGCTTCCGGCCGGCCCTCCGGCGAGGACGAGATGCGGCCGGTAGCCGCCGCGGACGGTTGCCGCCAGCTCGCCGAGCTCGCCGCCGATCAGCGCCACCTCCGCCGTCGGGGCGAGCTGGAAGTCGAGCGCCCGCAGCATGTGGGCAAAGGCGTCGGGCCGCCGGGGCGCCGCCTTGGCGAAGAGGCGCAGCACGCCCTCGGCCCACTCGCCGTAGCGTCGCTCGCCGCTCAGCGCCTCGAGTCGCAGCAGGCCGAGCGCGGCGGACGAGTTGCCGGAGGGGATCGGGTGGTCGCCGACCTCCTTGCGCCGCGCGATCAGCTGCTCGTGGTCGTCGGAGGTGGAGAAGAAGCCGCCGTGCTCGGTATCGCCGAAGCGGGCGATCGTCGTCTCGGCGAGCTCCCGTGCCTGCTCGAACCAGCGCGACTCGAAGCTCGCTTCGTACAGCGTCAGCAACGCCTCCAACAGGAAGGCATGGTCCTCCAGGTAGGCGTTGAGGCGGCTCTGGCCGTCCTTGTAGGTGCGCAGCAGGCGGCGCGTTCGCTCTTTGTCGGGCACATCTCGACCAACAGCGAACGCCGGAGAGCGCATCCGCTCCAGGACGAACTCGGCACAGGCCCGCGCCGCGTCCAGGTAGTCCTCGCGGCCGAGGATCGCACCCGCCTCCGCCAGGGCGCTGATCATCAGGGCGTTCCAGGAGGCGAGGCGCTTGTCGTCGACGCCGGGCCGGACGCGCCGCGCTCGCGCCTCGTACAGCTCTCGCCGCGCATCGGCCAGGCCTGCCGGCCGCGGCGCCTCCACGCCCCCGGCCAGGTGGAGGATGCTCCTGCCCTCGAAGTTGCCGGCGTCGGTGACGCCGTAGTAGGCGCCGATCTCCGCCGCGCGCTCCGCGCCCAGCACCTCTCGCAGCTGCGCCGGCGTCCAGACGTAGAAGCGCCCCTCCTCGCCCTCGGAGTCGGCGTCGATGGCCGAGAAGAACCCGCCCTCCGGGCCGCGCATCTCACGCAGCGCCCAGTCGAGCGTCTCCTCGCAGGCCCGCCGGTAGCGCTCGTGGCCGAGCGCCTGCCAGCCGTGCAGGTAGGCGCGGGCAAGCTGCGCGTTGTCGTAGAGCATCTTCTCGAAGTGGGGGACGAGCCAGTTCGCGTCGACCGAGTAGCGGGCGAAGCCGCCGCCGAGCTGGTCGTAGATGCCGCCGGCGAGCATCGCGTCGAGCGTCCGCTCGACCGGCTCGGGCTCGCCGCGTGCCAGCAGCAGCTCGAGCGCCGAGGCGGGCGGGAACTTGGGCGCGCCGCCGAAGCCGCCGCGCTCGGGGTCGGCGGCCTCGAGCAGGGTCGCGGCGGCTGCCTCGAGCAGATCGGCCCCCGGCGCCTCCTCGGACGGCTGCACCGCGCCGATCGCGCCCAGTCGCGAGCGTGTCTGCGGCGCGCGTTCGCGCAGCTCGTCGCGGCGGTTCTCGAACGCGTCCAGGACCGCTTCCATGACCATGCGGAAGCTCGGCATGCCGCGCCCCTCGTCGGGTGGGAAGTAGGTGCCGCCGTAGAAGGGAACGCCGTCGGGGTCGCAGAAGACAGTCATCGGCCAGCCGCCGTGGCCGCTGATCGCCTGTACCGCCTCCATGTAGAGGGCGTCGACGTCGGGCCGCTCCTCGCGGTCGACCTTGACGTTGACGAAGTGCTCGTTCATGTAGGCGGCGGTCGCTGTGTCCTCGAAGGACTCGCGCTCCATCACGTGGCACCAGTGGCAGGCCGAGTAGCCGACCGAGAGCAGGATCGGCCGGTCCAGCTCGCGCGCCCGGGCCAGCGCCTGCTCGCCCCACGGGTACCAATCGACCGGGTTGTCGCGGTGCTGGAGCAGGTAGGGGCTGGTCTCCTCGGCCAGGCGGTTCGACATTCCCACCACACTACCCACGGCTCGGCGGCCGCTAGGCCAAGTATTGGGTGCAATGGGTCGATGAAAAGCGGGTCGCAATGGGGGATCATCGCTCGCAACGAGAAAATCCCGCCCCGTTTGGGTCTACATTCTTCAAGTGACCGACGAACGACTTCCCGCGCAGAGCGAGCCGGCGATCGAAACCGTGCTGAAGAAGCTCGACGACGACGATCGTGCGATCGTCGTCGGGGCGCTCGAGCGGGCCGCGCGCACCGAGACCGAGCTGCGCTATCTCGCCGAGCACGATTCGCTCACGGGACTGCTCGACCGCCGCCGCTTCCGTGCCGAGCTCGACCAGTACGTCTCCTTCACGGCTCGCTACGGCGGCCAGGGGGCGGTGATGATCGTCGACGTCGACGGCCTCAAGGCGGTCAACGACACACTCGGACATCAGGTCGGCGACAGCCTGATCCGCCGCGTCGCCGAGACGATGCGCGAACGCGTTCGCACCACGGACATCGCCGCCCGCCTCTCCGGAGACGAGTTTGCCGTGTTGATGCCCCAGACCGACACCGCCGGGGCGCTGCAGCTTGGCGAAGACCTGCGCGAACAGGTCGCCGCGGGCCATCCGAAGCTGCCCGAGCTGGCCGCGACGATCAGCGTCGGCATCACCATGTTCGGTGCCGGCAAAGGGGGGGCGGAGGCGGTACTCGCGGCCGCCGACGAGGCGATGTACAGGGCGAAGGAGAACGGTCGCAACCAGATCGCGCTGTACCGCGACCCGAGCGAGCCGCAGCGCGGCCCGAAGCGCCGGCAGACAGCGGCGGCACGGATCCGCGACGCGCTCACCGCCGACCGCCTCAGCCTCCACACCCAGCCGATCCGGGACCTCGCCTCGGGCGGGATCGAGCGCTACGAGCTGCTGCTGCGGATGACGAGCGAGGACGGCGAGCTGCTGCCCGCTGCGTCTTTCATCGAAGCGGCGGAGCGCAGCGGCATGGTCCAGGAGCTCGATCGCTGGGTCGTCGCCCGCGCCCTGGAGCTGCTCGTCGAGCGCGAGGAGAAGGGGGCCCCGCTCTCGCTGCACGTCAACCTCTCCGGCGCCTCGCTGAACGACATCTCGGTGCTCGAGTTCATCGAGCGGCGGCTCGACGAAGGCGGCGCCGACCCATCCAGGTGCACCTTCGAGATCACCGAGACGGCCAACGTCCACGACTACGAGGCGGCTTCGGGGTTCGCCGACCGGCTGACCGAGTTCGGCTGCCAGGTCGCGATCGACGACTACGGCGCCGGCTTCGGCCCCTTCCACTACCTGACGCGGATCCCCTTCGACCTGATCAAGATCGACGGCTCATTCGTCCGCGAGATGCCGCGCAACGACGCCGATCAGCTGACTGTCAAGGCGATCGTCCAGATCGCCCGCGGCCTCGGCAAGACGACGATCGCCGAGTATGTGCAGGACGACGAGACGATCGCCATGCTGCGCGAGTACGGCGTCGACATGGCCCAGGGGTACCACCTGGGCCGGCCGACCGGCCTCGACGAGGCATTCGCCGAGGCCGCCTGACCGGTCGAGTCGAGTAGCGGGCCGCCTAGCTCGTCTTCTTGAGCGTGCCGGAGAGGTGGGCGGTGGGCTTGTTACAGGGATCCTGCTCCGGGAGCGCGAAGCTCGCGTCGAGGGCGAGCTTGTACTTGAGCTGTGGGTTCACTTCGATCACCCATCTGACCTCGCCGTAACCACCGAACATCGAGACCTTCTTGCCGCCGGCCTTGAACAACTTGGCGGTAGAGGTCGCCGGTTCGGCGGGGAATTCGAGCGGCACGGGTATGCAGACTCCGGGTGTGCCGTTGACGATGAGGGCAGCCATCTTGCCGCCTGCCGTGACATTCAGGCCGATCCCGCCCTGCCCTTCGTAGGTGCCGACACGCAGGCCGGAGGCGCCCTTTCCGCCCCTCTTGCAGCCCTTGCCCTTCTTCTTCCCCTTCGAGGCGGTGGCCGAGCGGTGGGCCTTGCTGTGCCGCTGGCCCTTCTTCTTGCCCCTACAGCCCTTCCTCTTGCCCTTCTTGTGAACCTTCTTCGCCGACGCGGTCGCGCCGTCCTGGCCGGCCGCGGCCAGCGAGCTGAGCCCGGTGGCCAGCGCCAGCGCGGCGACCAGGGCGAACAGGGTGAGCTTCTTCACGGCACTCTCCTTGCCTCGAGGGACCGAGATCAATCTCTCGGATCGCCCAACTCTAGAGCCGGACACCGGAGTGCGCTGGTCGTCGCCTTCCGGGCGTGGGCCGTTCGGCCCACGCCTGCGCGGGCTCAGCCGCGCAGCTCGGCCCGCTTGACCTTGCCGCTGTGGGTCTTCGGCAGCTCGGCAGCGAACTCGACGATGCGGGGAAACTTGTAGGGGGCGGTCTCGCGCTTGCAGTGCTCCTGCAGCTCGCGGGCCAGTTCCTCGCTCGGCTCACGCTCGCGGGGGACGACGATCGCCCGGACGATGGCGCCGCGCTCGGGATCCGGCGCGGCGACCGCGGCGGCCTCGGCGACCGCCGGATGGGCGAGCAGCGCGGACTCGACCTCGACCGGGCCGATCCGGTAGCCGGAGGAGACGATCACGTCGTCGTTGCGGCCCTCGAACCAGAGGTGTCCGTCGTCCTCCTCGCGGACGAGGTCGCCGGTCGGCCACCACTCACCCTCGAAACGCTCGCCGTCGAGGTAGCGCGAGAAGAAGGTGGGGGAGGTAGAGGCGCGGAGCTGCAGCTCGCCGTTCTCGATGCGCACCTCGATCCCGGGCAGCGGCTTGCCCATCGAGCCGGGTCGCACCGGTTCGCCTTCGAGGTTGCCGCAGACATGGCCTGTCTCCGTCTGGCCGTAGCCGTCAGCCGGCGCGATGCCCATCGCCTCGCGGAAGGCGGCGACGGTGTCCGCCTCCAGCGCCTCGCCGGCGGAGACCATGCGGCGCAGGGCCGGGAGCGGGCGCAGGGCGGTGCGCTTGGCCAGCATCCGGTACTCGGTCGGCGCCTGGCAGAGCACGTTCACGCCCAGCGCCTCGGCGAGGTCGAGCCGCTCGGCCGGGTCGAAGCGGCCCTCGTGGATCGTCGCCGCGGCGCCGGTCAGCCAGGGCGCGACGAAGACGTTGCGGGCCGACTTCGACCAGCCCGGGGCGGTCGTGCACCAGACCAGCTCGCCCGGCCGCGAAGCGAGCCAGTGCTCGGCCTGGGCGCGCTGGCCGGCCAGGTAGCGGTAGGCATGCACGACGCCGCGCGGCTCGCCGGTCGTGCCGGAGGTGAAGACGATCAGCGCCGGGTCCTCGGGGCTCATGTCCTCGATCTCCGCCGGGGTCTCCTGCGGCCGGTCCTCGTCGAGCGTAGCCGCGACCTCGTCGAGGGTCATCGCCGGGACTCCTTCGGGCAACTCGCCGAGCGCCTCCTCGGCGGCGACGCAGAGCTTCGGCGCCGCGGCGCTCGCGCGCAGCTCAAGGTCGTGGCGGCGCAGCTGCGGGCTGCAGGGCAGTGCCACCGCGCCCATCCGCCAGCAGGCGAGCAGCGTCAGCGCCCACTCGATCCGGTTGCCGCAGAGGGTCATCACGACGTCGCCCCGGCCGACCCCACGCGCGGTGAAGGCGCCCGAGAGCCCGGCCGAGCAGGCGATCAGTTCGCCGAAATGCCAGTCGCGCCGCCGCCCCTCGGCGTCGATCGCGACGATCCCCAGCCGCGAGGCCGGCGAGCGCTCCATCACGTCCTCGATGAAGTTCACGCCCGGCAGTCTGCCGGTTATCAGGGAGCTTCGGGCGCGGGCTCGGCCTCCGAGAAGCCCCAGCGCTTCTGAACGCGGCGCAGGGGCTTCGGCGCCCACCAGTTCCACTCGCCGAAGAGGCGCATCAGCGAGGGGACGAGCAGGGCGCGGACGATCGTCGCGTCGATCAGCACGCCGAAGGCCATCCCGATCGCGATCTGCTTGACGAAGAAGACGGTGCTGACGCCGAAGGCGAGGAAGACGACGGCGATCGCGAGGGCGGCGGCGGTGATCACGCGGCCGGTGCGGCCGATCCCGGTCGCGACCGCCTCCTCGTTCGTGTCGCCGAGGTCGTAGCGCTCTTTGATCCGCGCCATCACCAGCACCGCGTAATCGGTGGCGAGGCCGAAGATCACCGCGAAGAGGAAGACCAGGCTGGTCACCTCGATCGCCGCCGGCCCGGTGTAGGCGAGCGGGCCGTCGAGCCAGCCGGCCTGGAAGCCGAGGACGAGGATGCCGAGGGTCGCGCCGAGGGTGAGCGAGTTCATCACCAGGGTCTTGATCGGCAGCAGCACAGAGCCGGTCAGCAGGAAGAGGATGACCAGGGTGGTGAGGACGACGATGCCGACGACCAGCGGCGCGTGTTCGATCAGGCTCTGCTTCTGGTCGATGAAGCCGGCCGTGTTGCCGGAGACGAGGACCGCGCTCGCCGCCGGCGGGTCGAGGCCGCGGATCGCGTGCAGGACGTCCTGGGTGGCGGGGGCGAGGGCCGGCCCGTCGAGGGCGAAGTTGGCGAAGGCGATCCCCTTGGCCGCGGGGAGGAAGGGGGCGCCGCGGGTGACTCCGTCGACGGCTTCGATCCGCTGCCTGAAGGCCGCGAGCTGGGCCGGGCCGGCGCTGCCGTCGACCGTGACCGTGACCGCCTCGGTGACGTCGCGCGGGTAGTGCGCTTCGAGGTAGCCGTAGGCCTTGGCCGAGGGCTGGTCGGGCGGCACCGCTTCGGCGCTGGGGCCGGTCAGCGTCGTCCACAGCAGCGGCGCCGCGGCGGCGAGCAGCAGCGCCGAGCTGGCCAGCGCGACCCCGACC
Organism: uncultured Solirubrobacterales bacterium; assembly: GCA_963814915.1. Lineage (GTDB taxonomy): Bacteria > Actinomycetota > Thermoleophilia > Solirubrobacterales > 70-9 > VRUE01. Next base: position 22,261 of record CAWFEI010000009.1, on the reverse strand, counting down.
GGGCGGCGCATCACGCCGCGGGCGAGGCGGTACCAGCCGTCGGAGGTATCGGAGACGGCGGCGCCGCGGCGGATCGAGAGCGCGTCGATGCGCGGGCCGAGCAGCGCCAGCAGCGAGGGCACGACGAGGATCGCCATCAGTGAGGAGAGCAGCGCGACCGAGGCGCCGGCGACGGCCATCGAGTAGAGGAAGCGCTGCGGCATCACGATCAGCGCCGCCATCGCCGCGGCGACGGTGAGGCCGGAGAAGACCGCCGTGCGGCCCGCGGTCAGAACGGTGCGGCGGTGCGCCTCCCGCGGTGCACCGCCGCCGCCGATCTCCTCGCGGTACCGCGAGACCATCAGAAGGGCGTAGTCGACCGCCAGCCCGAGGCTGAGCCCGGTGGCGATGTTTAGCGCGAAAACCGAGGTATCGGTGAAGGTCGACATGACCCGCAGCACGAGCAGCGTGCCGACGATCGAGACGACGCCGAGCAGCAGCGGGATCGAGGCGGCCACCACGCCGCGGAAGACGAACAGGAGGAGCAGGGCGAGAATCGGGAAAGCGATCAGCTCGGCCTTGGTCAGGTCCGTGCGGGTCTGGTCGTTGGTGTCGTTGAAGCCCGCCGCGAAGCCGCCGATCGCGACGTCGAGCCGGCTCGATTCGACCACCGGCTCGACCCCTTCGGCGGCGATCCCGCCCTTGTCCTCGAGGTCGGCGGTCGAGAGGTAGCCCGCGACCGCGATCGATTTACCGTCGCGGGCGATCAGCTCGGCGCCGGCCCGCGGGCTGCGCAGCGGGTTGAGCACGCGGCCGACGTACTCGACCCCGGCCATGCCACGGGCGAGGCGGGCGACTTCGCGGCGCACGAAGGGGCTGGCGGTGTCGAGCCTGCCGCCGCCCGGCGCGCGGACGACGAGCACGATCGCCGGGTTGGGGTTGTAACCGAGCGCGTCGCGCAGCAGGACCGGCCCGCGCTCGCTCTCCGAGGAGGGGTCGGTGAAGCCGGCCGCCTTGAGGTGGCTCTCGACGTCTTTGCCGATCGCGCCGGCGAGCAGGACGAAGACCCCGACGGCGAGCAGGACGAGCTTCGGGTGCTTCCAGGTGAGGTCGGCGATCCGGTTCATTCGGAAGCGAAACGGGTCGCCGGGACGAGACGTGAGATCGGCATCGGCTGGGACCGTACCAGATTTCCAAGTGGACACTTTGAAAATCAAACTAACGCTGTTACCATCGATACCATCGCATCGATGTCACGCCGCGAATACGACCAGTCGTGCAGCCTCGCCTGTGCGCTCGACCGCATCGGCGAGCGTTGGTCGATGCTGATCGTGCGCGAGCTCTCGCTCGGGCCGCTGCGCTTCTCCGACCTCGCCCGCGACGTCGGCAACGCGCCCACCGATGTCCTCACCAAGCGGCTGCGCGATCTCGAGCGGCACGGCATCGTGCGGCGCCGCGAGCTCGAACCGCCGGCTTCCGGCAGCGCCTACGAGCTGACCGAGCTCGGTTGGGGGCTGGAGCGGCCGATGCTCGAGCTGGGACGTTGGGGAATGCAGTTCGAGCGGGCCGACGACGTCGTCCATCTTGCGCCGACCTCGCTGGCCAACGCGATCCGCGTGATCGCGCAGCCGCCGCCGGAGGCTCGGATGACGATCGGCCTGCGCAGCGGTGGCCAGGCCTACGCGCTGCGGGTCGAGCACGGCTGGATCGCCGGCGCACGCCGCGAGGCGGAAGATCCCGATCTGAGCCTCGCCGGCGAGCCCGCCGATGTGCTGGCGATGCTGGTCGCGGGGCCGGAGGCCGAACTGGGCGTCGAGATCGACGGCGACCGCGACGCCCTGGCGCAACTGAGGGCGATGATCGTCCTGCCCGAGCGGCTGCGCCAGGTCGCGTTCGCCTACGTGGCCGCCCGCTCCGTCGAGCCCGCCGCCGCCTAACGCAGTTCGGCCGAGCTCTTGCCGAGCAGCTGGCGCGCCACGATCAGCAGTTGGATCTGCTGCGTGCCCTCGAAGATGTCGAGGATCTTCGCGTCGCGCGCCCACTTCTCCAGCAGCTCGTCCTCGCAGTAGCCGACCGCGCCGCACAGCTCGACGCAGCCGAGCGTCACGTCGACGCAGGTGCGGCCGGCCTTGGCCTTCGCCATCGAGGCCTGCAGCGAGTTGGGCTTGCCGTTGTCGGCCATCCAGGCCGCCTGCAGGGTGAGCAGGCGGGCGGCCTCGAAATCGGCCTCCATCTCCAGGTAGCGCGACACCGACGCTGGCTGGGAGAGGGCCGGCAGCGAGTAGTCGATCTCGACTCCGGCTTCGGCAAGGCACTCGCGCGCCCGCTCCAACGCGGCGCGGGTGACGCCGACGGCCATCGCCGCGACCAGCGGCCGGGTGTTGTCGAAGGTCTGCATCGCGCCGCCGAAGCCCTGCTTGGTGTCGATCTCGGGGCTGCCCAGCAGCGCCTCTTTGGGCACCCGGCAGTCCTGCAGGGTGAAGTTGGCCGTGTCCGAGGCGCGGATGCCGAGCTTGTGCTCCAGCCGGTCGAGGTTCAGGCCGGGGTTGTCGCGCTCGACGATGAACGACTTGATCGCCGCCCGCCCCTTGTCGGGGTCGAGCGAGGCCCAGACGACGATCAGGTCGGCCCGGTCGCCGGAGGTGACGAAGATCTTCTCGCCGTTGAGCACGTACTCGTCGCCGTCGAGCTTGGCCGTGGTGCGGATCGCCGCCGAGTCCGAGCCGGCCTCCGGCTCGGTGATCGCCATCGCCGCCCACTTGCCGCCGTAGCGCTCCAGCTGCTCCTCGCTCGCCACCGAGGCGATCGCGGAGTTGCCGAGCCCCTGGCGCGGCATCGAGAGCAGCAGGCCGACGTCGCCCCAGCAGAGCTCGACGATGCCGAGCACGGTCGAGAGGTTGGAGCCGTTGCGGTTGCCTTCGTCGCCGTTGCCGTTGGACTCGCGCCGGACACCCGCGGCGCCGGCGCCGCCCATGTCGGAGCCCTCGTTCATCCCGTCTATCAACGAGGCGAGCATGTCGAGCTCTTTCGGGTAGGAGTGCTCGGCCTCGTCGTACTTGCGCGAGATCGGCCGGAAGACCTCCGTCGCGACCTGGTTGGCCTGGCTGGCCAGCGGCTTGAACTTCTTCGGTATCTCGAGATTGATCATCGTTCTGCCTTTCGCTCTGGCCTGGGGCTAGACGAGCAGGGCGCCCTCCATGACGCCCGCTGCTCGGAGGTCGCGGTACCAGCGCTCGACCGGGTGCTCCTTGACGAAGCCGTGGCCGCCGAGCAGCTGCACGCCTTCGGAGCCGATCTCCATCCCCTTGGCGGCGCAGAGCTTGCGCGCCAGCGCCGCCTCGCGGCCGAAGTCCTTGCCCTGGTCGGCGCGGCTGGCGGCGCGGTAGATGAGCGAGCCGCATGCCGTTGGCCTCGATGCCGATGTCGGAGACGCCGAAGGCGACCGCCTGGCGGTTGGAGATCGGTTCGCCGAAGGCGGTGCTCTCGTTGACGTAGGGGATGACGTAGTCGAGCACCGCCTGCGCGGCGCCGACGGCGAGCGAGCACCAGGCGATCCGCGCCCGCTGCACGCACTCGACGTAGTCCTCGCGCCTGCCCTCGCCGAGCAGCGCGCTGCCGGGAAGGCGCACGCCCTCGAGCAGCAGGCGGCCGGTCGCGGCGGGCCGCAGGCCCATCGCCGGCTCGTCGCGCACCGAGAGGCCCTCGCCGCCGGACTCGACCACGAACAGCGCCGGGCCGATGCCCTCGGCCGTCGGCGGCGACGAGGAAGAGCTCGCAATCGGTGGCGCGGGCGACCAGCGACTTGGCGCCGTCAGCACCCAGTCGTCGCCGTCGCGGCGCGCCTTGGTCTCGAGGTTCAGCGGGTCGAAGAGCGGCCGCGGCTCGAGCAGCGCCAGCGCCGCGGCGGGCGCGTCCTCGCCGGCGAAGGCGGGCAGGTAGGTGGCCTGCTGCTCGGCGCTGCCCCAGTGGCCGATCGCGGTCGCGACGGCGCCGGGGGCGAGCGCCGCGTAGGCGATCCCCATGTCGCCGTGGCCGAGCGCCTCGCCGACCAGGGCGCTGGTCGTCGCCGCCTGCTCCTGCATCACGCCGCCCAGCTCCTCGGGGATGCCGAGCATGTTGACGCCGAGCTCGCTCGTCTGGGCGAGCAACTCCGCCGGCGTCTCGCGCTCGGCGTCGGCATCCTGCGCGGCGGGTCGCACCTTCGCCTCGGCGAAGTCGCGCACCGCCTCCTGGAACATCTGCTGCTCGTCGTCGGGCGTGAGGTCGAAGAGGCTGCGCGACTTGCCCGCCGACTGGCGCGCCGGTTTGCCCAGCTTCTGCGTCGCCTTGAAGGCGCGCCCGGCGGCGGTCGCCGTGCGGAAGCCGTTCTTGGTGCCCTGGAAGACCATCCGCTCGACCTGTTTGCGCAGGCCGACCTTGTCGAGCAGCTCGGTGCCGGCGAGCCAGCTGAGCGAGCGCAGGACCGACGCCCTGGCTGCGCTCGACGACGCCCGTTGCGTTGCCGTTTTCGTTCACTTGTTCTTCCTCCCGCTGGTCTCGTCAGGTCTGGGTTTCTCGTCGACCGGCTTCACGCGGCCGTCGAGGTGGGGGGTTTGGCGCTTGGCGTCGCGCACGGCGAAGTCGATCTGCTCGTCCGCGGCGTCGCTGAGGAACTCGACCCGCCCCGGCAGCCGGATCGGCTTGCGGAAGGCGACGTCGACCGCGAAGGCGTCGGGCAGCCGTCCCTCGAGCGCGGCGAGGCAGCGGGCCTTGGTCCACATCCCATGCGCGATCGCGCTCGGGAAGCCGAGCGGCTTGGCGGTCAGCGAGTGCATGTGGATCGGGTTCCGGTCCCCCGACACGGAGCCGTAGCGTCGCCCGAGGTCGCCCCCGAGCTTCCAGGTGGCGCTCAACCGCCAGCGCTCCTCGGCCGACCGGAGTCCGTTCGCCATATCGTCGCCTTCGGCCCATCGGCGGGCTGTTCGGGGTGGTGCCGCGGTGGAGGAAGGTGCTGGTCGACTCCCAGGCCTTCTGGCGGCCGGTCCAGGCCTCGGTCTCGATCGCGAAGGTCTGGCCGCGCTTGTGCGGCTGCAGGGGGGTGGGGCGGACGACGAGCTTCAGCTCCTCGCCGATGCCGAGCGGCCGGTGCTGGACGATGCGGTTCTCGACGTGGACGAGGCCGACGGCGCCGAAGGGGAAGCTGCCGTCGGCCATCAGCGCCATGTGCAGCGGGAAGGCGAGCACGTGCGGGTAGGTCGGCGGGCAGCGTGTCGCGCAGGCGAGAAGCCGCAGACCTTGGCGTAGGCGGCGACCCGCTCGGGGTCGGGGCGCACGCCGGCGAGCACCAGCTCGGTGTCGGGGACCTCGCGCGCCGCGGCCGGGGACGAAGGGCAGCAGCGAGGCGCCGGGGATCAGCGGCGCCGCGGCGCGCGCGTAGAGCGGCAGGATGCTGGGCGGGCTGTCGAGCGTCCGCGTCGCCATCAGGCTCCCAGCAGGCTCTGGCCGCAGACGCGGACGACGTTGCCGTTGACGCCGGTCGAGGCGGGGCTGGCGAACCAGGCGATCGTCTCGGCGACGTCGACCGGCAGGCCGCCCTGCGACATGCTGTTCATCCGCCGGCCCGCTTCGCGGATCGCGATCGGCATCGCGTCGGTCATCTGCGTCTCGATGAAGCCGGGGGCGACGGCGTTGATCGTCGCGCCGCGCTCCGCCAGCTCCGGCGCCAGCGCTTCGACCATCCCGATCACGCCGGCCTTCGAGGTCGCGTAGTTGGTCTGGCCGGAGTTGCCGGCGATGCCGCTCATCGAGGAGACGCAGACGATGCGGCCGTTCTCGCGCAGCAGGTCCTTGTGCAGCAGCTCGTCGTTGATCCGCTCCTCGCTGGAGAGGTTGATCTCCATCAGCGAGCTCCAGCGGTCCTCGGGCATCTTGGCGATCGTGCGGTCGCGGGTGACGCCGGCGTTGTGGACGACGAGGTCGACGCCGCCGGAGAGCCGCTCGGCGATCGTCGCCGGGGCGTCGGAGTCGGTGATGTCGAGCTCGATCGTCTCCGCCTCGAGGCGCGCGGCGACCTGCGCCAGGTCGTCGGCCAGCGCCGGCACGTCGAGCAGCACGAGCTCGGCGCCGTCGCGGTGCAGGACGGTGGCGATCGCCTCGCCGATCCCGCGCGAGGCGCCGGTGACGAGCGCCCGCATGCCGTCGAGCGGCTGGCGCCATTCCGGCGTCGGCGCCGCGGCGACGCCCGGGCCGATGCGGATCGCCTGGCCGGAGACGTAAGCGGAGCGGGGGGAGAGGAGGAAGCGCAGGGTCGAGTCGAGCTGGTCCTCGGCGCCCTCGGCGACGTAGACGAGCTGCACCGCGATGCCGCGGCCGATCTCCTTGCCGAGCGAGCGGGTGAAGCCCTCCAGGGCGCGCTGCGCGGTCGCGGCGCGGGCGGGCAGGCCGGCGGGCGGCGTGCCGAGCACGACGACGCGGCCCGAGCGCTCGACCCGCCTCACGTTGGGGTGGAAGAAGCGCTGCAGCTCGACCAGCTCGGTCGAGTCGGCGATCCCGGTCGCGTCGAAGAGCGAGCGCCGCGACCGGGCTGTCGGATTTCGGCGGCGGCGGCGCGCCGATCTCGCCGAGGATCCGCTCCAGCGCCTTGCCGAGGCGGCCGCCGGGAGCGGCGCCGCTCAGCACCGCGCCCGGAGCCGGGTCCGCGCCGTCGCGCCTGGCGCTTCAGCTCGACCGGGCGGGGCAGGCCGACGCGCGGCGCGATCAGCTTGCCGGGGGGCGAGTTGACGAGCTGTGCGTAGAGGTCGCTCATTTGCGTTTGCCGTCCTTTCCTGGGGCCTCGAGGATCGCCACGACCCCCTGCCCGGCGGCGGCGCAGATGCTGATCGCGCCGCGGCCCGAGCCGCGCTCGTGCAGCTCCTTGGCCAGCGAGGCGACGATCCGCCCGCCGGTCGCGGCAAAGGGGTGGCCGGCGGCGAGCGAGCCGCCGTTGACGTTGAGCTTGCTCGCGGTCGATCGCGCCGAGCGGCTCGTCGCGGCCGAGCCGCTCGCGGCAGAAGCGCTCGTCCTCCCAGGCGCGCAGCGTGCAGAGCACCTGGGCGGCGAACGCCTCGTGGATCTCGTAGAGGTCGAAGTCCTGCAGCTTCAGGCCGTTGCGGTCGAGCATCCGCGGCATCGCGTAGGCGGGCGCCATCAACAGGCCCTCGCGCTTGTGCACGTGGTCGATCGCCGCGGTCTGGCCGTCGACGAAGTAGGCGAGGATCGGCAGGTCGCGCTCCCTCGCCCACTCCTCGCTCGCCAGCAGCACGGCCGAGGCGCCGTCGGAGAGCGGGGTCGAGTTGGCGGCGGTCATCGTCCCGTCCTCGCCGCCGAAGACGGGGCCGAGCTTGGCCAGCTTCTCCGGCGAGGAGTCGGGGCGCATGTTCTGGTCGCGCTCGAGCCCGAGGTAGGGGTCGACCAGGTCGTCCATGAAGCCGCGCTCGTAGGCGGCGGCGAGCTTGTGGTGGCTCTGCACCGCGAGCTCGTCCTGCTCCTCGCGGCCGACTTCCCACTCGGCCGCCATGATCGCGCAGTGCTCGCCCATCGAGAGGCCGGTGCGCGGCTCCTCGTTGCGCGGGATCGCGGGGACGACGTGGCCGGGGCGCAGGCGGGTCAGCTGCTTCAGCCGCCCGCCCGTCGACTTCTCGCGGTTGGCGTCGAGCAGCACCTCGCGCAGGCCCTCGTTGAGGCCGATCGGCGCGTCGGAGGTGGTGTCGGCGCCGCAGGCGATGCCCGAGTCGATCTGCCCGAGGGCGATCTTGTTGGCGACGAGGATCGTCGTCTCCAGCCCGGTGCCGCAGGCCTGCTGCACGTCGTAGGCGGGGGTCTCGGGGGCGAGCCGCGTGCCGAGCACGCTCTCGCGGGTCAGGTCGCGGTCGCGCGAGTGCTTGAGCACGGCGCCGCCGGCGACCTCGCCGATCGGCTCGCCGCCGAGCGAGAAGCGCTCGATCAGCCCGTCGAGCGCCGCGGTCAGCATGTCCTGGTTGGAGGCGCGCGAGTAGACCGAGTTGGAGCGCGCGAAGGGAATCCGGTTGCCGCCGACGATGGCGACACGACGGGGACCGTCAGTCAACGTCGATGCCTTTCGTATTCGGAGTGCGATTTCCGCGTGCAGGGGCAGAGGCCTCCCGCCGCTACATGGATCGGTGCAACGATAAGCGAGACACCGATCGATGTCAACGTCACTGTGACCGGTCGCACACGGGCATGACCTGGAATCAGGTCATGCGACCGGGATTCAGATCGGTGTCGCCGGGGACTACTGCTCGTAGAGCTTGATGACGCGGACCGCGCCGTCGGGGCGGCGTCGACGCAGAGGTTGCAGAGGACGCACTCGTCGAGGTTCTCGGCGACGATCTCGACGCCGCGAGTCGCCGGCGGCGAAGATGTCGACGGGGCAGACTTCTGCGAGCTTGCGGGCCAGCTCGGCGTCGCCGGCGACGGAGGCGTCGACCTCGACGTCGATGAAGACCTTGTTCAGCGTCTCGGCCATCAGGCCGCCGACCCCCAGCTTCTCCTTGACCGCGTCGGGGATCTCGTCGATCCGCTCGACGACGCGGATGCCGGCGGCTTCGAGGCGGGCGATCTTCTCCGTCGCCGTGTCCTCCTTGCCCTCGACGATCGTGCCCGCGTGGCCGAAGCTCATCCCCTTCATCTCCTCGTCGTCCATGAACTTGCCGGCCATGAAGGCGACGATCGGCAGGCGCGAGTCGTGCTCGGCGACCCACTCGGCGAGCTGCGCCTCCATGCGGCCGCCGGGCTCGGTGTAGATGACGATCGCCTGCGTCTGCTCGTCGGCCTCGAAGTAGGGCATCAGCTCGGCGTAGGTCGAGCCGATGATCGCGTCGCCGCCGATCGAGACGGCGGTCGAGACGCCGAGCCCGGCCTGGGTCAGCGAGGAGGAGATCTCGGTGGTCATCCCGCCGGAGCGGCTCATCACGCCGACCGGGCCGGGCGCGTAGGCCTTGGCGGCGTCTTTCGCCGGGCCGCCGATGCCGCCCATCTTGCAGACCCCGGGGACGATCAGGCCGAGGCAGTTGGGGCCGATGATCCGCGCCCCGCGCATCTCCGCCAGCTCGACCATCTCGGCGACGTCGCCGCGCGGGATCCGCTCGGTGACGATCACGATCAGCTTGATCCCGTTCTCGATCGCCTCCAGCGCCGCGTCCTTGGTGAAGGCGGGGGGGACGGTGATCACGGAGCCGTCGATCGGCCCGCCGTGGTGGGCGACCGCCTGCTCGACCGTGTCGAAGACGGGCACGCCGTGGACCTCGCGGCCCTTGCGGCCGGGGGTGACGCCGCCGACGATCTTCGAGCCGTAGTCGAGGCACTCCCTGGTCAGGTTGACCGCCTCGCGCCCGGTGATCCCCTGGACGATGAAGGTCGTGTCCTTGCTCAGCAGGATCGACATCAGACGGTCGCTCCCTGGATCTTCTCGACCGCGCGCCCGGCGGCCTCCCACATCGAGACCGAGCGGTCGCAGTACTCGACGCCGTAGCGGTCGAGGATCTTGAAGCCCTCGTCCTCCCAGGCGCCCGGGATGCGGAAGATCGCGATCGTCTCGCCGGGGTCCTTGCCGAGCTCGAGGCAGGCCTTGATCACGCCGCGGGCGACGATGTCGACCCGCGTGTTGGAGACGATCGACATCATCACGGCGATCTTCTCGACCCCGTCCTTTTCCAGCACCTGCTTGGCCAGGCCGCAGGCCTTGGCGACCGAGGGGTTGCCGCCGATCTCCGAGTAGTTGGCCGGCTTGCCGCCCTGGCTGCGGACCGCGTCGGTCAGCGTCAGCGAGCCGCCGCCGGCGCCGATCACGAGGCCGAGGTTGCCCTCGAAGCCGTGGTCCTTGCCCTGGATCACGCCGCGGTGGTCGGCGGCGTCGATCGCGCGCGACGTTGCGCTCGAAGTCGGAGGGCTCGTAGGGCTCGCGCGTGTCGTCCTCGGCGATCTCCAGCGCCTTGCGCAGGAGGCCCTTCTGGCGGCCGACCGCCTCGTTCTCCATCTCCATGTGGGCGTCGAGGGCGACGAAGCTGCCGTCGGCGAGCTCGGCCAGCGGGTTGATCTCGGCCAGGGTCATGTCGTTGTCGCGGAAGAGGCGGGCGAGGCGGGCGAGGATCGGCGTCGCGCGCTGCAGCTGCTTGCCGGTGACGCCGGTCGCGGCGACGGCCTGCTTGGCCTCGAAGTCGGCGACGGGGAGCAGGTTGGAGACGTGGCGGCGGCCGACGTGGTCGGGGTGCTGCTCGGCGACCTCCTCGATGTCGATCCCGCCCATGTCGCTGAACAGCATCAGCGGGCGCTTCGCGGTGCCGTCCCAGACGACCCCGGCGTAGTACTCCTGCTTGACCTCGGCTTTCGGGTCGACGAGCACGCCGCGCGGCATCTGGCCGTTGATCTCCAGCTTCAGGATCGCCTCGGCGTGCTCGGCGGCCTCCTCGGGCGTGTCGGCGAACTTGACGCCGCCGGCCTTCATCCGGCCGCCGCTCAGCACCTGCGACTTGATCACCGTCGGCCCGCCGATCTCCTCGGCGACCCGGCGCGCCTCATCGGCGCTCGTGCAGAAGCCGTACTTGGTGACGGGAATCCCCGCCAGCTCGACGATCTTTCTTGCCTCGTACTCGAAGAAGCGCATCGCGGCGCGGAACCCTATCCAAACGAGGCGGCCGCGCTCAGGCCGGTCCAGGCGCGGCGCAGCCCGGCCGCGAGCCGCCTCGGCGATCTCGCCGCCGCCGGGGAGCGGTGTGTCCGTCGAGCGATGCGGCAGGCTCGATCCCGCGCACCGAGCCGGTGAGGAAGACCTCGTCGGCGGCGAGCAGGTCGTCGCGCGCGAGCGGCTCCTCGCGCGTCTCGATGCCGAGCGCACCCGCGATCTCCAGCACGCGCATGCGTGTGATTCCCGGGCAGGATGCGGCCGTCGAGCGGCGGTGTGAGGAGCGCGCCGTCGCGGACCGCGAAGACGTTGGCGCGCGAGGCCTCGAGCGCCGTCCCGTCCTCGTCGACGATCAGCGGCAGCGCGCCGGTCGGCAGCGTCGCCTGCGCCTCGTCCAGCAGCGAGCGGTCGGCCCACTTGTGCGCGCCGAGCCCGCCGGGGAGCGTCAAGCTGCGAAGCGCGGTCGGGCGAGTGGTCGATTGACCCCCGTTTTCGGTGGCAAAGTGACCACTCGCCGCGCGGCGCTCGGCCGTCGCCGCCAGCCGGCCGCTCGCAGCGGGCGCCACGTCGATCCGCAGCGCACCGTCAGACGTGCCGCGCTCGCAGGCCCATATGGGTGCCTCTAGCGCGGCACGTCCAGGCGCGGGAGTCGAGGTCGGGGAAGAGGGCGGTGAGGCTGGCTCGAAGGCGGGCGAGGTGGGCGTCGCAGCTCGACCGGGCGGCCGTCGAGAACGAGCAGGGTCTCGAAGACGCCCTTGGCCGGGTCGGGTCGGCGACGGTCGGCCACGGCGGCGATTGTGGCAATCTCACGCCGATCGGCCCGAGGCTCTCGTTGAAGACGCTGCTGATCGACAACTACGACTCCTTCACCTACAACCTCTTCCAGCTGCTGGCGGAGGTGAACGGCGAGGAGCCGGTCGTGGTCCGCAACGACGAGGCGAGCTGGGACGAGCTGGTCGCCGGCTCGGCTGCGACAACGTCGTGATCTCGCCCGGGCCGGGCCGGCCCGAGCGGATCGAGGACTTCGGCGTCTGCGCCGAGGCGATCCGCCGCTCCGAGCTGCCCCTGCTCGGCGTCTGCATCGGCCACCAGGGGCTCGGCGCGCTGCACGGGGCGGCGGTCGTGCCCGCGCCCGAGCCGGTGCACGGCCGGCTCAGCGCAGTCCTGCCACGACGACTCGCCGCTGTTTGCCGGGATCCCGCGCGAGTTCGCAGGCGGTCCGCTACCACTCGCTCTGCGTCGAGCAGCCGCTGCCGGACCGAGTTGCGCGGCACAGCTTGGACGAGCGACGGCGTGCTGATGGCCCTCGAGCACCGCGAGCGGCCGCTCTGGGGGGTCCAGTTCCACCCCGAGTCGGTCTGCACGGAGCACGGCACGGCGGCTGCTCGAGAACTTTCGCGACTTGAGTGCTTTGCGGGGAGGCGAGGGGCACCCCGTCCGACAAACGCGGTCTAATGAGACCGCGTTTGAGTATCCGCCGGTCGGGGTGCCCCGTCGCCCTTCGCGGGAGCTGCTGTCGACGGCTCGATGAGCCGGTCGATCCCGAGCAGGCGTTTGTGAGCTTTATGGGGAGAGCGAGAACGCGTTTTGGCTGGACAGCAGCGCCGCTGGGGAGGGAGCTCGGTTTTCCTTCATGGGAGACGACGGCGGGCCGCTGGGGAAGACGATTCTCCATCGGGTCGGCGAGGGGGAGGATCGATCTTCGAGCGCCTCGCCCGGGAGCTGGAGAGCTTCGAAGTCGGCTGCCTGTGCCAGAGCTGCCGTTCGAGTTCCAGTGCGGCTTTGCGGGTTGGCTCGGCTATGAGCTGAAGGCCGAGTGCGGGGGGGAGGCGGCGCACGAGTCGTCGCTGCCCGACGCGGCCTTCGTCTTCGCCGGCCGGATGATCGCCTTCGACCACGCCGAGCGCCGCACCTACCTGCTCGCGCTCGCCGAGCGTGGCGGCGAGGTGGAGGCGGAGCGCTGGCTCGCTGCGACCGCCCGGCGCCTCGAATCGCTGCCGCACCGCGCCTGGCGAGGTGCCTTTCTTGCCCGTATGTCGACCGAAAACGGCACCGCCGACGCGATGCGGGGACGGTGCCGACGCTGGGCTGCGCTCGCGCGCCCGCGCGAGCGCTATCTGGAGGAGATCGCGGAGTGCAGGCGGCTGCTGGCGGAAGGGGAGACATACGAGGTCTGCCTGACGAACGCGATCGCCGTCGACCGGATGGCGCCTCGACCCGCTGGAGCTCTACCGGCGCTGCGCCGGGTCAACCCGGCGCCGTTCTCCGTCCTTCATCCGCTTCGGCGACGTCGCGGTGCTCAGCTCCTCGCCCGAGCGCTTCCTGCGCGTCGGCCGCGACCGCCGGGTCGAGGCGAAGCCGATCAAGGGGACGAGCCGCCGCGGGGCGAGCCCGGCCGAGGACGCGCGGCTCGCCGAGCGGCTGCGCAGCGACGAGAAGAGCCGGGCCGAGAACCTGATGATCGCCGACCTGCTGCGCAACGACCTCGGCTCGGTCTGCGAGGTCGGCACCGTGCACGTGCCCTCGCTGATGCAGGTCGAGACCTACGAGACCGTGCACCAGCTCGTCACCACGGTGCGCGGCCTGCTGCGCGAGGGGCTCGGCCCGCTCGACTGCGTGCGCGCCTGCTTCCCGCCCGGCTCGATGACGGGGGCGCCGAAGCTCCGCACGATGCAGATCCTCGACCGGCTCGAGGGCGGCGCGCGCGGCCCCTACTCCGGGGCGATCGGCTGGCTTCGGCCTCGGCGGCGCCTGCGACCTCAGCGTCGCGATCCGCACGATCGTCCTCGACGGCGACTCGGCGCGGATCGGCGCCGGCGGCGCGATCGTCGCCCTCTCCGACCCCGAGGAGGAGTACGAGGAGATGCTGCTCAAGGCGCGCGCGGCGCTGCGCGCGCTCGAGCCGGCTGCGGATCTCCCACCGGAAATGATCCAGGCCTGACCCCGCTTTCGCGCTCCTCTCGGTCCTGCTTTCGCGTGCGTGGTTCCTCGCGCGGCGGTGCCACTTATGACCTCTAGAGTTGTCAATTGACCACCATAACAGTTATCTGACTGCTACAGTAGTCACCATGGACGTCTCGCGTCCCTACGGCGTCATCTCGCACCCGCTGGACGGCGCGGCCCTGCACGTGCTCACCGGGACCACCGCGGGATGAGCGGCCGCAGGGTCGCAGAGCTGACCGGTAACGCGCAGGAGGGAGTCAGGAAGGCGCTCCGGCGCCTCGTGGACAGCGGAATCGTGGAGCAGCAGGAGGCAGGGAACGCGATCCTCTACAGCTTCAATCGCCGCCACCTGGCGGCGCCCGCGGTGGAGGAGCTGACCGATCTGCGGCGGGCGCTGCTGACCCGGCTTGCCGACACCTTCAAGACGTGGAAGCCGGCTCCTCTGCACGCCTCCATGTTCGGCTCGACCGCACGCGGCGACGGTGACTCGAGCAGCGACATAGACCTGTTCGTCGTCCGGCCCGACTCCGTGGAGGCCGACGATCGGAGATGGCGAGGGCAGATCGAGCGCCTGCCCGGCGATATCCATGACTGGACCGGCAACCACGCGAACATCGTCGAGGTCCCGGAGTCGGCCCTGGTCGACCTGCGGCACCGCCGCCCGGCGGTCGTCGGCAGGCTGGAAGCCGATGCGGTGACGCTTTCGGGGCCAGACGTCGCCGCTTTGCTGGAGGCCGAGGACTGATGGCGCGCGCCCGGGGACGCAGCCAGCGCTGCTCGCCGCAGGATGCGCGCACCCGGCAAAGGCACGCCGTCAAGTTCCTCGAGGTGGCGGAGATCGCCGCCGGGGAGCATGAGCAGGACCCGGAGTACGCGAGCGTTGCCGTTTCGCTGGCCGTGCTGGCAGGCATTGCCGCTGCCGACGCCGCCTGTTGCAAGGCGCTGGGCGAGCGGTCGCGCTCCGAGGATCACCATGATGCGGAGGAGTTCCTGCGGCGCGTCAGCGATGGCGAGGACGCAGCCAAGCAGCTCCACCAGCTGCTGAGTCTCAAGGACGAGGCGCAGTACGGCTTCTTCGATGTCGGTCCAGCCGAGCTGAGGAAAGCGTTGCGGAGCGCCCGATCGGTGTCGGAGTTCACCGAAGGCGTGCTCCGCCGCTGAGCTAGAGCCGGGTCAGCTTCGGCGACTCGATCTCCCGCGTGACGCCGCGGAAGTCGATCGTCAGCGGCGCCGTGGCGACGATGTCGCCGTAGTCGATCCCCGGGTGTGGGGTGACCACCGCGGCGATGTCGGCCGAGCGCAGCCCCTCGTCGAGATCGACCGACTCGAGCCCGAACTCGGGGAGCTCGGCGACGAACGGGTCGTGGTAGGAGACGTCGGCGCCGAGCCCGCGCAGCAGGCCGACGATCTCCAGCGCCGGCGACTCGCGGATGTCGCCGACCCCGGGCTTGTAGCTGACGCCCAGCATCAAGACCCTCGAGCCCTTGACCGACTTTTCCGCCTCGTTGAGCGCGCGGGCGACCCGGTCGACGCAGTAGGCCGGCTGGGCGCGGTTGACTTTGCCGGCCAGCTCGATGAACTCGGGGTAGAAATCGTGCTCGCGGGCCTTGAAGGCGAGGTAGAAGGGGTCGACCGGCAGGCAGTGGCCGCCCATGCCGGGCCCGGGATCGAAGCGCATGAACCCGAACGGCTTGGTCGCCGCTGCCTCGATCACCTCCCAGACGTCGATGCCGAGCCGGTCGCAGAGCTGGGCAAGCTCGTTGACCAGGGCGATGTTGACCGAGCGGAAGATGTTCTCGAGCAGCTTCGCCAGCTCGGCCGACTCTGGCGTCGAGAGGACGACGACCCGGTCGCAGATCAGCTCGTAGAGCTCGCGGGTGCGCTCGGTGCAGGCCGGGGTGATCCCGCCGACCAGCTTCGGCGTGGTGCGCACGGTGTAGTCGGTGCGGCCGGGGTCGATCCGCTCGGGCGAGAAGGCGAGGTGGAAGTCGCGCCCGGCCGCCAGGCCGGACTGCTCGAGGATCGGCAGGATGCGCTCGCGCGTCGTCCCCGGGTAGGTCGTCGACTCGAGCACGACCAGCTGCCCGGGCCGCAGGATGGTCGAGAGCGCCGTCGCCGACTCGGTCAGGTAGGTCAGGTCCGGTTCGCGCGTCCCGGTCAGCGGCGTCGGCACGCAGATGACGACCGCTTCGCACGACGCGAGGTCGTCCTTGTTCAGGGTCGCCCGCAGGCGGTCCCCCAGCGGCGCGAGCGCCGACTCGGGGATGTCCTCGATGTAGCTGCGCCCGGCGTTCAGCGCCTCGACCTTGCGCCCGTCGGCGTCGAGGCCGACGACCTCGTGCCCGGCCTCGGCGAAGGCGACGGCGAGGGGCAGCCCGACGTAGCCCGAGCCCGACGATTCCGATCTTCATCGGGGGGAGTGTAGGTCGTCCGAGGCGGGCTCGAGCCGAGCGTGCGGCGCAGCTAGCCGAACGGCGGCTGGAGGAAGTCCGGACCGGGCGCATCGAGAAGGGCACGGCGAGGTCTGGCCGTGGTAGACGGCTCGGGCGGCTCCGCGTCTTGTTGCGGCCGTAGCGGCTGCCGATGCCGCCCCTGAAGATGCCCGCCGCGTCGGCGCGCGCGACGCCGGCGCGTGCGCCAGTGGCCGCCCTTGAGGATCTGGATCGACGACCCTGCCGCGGCTGCTGGTCGGCGTGCGGCCCCAGAAGGAGAGGCCCTTCTTGCTCGGGTAGGCGACGAAGGGGAACCGGAAGGCGTAGAGGACTTCCTTCGGCTGGTCTTCGGCGACGCGTCGGCCCGCGGAAATAGAGGCCGGACTGGAGGGTTTCGCTGAAGGGGCGGTTCGGTTCGTAGGGGTCGTCCCGCAGGCTGTACCAGAAGAAATGGCTCGACGCCGACGCGCCACGCGCGGTAGAGCGCCTCGGCGGTCCAGCGGGTGAGGATCTTCATCGGCAGGCCACCCGGGTCCGGCGGCTTGGAGTCCCAGGAGAACTCCGTGATCCAGAGCGGCGTGTGCGCGAAGGCTGCCCTTGATCCGTCCGGCCCGGTCGGCGGCCCGCAGCAGCGTCTGCAGCTTCGCCAGGTCGCCGAGCTCGACGTCGTTCGATCCCACCTTCGTGGGTGGGCCCGCCGGTCGTGTAGGGGTGGATGTCGAAGATGTCGAAGTGGACGCCGCCTTCGCAGCTCCCCTTCGTCGGCTCGGGGTGCTTGTGCCCCGTCATGCAGAGCAGCAGGCGGGTGAAGCGCATCGGGCCGATCGTGTATTTGCGGCACGGCGATCGGGCCGAGCCCGGCGGCGATCACCATGTTGGAGGAGTCGACCGCCTTGATCGCCGCGTAGAAGGCGTTGATCAGCGTCCGGTACAGGTGGGGGGAGACCGGCTTGTCGCCGTCGTACTGCGGATAGAAGAAGAGGCTCAGGTTGGGCTCGTTGAGGCCCTGCCAGTACGGACCCGGGGCAGCCCGCCGAAGCTGCCGCTGTAGCGGCGCGCGGCCGCCGTGGCGAAGGCGGCGAGCGCCGCCGGGTCCGGGTCGCAGAGCGGTCGCCTGGACGCCGGGTGGCGCCTGGCAGCGCTGCGCCCAGGCGGGAGCGCCGTCGACCAGTAGCACCGGCGTCAGCCCCGCCTGCACCGCTTCGCGCACGCCGGTGTCGATGTAGGCCCAGTCGTAGTTGCGGGTCGGCCGGATTTTCCGGATGCCAGTTCGCCGGCGCCTGTGCGGGAGCCACGCCCGCCCAGTACGAGCGGCGATGCGAACGCATGCGTGCGCCGGTTGCCCGGGCCTGCGCGAAGATCTCCGGCTGGTAGTTGCCGATCGCCGTGATCCCCGTGACGAGCGGGCGCGCCGCGGCCGCGGCGGCTGGGTCGCGGTCGCCGCCAGCAGCGGCGGTGGCGAGCGAGAGCGGCCGCCGCCAGATGCTGGCGGCGCTCGCCGGCAGATCTGTCAACGAAGCGGCTCAAGATCGAGCAGGTTATGCGGCTCGGCTGCTTTCGCTGTCGCGCGCAGGTAGGCGAGCGCCCAGGCAAGCGCCGCCGACGATCGCGCAGCGGCAGCAGCAGCCCGATCCGTCCCGAGGACGACGACCCGGTTGCCTGCGCGAGCACCTCGCGCGAGGCCCGAGGAGCCGCTTTGGCCCCGCTGCGGGGGCGCCGCCGCGCTGTCGCCGATCGTCCGCCGGCCTCCCGTTCGTCGGGCGCCTTGGCCGGCTGCGGGTTCGCGTCGCCGCGATCGGCGCGGGGCGCCGTCGCCGTCGCCGCTGCCGGCGGCCGCGCGGCCTGCCGGCGCCGCTGCGTCTCGCAGCTTGCCGGGCGTTGCGCTTGCCGAGCACCTTGGCTCGGCGACCTGCTCCTGGCCGCGGCTCTGGCTTGTGGGTCGCCTTCGGGCCACCGGCGGTCGGGAACGCCTCGGTGTACTGGGTCGCGGCCGAGTTGCCCGGCGGTACGACGGTTTCGCGCGCCGCGCGAGGGCCGGCAGAGCCGCGATCGCCAGCGCCGCCAGCGAGGAGGGAGATGAGGCTGGTTCCGAGTGCTTTCACGTGAATTGCCGCTGTCCGGGGGGCCGGCGTGACGATCCGGCGCCGCCCCGTCCGACGCTCGCTCGTAGCATAGAACCCGATGGAGTCAGCTTCGATGCGGCGCCGCGACGCGCCCCTGGGAATATCGTTCGCAGGATCGACTGGGGCGCCGTGTGCGATCTGGCTCCTCTGCTTCGGCCTGGTCGCCTACCTCGGCCTCGAAGGGCGGCGGCTACGACCCGCTCGTCCACGACCAGGTCGGGATCGCGGTCTGGTGGATGCTGCTGGCGGCCGTCGCTGGTCGGCGCCCTGCCGCGGCGGCGTCCGGGAGCGCTCGCCTGGGCGGCGCTCGGCCTGCTCGCCGCCTTCGTCGCCTGGACGGCGCTCAGCCTCGACCTGGACCGAGAGCGTCGAGCGGACCTCCGCCGACCTGGCCCGCGTCGCCGGCTACCTCGGCGTCTTCGCCCTCGCCATCTTCGCCCGCGATGCCAGGGGCGCGCGGCGGATGGTCGCCGCGGTCGGCGCCGGGATCGCCCTGTCGCGATCGTCGGCCTGCTCTCGCGCCTGCACCCGGCCTGGTTCCCGAGCCGCCGCAGACGCGCGCGCTTCCTGAGCCGACAGCGCGAACGGCTCTCCTACCCGCTCAACTACTGGAACGCGCTCGCGGCGCTGATCGCGATCGGCCTGCCGCTGATGCTCCAGGTCGCCACCGGCGCGCGAGTCGATCGCTCTTCCGCGCCCTCGCGGCCGCCGCGCTGCCGGCGATGGTCTCTGACCGCCTTCCTCACCCTCTCGCGCGGGGGCATCGCGGCCGCGGTCGCTCGCCCTTCGCGGTCTTCTTCGCCTTCACCTCGGACCGCCTGCCGAAGCTGCTCACGCTTGCTCGCCGCCGCGGGGCGGCGCCATCCTGATCGCCGCCGCCTTCCAGCGCGACGCCCTCCAGGAAGGGCTGCTCAACGCGGCCGCCGCCAGTCAGGGCAACGAGATGCTGCTGATGACGATCGCCGTCTGCGCTCGCGGTCGGCCTCATCCAGGCCGGCGCTCGCGATGCTCGGCCTGCGCGCTGGTCGCGGCCGCGCTGGACGCTCGTCCCGCGGCGCCAGGCGGGCATCGCGGCGGCGGTCGGCGTTGCTCGCGATCCTGATCGCGGCGCTGGCCGTCGATGCTCCCGGGCGCGCCTCGAACGGCTGGAGCGAATTCAAGCAGCCGGCGAGTCCTGGGCCGGGGACCGCGCGGCTCACCAGCGTGGCCGGCGAGGCTCGCTATCAGTTCTGGCGGGCGGCGGCCGCGAGAGAACAGCACCAGGCCGCTCACCGGCACCGGCTCGGGCACCTTCGAATTCTGGTGGGACCGCAACGGCGACGTCAGCGGCACGGTCCGCGACACCCACTCCCTCTACATGCAGACGCTCGGCGAGCTCGGCATCGTCGGCCTGGCCCTGCTCGGCCGCCTTCCTCGCTGCTCGTCCTCGTCGGCGGCGCCTGGTTGACCGTCCGCGCCGGTCCCCGCGGCCGCCCCCAGCTGGCCGCCGCCCTGGCCGGCTGCACCGCGTTCTGCCTCGTCGCCGCCTTCGACTGGATGTGGCAGATACCGGTGCTGCCGGTCGCCCTGCTCCTGCTCGGGGCGGCTCTGCGTGACCGCCGAGCGCGTTCTGCCGGCGGCGCCGGCGCGCCGCTCGCGGCGCCGCTGCGCGCCGCCTTCGCCGTCCTCGCCGCTGGCCGCGATCGTCGCGATCGCGATCCCGCTCGCCTCGACCAGCCTGGTGCGCCAGAGCGAAGCCGACGCTCGCGCCGGCGACCTCTCGGGCGCCCTCGAGGGCGGCGCGCAGCGCCCAGAACGTGCAACCCGGCGCCGCGCGCCGCGCCTCCAGCAGGCTCTCGTGCTCGAGGAACAGCGGGACCTGCGGCGGCGCCGCGGGCGGCCCGCGCCGCGACCGAGCGCGAGTCGACCAACTGGCGCACCTGGCTCGTCCTCTCGCGGATCGAGGCCGAGCGGGGGAGGGCCGCTGCCGCTATCCGCGACTACCGCAAGGCCAAGTCCCTCAACCCGCGCTTCTCGTTGTTTTCGAACGCTGAGCGGGGGGCTTCCCGGCGAGCAGACGCGTGGCCTGGGATACTCCGCGGCGCGATCTATCCGAAGGGAGACAGATGAGCTTGCTGTCCCGGGCCGGCGTCCTCGCCGCCCTTGCACTTGCGCTGTTACTCGCGGCCGGCTGCGGGGAAACGGTGATCGACGACGTCAAGACCGAGGAAGCGATCGAAGCGAACCTGACGAAGTCTGTCGGGCAGAAGGTGTCCTCGGTCGACTGCCCGTCGGGGGTCGAGGTCAAGGCCGGCAAGACCTTCGAATGCGAAGTCAAGCTCGACGGTGGCAAGACCGAGACGGCGACGCTGAAGATCATCAATTCCGACGCCGACGTTGAAGTAACCGACCTGCAGCCCGATAAGTAAAGTGCCGCGGATGAGCCAGATGACGACGGCCGACGCGCCGACCACCCACGCAAAGCTCCTCGACTGGGTCGGGGAGATCGCAGCCCTGACCCAGCCCGACGCCATCCACTGGTGCGACGGCTCGGCCGAGGAGTACGACCAGCTCGCGCGGACGCTGATCGACGCCGGCACCTTCGAGCGTCTCTCCGACGCCAAGCGCCCGAACTCCTACCTCGCCCTCTCCGACCCCGACGACGTCGCCCGGGTCGAGGACCGCACCTACATCTGCTCCGAGCAGGAGGCGGATGCCGGCCCGAACAACAACTGGTGCGATCCCGGTGAGATGCGCAGCACTCTGAAGCCGCTCTTCAGCGGCAGCATGAAGGGCCGCACGATGTACGTGGTGCCCTTCTCGATGGGCCCGCTGGGCTCGCCGATCGCCCATATCGGCGTGCAGCTGACCGACTCCGCCTACGTCGCGACCAACATGCGGATCATGACCCGGATGGGCAAGGGCGCGCTCGACGTGCTCGGCACCGAGGGCGAGTTCGTCCCCTGCGTGCACTCGGTCGGGATGCCGCTGGCCGCGGGCCAGGAAGACGTGCCGTGGCCCTGCAACGCCGAGAACAAGTACATCGTCCACTACCCGGAGACGCGCGAGATCTGGTCCTACGGCTCCGGCTACGGCGGCAACGCCCTGCTCGGCAAGAAGTGCTTCGCGCTGCGGATCGCCTCGGCGATGGCCCGCGACGAGGGCTGGATGGCCGAGCACATGCTGATCCTCAAGCTGACCTCGCCCGAGGGCAAGGTCAAGTACGTGACCGGCGCCTTCCCCTCGGCCTGCGGCAAGACCAACCTGGCGATGCTGATCCCGACCCTCGCCGATTGGAAGGTCGAGACGGTCGGCGACGACATCGCCTGGATGAAGTTCGGCGAGGACGGCCGCCTCTACGCGGTCAACCCCGAGGCCGGCTTCTTCGGCGTCGCGCCCGGCACCGGCCACAAGACGAACCCCAACGCGATGGACACGATCGAGCGCAACACGATCTTCACCAACTGCGCCAAGACCGACGACGGCGACATCTGGTGGGAGGGGATGACCGGCGAGCCGCCCGCGCACGCGATCGACTGGCACGGCAACGAGTGGACGCCGGACTCAGACAAACCCGCGGCGCACCCCAACGCCCGCTTCACGACCCCCGCCTCGCAGTGCCCCAGCATCGCCCCCGAGTGGGAGGACCCGGCCGGCGTGCCGATCGACGCCTTCCTCTTCGGCGGCCGCCGGGCGACCACGGTGCCGCTCGTGCACGAGGCCTTCGACTGGGAGCACGGCGTCTTCCTCGGCGCGACGATGTCCTCGGAGAAGACCGCGGCGGCCGCCGGCAATGTCGGCGAACTGCGCTTCGACCCGATGGCGATGCTGCCCTTCTGCGGCTACAACATGGCCGACTACTTCGGCCACTGGCTGAAGCTGGGCGAGCGCGAGGGGGCGGAGCTGCCGAAGATCTTCTACGTCAACTGGTTCCGCAAGGACGCCGAGGGCAAGTTCATCTGGCCCGGCTTCGGCGAGAACAGCCGCGTGCTCGAGTGGATCTTCCGCCGTTGCGATGGCGAAGGGGAGACCGTGGAGTCGCCGATCGGCCTGCTTCCCGCCGAGGGCGACATCGATGTCGAGGGCCTCGACCTCACGGCAGATGAGATGCGCGAGCTGCTCTCCGTCGACGCGGAGCTGTTCAAGCA
>CAWFEI010000008.1:0-86494 GCA_963814915.1 uncultured Solirubrobacterales bacterium | reverse complement strand
CTCGCCCAGGAGATCGAGTCGAACACCGACGACAAAGCCTCGTAGGCGGTATGGGGGAGGGCGGTGTGACCCTCCCCCGAAGGCCGTCGCGCAGCTGAGTCGCCGCTCCGCAACCCCAAGTCCTGGGCCGTTCGGCCCAAGTTTCGCCAAGGGGGTGGGAGTCGCGGGTGCGGCCGCTCACAATGCCGCCGGTGGCCCCATCTGACGTCCGCCTGACGACTTCTGTCCGCGCCTGGGTCGTGCTCGCCCTCGCTGGGGTTGCTCTCTTGCTCGCCGCCGCGCCCGCGGCGGCCGGAACCTTTCCCGGCAAAAACGGGAAGATCGCCTACGAATACCTCGACACGATCTACACGATCGATCCGGAGGGCGGTGGAGGCCAGCGACTGGTCACGCATCCGGACGGCGGGGGCGAACCGTCGTGGTCGCCCCGCGGCGATCGGCTGGCATTCGTCTCGAAGCGCGGCGGCGAGCGCGACATCTACGTGATCGACGCGGATGGGACCGATGAACGCCGCCTCACGTCCAACGACGCGATCGAGGAGGAGAACCCGAGCTGGGTCGACGACGACACAGTCATCTTCCGCGCCGACCCCGAAAGCGGGGCCCCCACATTTTCGACCGCCGACCTGGGCGCCGCACCGACCTCGACCTACGCGCTGTTCCGCTCCGCAACGCCCGAAGTCGTCGACAACTTCATCGAACCGGAGATCTCGGCCGGCGGGGAGCTCCTCTTCACCGAGTACTTCCAGGTCCCGGGAACCAGCAGCTTCCTCTCGGCGGCGTGGACTGCCAGCGGCAACGGTCCCGCAACCAAGTTCAGCGGACTCCTGCCGCAATACTCGGTCTATTCCGGAGGCTGGTCCCCGGACGGAGTCGAGTTTCTGTACCTGGGCAGGACGCCTACTTGCTGCAGTCTCGACATCTTCGTCGCCTCCGCCGCCGGTTCGGCGGTCAATATCACCAACACGCCCGGCCGCTCTGAGGCCACTCCGCGGTTCTCGCCCGACGGAACGATGGTGGTTTACGGCGATCTGTTCGGCGGCGACAAGCTGTACGTGAGCGCGGCCGACGGCAGCGGCGAGATCACGCTGCCGACGGGATTCTTCGCAGCGCGGAATCCCGATTGGCAGGCGCTCGGTGGCGCTACCCCGCCGCCTGATTCCGTGCCTGAGCCCGCACCCGCGCCCGATTCCAATCCCGGCTCCAGCGCCAGCCCCAGCCCTGAGGCTGACACGTCGCCGCCCCACCTGCGAGGTCGGCCGATCGTGCGGAACGGCTCCACCACCCTGGTCGTGGTGGTGCCTTCGGCCGGCAGGCTGACAGTGCAGCAGGCCAATGGCGGCGGCAAACAATCGAGCGCGAGCCTCGCCGCCGCGAGCGCGGACGTCTCCGCCGTTAAAGGCAAGAAGGGCAGGCGCAAGGGCAAGAAGGGCAAGGGCAAGAAGGGCAAGCGGCGTCCCCACTCGCTGATCCGGAAGGTCGTCAAGCGACCGAAGCGGGCCGGCCCGGTCAGGGTCAAGATCGAGCCGACGAGGCTGGGCCGCAAGGCGCTCAAAAAGCGCGGCAGGCTCACCGTCAAGGTGCGCGGCACCTTCGTCGCTGCCGGCGCCAAGCGAAGCGTATCCTTCGCCCGCAAGGTGACCGTGAAGAAGAAGGGCAAGCGGGGCAAGGGCGCGGGCCGCGACAAGAGCAAGCAGAGATGAGGCGCGCCGGATCACTGTTCGGGGCGACGGCCGCGCTGGTGGTCGCCCTGCTCTTGCCACCAGCCGCTGGTGCCGTCACCGTCGGCGCTCCGCTCAACCTCACGGCCAACGCCGGCGTCAACTGCCAGACGTTCGTGGGCTTTGGCGTGGCGCCGGGCTGCACGCTCTTTGGCAGCGAGGCCGGGGGAGCCTGGACCTCGCAGACGCCGCCTGGCAGCTGGACGATCACCCGTGCCCGGGTGCGCACCGGGCCGAACGTCGGGCCGATGGTCTTCACCGTGATGCGGGCCTTCCGCTCGCAGGCGGGGTCTCCTCCGGCCGGGATCATCTGCTGCACGGCGCCGTCCGAGAGCCCGGTATTCACGCCGACTCCGAACACGGTCAACGAACTGCCGGTCAATCTGTCGGCCGTCAACACTGTCGAAAACATCGACGGCGAGCCGGTCGAGGTCGTCGACTATCTCGGGGTCACCATGCTCGACCTGAACAGCTCGTTGCCGGTGCACGTCGCCGGCTCGTCGGCGGACCCGGCGGTCAACGCCTCGTTCTCCTACTTCATCCCTCCGGTCCGCGCCGGGCAGCAGGCGATACAGGCCGGTGGTCGATTCGAATCGGCGGTGCTCGTCAACGGCGATTACCAGCCGGCGCCGACGACGACCCCGGTCGCCGAAACCGTCGCTCCGGTCACGCCGCCGCTCGTCACTCCGCCCCCCGCTCCCTTCCGCCTCCTGCCCGGCCTCAAGCTGTTGCCGGGCGGAACGCGCGCCCGGCTCGGCGTCGCCGCGCCCGGCCCTGGCCTGCTGCGCGCCTTCGCGCCCCTGCTCCGCTCGGCGCGCGCAAGCGTCAGCAAGGCGCGCGGTAGGCGCAAGGGGAAGTCGAGGGCAAAGCGGCGCAAGACAAAGCTGCTGATCCCCGCCAAGCGCCGCGTCAAGAGCGCCGGCAAGGCCTACCTCACCGTCAAGCTGACCCGGGCGGGGAAGGCGAAGCTGCGCCGGCGCGGCAAGCTGACCGTCCCGGTCAGGCTCGTCTTCAAGCCGGTTACCGGCAGCACCGTGCGCCGCGGCAAGGCTGTGACCTTCCGCAAGTCCAAGCGCGGCAAGCGGGGCAAGAAGCGCGTCAACCTTCTCACCCTCGACCTCCGCTAAGCGGCGCCGAGCGCGTCGGGGAGCTCCTCCCGCGAATCGATCCCGAGCTTGCGGTAGGCGTTGGAGAGGTGCATCTCGACCGTGCGGCGGGTGAGGAAGAGCGCCTCGGCGATCTCGCGGTTGCCTGCCCTCTCGGCGGCCATCTGGGCAATCCGCCGCTCCTGCGGCGTGAGCGCATCGATGCCCGTGACCCGCGGCCGCCGCGGCCGTGCCCCGGTGGCGCGCAGCCCGTCCATCGCCTCCTCTACCAGCGCGTGGGCGCCCGAGCGGTGGGCGAGGTCCATGCCGCGGTAGAGCGTCTCGCGGGCGTCCTCCCGCCCGGCGGCGTGCAGCGCTTCGCCCAGCTCGACCACGGCCCGGGCGTGCTCGACCCGCGCGGCGCCGTCGAGCAGGTCGATCGCCTCGCGCAGGTCGGCCAGCCCTTCCTCGCCCCCGGCGATCGCGCCGCGCCTGCGCAGCGCCACTCCGATCGCGCGGCGGGCGCCGAAGGCGCGGGCGCGGGTGAGCTCTTCCTCGACCCGTTCGATCGCAAGGTCGCGGTTGCCGTCGCCGGCGAGCAGGCCGGCGCTGCGTGAGCGCCAGGCCATCGCGGCGGGGTTGAGGTAGCGGGCCCGGGTGGCTCGGCGGCCGACCTCTTCGACTTCGCTCAGGGCCAGCTCGGTGTCTCCCTCGGCACGGGACAGCGAGCCGCGGGCCAGCAGCAGGTGATCGATCGTGCCCAGCTCGGGTAGCTCTCCGGTCAGGCCACTGCGCTCCAGGGCGGCGCGGGCGTCGGCGAGTCGCCCGCGCTCGATCAGGGCTTCGATCAGCCATGCCAGCGCCGCCGCGTAGGCCATCGGGTCGGCGCCCGGCAGTTCCGAGACGACAAGCTCGGCGTCGGCCTCCGCCAGCGCCAGGTCCCCCGCCAGCAGCGCCGTGCCGGAGCGCAAGGCCGCCGAGTAGCTGACCCCGATCGCCGAGCCACGCCGGCGCGCCTCGCGCAGCCCCGCGGTGGTCAGCTCGAGCACGGCGTCGTGGTCGCCGGCCCAGGCCATCGCCGTGCCCGCGTAGATGTAGATCGGCGAAGATGGGCCGACCTCCTCGAGCAGCCGGCCGCCGGCCAGCGCCCGCCGGCCGAGCGCCGCGACCGCATCGGCCGGCTCCGCCCCGGTCGCGGCGAGGTCGGCGACCACGTGCACCAGCACCGCCCGCTCCCCGGCCGTGACGGCTGCCGAGACCTCCTCGGCCAGCTCTGTCGGGCGCTTGCGGTTGACGCCGCGCAGCGCGTCGGCGTTGAGCGCGGTCGCCTCCAGGGCCAGGCGCAGCTCGCGGTCCGCTCCGCCCAGCTCGGCGATCGCCTCGCGGCAGACGGCCGAGCATTCCTCCAGGGCGGCGAGGTGGAAGAGCGCGTCGCCCCGGACCAGGGCGATGCGCGCTCGCTCGACCGGGTCGGTGGCGAGGCTGCCTGCCTCGGCCAGGTGCCCGAGCGCCTCGCCGTCGCCGGCGCTCGCCTCGATCCTGCCCAGGTCGAGCAGCGTCTCGCGTCGCTTGCCCTCTCCCATCGGCTCCTCCAGAGCGCGGCGCAGGTAGGCGATCGCCTCTTCGCCGGCGCGGGCTACCGTGGCCGCGCTGCGCAGTAGGTCGGCGGCCCACGGCTCGCCGCTCGGGCCGTCGGGCCGGGCGTCGATCAAATGGGTGGCGGCGCGCTTGGGATCGCGCGGAGCGACCGCGCGCGCGGCGCGCATCCGCAGGGCCGCCTGCTCGCCGGCCGGGATCGCCTCGGCGACCGCCTGGCGCATGATCGGGTGGCGGAAGCCGAGGCGGCCGGCGGGATCGATCAGGTCCGCCGCGGCGAGCCGGTCGAGCCCGGCGTGGGTGTCGTTGGCGGGCAGATCGGCGACCGCTTCGATCTCGGCCACCGTGGCCGAGTCGCCCAGGATCGCCAGCGCTCCCGCCACTCCCCGCGTAGCGGCCGGCATCCGGTCCACCCGGCGCCTCACCAGGTTGGCGACGGTTTCCGGGAGGTCGCTCTTGAGCGCTTCGCCATTGGGATCCTCGGCCTCGCGTGCCACGCGCAGTAGCTCGCGCACGAACAGGGGGTTGCCTCCGCTGCGACGCCAGCACTCGCTGCTCAGGTCGGCGGTCGCCGCCTCGCCGAGCTCGCGCTGGGCGAGCTCGGCGACGGCGCTCTCGCTTAGCTCCGCCGGGAGTAGTCGTGTCGCGCCCGGCAAGGCCACGATCTCGTCCAACACTCCTTCGGCGCTGCTCGGCTCGCCGCTGCGCCGGGCTCCCACGATCAGCACCGGCAGCTCGGCCACGCGCGCCCCCAGGTAGGCGAGAAAGCGCAGCGACGGCTCGTCGACCCACTGCAGATCATCGACGCAGAGCACCAGCGGCGCCCGCTCGCCGAGGTTGGCGCAGAGCCAGTGCAGGCCGTGCAGCAGGGGGAAGATCGCGTCGCGCCCGGTCTCGATCTCGGCCCGCTCGAACAGCGGCCGGGCGAGTGCGGCCGCGCCCTCGAAGGTGGCGCCGCCGTCGCCGGAGACCAGCGGGTCGAGCAGCTGCAGGACGACGCCGAAGGCAAACTCGCTCTCCAGCTCCGAGCCGCGGGCGGTGGCCCCCGTCGCTCCGTTCCCGGCGCCGGTCCGGAAGGCCTCCAGCAGCGCCGTCTTGCCGACCCCGGCCGGCCCTTCGACGATCGCGACCCCGCCCTCGCCCTGCTGCGCGGCCCGCATCGCGTCGGCCAGCGCCCGGCGCTCGTCCACCCGCTCCAGCAGGCGCTCGCTCGTCGGCGCCGCGGACGAGCTCTGCTTTGCCGCGCCGGGCATTGACGGGACCATACCCACGTCCCTGGAAAGCCTTCGGAGGCGGGCCGAAAGTATGCGGAGCAAGCCATTGAAGCCGCCGCGTGGGGGCTGCATCCTCGCTGGCGATGGGACTCGAGGAATCGCAGCGCCGGGCGCGTGGCCCCGCTCGGCTCGCCATGCTGTTGACCGTCGCTGCCGTGTTCTGGCTGGTGGCGGCCGCCGCGGCGCAGGCGGCGCCCGACAGCTTCGTCGTCGCCAGCAACCTCGACAGCACCGACGGCGCTGCGGGCGACGGCGACTGCGACCCGAACGACGACGGCAGCGAGGCCGACTGCACGCTGCGCGCCGCGATCCAGGAGGCAAACGCGCTCGACCCCGAAGGCGGATCGCACACGATCGGCTTCTCCGGCGCGATGACGATCCAGCCCGCTTCGCCGCTGCCGACCCTCGCCAAGCGGGTCGAGATCAACGCCGGGAGCGATCCCGAATGCGCCACGACGCCGGCCAACGCGATCTTCATCGACGGCCAAGGAGCGGTCGACATCGGGCTGCAGATCAACGGACAGAAGAGCCTCGTCTGCGGCCTCACGGTCGGCCGCTTCACCGAAGTCGGGATCCTCGTCAACAGCGAGCAGACCCTGATCAAGCGCAGCCAGATCGGTACGAACACCGCCGGCACGGGGGCGATGGCGAACCAGTTCGGAATCCAGGTGAGCGCCGACGAAGTCTGGATCGAAGCGAATCTGATCTCGGGCAATACCACGGCCGGCGTGCGGATCGTCTCCGCCTCCTCCGACACGGTCTTCCGCGGCAACCGGATCGGCACCGTCGCCTCGGGGGCATCGGCGCTCGGCAACGGCACCGGGATCCGGGTCGAGGACGGTTACTCGACGAGGATCGGCGGAAGCAGCGTCGCCGAACGCAACGTGATCTCCGGCAACTCCACCGGGATCTGGGTCTTCGGCAGCAGCTCAGGGGCGAAGATCGAAGGCAATTTCATCGGGGCGAGCGCCAGCGGCAGCGGCGCGGTCCCCAACACGGGGAGCGGTGTCTGGCTGAACAGCAGCGGCTCGCAGACGATCGGCGGCGCGGTCTCGGCGCCCGCACAGTCGACGGCGGCCTGCGACGACGCCTGCAACGTGATCTCGGCCAACGGGGTCAACGGGGTCCTGATCGAGGACGGCACGGTGACCGTCTCCGGCAACTACGTCGGAATCGATCTGGCCGGCACCGGGACCCTGGCGCAGCCGGTGGGGATCTCGCTGGGGGAAGATGCGCAAGGGGTGACGATTGGCGGAACCAGCGCCGCCAGGCGCAACGTGATCGCCGGCAACACCTCGACCGGCGTGCGGATCTCAGGCGCCGAAGTCAGCGGCAACAAAGTCGAGGGCAACTACATCGGCATCGGGCCCGACGGGACCACCGGGCAGGGCAACGGCACGTTCGGAGTATCCGTCGGGGGCGACGCTGCCGACAACACGATCGGTGGCGCCACGGCCGGCGCCCGCAACGTGATCTCCGCCGCCGGGCAGTTCGGGGTCGTCATCAGCGGCGCCGGCGAAGGCAACAAGGTCGAGGGCAACTACATCGGCACCGATGCCGGCGGCACCCTGCCGCGCCCAAGCACCAACGCCGGCCTGCGAGTTATCGCGACCAACGGCACGACGATCGGCGGTAGCGCGGCCGGCGCCGGCAACGTCATTTCGGGAAATGGCCAGTACGGAGTCGAAATCTTCAGCGGCGACGAAAACTCGGTGCTCGGCAACTACCTCGGCCCGGACGCGACCGGTCTCTCCGCCCCCGGTAGCCAGGACACCGGGGTGCTGATCAGCAAAGGCTCCGGCAACCAGATCGGCGGCGGCGGGGTGGGCGAGCACAACGTGATCTCGGGCAACGAATCGGGCGGGATCTGGCTGAGCGGGGCCGAAACCGTCGGCAACAGCGTCGTCGGCAACTACGTCGGCCTGGCCGCCGACGGCGACAGCGTGCTCGCCAACGACTTCAGCGGAATCCTGGTCAGCGGCCTGGCGGCCGAAAACACGATCGGGGGGGAAGGCGCCGCGGAGGGCAACGTCGTCTCCGGCAACGGGACCGAGGGTGTGCGGCTCGAAAACTCGCTCCGCACGGAGCTGCTCGGCAACCTGATCGGCACCGATCCCAGCGGGCTCGAAGATCGTGGCAATACCGGGGTCGGAGTGTTGGTCGCGGGCGACGAAGAGCGGATCGGCCGGGCCGGCGCGGGCAACGCGATCTCAGGCAACGGCAACCATGGCATCTCGATCAGCTCCAGCGCGGCCGCCCCGGTGATTCAGGGCAACCTGATCGGCCTCGCGGTTGACGGGGAAACGCCGCTGGGCAACAACTCGGCCGGCATCGATGCGTCGATTCCAGACGCGGCGACGATCGGCGGCTCTGGCGCTGGGGAGGGAAACACGATCTCCGCCAACGCCGTCGACGGCATCTCGATGCTGCTTGCGACCGACACCAGCGCGATCCTCGGCAACCGGATCGGGACCAGCGTCGACGGCGCGCTGGCGCGCGGCAACGGCGCCACCGGCGTCGACATCGCCAACTCGACCGGGGTGGCGGTCGGGGGCACGGCAGCCGGGGAGGGAAACACGATCTCCGCCAACGCCGAGAACGGGATCCGGGTCAGCGGATCGACCAGCTTCGACAACCGTCTGCTCGGCAACTCGATCTACGCGAACGGCGACCTCGGCATCGACCTGGTCGGCGCCGCCGGCGTCGAGGCCAACGACCCGCTCGATGCAGACGAAACCCCCGCCAACCGCGGCCAGAATTACCCCGAGCTGGCCACCGCCCTGACCGAATTCGGCGAAACGACCGTGACCGGGAGCCTCGGGTCGGAGCCCGAACACAAATACCGGCTCGAGTTCTTCGCCAGCCCGTCCTGCGACGAATCGGGCAACGGCGAGGGCAGGACGCTGCTCGGCGCCGCCATCGTCACGACCGACGCCGGCGGCGACGCGACAATCGAAGCGAATCTACCGTCGACCGCCCCCGAACAGCTCCTGACCGCGACCGCGACCGACCTCGATCCGGGGGATCCCGACGGAACCTCGGAGTTCTCGGCCTGCCTGCCGATCCCGGCCGACTCGACCCCGCCTGATCCCGAAGGTCCCGCCGATCCGGGGCCGGGCGGCGACTCGGGCGCCGGCCCTGGCGCCGGCTCCGGACCGCCCCCCGCCGCGCCCCCGGCGGCCGGCTCCCCGCCGCTCGCGGCGAGCCCCGGCCTCGCCGTGTTGAAGGGTCGGCGCGCTGCGGTCCGCGGTGGCAAGGCGTGGCTGAAGCTGGTCTGTCGCGCCGGCGCCGGCGCTGTCTGCCGCGGCGTCGTGCGACTGACCGTGCGGCTGCGCTCCGGCGCCTCGGGTCGCAACGGCCGGCGCGCCGTGAAGATCGGCGCCGCCGCTTACCGATTGCCCGCCGGCCGCAGGCGCCTGCTCGGGGTCAAGCTCAGCGGTCGCGGCGCCCGCCTGGTGCGGCGTGCCGGGCGCCGGGGCCTTGCCGCGCGGGCCGCCGGCCCGCGCCTCAAGGGTGGACGCCTGCGCCTCAAGCCGCGCCGCCACTGAGCGGCCCAGATACATTTGTGAGCATGGAGAGGGTCTGCGTCATCGGGGCCGGAAGCTCCGGGCTCACCGCCTGTCAGGTGCTGGCCGCCCGCGGCATCCCCTTCGACTGCTTCGAGAAGGGGTCGATGATCGGTGGCAACTGGCGCTATGAGAACGACAACGGGACCTCGTCCGCGTACCGCTCGCTGCACATAAACAGCGCCCGCAAGCTGATGTCCTACAAGGCCTTCCCGATGCCCGACGACTACCCCGACTACGCCAGTCACTGGCAGGTGGCCAAGTACTTCGACGACTACGCCGAGCGCTTCGGCCTCCGCGAGCGGATCACGTTCAACACCGAGGTCGCCAGCGTTCGCGATTTGTCGGGCTCAGGTCGACAAAAGGCGAACGCGGGGGAGGGGGAGTGGGAGGTGACCGTCGATGGGCCCGACGGCGAGCGCCGCAGCGAGCGCTACCGGGCGGTTCTCGTCGCCAACGGCCACCACTGGAAGCCGCGGTGGCCCGAACCGGGCTTCGCCGGCGCCGAGGAGTTCGAGGGCGAGCAGATGCACGTCCACCACTACCGCGAGCCCGATGTCCTGGTCGGCAAGCGGGTGCTTGTGCTCGGCATCGGCAACTCCAGTGTCGACGTCGCGGTCGAGTCTTCGCGGATCGCCGAGGAGACCTTCATCTCGATGCGCCGCGGCGCCTATGTCCTGCCCAAGTTCCTCGGCGGCAAGCCGATCGACGAAGCGTCCCCGCCGCTGATGAGCCACCTGCCGATCGCCGTGCAGCGCTTCTTCTTCGCCCGCCTGCTGAAGCTCTCGATCGGCGAGATGACCGACTACGGCCTGCCCAAGCCCGACCACAAGCTGCTCGAGGCCCATCCGACCGTTTCCTCGGAGCTGCTGCCGCGGATCGGCCACGGCGACATCGTGGTCAAGCCGAACATCGACCGCTTCAGCGGCGGCCGCGGCGTGCGCTTCGCCGACGGCAGCGAAGAGGAGATCGACCTGGTCGTCTACTGCACCGGATATGAAATCGAGTTCCCCTTCCTGGCGCCGGACGTATTCACGGCCCGCGACAACCGCATGCCGCTCTACAAGCGCGCGGTCTCGGTCGAGAATCCGGGCCTCTACTTCATCGGCTTCATCCAGCCGCTCGGCCCGATCATGCCGCTGGCCGAGGCGCAGGCCGAATGGGTCGCCGACCTACTGGCCGGCAAGGCGACGCTGCCGTCGGACGCGGCGATGCGCAGGGAGATCGGAGAGTACGAACGCTGGCTGAACAAGCGCTTCGTCAGCTCGAAGCGTCACACGGTCGAGGTCGACTTCCACCCCTATCTGCGTGCGATTCGGCGCGAGCGTAAGCGGGTTGCTTGAGAGGGTGCGTGTCCGTTCTGCGGAACCCGCTCCCTTCGGTCGCTCACAAGTTCCGCTGGACGGGCACGGACCCTCTTCTGAAGCGTTCCGGCTGGAGAACCGTGATGTGGCCCGCGAGGGCGAGTGGGGAAGGGACGGCGGGGGTTGAAGCCACCGTCCGAGTCGTCTTGGGAGCCTTCCGGGGTCGGTGACTTGCTCGCCCACCAGATCAGCCAGAGCGCGCCGAAGACCGGGATCTTGAGGACGACCAGCAGGAAGAAGATCGGCAGGAACCCGTGCATCGTGGCCAGTGTAGACGGCCCGCCTGGCCTCAGATGCCCCGGACCCAGGCCATCAGCGCCTCCACCTGGACCTCCTCGAGGCCGAGGTGGGGCTCGGTGGGGACGAGCAGGGTCGGCTCGTCGCGGCCTCGCGCCCACTCGTAACAGCTCTCGTCGAAGTTGTCGTCGATCCAGGCCAGCGGCCTGCCCTCGCCGTACTCGTCGAGCGGGCCCAGCTTCCAGTGCGCCGAGCCGAAGCGGGCGGCGCCGTCGAAGCTGAGAAATGGGAGCTCGGGCATGCCGAGGATGTTCGGCAGGTAGTCGTTGGCTTTGTCCTCCCAGCCGGTCGCCCAGACGAGTTCGTAGACCTCCGCCAGCCGCTTCAACCGCTCCCCGGCTGCGAGGGAGATGCAGTGCACCATCCCGTCAACCAGCTCGAACCTCGCCTCGGTCGAGGATGGCGGCTCGTCGAATCCGAAGATTGAGATGACGCCGTCGACGTCGACGGCGAGGATCGGCCGACTCATGCGGCCAGGCTAGCTACCAGCGGTAATGAGCGAAGGCTTTGTTCGCCTGGGCCATGCGGTAGATGTCGTCCTTGCGCTTCCACGCACCGCCCTGCTGCTGGGTCGAGTCGAGGATTTCGGTGGCGAGGCGCTCGGACATCGAGTACTCGCGGCGGTTGCGGGCGAAGTCGACCAGCCAGCGCACCGCGAGCGTGCGGGCGCGGCGGGCGGGAACCTCGACCGGCACCTGGTAGGTGGCGCCGCCGACCCGGCGCGAGCGGACCTCGAGCACCGGGGTGAGTTGTTTGATCGCCGCCTCGAGCGTCTCCACGGCGTCCTCGCCGGAGCGCTCGCCGACGATCGCCAGAGCGTCGTAGACGAGCCGCTCGGCAAGCGACTTCTTGCCGTCGCTCATCACCTTGTTGATGACCTGCTGGACGAGCCGGTTGCGGAAGCGGGCGTCCGGTTCGACCGGGCGGATCGTTGCGGCGGAGCGGCGCGGCATGGTTAGGAGGCCTTCACTCCGTAGAGCGAGCGGGCCTGCTTGCGGTCCGAGACCCCGGCCGCGTCGAGGGTGCCGCGTACGACCTTGTAGCGGACGCCCGGCAGGTCCTTGACCCGGCCGCCGCGTACGAGGACGACGGAGTGCTCCTGAAGGTTGTGGCCCTCGCCCGGGATGTAGGTGGTGACCTCCATGCCGTTGGTGAGGCGAACACGCGCGATCTTGCGCAGCGCCGAGTTCGGCTTCTTCGGCGTTACCGTGGCGACGCGGGTGCAGACACCGCGTCGTTGCGGAGCCGAGACCCTCTTCTTGCGCCCCTGCCCCGACTTGAGGCCCGGCGTCGTCGTCTTCTTCTTAGGGCGCTTGCGGCCCTTGCGAATGAGTTGGTTCGTGTTCGGCACGGCCCGGCATGGTACAGACCGCTGCAAACCTGCGCCTGGCTGCGTCCTCGGTCGGTGGCCTTGCTTACGCACTGGAAGTGCGCGTGCGGCGGCGACCTCCCTGCATCCTTGTCATGCTTGATTTTCGCCGTCTGCATCCACGCCGGGTGGGAACCTTGTGGGCATTGGTGAGCAGGGCGCCGCCCAGCATCAGGCCCACGGCGGCGGCGATCTCCGCGTAGAAGCCGTCGTAGAGGACAGCCTCGGCGCCGGCGAAGCGCGAGGCCGCGGCCCCTGCGTCGAGACCGGCCGGCAGGTCGACGAGGAGGATCGTGGCAAGGGCGAGCAGGCCGAGCGCGAAGACGACCCGGCCGAGGCCGCGCCGCCGCTCGTTGGCGATCGCGACCAGGGCGAGCGCCGCGGCCAGCGCAGCCAGCGGGACCAGCAGGTAGGCGTGGGCGCTGCCGGCGTTCTCGGCGCCGACCGCGGGCGCCTTCGCCGCGAGCAGCCCGGCATAGCCCGGTTGGCCGACCTCGACCGCGCGGTAGTCGACGAACTGGGCGACGAGCAGGCAGGCGGCCGCGGCGACGATCGCCAGGCAGATCGCCCGCTGGGGAGTGAGCGCGCCGCTGGCGCGGGTCGCCGCCCGCCCGCCGTCGCGGACAGCACGCCGCAGCAGCCGTTCGATTCGCCCGAGGAGGCGGAAGAGGAGGACGGCGAGCGGCCGTAGCCGCCGGACCAGCCGAACCGCCAGGCTGCGCGCCGAGCGACCGGTCCGGACAAGCGGCCCCCACGCCCGCACAAGCAGCCCGTTGACCCCCGCATCGATCCGCCGACTCAGCGCCCGTGCCCTGCGGGGCACGTTCCTCGGGTATAGCCAGAGGAACGTGCCCCGCAGGCGCGCTGCTATCATCGCGCGTCGCTCAGGCTTCTTCTTTGCTGATCGTTTCGCCGGGCCCGCGAGGGCCTTTTTCATGCGCCGACTCCGGCGGCTCTTGCCGGCCGGCGCCGATTTCTCAGATTTCGCTCGTCCCCACTTCATAAAAGGCAACTCTCTAACTTAGAACCATGGCACGCACCTTCCCCCTGGAAAAAACGCGCAACATCGGGATCATGGCGCACATCGACGCCGGTAAGACGACGACGACCGAGCGCATCCTCTACTACACCGGCCGCACCCACAAAATGGGCGAGGTCCACGAGGGCGCTGCCGTGATGGACTGGATGGAGCAGGAGCAGGAACGCGGCATAACGATCACCTCCGCCGCGACGGCGTGCGAGTGGCAGGGCCACCGGATCAACATCATCGACACGCCCGGCCACGTCGACTTCACGGTCGAGGTCGAGCGCAGCCTGCGTGTGCTCGACGGCGCCGTCGCCGTCTTCGACGCCGTCGCCGGCGTCGAGCCGCAGTCGGAGACCGTCTGGCGCCAGGCCGACAAGTACGGCGTGCCGCGCTTCGCCTACATCAACAAGATGGACCGCACCGGCGCCGACTTCTTCCACTCGGTGGAGACGATGAAGGACCGGCTCGGCGCCAACCCGCTGCCGATCCAGCTGCCGATCGGCGCCGAGGACGACTTCAAGGGCGTCGTCGACCTGGTGAAGATGAAGGGCCTGGTCTGGACCGAAGAGCTCGGCGCCGCTTACGACGAAGTCGAGATCCCCGACGACCTCGTGGCGCAAGCCGAGGAATACCGCAACCAGCTGATCGAAGCCTGCGCCGACTACGACGAAGAGCTGATGGAGGCCTTCCTCGCCGAGCAGGAGATCGCCGAGGAGAAGCTGATCGCCTCGCTGCACGCGGCCTGCCTCTCGACCGAGGTCACGCCGGTGCTCTGCGGGTCCTCGTTCAAGAACAAGGGGGTGCAGCCGCTGCTCGACTCGATCGTCGAACTGCTGCCCTCGCCGCTTGAGGTCCCGCCGGTCGAGGGCCTCATCCCCGCCGGCAAAGGGGAGAGCGAGCCGACCGAGGACGCTCGTCCGGCCGACGACAGCGGGCCCTTCGCCGCGCTTGCCTTCAAGGTGATGACCGACCCCTACGTCGGCAAGCTGACCTACTTCCGCGTCTACTCGGGCAAGCTCGAGAAAGGCGGCCGGGTGCTCAATGTGAAAACCGGCAAGACCGAGCGGATCGGCCGCCTGCTGATGATGCACGCGAACAGCCGCGAGGAGATCGACGAGTGCTACGCGGGCGACATCTGCGCCGGCGTCGGGCTCAAAGAAACCGGCACCGGCGACACGCTCGCCGCCCCGGACGCGCCGATCGCGCTCGAGAGCATCGAATTCCCGGAGACGGTGATCGCGGTCGCGATCGAGCCGAAGACGAAATCCGACCAGGAGAAGATGGGCACGGCCCTGCAGCGGCTCGGCGAGGAGGACCCGACTTTCAAGATCGAATCCGACGAGGAAACCGGGCAGACGCTGATCCACGGGATGGGCGAGCTGCACCTCGAGGTGATCGTCGACCGGATGCTGCGCGAGTTCAAAGTCGACGCCAACGTCGGCAAGCCGCAGGTCGCCTACCGCGAGACGATCCGCAAGGAGGCGAAGAAGGTCGAGGCGCGCTTCGTCCGCCAGACCGGCGGCCGCGGCCAGTTCGGCCACGTCGTGATCAACGCCGAGCCCGCCCCTGGCGAGGGCTTCGTCTTCGAGAACAAGATCAAGGGCGGCGCGATCCCCGGCGAATTCATCGGCCCGGCAGAACAGGGCATGCGCGAGGCGCTGGAGAACGGCATCAAAGCCGGCTACCCGATGGTCGACGTCAAGATCGAACTGATCGACGGCTCCTCGCACGACGTCGACTCCTCCGAGATGGCCTTCAAAATCGCCGGCTCGATGGCGATCCAGGACGCCGCCCGCAGGGCCAATCCGGTCCTGCTGGAGCCGGTGATGGCGGTCGAGGTGGTCACTCCCGAGGACTTCCTCGGCGACGTGATCGGCGACCTCTCGCGGCGCCGCGGCAAAGTCCAGGGCCAGGAGCAGCGCGGCAACGCGCTGGCCGTCCAGGCCACCGTCCCGCTCGGCGAGATGTTCGGCTACGCCACCGATCTGCGATCCTCGACACAGGGCCGGGCCACGTACACGATGCAGTTCGAGCGTTACGAGGAGGTCCCGTCCAACATCGCCGAGGAGATAGTCGAGCACCGGTCCGGCGACCCGGTAGGAGCCACCTCGTGAATCTGGCTATATTTCCCAGGTTCGCCATCAGGCAGCAGCAAAAAACCCCAGACTTCGAAAGGTAGAACGGAGAGCAGATGTCAAAGGAGAAGTTCGAGCGCGATAAGCCGCACGTGAACGTCGGCACGATCGGTCACATCGACCACGGCAAGACGACCCTGACGGCCGCGATCACCACCACGCTCTCCGGCAAAGGCGAGACCGAGGCGAAGAGCTTCGCCGAGATCGACAACGCCCCGGAGGAGAAGGAGCGCGGGATCACGATCGCGACCTCGCACGTCGAGTACGAAACCGAGAACCGCCACTACGCCCACGTCGACTGCCCGGGCCACGCCGATTACGTGAAGAACATGATCACGGGCGCGGCGCAGATGGACGGCGCGATCCTGGTCGTCTCGGCCGCCGACGGCGTCATGCCGCAGACTCGCGAGCACATCCTGCTCGCCCGCCAGGTGAACGTCCCGCACGTGGTCGTCTTCCTCAACAAGGTCGACCAGGTCGACGACGACGAACTGATCGAGCTGGTCGAGGAGGAGGTCAAGGAACTCCTCGACGAGTACGACTTCCCCGGCGACGACACGCCGATCGTCAAGGGCTCGGCGCTGAAGGCGCTGGAGGGCGACGAAGAGGCCCAGAAGGCCATCTACGAGCTGGCCGCGGCGCTCGACTCCTACATCCCGGAGCCGACCCGCGACCTCGACAAGCCCTTCCTGATGCCGATCGAGGACATCTTCTCGATCACCGGCCGCGGCACCGTCGCGACCGGCCGCGTCGAGCAGGGCATCGTCAACACCGGCGACGAGGTCGAGATCGTCGGCATCACCGACACGACGACGACCGTGGTCACCGGGGTCGAGATGTTCCGCAAGCTGCTCGACCAGGGCCAGGCCGGAGACAACATCGGCGCCCTGCTGCGAGGCACCAAGCGTGAGGAGATCGAGCGTGGCCAGGTGCTCTGCAAGCCGGGCTCGATCACCCCGCACACCAAGTTCAAAGCCGAGGTCTACTGCCTGAAGAAGGAGGAGGGTGGCCGTCACACGCCGTTCTTCTCCGGCTACCGGCCTCAGTTCTACTTCCGCACGACCGACGTGACCGGGATCGCCAACCTCCCCGAGGGGACCGAGATGGTGATGCCGGGTGACAACGTCGAGATGACGATCGAGTTGATCCAGCCGATCGCGATGGACCAGGGCCTGCGCTTCGCCATCCGCGAGGGTGGCCGGACCGTCGGCTCGGGTGTGGTCGCGGAGATCATCGAGTAGCACCCCGGGGCGGGCCGCGGCCCGCCTTTTCGCCGCTGGCTAGCGGCGAGACAACTGAAAAGCACATACGACCGGGGCGGCGCCCCACCAACAAGGGGCGGCGCCCCTTCCGCGCGGTAAGACGGGCGGGGAAGGAACAAGAGAGAGAACAGACCGTGGCGACTATCGCGGCCCAAAAAATTCGCATCCGACTGAAGGCGTACGACCACGACGCCATA
Organism: uncultured Solirubrobacterales bacterium; assembly: GCA_963814915.1. Lineage (GTDB taxonomy): Bacteria > Actinomycetota > Thermoleophilia > Solirubrobacterales > 70-9 > VRUE01. Next base: position 69,601 of record CAWFEI010000008.1, on the reverse strand, counting down.
GATCGGGCTGCCCGCGAGATCGTCGAGACCGCGGAGCGCACCGGCGCCAGCGTCTCCGGCCCGGTGCCCCTTCCCACGGAGAAAAACGTCTACTGCGTGATCAAGTCCCCGTTCAAGGACAAGGACTCACGCGAGCACTTCGAGATCCGTACCCACAAGCGCCTGATCGACATCCTCCAGCCGTCGCCGAAAACGGTCGACTCGCTGCAGCGCCTGGACTCGCTGCCGGCCGGCGTCGATATCGAGATCCGCCTCTAAGGGAGCGATGGCTGCGATCCTCGGCAAGAAGCTCGGTATGACGCAGGTCTTCCGCGAGGACGGCGAGGTCGTGCCGGTGACCGTGATCGAGGCCGGGCCCTGCAAGGTGACCGCCGTCCGTGACGCCGAGCGCGACGGCTACGCCGCCGTGCAGCTGGCCTTCGACGAGGTCAAGGAGAGCAAGCTCAGCAAGGCCGAGCTCGGCCACCTGAAGAAGGCCGGCGCGCCGCCGCTGCGCCACCTGGCCGAGTTCCGCGACGAGGACCTCGGCGCCGAGGAGGGCCCCAAGGTGGGCGACGACGTCACCGTCACCGCCTTCGAGGCGGGCCAGCGGGTGAAAGTCTCCGGCATCTCGATCGGCAAGGGCTTCCAGGGCGGGATCAAGCGTCACAACTTCAGCCGCGGCCCGGTCAGCCACGGCTCCCACAACGTCAGGGCGCCGGGCGCGATCGGCGCCAGCACCTTCCCCGGCCGCGTCTTCAAAGGGCAGCGGATGCCCGGCCAGATGGGCAACAAGCGCAAGACCCAGCGCGGCCTCGAAGTCGCCGACATCGACGTCGAGCGCAACCTGCTGCTGCTGCGGGGCTCGGTGCCCGGCTCGCGCAACGCCCTGATCGAGGTGAGGACCGATGGCTAGCCAGGGGCCCAAAGCGGCCGTGCTCGGCAAGACGACCAAAGCCGACCTGCCCAAAGAGCTCTTCGGCGAGCGCTTCCACCAGTCGCTGGTGCACGAGGCGGCGCGAGCGGACCTCAACTCCCGTCGTCGCGGCACCGCCTCGACTCTGACCCGCGGCGAGGTCGCCTTCACCACCGCCAAGGCCTGGCGGCAGAAGGGAACCGGCCGCGCGCGTGCCGGCACGCTCGGCGTGCCCAACCGCTTCGGCGGCGGCGTCGCCTTCGGTCCGAAGCCGCGTCACTACACGGTCAAGGTCAACCGCAAAGCACGCCGCAAGGCGATGCGCGCCGCGCTCTCGGTCCACGCCGAGCGCGGCAGCGTCGCCGTTCTCGACCCGGCTGCCTTCGAGACCCCGTCGACCAAAGCCGCCGCCGAGGCGCTGGCGAAATGGGGCGCCAAGCAGCCGACCCTCGTCGTCCTCGACGCCGAGGAGACCGGCGCGCTGAAGAGCTTTCGCAACATCGACCGGGTGACGGTCGTCGAGGTCGGCGCGATCGGCGTCGCCGACGCGATCGGCGCCGCGTCCCTGGTGATCTCCGAAAAGGCGCTGGAGACCCTGAAGGGGAGGCTGTCCTGATGGACGCCCGCAACATCATCGTCAGCCCGGTCGTCTCGGAGAAGAGCTACGCGCTGATCGCCGAGGGCAAGTACACCTTCCGCGTCGCCGACCGAGCCCACAAGACCCAGATCGCCCGCGCGGTCGAAGAGATCTTCGGCGTAGCCGTCGCCGAGGTGCGTACCTCTAAGGTGCGGCCGAAGCCGAAGCGCCGCAACCTCAGCAAAGGCCGGACGCGCGGCTGGAAGAAGGCGATCGTCCAGCTGATGCCGGGCGAGCGGATCGAGCTGTTCGAAGGCGCCGAGACCGCGTAGGGGAGAAGAGATGCCGAACCGCAAAACCAAACCGACGAGTCCCGGACGCCGCTTCGCGACGTACCCGTTGCGCGAGCAGCTGACCGCCTCCGAGCCGGAGGCGAAGCTGACCGAAGGCCTGCGCAAGAGCGGTGGCCGCAACTCCAACGGCCGCGTCACCGCGCGCCATCGCGGCGGCGGCGCCAAGCGGCGCTATCGCAAGATCGACTTCAAGCGGCTCAAGGACGGCGTGCCGGCCACGGTGGCCAGCATCGAGTACGACCCCAACCGCAGCTGCTACATCGCCCTGATCCACTACGCCGACGGCGAGAAGAGCTACATCCTCGCGCCCGCCGCGCTGAAGCCCGGCGACACGGTCCAGTCGGGCCAGGGCGCCGACATCAAACCGGGGCACGCGCTGAGCCTGCGCGAGATGCCGACCGGCACGATCGTCCACAACGTCGAGCTGACCGCGGGCCAGGGCGGCAAGATGGGCCGTGCCGCCGGAACCGCGATCCAGCTGATCGCCAAGGAGGGTGAGATGGTCACCCTGCGCCTGCCCTCCTCGGAGATGCGGTTGGTCCGCGCCGAGTGCCGCGCGACGGTCGGCCAGCTTTCCAACGCCGAGCACCAGAACATGAAGGTCGGCAAGGCCGGGCGCAGCCGCCACAAGGGCAAGCGCCCGCAAACGCGCGGTGTCGCGATGAACCCGGTCGACCACCCGCACGGCGGCGGCGAGGCGCACCACACTCCCGGCGGCCACCCGGTGACCCCGTGGGGCAAGCCGACGCTCGGCTACCGCACGCGCAAGAAGGGCAAGCAGTCCGACCGGTACATCGTGCGCGGCCGCAAGCGCGGCAAGAAGAAGGGCAGGTAGATGGGACGCTCGACCAAAAAGGGGCCGTGGGTGGAAGCGGCGTTGATGAAGCGGATCAGCGCCATGAACGATTCCGGCCAGAAGCAGATGGTCAAGACCTGGTCGCGGACCTCGACGGTCTTCCCCGAGATGGTCGGCCACACGATCGCCGTCCACGACGGCAAGAAACACGTTCCGGTTTTCATCTCCGAGTCGATGGTCGGCCACAAGCTGGGCGAGTTCGCGCCGACCCGCACCTTCCGCGCCCACTCCGGCACCGGCAAGGGAGCCGAGTAACGATGGCCGACGAGAAAAAAGACAAAAAGGCCAAAAAAGCGCCGGCGAAAAAAGCTGCCGGCAAAAAAACGGCGAAAAAAGCCGGCAAGAAAGAGCCTGCGAAAAAAGCGGGCGCGAAGAAACCCGCCGCCAAAAAAGAGGGCGCGAAAAAAGCCGCTGCGAAAAAAGAGGCGCCGAAGGCCAAGCCCGCGCCGATCGTCGTCCGCGCCAGTTCGCGCTACGTGCGCATCGCGCCGCGCAAGGCGCGGCTCATCGCCGACCAGGTCCGCGGCCTGCAGATCGACCGGGCGCGGGCGCTGCTGCAGTTCTCGCCGCGCGGCGCTGCCGAGGACATCGGCAAGCTGATCGAGTCGGCGGCCGCCAACGCGGAGAACAACCACGACCTCGTCGCCGACGAGATGCGGGTCGCCGAGATCACGGTCGACGAAGGCCCGACGCTGCGCCGCTACCGGCCGCGGGCGCTGGGCCGGGCGACCCCGATCAACAAGCGGACCAGCCACATCGCCGTGGCGCTGAGCCCGGAAGGGGAGCTGTAATGGGACAGAAGATCCATCCCGGCGGCTTCCGCGTCGGCTACATCCAGGACTGGAAATCGAACTGGTTCGACGAGAAGGGCTTCGCCGACGTGCTCGAAGAGGATCTCTCGATCCGTGACCACATCGAGGGCAAACTCGCCCACGCCGGTCTTTCGAGCATCACGATCGAGCGTCGCGGCGAGGTCTCCATCGACATCCACACCGCCCGCCCGGGCATCGTGATCGGCAAGTCGGGCAGCGAAGTGGACGCGCTGCGCAAGGAGTTGCACAAGTTGACCGGCAAGCCGGTGAAGGTCAATATCCGCGAGGTCAAGCGCCCCGAGCTCGACGCCAAACTGGTGGCCCAGTCGATCGCCGAGCAGTTGCAGAACCGGGTCGCCTTCCGACGCGCGATGAAACGCGCGCTCACCTCGGCGATGCGCTCCGGCGCCAAAGGCGTGAAGCTGCAGGTGTCCGGCCGCCTCGGCGGCTCGGAGATGGCGCGGACCGAAAGCTACTCCGACGGCCGCGTGCCGCTCCACACGCTGCGTGCCAACATCGACTATGGCTTCTACGAGGCGCGCACGACCGCGGGGCGGATCGGCGTCAAATGCTGGATCAACAAGGGCGAGGTCATGCCCGAGGGCTTCCGCTCCGACCAGATCTCCGCCGACGGCGAGCCGCAGGGCCAACAGCGCGGCGGCCGTCCCGGCGACCGTGGGCGCGGCGGTCGCGGTGGGCGCGATGGAGGCGGTCGCTGATGTTGATGCCGAAGCGGGTCAAGCACCGCAAACAGATGCGCGGCCGGATGCGCGGCAACACCAAGGGCGGCAGCCACGTCGCCTTCGGCGAGTACGGCCTGAAGGCGATCGACCGCGGTTGGATCACCAACCGCCAGATCGAGGCCGCCCGCGTGGCGATGACCCGCAAGATCAAACGTGGCGGCAAGGTCTGGATCAACGTCTTCCCCGACAAGCCCTACACCAAGAAGCCCGCCGAGACGCGGATGGGCTCCGGAAAGGGCAACCCCGAGGGCTGGGTCGCCGTGGTCAAGCCGGGCAAAGTCATGTTCGAGCTGGCCGGGGTGCCCGAGGAGCTCGCCCGCGAGGCGCTGCGCCTGGCCGGGCACAAGCTCCCGATCAGGACCAAATTCGTGATGCGCGAGGGGGTCGAAGGTTGATGAAGGCGGCCGAGGCCCACAATATGAAAGACGACGAGCTGGTGGCGAAGTTGATCGACGCCAAGCAGGAGTCGTTCAACCTGCGCTTCCGCCACGCCACCGGCGAGCTGGAGAACACGGCCCGCCTCGGTCAGGCCAAGCGCGACATCGCGCGCCTGCTGACGGTGGCCAAGGAGCGCGGGATCGACGTCGATCGAGAGCTGAGGAAATGATGGCTGAGGACGAGACGAAAAAAGACGCAGTGGAGGAGACGCCGCAGGATGAGGCGCCGCAGGCCGCGGGGCCCGACGCCGCTTCCGCGTCGGACCCCCCCTCCACGACGCCACCCGCGTCAGAGGAGTCTGAGCCTGATCCGGAGGACGATCTTCCTTGGAAGGAGAGGCAAAGGCTCAAGCGTTCGCGGCAGCCTCATGATGCGAAGCCGCAGCAGACTCCGGAGGAGCGTAAGGCTGCTCGGTTGGCCGAGCGCAAGCGACGCGGAGGGGAACGGCGCAAAGAGCGGGCCACCGCAAAAGCCAAGAAGACGCCCGGCACCGGCACTCCAGTCGCCGAGAACGACGCCAACGCCGCGAAGATGCGGCAGGGGATCGTCGTCTCCGACAAGGGGCAGAAGTCGATCACGGTCCGCGTCGACATCGTCCGCCGTCACCCGACTTACGAGAAGGTCATCCGCCGCTCGCGCACGCTGCACGCGCACGACGAGCGCAACGAGGCCGGCGAGGGCGACACCGTCCGCGTCGTCGAGACCCGACCGTTGTCCAAGACCAAGCGCTGGCGCCTGGTCGAGGTCCTGGAGAAGGCGAAGTAGAGCGATGATCCAGCAGGAGTCCAGGCTCAAGGTCGCCGACAACTCGGGCGCGCGGGAGATCCTCTGTATCCGGGTCAAAGGCGGCTCGCACCGCCGCTACGCCGGGGTCGGCGACGTGATCACGGCGACCGTCAAACAAGCCAGCCCGCAGGGCGGCGTGCGCAAGGGCGAGGTCGTCCAGGCCGTCGTCGTGCGGACCAAGAAGCAGCTCGGCCGCAATGACGGCACCTACATCTCCTTCGACGAAAACGCCGCCGTGCTGATCGATCCCGCCAGCAACAACCCGCGTGGCACCCGCATCTTCGGGCCGGTTGCCCGCGAGCTGCGCGATCGCAACTTCATGAAAATCGTCTCGCTCGCGCCGGAGGTGCTCTAGCGATGGGCAAGTCGATGCGGATCAGGACCGACGACATGGTCAAGGTGATCGGCGGCAAGGACTCCGGCAAGACCGGCCGCGTGACGCGGACCGACCCGAAACGCAGCTTCGTCTACGTCGAGGGCATCAACATGGTCAAGCGCCACGAAAAAGCGCGGCCCGTGCAGGACGTGCAGAAAGCCAGCCAGCAGCTCGGCGGAATCGTCGACAAGGAGGGCCCGATTCACGTCTCCAACGTGATGCTGCTCGATCCCAAAGACAACAAGCCGACCCGGGTCGGCGTGCGCCGAGACAAAGGCGGCAAGCGCGAGCGGTTCGCGAAGCGAAGCGGGGTGTCGCTCTGATGGAGGCCGCGACCACGCCCCAGTCCCAGGCCGTGCCGCCGCCGCGCCTGCGCGAGCGCTACGAGCAGGAGCTCGTTACCGCGCTGACCAAGAAATTCGGCTACACGTCTGCGATGCAGGTCCCGCGCCTGCAGAAGATCGTGCTCAACATGGGCCTCGGCGAGGCCAAGCAGAACGCCAAGATGCTCGAGGCCGCACAGGAGCAGCTGGCGACGATCGCCGGCCAGCAGCCCAACCTGCGCCGAGCGCGCAAATCGATCGCCTCCTTCAAGGTCCGCGAGGGAATGCCGGTGGGCCTCTCGGTCACCCTGCGCCGAGCGCGGATGTGGGAGTTCCTCGACCGCCTGACCTCGATCGCCGTGCCGCGCATCCGCGACTTCCGCGGGCTCAATCCCCGCTCGTTCGACGGCCGCGGCAACTACTCGATGGGCGTCAAGGAGCAGCTGATCTTCCCGGAAATCGATTACGACTCGATCGACGAGGTTCGCGGCCTCGACGTGACGATCGCGACCTCCGCGCCGACCGATATCGAGGCTTTCGAGCTGTTGCTCGGGTTGGGCATGCCGTTCTCCAAAGAGGGGCGACCCGGCGCGGCAGGCGAAGCGGAAGCCGAGGCCGAAGAGGAGCAGCGCAAGGAGGAAGCCCGTCAGCGGGCCGAGGCCGAGCAGGCCGCGCTGGAGCAGTTGAAAGAGGAGAACCCGGAGGCCTATGAGAAGCCGCCGGCCGCGGGTCCCGACGCGACTGCGGAGGAATCCGACCTCACCCGGTCGGAAACCTCCGAATCCGCGCCACCCGCGGGAGACGCCGAAACAGAGGACGACTCCGAGAACTCCGGGGAGGAGAGCTGAGATGGCTAAGACTTCGATGAAGGTGAAGCAGGGCCGCAAGGCCAAGTTCAAGTCGCGCGAGTACAACCGCTGCAGGCGCTGTGGGCGCCCGCGCGGCTACTACCGCAAGTTCGGCCTCTGCCGGATCTGCCTGCGCGAGGCCGCGCACGAGGGCTACGTGCCCGGAATGACCAAGTCGAGCTGGTAGACAGAGCCAGGACGAGAAGAAGATGCAGAACGACCCGATATCCGATTACCTGACCCGGATCCGCAACGCGCTCGGCTCCGGCCACGACGACGTGCTGATTCCCGCCTCCGGCCTGAAGGAGGAGATGACGCGCATCCTCAAGGAGCAGGGCTATATCAAGGACTTCTCGCGCAAGCCGGCCACTGTCGGCGAGGCGATCGAGATCCGCCTCAAGTACACCGAGGACCGCCGGCCGGTGATCCTCGGCTTGGAGCGGATCTCGCGACCGGGGCGCCGCCGCTACGTCGACCACAAGGAAGTTCCGCGCGTCGACGGCGGCACCGGAACCGCGATCATCAGCACTTCGGTCGGCGTGATGACCGGCCACGAGGCCAAGCAGAGAGGCGTCGGCGGCGAGGTCGTCGCCTACGTATGGTGAGCGCATGAGTCGCATCGGCAGAAAACCGATCGCAGTCCCCGAGTCCGTCACGGTCGAGCTGGCCCCTGGCCGGGTCGCCGTCAAGGGCCCGAAGGGAGAGCTGGCGCAAGCGCTGGTCGCCGAGATGAAGGTCGAGCAGAGCGACGGCGCGGTTACCGTGGCGCGCCCCACCGACCGCGGCGAGCACCGCGCCCTGCACGGGCTGACCCGGAGCCTGATCGCGAACATGGTCGAGGGCGTCGTCGATGGCTTCGAGAAGCGGCTGGAGATCCAGGGCGTCGGCTACCGCGCGCAGCTCAAGGGCAAGAGCCTGGAGATGGCGCTCGGCTACTCGCACCCGGTCTCGGTCGAGCCGCCGGAGGGGATCGAGTTCGAGGTCCCGCAGCCGACCGAGGTGATCGTGCGCGGGATCGACAAGCAGCTGGTCGGCCAGGTCGCCGCCGACATCCGCAAGCGTCGCCCGCCCGAGCCCTACAAGGGCAAGGGAATCCGCTACCGCGATGAGCAGGTCACGCGGAAGGTGGGTAAGCGCGCATGACCGTCATGACCAAGCGCCAGCAGCGCCTGCGCCGCCGCCGCCGGGTTCGCGCCCGCATCGTCGGCAGCGCCGGGCGCCCGCGCCTCTCCGTCTACCGCTCCAACCGCGGCGTCTTCGCCCAGCTCGTCGACGACTCGACCGGGCGTACCCTGGCCGCCGTCAACTGGACCGAGCCTGAGCTGCGCAAGCTGACCGCGAGCGCCCAGGCCAAGCGGGCCGGCGAGCTGCTCGCCGAGCGCGCCAAATCTGCCGGAATCGCGACCTGCGTGTTCGACCGCGGCGGCTACAAGTTCCACGGCCGTGTAAAAGCACTGGCGGAAGGCGCGAGAGAGGGAGGTCTGGTTTTCTAATGGGTATGACCCCGAAAACCAAGCAGGTCGGTGGACGCAGGGAGGTCGGCGCAGTGAGCGCACTTCTGTGCGTGAACAAGACGACTGACCGAGGACGCCGAGATGCGCCGGTTTGCAGGGGTCATCGATGAAGGGCATGGACATGACCAATGTGGAGACCGTGAGCCCGAGGGGGCTCGATCTCCAGGAGCGCGTTATCGAGATCAACCGCGTTGCCAAGGTCGTCAAGGGCGGCCGCCGGTTCTCGTTCACGGCGCTCGTCGCCGTCGGCGACGAAGAGGGCGTGGTCGGGATCGGCTATGGCAAGGCCCGTGAGGTTCCGCTGGCGATCCAGAAGGCGGTCGAGAACGCCCGCAAGAGCCTCATCCGCGTGCCCAAATACGGGCAGACGCTGACCCACAAGATCATCGGCCGCTACGGCGCCGGCCACGTCGTCCTGCGCCCGGCCAGCCCCGGTACCGGCGTGATCGCCGGCGGCGGTGTGCGCGCCGTGCTCGAGCTCGGTGGTGTGCGCGACGTCCTGACCAAGAGCATCGGCACGCAGAACCCGATCAACCTCGTCAAGGCGACGATGGACGGTCTGGTTCGGCTTCGCCGGCCCGAGGAGGTTGCGGAGCTGCGCGGGCTGACGGTCGCCCAGGTCCTTGGAGTGCAGAAGTCCAACGGGGCCTCAGCCGCGAGTGCGGATGCCTCAGCCGCGGTTCCCGCCGCGCCACCCAAGGGTGTAGCGGCCGAGGAGAAAGCTGCCGAGGCACCGGCTGAGGAGGCTAAAGCTGGGGGTGAGGCTTCGTGAGCGCGGTGAAGGTTCAGCAGGTCAAGTCTTCCAACGGGACCAACCCGAGCCAGAAAGCCACCCTTGCCGCGCTTGGGCTGGGGGCGATCGGGAAGGCTGTGGAGCGCAAGGACTCGCCGCAGCTGCAGGGCCAGCTGAAGGTTGTCTCGCACCTGGTGGAGGTCGACGGTGGCTGAGAAAGAGACCCCGCGCTCCGAGGAGATCGGGCTGCACAACCTCTCGCCCAAGCCGGGCTCCAAACGGCCGCGCAAGCGGCTCGGCCGCGGCGAGGGCAGCGGACTGGGGAAGACCTCCGGCCGCGGCCACAAAGGCTACGGCTCGCGCTCGGGCTCGAAGCGCAAGGTCGGCTACGAGGGCGGCCAGAACCCGATCCACATGCGGATGCGAAAGCTGCGCGGCCCGCACAAAAAGCAGTCGATGCCGTTCGAGAACTTCCGCACCTCGACCCAGCCGGTCAACATCGGCGACCTTGAGGAGCGCTTCGACGCGGGCGCCGAGGTGAACCTCGCGACGCTCAAGGAGAAGGGCCTCGCCAAGCGCTCCGATCCGGTCAAGGTTCTCGCCCGCGGGGAGATCTCCAAGAAGCTCGATGTCCACGCGCATTCCTTCAGCGCGGCCGCCAAGGAGAAGATCGAGGCGGCCGGCGGTTCCTGTCACACCCTGGAGCCGTAATGCTCAGGACTATTGCGAACGCTTTCAGCGTCGCGGATATCCGCAAGAAGCTCGCCTTCACCGCGGCGATGCTGCTGCTCTACCGGCTCGGTGCCTACATTCCGGCACCCGGCGTCGACGCGGCCGCCGTCAAGGAACTCTCCTCGAACTTCTCCGGAAGCAACGTGCTCGGCTTCCTCAGCCTCTTCTCCGGTGGAGCGCTCGAACGGTTCTCGCTCTTCGCGCTGGGGATCATGCCCTACATCACCGCCTCGATCATCCTGCAGCTGTTGACGGTGGTCGTGCCCTCGCTCGAGAAACTGCAGAAAGAGGGTGAGGTCGGGCAGCAGAAGATCACCCAGTACACGCGCTACCTGACCGTCGGCCTCGCCTTCGGGCAGTCCTTCGGCTTCGTCTTCCTCTTCCGCTCCTTCGGCGCTTCGGCCGGCGGCAACAACGCGCTCGGGGAACTTGCCGGGCCGAAAATCCTGCTGATCGTGATCTGTCTGACCGCCGGCTGCACGCTGCTGATGTGGCTCGGCGAGCTGATCACCCAGCGCGGCATCGGCAACGGCATCTCGCTGATGATCTTCGCCTCGATCGTCTCCGGCCTGCCGGGCGGCATCCAGGCCTGGTGGACCAACCCCGACCAGGTCTTCGTCGTGATGATGCCCTTCGTCGCGCTTGCCGTGATCGTCGCGATCGTCTTCGTCCAGGAGGGCCAGCGGCGGATCCCCGTCCAGTACGCGAAACGGATGGTCGGGCGCAAAATGACCTCTGGTGGCTCGACCTACCTACCCCTGCGCGTCAACATGGCCGGCGTCATCCCGGTCATCTTCGCGGCCTCGATCATGGCCTTCCCGCCGACGATCGGCCAGCTGCTCAACACCCCCGCCGCGCTCGACTTCGCGGCCTTCTTCAGCCCCAACGGCTGGGCCTACGTGGTCGGCGAGGTCTTCTTCATCATCATCTTCACCTACTTCTACACCGCGGTCACCTTCAACCCGGTCGACCAGGCGGACAACCTGAAGAAATACGGCGGATTCATCCCCGGCGTGCGTCCCGGGCGCCCGACCGCCGAGTACCTTGACCGCATCCTTTCCCGCCTGACCTTCCCCGGCGCCCTCTACCTCGGCGCGGTGGCGGCGCTGCCGACGATCCTGATCAGCCAGACCTCGGCCAACTTCTTCTTCGGCGGCACCTCGATCCTGATCGTCATCGGCGTGGCCTTGGATACGGTCAAGCAACTGGAGGCCCAGTTGATGATGAGGAACTACGAGGGGTTCTTGAAATAAGTTGAGGACGCTGCAAATCTGCGTATCTCGGGGTCTTCGGTCGGCTTCCTCGGGTCACGCACGGAAGTGCGCTCCCCTCGTCACCCTCCCTGCATCCTCCGACCTACTTGATTTTCGCGCCCTCAATCTCATTTCAAATTTTCTATGACTGAACTTAATCTCGTACTCCTCGGACCCCCCGGATCGGGAAAGGGCACGCAGGGCGAGAGACTTCAGGAAGACCTCCAGTTGCCCTATTGGGCGACGGGGGACATTCTCAGGGCTGCGGTTCGCGATGAGACGGAGCTGGGCAAAACGGCGAAGGAGTACATGGACCGGGGCGACCTTGTGCCCGACGCGGTCATCGTCGACGCGATCGCCGAGCGGATCGACTCCGCCGAGGCCGCCGACGGCTTCATCCTCGACGGCTTCCCCCGCACCGTGCCGCAGGCCGAGGCGCTGGCGGCGAAGCTCGACGAGCTGGGCCGCGGCCTCACGGCGGTGCTGCTGATCGACGTCGAGGACACCGAGGTCTCGCGTCGCCTCGGCGGCCGCCGCACCTGCGCCGAGAACGGCCACGTCTTTCACGTCGATTTCAACCCGCCTGAGAAGGAGGGCGTCTGCGACCTCGACGGCAGCGAACTGATCGTCCGCGACGACGACAAGCCCGAGGTGATCGCCCACCGGCTCGAGACCTACCACGAAAAGACCGAGCCGCTGATCAAGTTCTACGACGACCAGAGCCTGCTGCGGCGGATCGACGGGAGCGCCGCCCCCGAGCCGGTAGGCGAGGAGCTGCGCCGCACCCTCGCCACGCTGAAATTGGAAGCCGACGAGGCGATCTAGCCCGGCCGGCCGGCGGCTAGCGTGTATCGGATGATCATCAAGAAGAGCCCGGAGCAGGTCGAGAAGATGGCTGCCTCCGGGCAGATCCTCGTCCGCTGCCTGCGCATGCTCGCCTCCAAGGCGAGGCCGGGCGCGACGACCAAGGAGCTCGATGCCGCGGCGGAGAAGTTCATTCGCTCGCAGGGCGCCGAGCCTGCCTTCAAGGGCTACAGGGGCTTCCCGGGCTCGATCTGCGCCTCGCCCAACTCGATGGTCGTACATGGCATTCCCAGCCCCTACGAGCTGAAGCGCGGCGACGTGCTCTCGATCGACGTCGGCGTCGTCAAGGACGGTTGGGTATCCGACGCGGCGGTGACGCTGCCGATCGGCTCGATCTCGCCGGAGGCGCGCAAGCTACTCGACGTGACCAAGGCGTCGCTCTTCGCCGGCGCGGAGAAGATGCAGCCCGGCAACCACCTCGGCGACGTCTCGGCGGCGATCCAGAAGTCGGTCGAGATCGAGGGGCTCTCGATCATCCGCACCTTGGTCGGCCACGGGATCGGCCGCGACATGCACGAGGACCCGCAGGTCCCCAACTTCGGCGAGCCCGGCAAGGGGCCGAAGCTGGAGGAGGGGACGGTGCTGGCGATCGAGCCGATGGTCAACGCCGGCGGCCCGCTGGTGCGCATGGGCGACGACGGCTGGGCCGTCTATTCCCAGGACGGCTCGCTGGCCGCCCACTTCGAGTTCACGATCGCGGTCACGGCCGACGGCCCGCGCATCCTCACCCCGTGGCACGAGGATGAGTAGAAGACGCGTCCCCTGCTATCTTTCCCGGTCGGCCCAGAGGGCCGTTTGTTGCCTGCCTGCCCGATTCATGGGGCGAGCGGGAGTCCTGTAGTCGAGACGAACACCGGAGCGATGAAGGTCCGAGCTTCCGTAAAGCCGATGTGCGAAAAGTGCAAGGTGATCCGCCGCAACGGCGCGGTCCTCGTGATCTGCCAAAACCCGCGCCACAAGCAGCGGCAGGGCTGATCGATGGCGCGAATCGCAGGGATCAACATCCCGGTAAACAAGCGGGTCGAGATCGGGCTCACCTACATCTTCGGCATCGGCCGCTCGACCGCTCAGGACATCCTCGCGGAGACCAAGATCGACCCGAACACGCCGGTCAAGGATCTGACCGAGGAAGAGGTCGTGAAACTGCGCGAGGCGGTCGAGCAGCGCGAGGTCGAGGGCGACCTGCGGCGCGATCGCTCGCAGGACGTCAAACGGCTGATGGAGATCGGTTCCTACCGGGGGCTGCGCCACCGACGCGGACTGCCGGTCCGCGGGCAGCGGACGAAGACCAACGCGCGCGGCCGCAAGGGCCCGCGCCGGATGAGCGTCGCCGGCAGGCGCAAGGCGTAAGGACGGAGCGGGGATGGCAGCAGCGAAAAAACAGGCCAAAGGGCGCACCCGCCGCCGGGTGAAAAAGAACATCGCCTACGGCCAGGCCCACATCAAGACTTCCTTCAACAACACGATCGTCACGCTGACCGACCCGCAGGGCAACGTGATCGCCTGGGAGTCGGCCGGCTCGGTCGGCTTCAAAGGCTCGCGCAAGTCGACTCCGTTCGCCGCCCAGGTGACCGCCGACGCGGCAGCCAAGAAGGGCATGGAGCACGGCCTCGAAAAAGTCGAGGTCTTCGCCAAGGGCGCCGGCTCGGGCCGCGAGACGGCGATCCGCTCGCTGCAGGCCGCCGGACTCGACGTGACCACGGTCAAGGACGTTTCTCCGCAGGCCCACAACGGCTGCCGGCCGAAAAAGCGGAGGCGGGTCTAATGGCGCGCGACACCTCGGCCCAGTGCAAGCAGTGCCGCCGCGAGGGCCAGAAGCTCTTTCTCAAGGGCGAGCGCTGCTTCACCGACAAGTGCGGCGTCGAGCGCCGCTCCTACCCGCCGGGCGAGCACGGCCGCGGGCGGATGCGCCAGTCCGAGTACCGCGTGCAGCTGCGCGAGAAGCAGAAGACGCGTCGCTACTACCAGGTGCTCGAGGGCCAGTTCCGCGCCTATTACGACAAAGCCTCGCGCCAGGACGGCGTCACCGGCGAGAACCTCCTGCGCCTGCTCGAGTCCCGCCTCGACAACGTCCTCGTGCGCCTCGGCTTCGCCGCCTCGCGGCGCCAGGCCCGCCAGCTTGTCCGCCACGGGCACTGGCAGGTCAACGGCCGCCGCGTCGACGTCCCCTCTTACCAGGTGCGCCCCGAGGACGTGATCTCGATCAAGTCCGGATCGGCGGCCACCGACACGATTCGCAAAGCGACCGAGCTCGTCTCGACCGTGCCGGCCTGGCTGCAGGCCGACCACGACTCGCTCACCGCCAAGGTCCTGCGCTACCCGGAGCGCGCTGAGATCTCGGCGCCGGTGCAGGAGCAGCTGATCGTCGAGCTGTACTCCAAGTAGTCCGGGCCCGATTTCTGACACACCCATACGCAAGGAACTCATGACCACTGACTTTCAGGTCCCTCGGATAACCGCAGACACGGCGGACGACCGCCGCGGCACGTTCACGATCGAGCCCCTCGACAAGGGCTTCGGCTACACCTTCGGCAACAGCCTGCGCCGCGTCCTGCTCTCCTCGCTGGGCGGCGCCGCCGTGACCAGCGTGCGGATCGAGGGCGTCTCGCACGAGTTTTCCAGCGTGCCCGGCGTCAAAGAGGACGTCACCGACATCGTGCTCAACTTGAAGGACCTCGTCGTCCGCATGCACACCGACGCCGACGAGGTCGAGGCGCCCTTGGTCGCCACCGGCCCGGGTGAGATCAAGGCGAAGGACATCGACCTGCCCTCGGGCGTCGAGATCCTCAACCCCGACGCCCCGATCGCGACCCTGGAGAAGAAAACCAAGCTCGAGGTCTACCTGACGATCGGCCGCGGCCGCGGCTACTCGCCGGCGGAGGAGAACAAGTCCGACGACCAGCCGATCGGCGTGATCCCGATCGACTCGATCTTCTCGCCGATCCGGCGCGCTTCCTACGCGGTCGCCACAGCCCGTGTCGGCCAGCGCACCGACTTCGACAAACTGACCCTGGAGATCGAGACCGACGGCTCGATTGAGCCCGCCGCGGCACTGCGTGAGGCCTCGGAGATCCTGATCAAGACCCTGGCGATCTTCACCGACGCCGACCGGGTCGAGGAGCTGACCGCGCGCGAAGCGGTCGCGCCGGCCCTCGCCGGCGGCGACGGCCTTTCCGCCGTGGCCGGGGGCGACGGCGGTGGAGTCGCCGCCAACAACGGTCTCGACGAGATCCTGATCGAGGAGCTGGAGCTCGGCGTGCGTTCCTACAACTGCCTCAAGCGGGCGGGGGTGCAGACCGTGGGCGACCTCGTCCGCAAGACGCGTTCCGAGCTGAACGCGATCCCCAACTTCGGCTCCAAGTCGATCGATGAAGTTATCGAGACACTGCAGTCCCGCGGCCTCGATCTGAGCCAGGACTAGGCAGAGGCCCCGAGGAAGAGAGCGAGAGACCGATGCGGCACCGCAAGAAGCGCAACAAACTCAGCCGCGACGCGTCGCATCGCGAGTCGCTGCTCTCGAACCTCTCCAAGCAGCTGATCGAGCACGAGCGGATCAAGACCAGCCAGGCCAAGGCAAAGGCGGTCAAGCCCGAGGTCGAGCAGCTGATCACACTCGCCAAGCGCGGCGACCTGCACGCGCGGCGGCAGGCGCTCTCGACTCTGCACAACGACAAGTTCATCGTGCACAAGCTGTTCGAGGAGGTCGCGCCGCGCTACACCGAGCGCCCCGGCGGCTACACGCGGATTGTCAAGCTCGGCCCCAGGCGGTCGGACTCCACGGAGATGGTTTACCTCGAGCTGGTTTAGGGGGAGGAGGGGGACCCTCCCGCCCCGACAAACGGCGGTCTAATTAGACCGCCGTTTTGAGTATCCGCCGGTTCGGGAGGGTCCCCCTCCTCCTTGCTCAAGGGTTGGATACTGCTCGCAATGACCAAGGTTCGATTGGATATCGAGTACGACGGGGGGAGCTTCAAGGGCTGGGCGGAGCAGCCAGGTCTGCGCACGGTGCAGGGGGAGCTGGAGGCGGCCTTGGCGACCGTGCTGCGCGAGCAGGTGCGGCTCACCGTGGCCGGGCGAACCGACACCGGCGTCCACGCTCGCGGGCAGGTGGCCAGCTTCGCGACCTCGGCGGAGATAAAAGGCGACCTGGCGCGGCGCCTCAACGGGCTCGGGCCCGACGATCTCACGGTGACCGCGGCCACGGTCGTCGACGACGGGTTCGACGCGCGCGGCAGCGCCAAATCGCGCAGCTACCGCTACCGGGTGCTGGCCCGTGGCTCACCCAGCCCCCTGGAGCGGGGCCGCGCCCTCTGGTGGCCCTACCGGCTCGACCCGGAGGCGCTACAGGCCTGCGCGGCCGCCCTCCCCGGCACGCACGACTTCACGGCCTTCACGCCGACCCAGACCGACCACGTCCGCTTTGAGCGCGACGTCGCTGCGGCCGCCTGGGGGCACGCGGGCGACGTGCTCGAGTTCACGATCACCGCGGACTCGTTCATGCGCAACATGGTCCGCGTCCTGGTCGGCACGATGCTGGAGGTGGGAAGGGACCGCCGAACCCTGGACAGCTTCACGCAGCTACTCACCGGCGCTCCGCGCAGCGCTGCGGGCGACACAGCGGCAGCCCACGGCTTGTACCTGGAGAAGGTCAGCTACTGAAGGGAGGAGGGGGACCCTCCCGAACCGGCGGATACTCAAATCGGCGACCTAATTAGGTCGCCGATTGTCGGGGCGGGAGGGTCCCCCTCCTCCTCAACCCAGCAGCTTCCGCAGGCCGGCCTCGTCGAGGATCTCGGTCTCGAACTTCTCCGCCTTGGCCAGCTTCGAGCCGGGGCTCTCGCCCGCGACGACGTAGTCGGTCTTCTTGGAGACCGAGTTGACCACCTTGCCCCCGGCCGCCTTGATCAGGGCAGCCGCCTCCTCCCGGGTCAGCTCCGGCAGGGTGCCGGTGAGGACCAGGGTCTTGCCCTCCAACGGGCCGCCCTCGGCGCGTCGTTCGGAGGCGTCCTGCTCGAGCCGCAGCCCCTTCTCGCGCAGCTTCTCGACCAGCGCCCAGGTCGGCTCGTCGGCGAGCGACTCCGCGATCTGGACGGCCATCACCGGCCCGACGCCCTCGGCCTGCTCGATTTGCTCGGGGTCAGCTTCGCGCAGGGCGTCGATCGAGCCGAAGTGGTCGGCCAGCGCCTCGGCGGTGACCGCGCCGACGCCCGGCAGGCCGAGCGCGTAGAGGACGCGTTTGAACGGCCGCGAGCGGGACGCGTCGATCGCCGCCAGCAGGTTGCGGGCCGAGACCTCGCCAAAGCCCTCCAGGCCCGCCAGTCGCGCCTCGTCGAGCTCGTAGATGTCGGCGACGTCGGTGATCTGGCCTTCCTCGAGGAAGCGCAGCGCCTGCTTTTCGCCGAGCCCGTCGATGTCCATCGCGCCGCGGCTGACGAAGTGCTTGACGTGCTGGAAGGACTGGCCGGGGCAGCCGGTGCGATTGGGGCAGATCGTGAACACGCCGTCCTGCTTCTCGGTCGGAGTCCCGCACGCCGGGCACTCCTTCGGTGGCTTCGGCTTGCGCGCCCGGGGGTTCTGCCGCGGCAGCTTCGGCGAGACCACCTGGGGGATGACGTCGCCCGCCCGCATCACGACCACCTCGTCGCCCTCGCGCACGTCCTTGCGCGCCAGGTCCTCCTCGTTGTGGAGCGTGGCGGTGGTGACCGTGACGCCGCCGACGTGGACCGGCTCGAGCATCGCGAAGGGCACCAGGTGGCCGGTGCGGCCGACGTTCCAGACCACGCGGCTCATCTTCGTCGTCGCCGTCGTCGGCGCGAACTTCCATGCGATCGCCCAGCGCGGCTCGCGCCCGACCACGCCCAGCTCCCGCCACAGGGCCCGCTCGTCGATCTTGACCACGACTCCGTCGATCTCGTAGTCGAGCTGCTCGCGCCGCTCCTCCCACCAGCGGCAGTGCTCGACCACCGAGTCGATATCCGCGTGATGCTCGGAGTCGGGGTTGACCCTGAAGCCGCGCTCGCCGAGCCATTCGACCTCGTCCATGTGGGTGGCGAGGTCGAGCCCGGGCGCCGCGCCGAGGCCGTAGATCCAGGTCGAGAGCGGCCGTTCGGCGGCGAGCGCGGGGTCGAGCTGGCGGATCGAGCCCGCGGCGGAGTTACGCGGATTGGCGAAGGTCGGCTCGCCCGCCTCGGCGCGCCGCTCGTTGAGGGCCCTGAAGGCGGCGATCGGCAGGTAGGCCTCGCCGCGCACTTCGACCAGCTCGGGGGCATCGTCGATGCTCAGCGGGATCGCCCCGATCGTGCGCAGGTTGCGGGTCACGTCCTCGCCGATCCGCCCGTCGCCTCGCGTCGCGCCGCGGCTCAGCACGCCGTTCTCGTAGGTCAGCGTGATCGCCAGGCCGTCGATCTTCGGCTCGGTCGTGTAGCTGAACTCCGCGGCGCTGATGTCGAGCCGCTTGAGGTGGTTGCGCACGCGCGTCTCCCAGGCGCGCAGCTCCTCCTCGCTGCGCGCGTTGGCCAGCGAGAGCATCTGCTCGGTGTGCTCGACCTGCTCGAAGCGCTCCAGCGGCGGCGCGCCGACCCGCTGGGTGGGCGAGTCGGGCGTGCGCAGTTGCGGGTTGTCGGCCTCGATCGCGCGCAGCTCGTCGAGCAGCGCGTCGTACTCGTCGTCGCCGATCGTCGGGTCGTCGAGCACGTAGTAGCGGTGGTTGTGCCCGGCCAGCGCTCGGCGCAGCTCCGCCGCGCGCCTCTCGTCGGCCGCCGCGCTCACACCGATGAAGGAAGGCTCTCGGCAAGCATCCGCTCGAAGCCCCAGCCGCGCAGCCGCTCGATGCCGCCGTGGTCGGTGAGGTCGAAGTGGATCGGCGTGACCGCGATCCGCCCCTGCGAGACGGCCATCAGGTCGGTCCCGTCGACCTCCTCGAAGCCGGGCTGCCAGCCGTAGATCTCATAACGCTTGCGCCTGCTGTCCTCGTCCTCTCCGACCAGCTTCAGCTCGTCGTTGTAGACGCGTTTGCCCAGCTTGGTCACTTCGACCCCGTTCGGCTCGCCGGCAGGGCAGTTGACGTTGATCAGCGTCTTCGGTGGGATCGGCTCGTCCTCCAGCCCGGCAACCAGCTCGGCGGCGAAGGCGGCGGCGATGCCGAACTCGAAGCGGCCGCTGACGTAGCCCATGCCACCGCCCGAGGACTGCTGGGAGATCGCGATCGCCGGGATGCCGAGCACGATTCCCTCAAAGGCGGCGGCGACCGTGCCCGAGTAGGTGATGTCGTCGCCGAGGTTGGCGCCGTGGTTGATCCCGGAGACGATCAGGTCCGGCCGGTGGCCGACCAGGCCCAGCTCGGCGAAGCGCACGCAGTCGACCGGGGTGCCGTCGGTCGCATAGCCGCGATCGCCGTCGCCGAACTCGACCTCCTCGACGCTCAGCGGCGAGCGGGTCGTGATGCTGCGCGCCGTGGCGCTGCGGTTGGAGTCCGGCGCGACCACGTCGACCTCGACGCCGTCGATCTCGCGCAGAGCACGGCGCGCGGCCTGCAGCCCGGGCGCCGAGATCCCGTCGTCGTTGGTCAGCAGAACGCGCACCGGGTCGATTCTAGGTGGCGCGGGCGGCGTTCAGTACGAGGCCACCGCGCCGGCGATCTTGTCCTGCTCGTAGTGGGCGAGCGAGAGGTCGCCGACGCCGTTCATCAGGATCGAGAAGATCATCTTGCGGCCGCTGCGGTTGAAGCAGTAGCCGGAGAGCGCGCTGACTCCGGTCAGGGTGCCGGTCTTGGTCCGGCAGCGGCCGTAGGCCGCGGTGCCCTGTGTGCGGTCGGCGACGGTGCCCTCGTGGCCGGTCAGGGCCAGGTCCTGGACGAACTCATCGCCGACCGGCGTCTTACGCATCGCCCTCAGCAGGCCGACCACCTGCGCCGGCGAGGCGCGGTTGCCGCGGCTCAGGCCGGAGCCGTCGACGGCGTGGATCCCGGAGCCGTGGCCGCGGGCGAAGCGCTCGACCACGCCGGTTCCCGCCGCGGTCGTGCCGGCGCCGCCGAAGCGAGCGCCGAGCAGCTTGGCCAGCATCTCGGCGAAGAAGTTGTTCGAGTAGACGGCGGTCGCCTCGACCAGCCGCGACATCGTCGGCGAGTGCACGAGGGCGAGCGGCTTCGCCCTGCCGGGGGTGGGTCCGCGGGCGACTTGGGCGCGCATCGACACCCCGGCGGAGCGCAGCGCGCTCGACAGCTTCTTCGCCGCGAGCGTCGCCGGGTCGGAGGAGAAGCCCTGCGCGATCGAGCCGCGGTAGCCGGAGTCGAAGGAGAGGCCGGAGAGCGGGCCCACGTAGGGGCTGGTCGCGTAGCCGGAGTCGGCGACTCCGCGCACCCGGTCGAACACGGTGTCGTCGGCGAACAGCCTGCCTGTGACCCGGCGCACGCCCGCGGCCCGCAGCTGCGCCTTGAGCGCGAAGAGGTTCGTCCCGACGCCGCCGCCGTAGCGGTTGTAGAAGGAGGGCGCGCCGAGCGCCGGGTCGCCGGCCCCCTGCAGGTAGAGGCTGCCGCGCAGGACCCCGCGGGCGTTGACCGTGCCGTCGCTGAGCAGCTTGGTCGCGATCCGGTAGCGGGGGCCGAAGCGCGCCAGCGCGGTCGAGGTCGTGAACAGCTTTGTGTTGGAGGCGAGGATCCGCGCCCGCTTCGCCGCCCGTCCGCAGACGACCCTGCCATTGGTCGCGTCGACAACCAGCAGCCCGCTTGCGGAACCGCCGCCGTAGACGAGGCGGTGTCGCATCTCCTGGCAGGCTCTGCTCGCGCCGCTCGCCGTCGCGGCGGCCAGTAGGGCCAGCGCGATCGTCGCCGGCAGCAACGTTGCGGCTCGTCTCATCCCAGGTTGGAACACGGAAGTAGAGCAAGGTAGCGGAGCCCGCCCGGCCCGTCTGGGATAATCCGTGTTTATGGGCAAGGTCGTCGATATCGAGACCCCCACCCGTCGCAAACGGGGCAAAGGTCGCAAACGCCCGTCGAAGACCGCTTTGGTGCTCGGTGGCGGCGGCTTTACGGGCGGCGTTTACGAGATCGGCGCCCTGCGCGCGCTCGACCTGCTCGCCGTCAACAGCACGGTCAATAACTTCGACGTCTACGTCGGCACCAGCGCCGGCTCCTTCGTCGCGACGATGCTCGCCAACGGCGTCACGCCCGACGAAATGATGCAGGTGATCAACGAGCGCGAGCCCTCCGATCTCGACGACCTCGATCTCGACAAGGTGCTCAAGTTCAACTACCTGGGCTTCCTGCAGAAGGCGGCGCTGCTGCCGCTGCGCACGGTCGAGCTGATGCGGCGGTTGGTGTCGATGGGCGAGTTCTCGGCGATGGACATCGGCGTCGGCCTCGCCGAGGCGCTGCCCACCGGGCTCTACTCCGGCGGCGGGATCGCCGACTACGTCGAGCAGTCCCTCGCCGACGCCGGCCGGATCAACGACTTCCGCCAGCTCGATAAGGAGCTCTACCTGACGGCGACCGACCTCGATACCTGCGAGCGCCTCGTCTTCGGCGAGCCTGGCTGGGACGACGTGCCGATCTCCAAGGCGGTCGAGTGCTCGACCGCGCTGCCGATCGTCTACAAGCCGGTCGACCTGAAAGGCCGCCAGATCGTCGACGGCGGCATCCGCTCGACGACCAACGTAGACATCGCGGTCGAAAAGGGGGCGAAGTTCATCGTCGTGGTGAACCCGCTCGTTCCCTACATCAACGACTTCGAGCAGACGATCCCGACCGTCTTCGGCACGCGCGTGCGGCGCGTTTCCGACATGGGGATGCCGGCGATCGCCAACCAGGCCTTCCGCCTGATCGCCCACGCCCGCCTGCACCAAGCGGTCGAGATGTGGCAGGAGAAATACAAGGGCGTCGACATCGTCCTGGTCGAGCCGGAGTTCAACGACGAGCTGATGTTCGGCACGCCGATCATGGACTACTCACGACGGCTGGAGATCGCCCGCCACGGCTTCGAGTCGGTCACCGCGACGCTCGCCAAGGACTACGACCGCTACCAGGAGACCGCCGAGCGCCACGGCCTCGAGATCTCCGAGCGCCGCGTGCGCCGCGCCGTCGAGCGCGCCTCCGAGGAGGAGCCCGAGCAGTCCTCGGCCTGGCGGCGGGTGCTGGGCCAGACGACCGCGGCACTTCTCCCCGGCGAAGCCTCCTAGGCGAAAGTCGGGCGGCGGGCTCGCTCAGCTCGCGTAGAGCTGCTCGATCTCGCGCGCGTGCTTGTCGGTGACGACGGCGCGCTTGACCTTCATCGTCGGCGTCAGCTCGCCGGTCTCCTGCGAGAGGTCCTGAGGCAGGATCGCGATCTTCTTGACCTGCTCGACGCGGGCGAATTTCTCGTTCACCTGGGCCAGGTGGGCCTCGATCGACTCGCGCACGTCGCGGTTGGAGGTGAGCTGCGCCGGATCCTCGGGCAGTCCGTGCTCCTTGGCGTAGGCGACGGCTTCTTCGGGGTCAAGCGTGACCAGCCCCACCAGGTATGGCTTGCGGTCGCCGACGACGACGCACTGGGAGACCAGCGGGTGCTGCTTGATCTCGCTCTCGAGGTTGGCGGGGGTGATGTTCTTGCCCCCAGCGGTGATGATGATGTCCTTTTTGCGCCCGGTGATCGTGATGAAGCCGTCGTCGTCGATCGAGCCGAGGTCGCCGGTGTGCAGCCAGCCGTCGACGATCGTCTCCCGGGTCGCCTCCTCGTTCTTGTAGTAGCCCTGGAAGACGTTGGGCCCCTTGACGAGGATCTCGCCGTCATCGGCGATCCTCACGTCGCAGCCGGGGAAGGGCTTGCCGATCGTGCCGATCTTGAATTCCTCGGGGGTCGAGATCGTCGCCGCCGTCGAGGTCTCGGTCATCCCCCAGCCCTCGAGCACGAGCACGCCGGCCGCGTCGAAGAAGCGCAGGATGTCGGGGCTGATCGGCGCCGCGCCGGAGACGGCGAGGCGCAGGCGCCCGCCGAACAGGCCGCGGATTTTCGAGAGCACCTTCTTGTCGGCGAACCCGTACTGCTTGCCGAGCAGGAAGCCGGGCCGCTTGCCCTGCCGTTCCAGCTCGCGGACCTTGCCGCCGACCCGGATCGACCAGTCGAAGATCGCCTTTTTCAGGCCGCCCTCTTTTTCCATCCCGCTCGTCGCGGCGGTGTAGATCTTCTCGAAGATGCGCGGAACCGAGGGGAAGTAGGTCGGTTTGACCTCGGCCAGGTTGGGCATGATCTTCAGCGGGTCGCGCTCCCAGTAGGCGATCGTCGCGCCGAGGTCGAAGCTGCCGAGCTGGATCAACAGGGCGAAGGAGTGGGCGAGGGGGAGGTAGAGGTAGGTGACGTCTTCGCCCTCGATGACGCTGTTCTGGTTGACCATGTCGAGCATCGCCCGGTAGTTGCCGTGGCTGATCACACACCCCTTCGGCGGCCCGGTGGTGCCCGAGGTGTAGATGAAGGTGCAGATGTCGTCGCTGCCGACGGCGCTCCAGAGCCGCTCCCACTCGGCGGCGTCCCGACCCGCGCCGCGCGCGGCCAGCTCGCCGAGGGAGATCGCGTCCTCGCTGGCGCCGGTCATGCGCACGACCTGCTCCAGGAGCGGCAGCTGGTCGCGCACGGCGCGGATCTTCTCCAGCTGTTCGTCGTCCTCGACGACGACGATCTTGGCGTCGGAGTTCTCCAGCACGTACTGGCACTCTTCGGGCGAGTTGGTCTGGTAGATCGGCACCACCGTGGCGCCGATCGAGAGCGCCGCGAAGTCGAAGTAGGTCCACTCGGGGCGGGTGTTGGCGAGGATCGAGACCTTGTCGCCCTTGGTGACGCCGAGGTCGGCGAGGCCGAGGGCCAGCTCGCGCACGGTCTCCTCGACCTCGGAGAAGCTGCGCTTGACCCACTCGCCGTCGTCCTTGAACTGGATCGCGGGCGCGTCCCCATACATCTTCGCGGCGCGCGGCAGCAGGTCCGCGAGTGTGCTCGATTTGGTGCCGCGCTCCTCCACGAGGCCGGAGTCTAGTGATAATGCAGGGGTGCCTGAAGCAGCAGCCAAGCCGCTTCCCCGCCGCGGGCGGCTCTGGGTGATCCTCGCCCTCGGCCTGGCGCTCGCGGCGCTCGGCTACGCCCTCGTCAGCATCTCGACCAAGAAGGCCGACAGCAACGTGGTGCGAGTCGAAGGGATCGCAGCCGCCCAGGAGCTCTTCGGCGGCATCCCCCAGGAAGGCGACCGCTTGGGCTCCGACAATGCGCCGGTCTCGATCCAGGTCTTCAACGACCTGCAGTGCGGCAACTGCCGCGAGGACTTCCTCTCGACGATCCCCGGCCTGACCGAACGCTACGCGCGCCCGGGCACGGCAAAGCTGCTGATGCGCCACTACTCGGTCGCCGAGAACCCGGTCGAGCTCGGCTTCTACGGCGCCGAGGCGGCGGCCCAGCAGGGCTACGGCTGGCAGTACACCTACCTCTTCTTCCTCAACCAGGGCGAGGCCGAGCGCTTCGGCGTCGACAACCAGTTCATGGCCTCGCTGGCGGGCTCGATCGGCGAGCTGAACGTGCCCGAATGGCAGGAATACCTAGACGACGAGGGCGGTTCGGGCGGGGCGATCGCGCGCAAGCTCGAAGGCTACGAAGAACTGGGCACGAAGCTCGGCATCCGCGCCGGACAGGCGATGATCGTCACCGGCCCGCGCGGCACCCGCACCCTGCAGGACGGCCCGACGCTCAAGCAGACCGAACGGGCGATCGCAGCGGTTGATTGAGGGCCATCCTCGCCGAGTCGCTCTGAAGGCTCTACGGTTGGTCGCCGGCCGTGACCTCGCGCAGGCGGTGGGTGTCGACGTCGTAGACGAAGCCGCGCACGACGTCGCGGTGGGCGAGGAAGGGCGAGTTGCGGACCCTGAGGATCGATTGCCGTAGGTCGGCGTCGACGTCGGTGAAGGACTCGACCGCGAAGGCCGGAGCGACCCCGGTGGCCTCCTGCAGCTCGGCGCGGAAGCCGTCGTCGCTCAGCTTCTGCATGCCGCAATCGGTGTGGTGGATCAACATCGTCTCGCGGGTGCCGAGCCGGCGCTGGGAGACCGCCAGCGAGCGGATCACGTCGTCGGTGATCACCCCGCCCGCGTTGCGCAGGACATGGGCCTCGCCGTCGCCGAGGCCGAGCGCCGCGAAGACGTCGAGGCGCGAGTCCATGCAGGTGACGATCGCCAGCCGGCGGCTGGGGCTGACGTCGAGGTGCGCGGCCGGAAGCGAGTCGGCGAAGCGCTGGTTGTTTCCGATCAGCTCGTCGATCGTGTCCATGGCCCGGTGAGCCTACAACCCTCTGCGCCTACCGCACTCATCGTCAGACCGAGATCGTGACCGGGAAGGTCAGGACCCAGATCGCGGTGCCGACGAAGAGCAGGTAGCCGAACGCCAGGACCGCCAGCTGCTGTCGCGGCCGGGAGAGCTTGGTGCTGATCCCGGCGAAGAACAGCGCCGCCGCGAACAGCACGACCGCGAGCACGTAGTTGTCGGATCGCTGGTTCGAGCGGCGCGCGTCTGCGGTCGCGGCTTCGGCCTCGCCCAGCAGCTGCTCCGATTCGGCCTGGCTCGCGAGCTTGTACTGCGGCATCACGAAGGGAACCGGCGGGGCCTTGGGGTTGTGCAGCGGCTCGGTCGCGATCCAGGCGTTGACAGCGGGCTTGAATTCCTTGCGGAAGCGCTCGAAGTAGAAGTCGGCGAGGCGGGTGTCCTTGCCGGCGTAGGCGTTGACCCACTGGGTGAAGGTGAGCACGTCTACCTGGGTCTCCTGCCCGGCTTCGGTCGAGGCCCGGGTCGACTCCACCCGGGCGGCGTTCGCCCTGCTGAAGTCGATTGCCTGCACCCCGCCCCAGCGCGCCGACTGGTAGGAGCTCCAGGCTGTGGCCACCGCCGCGATCGCCAGCAGGATCGTCGCCAGCAGCTCAG
This sequence comes from uncultured Solirubrobacterales bacterium, assembly GCA_963814915.1. Taxonomy (GTDB): domain Bacteria; phylum Actinomycetota; class Thermoleophilia; order Solirubrobacterales; family 70-9; genus VRUE01. The sequence goes on along the minus strand of CAWFEI010000008.1, from coordinate 43,579 downwards.
CGTGTCGGTGCAGGCGATTGAACATGAGCGGGAGCGTATATCCGAACCGAGGTGCGAGGCCTCGCTGGGGGTCGTGCATCACACCTGCATCACAGATTTCGGCCCAATCGCGTCGTAGGATTATCTTGTGGACTTCGAGCACACCTTGGTCGAGGCAACGAAGGCCACGGCGCTCGATCTCCAACGCAGAGCCGCCCCGATCCCGACGTGCCGATTTCGTGCATTGGCCGGGAGTTTCCAGGCGCCGATATCGCAACGTCAGGCAATCGAGTCGCGGGGATAGGCACCCGTGGGGCTGACGTCGGCGTTGCCGATGTCGAACTGGAACATCAGCTGCTGCCGAATAACGACGATCAAACAGCGGCGAGGGCCGGAGCCAGGTCGTTGGCACTCGCCTCGATCGACTCAGGGATGGTGATAAGCAGGTTGCCGTCCCGATCAAGGATTCGTTGTGGGCCAAGCACGGTCAGGCCGACGATCCGGCGGGTGCCGGGCAGGTAGCGGATAACGTGTCCCTCGGGCGTCTCCTCGCCCTCCCCCTTCTGGGGCTCGCCGACGTGCAAATAGAGCACGTCGTGCTCGGCGTCGTAGTCGGCGTGGTCGAAGGCGACCGGCCCGATCCTGATCTTCACTTGCTCCATGACGGCGGGTCCTTTCGGTTGCCGAACGCGGAGATGATCCGCGCCGGTTCCTGCTCATAGCCTACGACCACCAGCAGCCAACGGCTAGGCCCGGCATCTTTCAGGTAGTAGCGGCGGCGGTTCTCGTAAACCGGATCGGCGGCGACGTGATCGGGCTCGCCAACGGCTCGCAGCACGCTTCTCGGCGGTCTGGACCGGCGCCAAGAGGACCTCCTAAAGCGGCTACTGGGGTTGACGCCGCAAGCATATTTGAGAGCCTCGTCGGAACCGCTCCGTCAGCTTCAGCCAGGCGAGAAGACGGAGCGCCATCAGATCGAGCTCTCTCGGCCTCTACCTTTTGCTTCTTTGCGACCATCGGACAGGTGGCTGCATGCCGTTTGCATGCTGTCGCGCAAATGTTGCATGCCGTTTGCATGCCACCGTCCACCGAACATCCGCGAACAGGCACGAACCCGATCTCGGGAAACCGCTTGATTGCGGGGTTATTCGTGCCTGTTCGCTGGAGGTCGGTCCTCGTCAGCCAATCGGGGCGCCCGGATTTGAACCGGGGACCTCACCGACCCGAACGGTGCGCGCTACCAGGCTGCGCCACGCCCCGATTGCGGCGATTATCTCAGAGCTTGGTTGAGGGGGGCGGCGCGGCGGCCTACGCGGCATTGCGGATCGGGCGAGCAGGCGCTTCGGCGAGCGAGAGGAAGGCGCCGTCGGCGCCGTGCATCGGTCACGTCGGTAGAAGTGGTGTAACTGGCCCGCGTAGCGGGCGTTCCCGGAACCGCCTTGGAAGTTCCGGCCACCGCGGGCCCCAGACTCGTCGTTGAAGGACCAACCTCAATGACGAAAGGAACACCACGATGGCCGAGAGTCAGAGCATGACGACCCCCGAGGTCGTAGCCAAGACCCTGATCGAAGAGCACGGCGACATCCTGCGCGACGCGGTGGCGATGGTCGCCGCACAGCTGATGGAGGCCGAGATCGCTGGCGAGATCGGGGCCTCGCGGGGAGAGCGAAGCTCCGAGCGGAGCAACGCACCGAAACGGCTACCGGGAGCGCCTCTGGGAGACCCGGGTCGGGGAGATCGAGCTGGCGGTGCCCCGCAAGCGCTCCGGTGCCGCCTACTTCCCGAGCTTCCTGGAGCCCCGCCGCCCCTGCGAGCAGGCGATCGTGTCCGTCGTCATGGAGGCCTACGTCAACGGCGTCTCGACCCGCAAGGTCGACCGCCTGGTCGAGCAGCTGGGCATCTCTTCGATGAGCAAGGACCGGGTCTCGGCCCTCTGCCGCGAACTCGACGAGCGGGTCGACGCCTTTCGCAACCGCCCACTGGAAGGCGCCTTCCCCTACCTGTGGCTTGACGCCAAGCACCTGAAGGTCAGGGACCGCGGCTCGGTGCGCTCAAAGGCGCTGGTGATCGCCTACGCCGTGCACGAGAGCGGCTGTCGGGAGGTGATCGGGATCGACATCGGCGAGACCGAGACGGAGGCCTTCTGGGTGGCGTTCCTGCGCGATCTGGTGGCCAGGGGGCTCTCGGGAGTGCGCCTGGCGATCTCCGATGAGCACCAAGGGCTCAAGGCGGCGATCGAGCGGGTGCTCGCCTGCCCCTGGCAGCGCTGCACCGTTCACTTCGTACGCAACATGCACGGCCACTGCAGAAGGGATGAGCGTGGCCTGGTCTCGGCCGCCCTGCGGGAGATCTTCGACGCCACCGACGCCGAGACAGCGCGCCAGCGCTGCGGCTCGGTCTTGGAGCGGTTCCGCGGAACCGTCCCCAAGGTCGCCGAGCTGCTCGAGGAGGCAGAGGAGGATCTGCTCGCCTTCTACCGCTTCCCCCAGCCCCACTGGCCGAAGCTGCGCTCCACCAACCCGCTGGAGCGGGTCAACCGCGAGGTCGGCCGTAGAAGCGACGTCGTCGGCATCTTCCCCAACGACGCTTCGGCGATCCGACTTGCCGGCGCCCTGCTGATCGAGCAAAACGACGAGTGGCTTGTCGCCCGCCGCTACCTGTCGGCCGAGTCGATCGCCCTGGTCCTCGAGGACCAAGGCGATGAGGACGAGAGGAGGCGCCAGCGCTACAAGCCGCATGAGAGAGCCGACGAGTAGTTACACCACTACCGCCGACTTGACTCGTGCATCTCGATCTGCGGCGAGTGGAGCGTCCTCAGCAGGGTCCGCTCGAGCCCGCCGCCGTCCCACTCCAACCTGTTGGCGACCTCGACCCGCAACCGGCGCACACCCCGCTCCAAATCGTCGATCCAGGCTTCGACCGTGCAGTGCAGGGACTCCCAGTGCCAGCGCAGCGAGCCGGCGACGGCGCCCTTCTCGATCAACTCGACCTCTTTGCTGCCGGCTGTCCTCACGGTTGCCGTGCGGTTCGGGAGAGTCGCGAGGTGGAGCTCTCGCTCAATCGTCTCCTGTTCGCTCACGTAGGGCTTTTCGGCAACGACGATGTCGTCGACCGGCTGCCCCTCGGCGTCGAGCACCTGGCGCTCTACCGCCTGGAGAAAACGCAGCGAGATCTCGATCTGTGGGTCGAGGCCCTCGATCAGGCACTCCGCCCGCAGCTGCGACCTACCCTGCGGCCAACCTCTCGGATGGACTCCGCCCTGAGCCAGGAATTGCCTGCCCATCATCTCCATGGGAACAAGTTCGCTACCCACCTTGCGCCAAATGAAACAGAGTCGCCGGACGTCATGCTGCCAACCGGGCGATTGAGGCCGCACGTTGCGGGGTAAGCGTGTAGGGCCAGCCGCCGCAACCGCGAAACAGGAGGAACGATGAACGCCAAGCGGCCCCTGCTGGCCCTCGATCGCATTCAGCAGCGCCACGCGGCACTGGCGGTGCCGACCGCGGTGGCAAAGAAGTTCGGCGAGGACCAGGGCGGCAACCTCGCGGGCCTGATCGCCTTCCGAGCCTTCTTCTCACTATTCCCGCTGCTGTTGCTGATGACGACCGTGCTCGGCTACGTGTTGGCCGGGGATCCGCAACTGCGCGAGGAAGCGGTCAACTCGGTGCTGACCCAGTTCCCGGTTATCGGTGAACAGATCGGGGTCAGTTCGCTGGAAGGCAACGGCGTCGCACTGGCGATCGGGATCGCCGGCTCGCTTTGGGCCGGCTTCGGCGTCGTGCTGGCCACCGAGGCGGCGCTCGACCGCGTCTGGGCCGTCCCCTTTCACGATCGCCCGGATTTCGTCACCTCGCGCCTGCGGGCGCTCGTCCTGCTCGCCGTCCTCGGCACGCTGACGCTCGCCTCCACCGTCGCCTCCGGCCTGGTCGGCGGTGGAGTCGGCCTGCTCGGCCCGGTCGGCGGAATCGCGATCTCTGTCGGGATCAACCTGCTCGTCTTCGGTGCCGTCTTCTCGCTGCTCGGCACGCGCACGGCGTCGTTCTCCAAGCTCATGCCCGGCGTTCTGCTTGCCGCCGTCTGCTGGTCGGGGCTGCAGATCGTCGGCGGCTACTTCGTTTCGCACGAGGTGCGCAACGCGACGCCTGCCTACGGCACCTTCGCCCTGGTCCTCGGCCTGCTCGTCTGGATCAATCTCGGCGCGATGCTGACCGTGATCAGCGCCGAGCTAAACGTCGTCTTGGATCGGCGGCTGTGGCCGCGCAGCCTGTCCGGCGCCGGCCGTGAGGAGGACGAGCGCGTGATGCGGGCGCTGGCCAAGGCCCAGGCACGCGACGAGTCGCAGCGCATCAGCGTCGACTTCGGCCCGCGGTAAGCCGGATCGGAGGCTTGTAGCTAACGACCGGCGGTCCGGCTCGCTCGTCCACGCGCAGGACGTGCGCGATCGGGTTGGAATCGCCGCTGTGTGTGATCTTGCGCTCCAGCGGGGTTAGACATTTCAAAGGGCGATAGCTACTGTCGTTGCGGGTCGCGAGACGATGAACGGAGGCCAGGAAATCGACTGGATCGCGATAGGCGTGGGGGCTTTTGCCGCCGTGTCGACGCTTGCCCTGCTTGCGGTCATCGCCCTGCGCGAGCGCAAGGCCCGCCGACGCTTCCAGATCCTCGCCGACATCGCCGCTGTCTCGGAGGCCGGCGATCCGCTCGACCGAGACCTTCGATGCGATCTGCGCGATCCTCGTGCCCGAGTTCGGCGACTTCTGCATGATCGACGTGATCGACGAGGATCGGGTCCCGAGGCGCGCGGCCGTCCGCGTCGCTTCGGGCGCGCCCCCGGAGTTCGAGGCGGGGCTGAACGAACGCATGCCCTCGACTCCGCCGCGCATGGTCGAGGGCGACGGCTCCTCGCTCGAGCCGCGCTTCTACGAGCGTATCTCGGAAGCCGACGTGCGCGGCCTTTCGCACGACGCGGAGGACTTCCAGTTCCTGCGCGGTCTGGGGATGCGCTCGGCGATCACGGTGGCCCTGCAGGCTCGCGGCGAAGTCACCGGCGCGCTGACGATCGCCGTCGCATGGTCGGGGCGTCGCTTCCGGCGCGAGGACGCCCGCTTCGCCTGGATCCTCTCCGGCAGAGTCGCCCTGGCGCTCGACAACGCCGGCCTCTTCGCCGACCTCGAGCGGGCCGAGCGGTCCCGCGCCGAGATCGCCGAGACCCTGCAGCGCGGTCTGCTGCCCTCGCCCCTGCCGCACATCCCCGGCTGGTCGGTCGCCGCGATGTACCGGCCGGCCGGTTCCGAGAACGAGGTCGGCGGCGATTTCTACGACGTCTTCCGTGTTCCGGGCGGCTGGATGCTGGTGATCGGCGACGTCACCGGGCGCGGCGCCCGAGCCGCCTCGATCACCGCCGCCGCCCGCTACACGCTGCGCACCGCCGCGGTGCTCACCGACGACCCGCTGGTTGCCCTCCGCACGCTCAACGGGGCCCTGCTTGCCCGCGGCGACTCGCGCTCTGTGCAGCCTCGTGGCGATCACGCTCAGCGAGGACCGCTTCGAACCGGTGCGCGTCGCGGTCGCCGGGCACCCGCCCCCGTTGCTGGTCGACGGGGGGGAGGTCACCGAGGTCTCCGGGACCGACCCCGTGCTCGGCGCCTTCGACGACGCCGAGTGGACGATCGCCCGGGCCGAGGTCGAGCCCGGCCAGCAGCTGGTCGTCGTCACCGACGGGATCACCGATGCGCTGGGATCCGAGGGGCGCTTCGGCGAGGAGCGCCTGCGCGCCCACGTCGCCGGCGCCGGCAACCCGGCGCTCACCGTCCAGCGCCTGGAGAGCTCCCTGCACGCGTTCACCGAGGGTCGCTTCGAGGACGACGTGGCGATGCTGGCGATCGCCCGGGCCTCGGGCGATCGCAGCGCCGAAGCAACCGCGCCTCCGACGACCGATCGCCCGGCCCCGGTGGTGCTCAGCCTGGACAACGCCGATGCCTGACGCCCAGCTGGCGCTGGTCGCCCGCCTCTACGACTGCTTCAACCACCGCGACGAAGCTTGCATCGTCGAGCTCTGTGACGAGGCCCTCGAGTTCTTCCCGGTCGTGACCGCCGAGGCTGTTGGACGCGAAGCCGCCTACAGGGGCTCCGCCGGGCTGCGCGACTACCTCGCCGACGTCGCCGAGGCCTGGGAAGAGCTGCAGATAACCCCGAGTGAAGTCGAGGCTCGCGGCGACAGGCTGCTGGTCCGCGGACGCGCCTATGCGCGCAGTCGCGAGCTGGGCATCCGCGATGTCCCGGTCGCCTGGATCTGGCGGGTGCGCGAAGGCCGGTTCGTCCGCGGCGAGGTGTTCACCGACCCCGAGCAGGCGGTCGCCCGCTTCGCCGGCGAGCCGCGGGAGAGCCGCGACTAGCGCAGCGCTTCGAGCACTTCCTCGGCCAGCTGCGAGCCGTCGCCGGGGCGCAGCGGAGTGGCGCTGATCCGCAGCACGACGCCGTCCTCGTCGATCTCCTCGAGGGCCACGAACGGGGGATAGCGGGTGGGCGTGTCGATCGTCTCGAGCAGGCGCCGCTCGATCCGCTGCGGGCTGGCATCGTCCGCGAAGCGCGCCCGCAGGTAGATCCGTTCCGGCTCGCGCATCGGCACCACGGCTACGTTGATCATCACGCTGTTGGGAATCTGGATGCGATCGGCGCCCTGGGCGAGCGTCGTGTAAAAGAGGCCGAGCGAGCTGACGGTGCCTTCCTGCTGCCCGCCGAGGAAGCCGCCGACCAGGCGCACCCGTTCGCCGACCCGGAAGGGCCGGGTGCTCTGCAGGACGACTCCGGCAAAGATCCCGCCGAGCGATTGCTGTGCGGCGAGGCCCAGGACGACCGCTGTGATCGTGCCGCCGAGGGCGAGCGTGCTGGCTTTGATCCCGGCCACGCGCAGGGCCACGATCACGACCACGGACATCGTGAAGAGGCGGATCAGGAAGCCGAAGGTGCCCGCGGTGGCGGGGTCGAGCCTGCGGAACAGTCGCGGCGAGACCGCCCGGACCAGCCAGTGCACCGCGACCGAGCCGACGATCACCAGGATCCCGGCGGTGGCAGCCTTGACCCAGACGCCGTAGCCCGGCAGCCACTCCTGGCGCTGGTAGTAGATGACCATCGTGCCGGCGATGACGACGAGCGCGATCAGCAGGCTGCCGAGCCCGCGCGGCGAGGAGCTCGATTCAAGCTCCTCGCCGAGGCCAACGGCGTGCCAGCTGTGGGTTTGCGTCTCAAACAGCTCGCGGGGCACTCTCCTGCGCGGGGCGGGCATGGCGGTCCGCTACCCAATCAGGCTGTCTTCATGCGCGTGATTCTCGGCGCGGTCAGCCGCGCAGATCGGCCAGCGCGTCGTCGCGCCGCTCGTGCATCGGGATCGAGCCTTCGACCCCGGTTATCTTCAGTAGCCGCCGCACCTGATGATTTACGCAACAGAGCACGAGCCGGCCGTGGCCGGCATCGCCGTTGCCATCCAGCCGTTGCCAGGCGCGCACGATTAGGGCGATCCCGGTCGAGTCGATGAACTCACACTCGCCGAGGTCGAGCACGATCGACGTGCCGGAACCGGCCAGCGCCTCATCGAGCTTGCCCTCCAAGTCGGGGGCCGTGCTCATGTCCAACTCGCCGTGAACGGTGAAGGCACGGATGCCATCGCCGAGCTCCTGGCTATCCACTGCGAAGGGAACTGGGCTCACGGTCCGATCCTACATCAGGCCTGCGATTCCGCCCCATCGCCGCGGGAGTGGTTTGTGCCCGGAACGGCCGGGGTAGCGGTGGGACTTGAAAGCCCGATGACTATGCTCGTTACCGCGGGGGACGCTTCGCTCGGCGGCAAGATGGGGTTCAGCTCACACACTTCGGCGATCCAAGACAGGCCCAGGGGGCTTCAGTTGGTGTTGCCCGCAAAACCGGAGAACGTCGCTGTCGTCCGCCACGCCCTCGCCGGCCTGGCGGAGGAGATCGGGATGGACGAACCGGGCCTGGCCGATCTCAAGACCGTCGTCACCGAGGCCTGCATGAACGTCGTCGTCCACGCCTACCAGGGCAGGCCGGGCCCGCTGAGCGTCGAGGCCATGCCCGACGAGGACGGCCTCACCGTGATCGTGCGCGACGAGGGCGTCGGGATCAGGCCGCAGGCCTCGACCGATCGCGACAGCCTGCGGCTGGGCCTTTCCCTGATCGCGGCGCTCTCCGGCAGCTTCTCAATCTCCGGCGGCCTCGACCAGGGAACCGAGATCACGATGCGGGTGCCGCTTGAGGGCGGTGGCGCCAACGGCAGCGACCCGGTCGAGATGAAGCCTGTCCCGCAGGAGCGCACCGAGATGACGATCGACCGCTCGGAGCTGCTCGGCCCGGTCCTCGCCCGTGTGGTCGGCGCGCTCGCCGCCCGCCGCGATCTCCCGGTCGATCGCGTCTCCGATGCCGTGCTCGTCACCGATGCGATCGCCAGCGCGGCGCCGCGACGCTTCGCCGACGGCAGGGTCAAGCTCGGCCTCGACGAGGGCGGCGGCGGCATCGAGCTCCGCCTCGGCCCGATGGACTCAGGGGCTGCGACTCAGATCCGCGAGGACCTCGAGCTGCCGGATGTCGGCGGCTCGCTGGAGAAGCTGGCGGACGGGCTCGCCGTCGAGGGGTCGGGAGACGGCGAGTACCTCGTCATTCGCTTTGCCGCTGCTCTTTGATCTGGTCCCTGATTCGCGCCAAGGCCCGCCGCAGGATCCGCGAGACGTGCATCTGAGAGTTGCCGATGCGCTCGGCGATCTGCGACTGCGTCATGTCCTCGGCGAAGCGCAGGCGCAGGACCAGGCGCTCGCGCTCGTCGAGGAAGGGCAGCGCCGAGTCGAGCGCGAGCCGTCCCTCGACGAGCTCGAAAGAGTCGTCCTCCTCACCGACCCACTCGGTCGGTGAGGAGTCGTCGCCGTCGTCGGACCCGGCCGGCCGGTCGAGCGAGAGCGGCCTGCGGTTGTGGTTGGCCTCCATCACCTCGAGCACGTCGGTCTGCTCGACGCCGAGCCGTTCGGCGATCTCGCCCACCGAGGGCGAGCGTTGCAGTTTCTTGGTCAGCTCGGTGACCGCTTTGTCGACTTCGGCCATGCGGTCGTGCAGGCCGCGCGGCACCCGCACCGTCCAGACGCGATCGCGGAAGTGGCGTTTGAGCTCGCCGAGGATGGTCGGCGACGCGAACGCGGTGAAGGGGATGCCGCGCCCGGGGTCGAAGCGGTCGATCGCGTTGAGCAAGCCCAGGTTGGCGACCTGGAGCAGATCGTCGAAGGACTCGCTGGCGCCGCGGTAGCGCAGGGCCAGGCGCTTGGCGAAGGGCATGTTGCGACGGACCAGCTGCTCGCGGATCGCAGGGTCGCGATCGCGAGTGAATCGCCGCCACAGCTCCTCGTCTTTTTGCAGCTCCGAATCCATCGCTCAAATGCAGGGCCGGCTCCCCGAACCGATGCCGCCCTCGAGCCTTCGACGCAGGCCGTGCAGCCACTCCGAAGACAAGCTAGCAAGCAGCTAGGCTCCGATAGGACTTCCAAAACGAACAAGGAGCTTCAAAGATGGCTTTTTCGGTTCCCGATCTTCCCTACGCATACGACGCGCTCGAGCCGCACATCGACGAGGCGACGATGCGGGTCCACCACGACAAGCACCACCAGGCCTACGTGGACAAGGCGAATGGCGCCCTGGAGGGGACCGAGTGGGCGGACCGCGAGGTCGAGGACGTGCTGCGCAACCTCAGCAGCCTCCCCGGCGACAAGCAGGGACCGGTGCGCAACAACGCCGGCGGCCACTACAACCACTCGCTCTTCTGGCAGATGCTCAGCCCCGACGGCGGCGGCGCTCCGAGCGGCGACCTGGGTGCGGCGATCGACGAGACCTTCGGCTCCCTCGACTCCTTCAAGGAGGAGTTCAAAAAAGCCGGCATCGGCCGCTTCGGCTCGGGTTGGGCCTGGCTGGTCACCGACAGCTCCGGCCTCGCCGTCGTCTCGACGCCGAACCAGGACTCGCCGGTCACCGACGGCAGCGTGCCGCTGCTCGGCTGCGACGTCTGGGAGCACGCCTACTACCTGAAGTACCAGAACAAGCGCCCGGACTACATCGACGCTTTCTGGAACGTCGTCAACTGGGACTACGTCGCCCAGCGCCTCGCCGACGCCGGCTAGGGCTCAGGCGACCGGTGCCGGCTGCGCGGCCTTCGGCAGGTCGCGCGGCTCGGCGCCTTCCTTGGCCGGGACCTGGGCGATCGCGTTCTCGGCCAGCGCGGTGATCGTCAGGCTCGGGTTGACGCCGACGTTGGCCGGGATCGCCGCGCCGTCGCAGACCATCAGGTTCTCGTAGCCGAAGACGCGCTGGCGGGCGTCGACGACGCCGTCCTCGGGGCTGTGGCCGATCGCCGCGCCGCCGAGGATGTGGGCGGTCGTCGGCACGTTGAAGGTTGCCTCCATGATCGAGCTCTGGGCGATCCCGCCGGTGCGCTCGGCGAACCATTCGGCGGCCTTGTTGGCGACCGGGATGAAGGTCGGGTTGGGCCGCTCGGGGTCCTGTTCGGTTTGCAGCTTCACCTCGCCGTTGCGCTTCAGCCGCGGCCGCAGCGCGATCGCGTTGTCGAGCGTCTGCATGACGAGCAGGATGATCGTGCGGTGCGAAGTGCCGAACGGCCACAGCACCTCGGCGAACCTGACCGGGTGGCGGAGGATCTGGCCGAGCAGCTTCAGCGGCCGCGTGACCCGCGTCCCGTCGCCGACCAGCAGCGTGTTCAGCGTGCTCATCGAGTCGCCCGCCCTGCCGTAGGTGACGGTCTCGATGTGGGTGTGCGGGTCGGGGTAGATGCTCGAGGTGATCGCGACGCGGCGACTCAGGTCCTCGGGGTAGTCGGCCGGCACGCGCACGGAGAGGAGGCTCTCGCTGTTGGTCCGCACCAGCTCGCCGAGCCGCGGCGAGATCTTCGGCAGCGAGCCGCCGAGCCGGCAGCGCTGCAGCAGCTTGTTGGTGCCCAGCGCCCCGGCGGCGACGATCACGCCGCGCGCCTTCAGCGTGCGCCTGCGGCGCCCGCGGAGGACCCCCGAGCGCTCGCTGGTCACCGCGTAGCCGTCACTGCCGTCGGCGGCGCCGAGCGGCCGGATGTCGGTCACGGTGCGCTCCGCCTGCACCTCGACGCCGCGCTGCTCGGCCAGCCAGAGGTAGTTCTTGACCAGGGTGTTCTTCGCCCCGTGCGGGCAGCCGACCATGCAGCGGCCGCACTGCAGGCAGCCAGTGCGCTCCGGCCCCGCGCCTTCGAAGTAGGGGTCGGCTACGGTCTGGCCGGGGTTGTCGAGGTAGACGCCGACCGGGGTCTTGCTGTAGGTGTCGCCGACGCCGAGCTCCTCGCCGAGCTCGCGGAGAAGCTGGTCGGCCGGGTCGTCGCGATCGTGCACGGTGACGCCGAGCATCCGCTGCGCGGTTTCGTAGTGCGGCATCAGGCGGGCCTGCCAGTCGTCGAGGTCGGCCCACTGCGCGTCCTCGAAGAACTGGGCGGGGGGGACGTAGAGCGTGTTCGCGTAGCCGAGGCTGCCGCCGCCGACGCCGCAGCCGCTGACCACGGTGACGTCGCGGAACAGGCTCAGCCGGAAGATCCCCTTCATCCCGATCCGCGGCGCCCAGAAGTAGCGCCGGCTGTCCCAGGTCGAGCTCGGGAAGTCGTCGTCGCCGAACCGCTTGCCGCACTCGAGCACCGCGACGTCGTGGCCCTTTTCGGCAAGGCGCAGCGCCGAGACGCTGCCGCCGAAGCCGGACCCGACGACGATCCAGTCGAAATCAAATTCCGCCCGCGTGCTCGGCTCTCTCTCCATCGCACTCATAGTCACCGGCGATCCCGCTCACTCGCACCCGCGTCCGCCGCGGGCGGGCCGGTTAGGCCTCCCCTGGCTCTACGGGGCGGAAGTCTGACGTCCGCGCTCCGCAGACGGGGCAGAACCAGTCGCTCGGGACGTCCTCGAAGGCGGTTCCCGGTGGGATGCCGCCGTCCGGATCGCCGATCGCGGGGTCGTAGATGAACCCGCAGCTCTCGCAGATCCACAGCGTTGTCTCGGTCGTCGCACTCATGGTGAGAGCTTAGATGAAGCTACCTATTTGTCGAAGCTGACGGAGACCGGCTCGCGCTCGGATTTGTCCTCGATCTCGAAGTACTCGCGGGCGGTGAAGCCGCCCTGGTTGGCGATGATCGAGCCCGGGAACTGCTGGATGTCGGTGTTGTAGGACTGCACGTTGGAGTTGTAGATCCGTCGCGAGGCCTGGATTTCGTCCTCCAGCTCCGAGAGGTTGCGGCTGAGCTGCTGGAAGTTCTCGGTGGCGCGCAGGGTCGGATAGTTCTCGGCGACAGCTTTCACGTCGGCCAGCGCCTGGGTCAGCTTCTGCTCGGCCTTCGCGGTTTCCTCGACGCTCTGCGCCTGCATCGCGGCGGCACGCGCCTGGGTTGTCTTCTCGAAGGTCTGACTCTCGTGGGTGGCATAGCCCTTGACCGTCTCGACCAGGTTGGGTACGAGGTCGTGGCGGCGCTTGAGCTGAACGTCGATCCCGCTCCACGACTCGTCGACCCGGTTGCGCGAGGCGATGATCGAGTTGCGCTTGGAGATGTAGTAGAGGACGAGGACAACGACGACCACGACCACTGCGATGGCAATCAACATGCTCGCCATCCTACCCCCTGCCAGGGGCACGTCTTAGGATCGGGTCGTGGGCGCGAAGCAGGAAGCCGGGGAGTGGGCCGAGATCGTGCGGCGCTACGCCGAACGGCATGACTTGAGGTACGAGCCCGTCGGCGGGATCAACCCCAAGGAAGCGCCGGTCGCGCTCTGCGTCGGCGGGGTCAACCGGCTGACCGGCCAGCTCGCCGAGGGCTTCTGGGGCGCCTGCTGTGACGCCGACGAAAAGGAGACCGGCGGCCTATTCAACAAGGCGCTGCTGCCGGCTGCGCTGCTGGCCAAGGCGCACATGCCCGACCTCGCCAGTGTGATCCCGGCCTTCAACGTCGAGTCGATCGAGGGGCACGAGGTCCTCACCAAGCGCTTCGGCCGCAAAGTCGAGTTCGAGTCGATCGAGTTCAACAAGCGCTTCCAGGCGACGGTGCCCAGCGAGTACGACCCGGTCAAGCTGCGCGAGCTGTTCAGCCCGGGATTCCTCACCTGGACGACGACGATGACCGGCGAGATCGACTTCGGCGTCAACGATCGCCAGCTCTGGTTCCTCTGGCACCTGCGTGAGCGCAGCGAGGAGGAGCTGAAAGCGGCGCTGAAGAACGCCGGCCAGCTATTCAAGCGCCTCCAGGGCGAGCTGGAGGAGAGCGGCCTGCACACCTACCCGCCCGGCCCCTGGCACGCCGGGCTTGAGGCTTTTCCGGACTGATATCAATGTGAATCGGGTATCGCCCGCCTGGGGAGGCCAGATGGTGCGTGTCAGGGAATCCGACAAGGAGCAACCCGATGCACCCGACCAACGTTTTCAGCTCCGGCAGCATCGTGCGGGGCAACTCGCGCAATGGCCTCGCCATTCGCACCGGCGGGGAGCTGAATCCGGGCACAGGCCAACGGGCCGAGGTGACGATCGCCAACCTCGGCGCGCTGCCGGCGACCCTGCGCCTCTTCGAGGTCGCCGCCTCGAACGGATTCGCCGCCGGCCGCCTCGGCTTGGCGATCCGCGAGGAAGGCGGCGGTGCCGAGCGCCGCGTCTTCATCGGCGAGATCGGCGGGGTCCCGCCGGATGGGATCGAGCTGGGCAGCTTCGGGGCGGGCGAGTCGCGCACCTACCGGTTCACCGTCCTGCTCGCCAAGGACACGCCGGAAGAGGAATGGGGCCGCTCGGCGGGCGCCGCCTACGAGTGGGAGGCGGTCTTCGGCGGGCGGTAGCGGGGACCGGGCCGCGGGCGGGGGCTTCGGCCTAAGCCGGGTACTCGGGATCGCCGGGGAGGACGACCCGGTGTTCCTCGGGCGAGCCGATCACCTTGGGCAGGATCGGCTCCACCGCGCGCCCACGGTGGGCCTCGATCGCGGCGGTCGAAGTCGGGTGTTCCGCCAGTGATTGCAGTTGGCTGATCGTCGGGAAGGAGAGCGCCAGCCGGCCCGCCTCCTGGGCGGCGAGTGCCGCGCGCGGCTCGAACCAGCGCGCCTCGGTCGTCTCGATGCCGTCGGGCTCGGGAGGGGTGTGGGCCGGCGCGAGGGCGAGGAAGAACCAGGCATCGAAGCGGCGCGAGACGACCTCGGGTGTGATCCAGCGCGAGAAGAGGACCAGCTCCTCGTCGGCGGGCAGCGCGATCCCGGCCTCCTCCTCCAGCTCGCGAACCGCGCAGGCCCGGTACCCGGCCTCGCCATCGCCATCGTCTGGGTCGACCGCGCCACCGGGAAAGACCCATACGCCAGGCATGAACTTCGCCTCTTCGGTCCGCTTCAACAGCAGCATTTCCAGGGCCCGATCCCCGTGCTTGCCACCGCGTCGCAGCAGCACGACCGAGGCCGAAGGCCGCGGCGTGGACGGCTGACCGAGATTGGGAGCCTCGGCGGGCCCCCGCTGTCTCTCCTCGCCCATCGACCCACCCTAGCTCCCGCCGCGGGGCTCGGACCGGATGGCGCCCGAAAAGTCCTAGTCGAGCGCCCGCTCGCGCCGGCGGCGCACCCAAGCGCGGTTGCCGATCCAGGCGAGCAGGGCAATCAGGCCGAGCGGGGCGAGGACGGCGAGCCCGACGACGGTGACGCCGGCGGCGGTGGCGAGGATCGCACCTGCGTCGCGCAGAGCATCGTCGATGCCCCAACCGGCGGAGTTCGAGCTTTCGCCCGGTCCGCTCTCGATTCGCAGCGCGACACTGGCGAAATGGGCTCGTTGTCGCAGGCGGTCGAGCTGCGTCCGCAGCCGGGCCGCGTGCTCTTGCTCCTGTCGCAGCTGCCGTTCGAGCAAGGCCCGGTCGTCGTAGCTTTCGGCAGCGCCCAGCTGGGTCAGCAACCCTTCAATCGTCGCCTCCGAGTCCTTCAGTCGGTCGCCGACGTTCACGGTCGGCGCGGTGATGTCGAGCGTGGACTCGCTTCGAGCACTGACCTCGGCGATCTGGGACAGGGAGGCAAGGGCGTCGCTCAGACGCGCCGCCGGAATCAACAGTTGGAACCTCGCACTGGCCGGGCGGGGGCCTTCATCGACGATCGAGGAGCTGAGGACCACGCCGCGGTTTTCGTGCACGGTGGAGAAAACGCCCTTTGCCGCTGCTGCGACCCGATCCGGCTCGGTTCGGAGGACAAGCCTGGCATCGCGTTCGACGTTGCGGTCGCTGCTGCCAAGCCCCGAGGTTCCCGGTTTGGACTGAACTCCGGCGCCGGCCTTTGACCCTCCTTGCCCGCCTGCGTTCGGCGGCGCCTCCGAATATTGGAAGCCACTCTGGGATGCGGCCCCGTTTCCTCCGACGGGAGCGGGCGCCGGTCCCGGTTGGAGTGGCCGGGCGGCCTGGTCCGTCGTTGCGGATCGGCCCAGCTGCTGTCCATTTCCGCTGGGCCTCTCGCTGGCGATTACCGCGGTGGCGACGACGATTGCCAGCACTGCGGTGGCAGCGACCGGGGTGAGCGCCTGCATTGGCGAAGCCGCCCGAAGGCGATCGACCAGCCGCCCGAACGTCGAGCTTTGACGTGCTGGGTCTGGAGGGAAATCCTCGGCGACGCGCTCATCCAGCTTGTCGGCAAAATCGGCGTGCGGCGCCGGCCGCAGGGCCCGCAGCTCTGCGGCGAGGTCAAAGTCGTCTCTACGCGTCTTCATCGAGCGCCTCCCTCAGCTTGCTGACGATCCGGTGCAGCCGGGTGCCTACGTTCGACTCGCTCGTGTCGAGCACCCGGCCGATCTCGCCGTTGGACAGCCCGGCGAAGTACTTCAGCGCGACCAGCTCCCGCTCGCGTGGCTCCAGCCCGTCGAGCGCGGCCGCGAGCACGAGGCGGAGCTCGCTTCGTTCGACTTGGTGGACGGCTGCTTGCCCGCCGGGGTCCTCCGGCTCGCTGTCCAGTCGCGCCTGCCGGCCGCGGTGGCGCAGCTCGTCGAGGGCTGCATTGCGGGCGATGCCGAACAGCCAGGCGCGGGCGCTGCCTCGGCGCGAGTCAAAGCGCGAGCGCTTCCGGTAGGCGCGCTCGAAGGCGGCGGACGTGACTTCCTCGGCGGCGACCCGGTCGCGCAGCAAGCCCGCGACATAGGCGTAGACGTCGTCTCGGCACTCCCTGTAGAGCTGCTCGAAGACGAGGCCGGTCTCCCGCGCGCGGGTCGGCTGCTCGGTGGGCGCGACGATGGCTTCGCTCACATCCGTACTACGAGCGGGCCTGGGTTCCGTCACAACGGGAAGTCTGAAGCGTCGACTCCTTCAGGCGGCTTGCGCCAGCCCGGCCGCATTCCGCGGCAGGTGAGCCGACGCGCACGCCGCCTCGATCGACTCGGCCGTGATCTCGACCAGGCGGGTCAGCTCCGCCGCGGAGATCGAGAGCGGCGGCATCAGCACGACGACGTCGCCGAGCGGGCGCACGATCGCGCCTCGTTTGCGCGCCTCCAGCGTCACCCGGTGGCCGAGCCGCAGCGCCGGGTCGTGCGCGCCGAGGTCGATGCCGACCATGGCGCCGCGGCGGCGAACCTCCGCCACCTGCGGCATCGCCGCGACGGCCTCGAGCCGCTCGCCGAGCAGCGCGATCTTCGGCTGCAGGCGCTCCAGCGTGCGCTCCCGCTCGAAGGCTTCGATGCTGGCGAGCGCCGCTGCGCAGGCGAGCGGGTTGCCGGTGTAGGTGTGACCGTGGAAGAAGGTGCGCTGCTCGGCCGGGGCGCCGAGGAAGCCGTCGTAGATCCGCTCGGTCGCCAGCGTCGCGGCGAGCGGCAGGTAGCCGCCGGTCAGGCCCTTGGCGAGGCAGAGCAGGTCGGGTGCGACGTCCTCCTGCTCGCAGGCGAACATCGTCCCGGTGCGGCCGAAGCCGGTCGCGACCTCGTCGCAGATCATCAGCACGCCGAAGCGGTCGCAGAGCTCGCGCGCGGCGCGCAGGTAGCCCGGCGGGTGGACCAGCATCCCGGCGGCGCCCTGGACCAGCGGCTCGATGATCAGCGCCGCGATCTGTTCCTCGTGGCAGGAGAGGACACGCTCGAGGTCGGCGGCGTCACCGGGCTCGGCTGCGTGGGCCTCGAACAGCAGCGGGCGGTAGGTCGAGTGGAAGACGTCGATGCCGCCGACCGAGACCGAGCCGATCGTGTCGCCGTGGTAGGCGTCGCGCATGTGCACGAACGAGGTTCGCCGCGCGTGCTGGCCGCCGCGCTGCTGCTGGAACTGGAAGGCCATCTTCAGCGCGATCTCGGTCGCCGTCGCACCCGCTTCGGAGTAGAAGACGCGGGTCAGGCCCGGCGGCGCGATCTCGACGAGCTTCCCCGCCAGCTCGGTGGCGCCGGGGTGGGAGAGGCCGAGCATCGTCGAGTGCGCGACCTTGTCGAGCTGCTCCCGCACGGCCGCGTCGATGCCTGGGTGGCGATGTCCATGGACGTTGCACCACAGCGAGGAGACCCCGTCGATGTAGCGGCGGCCATCGCTGTCGATCAGCTGCGCCCCCTCCGCCCGCTCGATCATCAGGGGCGCTTCCTCGACCCAGCCTTGCTGCTGGGTGAACGGGTGCCACAAATGGTCGCGATCGAGCTGAGCGTGGTCCACCGACATCGCCGCAGACGAATCTACGCCGCCCTTCGGCCGGAACCCGACGGGCGGGCGCGCGCAGATTGCGGCATAAGCGTGATGTGCATCACACGAACAACTATTGTGCTTGAGAAATAGTTGTGAGACTGCAACGATTATTCGCATGCAAGCGAGCGAGATCGCGGCGATTGCCGACAAGTCCGCGACCAGCGCCGAGGCTCGGGACACCGCCGCGCGGCTGAGCGCCCTGATGCGCCACGTCTTCCTCTATGACCGCGGCAACCAGCTGCGTGTGATCGAGGAGTCGGGCCTCTCGATGACGCAGAGCAAGGCGCTGCTCGAGCTGGGCGGAATCGGCGAGGCCGACGAGCCGCGCCAGGTGGGCGAGCTGGCCGAGACGTTCGGCGTCTCGGTCCCGTCGATGAGCAGGGCGGTCGACGCCCTCGTCGGCGAAGACCTCGCTACCCGGGTCGAGGACCCCGACGACCGGCGCGTGCGCCGGGTCGCGATCACCGGCAAGGGCAAGAAGCTGGTCGACACTCTGCTGGTCGTCCGCCAGGCGGGGCTGGAGGCCTTCGCCGAGGGGCTCAGCCCGGCGCAGCGGCGCAAGCTCGACGCAGCGATCGAGTCGTTGATGGACAGGGAGGACATCGCCGACACCTACAAGCACCTGAAGGGAGTCAAAGCTTGACCCGCTACAGCCACCTGATCACCGACGAAAACCGCAAGTGGTGGACGCTCGGCGCGATGTGCTTCGCCCTGTTCATGATCATGCTCGACAACACGGTCGTGAATGTCGCCCTGCCCTCGATCCAGCGCGATCTGGGCGCCTCGATTTCCGGCCTGGAGTGGACGATCAACGGCTACACGCTCTCCTTCGCCGTCCTACTCGCCACCGGCGGGCGGCTCGGGGACATCTTCGGCCGCCGCCGCATCTTCCTCTTCGGCGTCGTCATCTTCGCCGCCTCCTCGGCCACCGCCGGCCTGGCGCAGAGCAGCACCGACCTGGTCGCCAGCCGTGTCGTGCAGGGCATCGGCGCGGCGCTGATGATGCCGGGCACACTTTCGATCATCACCGACGCTTTCCCCGCGCACGAGCGCGGCAAGGCGATGGGCACCTGGGCCGGCGTATCGGCCCTGGCCCTGGCCGTCGGCCCCGTGCTGGGCGGCTTCCTCACCGAGCACGTCAGCTGGCGGGCGATCTTCTACCTCAACATCCCGGTCGCCATCGGCGCCGTGATGGCGACGATCTTCGCCGTGCGCGAGTCGCGCGACACGACCGTCGGCCGCGAGGTCGACTACGTCGGCGTGATCGCCCTGACGGGCGCCCTGACCGCGCTGGTGCTGGCCCTCGTCGAGGGCAACGACTGGGGCTGGGGGTCGCCGCAGGTCATCGGCCTGCTGGCCGGCGCCGTGCTGGCCTCCCTCGCCTTCGTCGCGATCGAGCTGCGGGTCAGGGCGCCGATGGTCGAATTCCGCTTCTTCACCGAGCGCAACTTCCTCGGCGCGGTGGTGGTCGCCCTGATCATTACCTTCGCGATGATGGGCGTCTTCTTCTTCCTCGCCCTCTACATGCAGGACATCCTCCGCTACTCGCCACTGGAGGCCGGCGTGCGCTTCCTGCCTTCGACCCTGATGATCGTCGGCGTCGCGCCGGTGGCCGGCAGGCTCGCCGACCGCTTCGGCCCGCGCTGGCTGATCGTCGCCGGGCTGCTGCTGCTGACCGCCTCGCTCTACACGTTCACCCGGATCGCGGTCGACTCGACCTACCTCGACCTGCTGCCCGGTTTCATGCTGCTCGGCATCGGCATCGCGCTGACGATGTCGCCGATGACCAGCGCCGCGATGAACGCCGTCGCGGTCGAGAAAGCGGGCATTGCCTCCGGCGTGCTCTCGATGTTCCGCATGGTCGGCGGCAGCCTCGGCGTCGCAGTCAGCGGCGCGATCTTCCAGGCCTCCGCCGGCACCAGCTTCGAGGCAGCCGGGCCGCAGCATTTCGTCGACGGGCTCAGCAACGCGATGCTCGTCTCCGCGGCGGTCACGCTGATCGGCGCCGTCATCGCCGCCGCGACGATCCGCGGCAAGCCAAAAGCGGCAAGCTTCGAGGCGGCCGAGGCCGCCGTCAATCCCGGTGGGTCGGAGGTGGCCGCCGAGGAGGCGGAGCTAGCGCCGGCCAGTCCGTAGGCTCGGCGAGGTCGAGGGGCGGCAGCAGCTCGACCTCGACCTCGCCCAGCGCGGCGATCGTCTCGCGGTTCGATTCCTCGATCGCCGACGGCTCACCCGGCCACGGTGTGAGCACGACCATCGCCACCTCCAGCCCGGCCGAGCGCGCCGCCTCGATCGTCAGCAGCGTGTGGTTGATCGTGCCGAGGCCGGGAGAGGCGGCGATGACCAGCGGCAGCCCGAGGCCGGCGGCGAAGTCGCGCACCAGATAGCCGGGCGCGAGCGGCACGAGTAGGCCGCCGACGCCCTCGCAGACGAACGCCTCACCGCGGCTCGCCACGGCCCGCGCGCCCTCCAGCAGACGGGCGGGCGAGATCTCCTCGCCCGCCAGCGCGGCGGCGAGGTGGGGCGACATCGGCGGCCCGTACCGATACGGCGCGATCTGCTCGTCGCTCTGCTCCGACCCGGAGGCATCGCGCAGCATCAGATGATCCGGCCTGTCGGCGGAGTGGTCGTCGAGGCCGGTGACCGCGGGCTTGAAGACCGTGACGCGTTTGCCTGTGCTTGCCAACGTGTGGGCGATGACGGCGGCGACGACCGTCTTGCCGACCTCGGTCCCCGTCCCGGTGACGAACAGTCTGTTCAAGCGGCGAGGGGAACAGCGGGAGTCCGGTTCACCTTGCGCGCGGCCTCGCCGGTGAGGCGCGCCGCCTCGCGCAGGTCGGCCTCCTCGTGGGTCGCCATCACGCTGAAGCGCAGCCGGGACGAGCCGGGCGGGACGGTGGGGGGGCGGATCCCCTGGGCGAATACACCGTGCTCGAGCAGGCGCTCGCAGAGCTCCATCGTCGGGCCCGCCTCGCCGACCTCCAGGGGGACGATCTGGCTCGTTCCACCGCCGGGCGTCAGGCCCTCGGCGGCGAGGCCCTCGCGCAACGCCGCGGCGTTGGCGCCGAGGCGGCGGACGCGCTGCGGCTCGGCCTCGAGCAGCTCCAGGGCGGCGAGCGCCGCGGCCAGCACCGGCGGCGGCAATGCCGTCGAGAAGATGAAGGAGCGCGCCGTGTTGAGCAGGTAGTCGCGCAGTTCGGCGCTCGCGCAGGCGTAGGCGCCGTAGGACCCGAGCGCCTTGCCGAGCGTGCCGACGACGAGGTCGACCTCGTCGCTCAGGCCCGCGGCGGCGACCGAGCCGCGACCGCCGGGGCCGAGCGCGCCGGTCGCGTGCGCCTCGTCGACCATCAGGCGGCAGTCGTGCTCGCGCGCCAGCCGAACCAGGTCGGCAAGCGGCGCCACGTCGCCATCCATCGAGAAGATTCCGTCGGTGACGATCAGGGCGCCGTGCCCGGCGGCCTCGCGCAGCCCCCAGGCGAGGTGCTCGACGTCCCCGTGGCGGTAGACGAAGGTCTTCGCCCGGGCCAGGCGGCAGCCGTCGACGATGCTGGCGTGGTTGAGCTCGTCGGAGAAGACGACCTGGCCGCGCCCGGCGAGCGCCGAGATCGCGCCGAGGTTGGCCAGGTAGCCGGAGCCGAAGAGCAGCGCCGCCTCGTAGCCCTTGAACTCCGCCAGCCGCCGCTCGAGCCGCCGGTGTGGCGTCATGTTGCCCGAGATCAACCGCGAGGCGCCCGCGCCGGCGCCCCGGTCGAGCGCCGCTTCGGCCGCCGCCTCGCGCACCTGCGGGTGGCCGGCCAGGCCGAGATAGTCGTTGGAGCAGAGCAGCAGCACCGGGCGCCCGTCGAGCGTCACCCGCGGCCCCTGGGCGCCCTCGACCATCCGCAGCCGGCGGTGGAGCCCGCTCTCGCGAAGCTCCTCCAGCCTGCTTTCTATATCGATCATCGCGACAAGCTGGTTCCGGCCGCCCCCGGACGTGCGGGAGCAGAGGAGGCGGCCGTTGATCCGGGGTACGGCGGGGGCTTCTTGGTCTTCTTGATCACCCGCAGTTGCGTCGAGGGGTCCCAGAAGTTCGCTTCCCCCTGGCTGTCGATCAGCTCGTCGATCGGGGTCGCGGGCGTCTCGCCCTGCAACCAGCCGGCACGGTTGTCGGGGCGTGGGTTGGCGCCGTTGTCCTCCTGGCGGGCCACGTTCAGGCCCAGGTCCTCGAACATCGCCCGGTCGTCCTCGGGCTCTGCGCCGAGGGTGGTGAGGAAGTTGCCCATCATCACCCCGTTGAGCCCGGCCTTGACCGCGAGCGGCTGCAGGTCACCGAGATTCTCCACCCGGCCGCCGCAGAGTCGGAAGAGCGCGCCGGGGATGATCAGGCGGAAGATCGCAACCCACTTGACGACCTCCCAGGCGTCCATCAGCGGGCGATCGCCGAACTTTGTCCCCTCACGCGGGTTGAGCAGGTTGATCGGGACCGAGTCCGGTTCCAGCTCGGAGAGCTCGAAGGCCATCTCGACCCGCTGGCGGCGGGACTCGCCGAGGTTGAGGATGCCGCCGACGCAGGTCTCCAGCCCCGCCTCCTTGACCGCGTCGATCGTGCGCAGGCGGCCCTCGTAGCGGACCGTGCTGGAAACCTCCGGGTAGTAGGAGCGCGAGGACTCGACGTTGTGGTGGACGCGCTGGATGCCGGCCTCGCGCAGGGCCTTCGCACGCTCCCCCGACATATGGCCGATCGAGGCGCAGCGCTTCAGGTTGGTGTGCTCGGAGACCAACTTCGCGCCCTCGATAATTTTCTTGAAGTCTTTTTTGGAGAGCCCCTGGCCCTGGGTGACCATGCAGAAGCGGTGCGCGCCGGCCGCCTCGGCGGCGCGCGCGTGCTCGAGGATCTGCTCCGGCTCCATCATCGCGTGCATCGGCGTGTCGGCCTCGGCGTAGCGCGACTGGGCGCAGAAGCCGCAGTCCTCGGCGCAGCCACCGGACTTGGCGTTGACCAGCGAGCACATGTCGGTCGAGTCGCCGAAGTTCTCCTGTCGCACCGCCCAGGCGCGCTCGACCAGCTCGCCGATCTCCTCGTGGTCGCTCAGCTCGCCGAGCGCCAGCGCTTCCTCGAAATCGATCAGGGAGGGCATTCGGGCGCAAGGCTAGGAGTCGTCCCGGACGTTTGGGCTCAAGCGCCGCCCCTCTCCGAGGCGAGTTCGCTATTTGTCTGGCTGTGCGCGACAAACAGCGAACGCATCGGCGCCGCGGGCGCCTGGCGCTGGCCGCGCTTGTCGGGGTGGCCGCGGGCGCGTTTGCGCTCGGCGCCGCCCTCGGCGACGGGTCCCCCCCGCGTCCCGCGGTGTCCAGCACGCTGTCGCTCCGCCGGCTCGCCGGGCAGCGCATCGTGGTCGGCTTCGACGCGGCGCGGCCGCCGCGCGCGGTCGCGCGGATGATCCGCCGTGGCGAGGTCGCCGGCGTCGTCCTCTTCGCCGGGAACCTGCCCAGCCGCGCCGCCGGGCGCCTCCTGATCCGCCGTCTGCAGGCGATCCCCCGGCCGCCGGGCCTGCGCGACCCGCTGCTGGTCATGACCGACCAGGAGGGGGGACTGGTCAAGCGGATCGGCGGTGCGCCAACCGCTTCGGCGCGCACGATGGGCGCTCGTGGCGCCGCCTTCAGTCGGGGGCAGGGCCGCGCCACCGCGGCCAATCTGCGCAGTCTCGGCATCGACGTCGACCTCGCGCCGGTGCTCGACGTCGCCCGCCCCGGCGGCACGATCGCCGAGGCCGAACGTGGCTTCGGGGCCACCCCGGCGCGCGTCGCCGCCACCGCGGTGCCCTTCGCCGCGGGGCTGAGTTCAGGCGGAGTTGCCGCGACCGGCAAGCACTTCCCCGGCCTCGGCTCGGCCCGGCTCAACACCGACGACGCCGTGCAGCGCATCCCGCTGTCCAAGGCGACGCTGCGCCGGGTCGACGAGGCGCCCTACCGGGGCTTCGTCGCCGCGGGAGGCGACCTGGTGATGCTCAGCACGGCGATCTACCCGGCCTTCTCGCCGGTCCCCGCTGCCTTTGCCCCCGCAATCGCCACGGGCGAGCTGCGCCGGAGGCTCGGCTTCGAAGGCGTCTCGATCACCGACGCGCTCGACACTGTCGCCGTTCACGCCTTCGGCGGCACCCCCAAGGTCGCCCGAGCCGCGGCGGCCGCGGGCGCCGACCTGCTCCTCTACACCGATCTCGAAGAAGCCGCGCAGGCCCACCGGGCCCTGCTGCGCACCCTGCGCGGCGGCTCCATTCCCCGCAGCTCGTTCGAAGAATCGGTCGGCCGCGTGCTCCGCCTCCGACACCGGTTGAGGGCATCCCAGTAGGGTCGGAACGTCTTGTGCTTTTTCCGAGGCGGCGCACGCGGACGACCGTCGGCTGTCTTCGGGAAAAGTCAAGTCGAGGCCCTGCTGGGACGCCCTCCCCGCGCGGCGCTCGCCGCAACACGCACGTTGTCGCCCCCCGCCCGCTTGGCCTCATACATCGCGTTGTCGGCCGCCGAGAGCACCGCGTCGTCGTCCCCCGAATGCGGGCCGAAGGTGGCGATCCCGATGCTGACGGTGAGCGGCGGCGCCGCCTCGCCCGGCGGGGTGTGAAGACGGATCGCCCCGGCGATCGCTTCGGCGACGTCCTCGGCCTCGTCGAGGTCGCAGCGCGGTAGGACGACCGCGAACTCGTCGCCGCCGAGCCGAGCGACGACGTCGGTTGTTCTCATGCGGGCGTTGAGCACGTTGGCGATGTCGGCGATCACCCGGTCCCCGGCGGGATGGCCGAGCGTGTCATTGACCTGCTTGAAGTTGTCGAGGTCGAGCATCAGCAGCGCCCCGACCGTCTGCTCGCGGCGGCTGCGGGCGATCTCGGTGCGCAGATCCTCGCCGAAGCGGCGGCGGTTCTTCAACCCCGTGAGCGGGTCCTCGCTGGCCTGCTGGCGCAGCTCCTGCATCCGCTCTTTGCGGCTCCAGACGAGGACCAGGGCGGCCAGCAGCGCCGCCAGGGAGATGCCGACGATCGCGATCAGGATCGGCAGGCTGACCCCGGGCCGGTTGCTGTCGCGCACGACCAGCAGCCAGGTGCGATCGGCGATATGCAGGGGCGCGGTGGCCGCATCACTGCGGTCGAGCGGCGTGCCGGCCACCGAGCGACCGTTCTCGAGCAGCTGGATGTTGTCGTCCCCCTCCAGCGCCGTCGTCGCGGCGTTGGCCAGGTCGCCGACGCGGAAGGAGCCGAGGGCGAAGCCGGTCAGCGCGGCACGGCGCTGGGCGACGGTTTCGGTCGGGGCGCCGTCGCGGTAGACGGGGCGGAAGACGTTGATCCCGGTGCCGCCGAGCGGTAGGCGGATGACCGGCGTGGCCGAGGTGCTGCCGCTGTCGCGGGCCATGAACAGGTGGGTCGAGCGGACGGGATCCGAGGCGAGGTCGTAGCCGTAGGGGGTGCCGAGGTTGAGCGCCGACTTGGTCGCCGCGTAGGTGAGCGGGAAGTAGGGGCCGTTGCGGCCCTCCCGCTTCAGGTCACCCAGTTTGCTGCGGGCGACGATCGGGAAGCCGTGGCCGCGCTCGTAGCGGGCCCGCCCGGAGTCGCGGACCAAGGGCATGAAGGCGGTCGCCGAGAGCGCGCCGTTGTCCAGCAGCGACTCCGAGACCACATCGAACTCGTGGCGGCTGAAATTCTTCCCCTCGGCCTCGTAGAAGGCCGCCACGCTGGAGAGCTGGCCGACCGAGAGAGCCGCGAGGGCTTCCGCCTGCCGCGCCGAGCGGATGGCCTCGGCGCGCTGGCGCTGCTCGAAGGCGGTCGTTTCGCGGTCGTGCACGACCAGCGCCAGCGCGATCGCGCCGAGCGCGATCGCTGCAACGACGGCGTATCCAAGCCAGAAGCGGGTTCGCATGTTGTTCCTTTCGACCATTTGCCCGCCCGCCATTACCCCGCAGGAACGTTTGCGAGCGACTCCCAGAGGTAGAGCGACGCGAGGCTGCGGTGCGGCCGCCAGGCCTCGCCGATCTCCAGCACCCGCCCGGGCGGCGGCACCTCCGCCAGCTCGTACTCGTTCTGCACCGCCTTGCGGATGCCGAGGTCGCCGCCGGAGAGGACGTCAGGCCGTTCGAGGTGGAAGAGCAGGAACATCTCCGCCGTCCACTGGCCGAGCCCGCGCACGGCGACGATCTCGGCGACGACCTC
The DNA here is from genome assembly GCA_963814915.1 of uncultured Solirubrobacterales bacterium. Lineage (GTDB taxonomy): Bacteria > Actinomycetota > Thermoleophilia > Solirubrobacterales > 70-9 > VRUE01. The sequence continues at coordinate 17,719 of CAWFEI010000008.1, read as the reverse complement.
CTCGTCGGAGAGCTCGCCGAGCCGCTCCAGCTCCAGCTCGCCCTCGAGCACGTGGGTGGCGAGGTCGCGCACGTACTCGACCTTGCGCCCGGAGAGGCCGCAGGCGCGCAGGTCCGCCTCGCTCGCTTCGAGCAGCTGCTCGGGGGAGGGAGTTGCGCCACCGAAGAGGTCGAGGACGCGGTTGTGGATCGTCCGCGCCGCTTTGGTCGAGAGCTGCTGGCCGACGATCGCCCGCAGCAGCGAGCCGTAGGCGTCGGCCGGGCGCTCCTCGCCGCGCCGTCGCAGCCGCGTCTCCAGGTCGATCTCACCGACCCGCTCGATCAGCGACGCCATCGCCGGGTCGGCGGCGGCGAGCGCCTCGCGGGCCTTCGCCCCCTTGCGGCTCACCGCCCCTGCCAGCGCGGCTTGCGCTTCTCGGCGAAGGCCTCGATGCCCTCGCGCAGGTCCGCCGAGGAGAAGCACGATTCGCGCAGGGCGATCAGGCCGCCCTCCTGCTGCTCGCTGAGGATCGGGTTGGAGTTGAGCGTTTCGATCGCGCGCTTGTTGCCGCGCATCGAGAGCGGCGCGTTGGCGGCGATGCCCTCGGCCAGTGAGATCGCCGCCTCCTCCAGCGCCTCGTCGTCGATTACCTCGTGCACGAGCCCGATCTGCTCGGCCCGCTCGGCGGGGAAGTTGCGCCCGGTCAGGAACAGCTCCTTGGTCCGCGCCAGGCCGACCGCGTCGAGGAACTTGCGCAGGCCGGTGTGGCCGTAGACGAGCCCGAGCTTGGCCGGCGGCATGCCGAGCTTGGCGCCGCGGGCGCAGATCCGCAGGTCGCAGGTGACCGCCAGCTCGAGGCCGCCGCCGAGGCAGTGGCCGTTGATCGCGGCGACGGTCGGCCAGGGGTGGCGGGCGAGCGCCTCCATCGCGTCGTGGAAGGGGTGGGCGACGAGGGCCTCGGCGTCGCGCTCGAAGGTCTCGCTCGGGATCGAGGCCAGGTCGTAGCCGGCCGAGAAGGCGGGCGGCGCGCCGGTGATCAACACGCAGCGGTTCTCGATCCCGCGGTCGAGCCGGCGCAGCGTCTCGGCCAGCGTGTCGAGGATCTCGTGGTCGAGGGCGTTGCGCCGCTCGGGGTTGCAGATGCGGATGCGGACGACCGCCTCGGCCGGGTGGTCGAGGACGACCTTGCCGCCGGCGAGCTGTTCGCTCGTCACCGGGGCTCCCGCCTCAGTCCAACACGACGAGGACGTCGCCTTCGCTGACCGACTGGCCCTCCTCGCAGCGGATCTCCTTCACCGTGCCGTCGTCCTCGGCCTCGACCGGGATCTCCATCTTCATCGACTCGAGGATGACGACCGTGTCGCCGTCCTCGATCTCGTCGCCGACGGCGACGGTGATTTTCCAGACGTTCCCAGTGATGTGCGCCTCGATGTCCGCCATGGCGCGGGACCATATCCGTCGCGTCGGATCTGAGTCGAAAAGCGATAGTCAGAGCTGTCGAAAAGCAATAGTCCAAGCTGTCGAAATTCGATACGCTAATCGGGTGCCCCCTGTCGATTATCAGCCTCGCCTGATCGATTCGCTGCTTGACGAGCTGGTCGGGACGCTCCCCGCTGTGATGGTCACCGGTGCTCGCGCAACCGGGAAGACCACTACTGCAATCCGCCACGCGGCGAGTGTGCTGCGGCTCGATCGACCCGCCCAGGCGGCGGCGTTCGCTGCCGACCCCGACGTCGCCTTGGGCGAATACGAGGAGCCCATCCTGCTCGACGAGTGGCAGGAGGTTCCCGCCGTCCTCGGCGCGGTGAAGCGAGCGGTGGATCGAGACACCCGGCCCGGCCGGTTCCTGCTCACCGGGTCGGTGCGAGCGGACATCGAAGCGGCGACCTGGCCCGGGACCGGTCGCGTGGTGAAACTGCATATGGCCGGCATGGCGGTGCGCGAGTTGCACGGTGACGCCGGCGGCCCCTCGTTCTTCGATCGTCTCGTCGCGGGGGACCTGGCTTCCCCCGAGCGCCCGCCGAACCTGCGTGAGTACGTCGAGCTGGCGCTGGCGAGCGGCTTTCCGGAGCCGGCTCTGAGCCTTGCGCCGCCGGCGCGGGCGCGGTGGCTGGAGGGCTACGTCGACCAGGTCCTGACCCGCGACGTGATCGAGCTGGAGCCACGGCGCGACCCGACGCGTCTGCGGCGGTACTTCGAGAGCTACGCGCTCAACTCCGCGGGAATCGTCTCGGATGCGGCCTTGCTGCGGGCGGCCGGGGTCAATCGGGTGACGGCGCTCGCCTATGAGCGGCTGCTGACCGATCTGTTCGCCGTGGAAGCGGTTCCAGCCTGGGCCTCGAACCGGCTGCGCCGCCTTTCGCGCAGCCCGAAGCGCTACGTGTCGGACCCGGCCGTGATGGCGTCGACCCTGGGGGTCGACGCACAGGCCGTCCTGCGCGACGCCGACCTGCTGGGGCGCCTGCTCGACACGTTCGTCGCCGCCCAGCTGCGTGCCGAGCTGCCGATCGCCGCCAGGCGCCCCCGACTGCATCACCTGCGGGAGGAGCACGGACGCCAGGAGATCGACCTGATCGCGGAGCTGGGCGGCCGAGACGTCCTCGCCTTCGAGGTGAAGGCCGACGCCGCTCCGGGCAAGGACGCCGGAAGGCACCTCGCCTGGCTCAGGGATCGAATCGGCGACCGCTTTCTCGCCGGAGTCGTCTTTCACACCGGCCCCGCTCCGTTCGAGCTCTCCGAGCGCGTAGTCGCGGCGCCGATCTGTTCGCTCTGGGGCGGGGGGCGGTCGGCGTGAGCGGCCTTGCCGTCATCGTCGCTGCGCGCAACGAGGCCGACCGGATCGGCGCGACCCTGGCGGCACTGCGCGGGGCGCTGCCGGGCGCGGCGCTGTGGGTCGCCGACGATGCCTCGACCGACGGCACGGCGGAGGCGGCGATGGCGGCCGGGGCGCAGGTGGTCAGCCGTGGGCGGCCGCACGGCAAGGGCGCCAACATGACGGCGGCGTGCGAGGCGGCGCTGAGCGCCGAGCCGGTGCCGGATGTGGTTTTGCTCTGCGACGGCGACCTCGGGGCCTCGGCGGCGGCGTTGGCGCCACTGGTCGAGGCGGTGGGGCGGCGGGAGTGCGATCTGGCCGTGGCGGCATTCGCGAACCGGGTCGGCGGCGGCTTCGGCCTGGCGGTCGGCTTCGCCCGCTGGGCGATCCGACGGCGCTGCGGCTTGGAGGCAGGCGCGCCGATCTCCGGCCAGCGCGCCCTGCGGATCGAGGCGCTGCGCGCCACGCTGCCCTTCGCGCGCGGCTACGGGATGGAGATCGGGATGACGATCGACGCCGTGCGGGCCGGCTTCGGCCTGCGCGAGTACGAGCTCGACCTCTCGCACCGGGCGACGGGACGCTCGCTCTCGGGCTTCGCGCACCGCGCGCGACAGCTGGTCGACTTCGGGCGGGTGTACCTGGCTAGCAGAGGGGGGGAGAGTTTCTGCCGCCCAACCCTTAATACGGATATGCACCGGGCGAATGCTACCTTTACTTCTAGGATTGAAAGTAAAGTAATGCCGAGGCTCTCCCGCAAGAACCAGGTCACGATTCCGGTTGACGTGCTCCGCGACGCCGGTTTCGAGCCCGGCGATGAGCTGCGGGTGCGGGCGAGCGGGCGTGGCCGGATCGAGATTGAGCGCTGGTCCGACCTCGTCGAGCAGCTCGCTGGAAGCCTGCCGCCCGGCACCTATCCGCCCGGCTATCTCGAGGAGCTGCGCTCCGAGTGGGAGAGGTGACGCTCGACGCCAGCGTCGCGATCGGCTTTCTCGACCCCGCCGATGCCCATCACGCGCGTGCCGTCGCGGCTTTGCGCGATCTTGACCGAGTCGACCTGGCCATGGCCGCGAGCGCCTACAGCGAGACGCTCGTGCGGCCACTTGCGATTGGGCATGGGGCCGCCGTGGAGAGCTTCCTCGATCGACTTCGGATCGCGGTGATTCCGTTGGACCGCGGGATTGCTCGCCAGGCCGCTCAGCTGCGGACAGAACACGTCCGCCTTCGGCTGCCCGATGCGATGGCGCTCGCCACTGCCCAGGCTCGAAGCGCGGAGCTGCTGACCTTCGACGATCGGCTGGCGAGCCTCGCCCGGAGCTGCGGTATCACTGATAAATAGTCATGTGCTTTACTCGACATAGTCGCCCGGGTCGGTGGTCGAGCTGATGCTCGTCCCCTACACCGGACTCGACGAGGCCCGCCGCATCAGGCCGTACCATCCCCTCCATGGCGGAGGCACTGATCACCCGGTCGGAGTGGCTCGCCTCTCATCCCCCGGCGCGGCTCACCCAGACCCTTGCCGGCGTGGCCCTGCGTGTCGTCGGAGGCGAGGACTTCCGCTACGCGGTCCGCGAGTTCCTCGACGAGTTCTCGCTTCGTGGCGATTCTTCGTCCCGGGCTGAGGCGATCGCCGAGCGTCCCGTCGCCACTGGCGACCCGCGCTTCGACGCCTACCTCGGGGCGCTGGCTGAGCACCTTGCTGTCGCCCACGCGCTGGAGCGACCGGATTGGGCGGTGGAGCCGAGTCGCTTCCTCGACCGGTTCTGGTTCGTCAGCGAGGTCGGCGGCTTCCGTGCGATCTCGATCGCGCAGGCGCCGGCCGCCTTCCGTCGCCGCGGCGTCTTCGTCCCCGAGCGCTCCCTGCATCGCGTGTAGTTGATGAATCGGGAGGAGATCGTCGACGCCCTCACCGCGCTAGCGGCTGAGCTCGACGGTCGGGGGGTGAGCGCCGAGATGTACGTCGTCGGCGGCGCCGCGATGGCACTGGCCTTCGACGAGCGCCGCTCCACTCGCGACATCGACGCGGTCTTCGAGCCCAAGGCCGTCGTGTACGAGGCGGCCGTGGACGTCGGTGAGCGCCTGGGATTGCCCTCCGGCTGGCTCAATGATGCGGTCAAGGGCTTTCTTGAGGGCGATGACCCGGCGGCTGCGCCGATCCTCGATCTGCCCGGGCTTCGCTGCCTGGCCGCGTCGCCTCGGACCCTGTTGGCGCTGAAGGTGCTCGCGCACCGGGTGGGAGAGGACGAGGCCGACGTGCGCGTGCTCGCCGAGCACTTGGGCATCAGTTCCGCCGACGAGGTCCTCGCGATCGCCGAGGAGACCTACGGAGATCGACTCGATCCGGCGGCGCGGTTCTTCGTCGAACAGATCTTCGATTCCGAGTGACCGTCCAGCCGGCGCCAATGAGTCGATGATCCTCGCGATCGACCAGGGGACCACCGGGACGACGTGCCTCGTCTTCGACCCTGAGGGGCGGATCGCCGGGCGCGCCTACTCGGAGTTCGAGCAGCACTTCCCGCAGCCCGGCTGGGTCGAGCACGACGCGGGGGAGATCTGGACCGTGACGCGGCGGGTCGCGGTCGAGGCGATCGTCGACGCCGGCATCCAAGGGGGCGAGCTGGACGGAATCGGGATAACCAACCAGCGCGAGACGGTTGTCGCCTGGGATCCGGCGACGGGCGAGCCGCTGCACCGGGCGCTCGTCTGGCAGGACCGCCGTACCGCCGCCCGCTGCGAGGAGCTGCGCGCGGCCGGCCACGAGGCGCTGGTGCGCAAGCGCACCGGGCTCGTCCTCGACCCCTACTTCTCGGGCACCAAGATCGAGTGGCTGCTGCGCAACGTCGAGGGGGTGGGGCGGGCGGCCTTCGGCACGATCGACTCCTGGCTGCTGTTCAAGCTGACCGGCCGCCACGCGACCGACTACACCAACGCCTCGCGGACGATGCTGTTCGACATCCGCAAGCTCGCCTGGGACGGGGAGCTGTGCGCGCTGCTCGGCGTCGACCCGGCGCAGCTGCCCGAGCCGCTGCCCTCCGCCCACGTATACGGGACGACCTCGGAGTTCGGCGGCGAGGTGCCGGTGGCGGGGATCGCCGGCGACCAGCAGGCGGCGCTCTTCGGCCAGGCCTGCCACGCCGCCGGCAGCGCCAAGAACACCTACGGCACCGGCAGCTTCGTCCTGCTCAACGCCGGCGAGCAGGCGGTCGACCCCGGGGAGGGCCTGCTGACGACGGTCGCCTGCGGCACCGGCGAGGGCGCCGCCTACGCGCTCGAGGCCTCGATCTTCGTCACCGGCGCCGCCGTGCAGTGGCTGCGCGACGGGCTCGGGATCGTCGGCGAGGCGGGGGAGAGCGAGGCGCTTGCCGCCTCACTGGAAGGCAACGACGGCGTCTACTTCGTCCCGGCGCTGACCGGGCTCGGCTCGCCTTACTGGGACCCCTACGCGCGCGGCACGATCGTCGGCCTCACCCGCGGCAGCGGCCGGGCCCACCTCGCGCGGGCGGCCCTGGAGGCGATCGCCTATCAGACGGTAGACGCGGTGCGGGCCGAGGAGGCGGCCGCGGGCGAGCGGCTCGCCGAGCTGAAAGCAGATGGCGGCGCCGTGGCCAACGCCTGGCTGATGCAGTTCCAGGCCGACGTGCTCGGCGCGCCGGTCGTCGTCCCCGAGATCGCCGAGACGACGGCGCTCGGCGCCGCCTACCTGGCGGGGATCGCCAGCGGCCGCTGGACCGCCGGCGAAGTCGCCGAGATGTGGCGCGAGGCCGTCCGCTACGAGCCGCGCATGGGCGACGACGCGCGCGAGGCGCTGCTCACCGATTGGCGCCGCGCCGTGGACCGCTCACGCGGCTGGGCCGCCTGAGTGCGTTCGCTGTTTGTCGGGGACAGGGCGACGAACAGCGAACGCGTAACCGCTGGGTCGGCAGGGGGTAGGCAGGGCGACGGCCCTGCGGCCGCCGCACCCGCCATGCCCGAAATGAAGCCACAGGTCTATAAGGACGATCGTCCGGCGTCCTACTTCGAGCAGTTCCACGACGCGGCGCGTAAGGGGGTCGGCTGGACCTACACCTTCGTCCGCGCGATCGTCTCGCTGCCGACGCTGCTGATCTACCGCGTGCGGGCGGTCGGGCGCGAGAACGTGCCGAAGACAGGCCCGCTGATCCTCGCTCCCAACCACTTCAGCCAGATGGACCACTTCTTCATCGGCCTCTACCTACGGCGGAAGATCCGCTTCATGGCCAAATCGCAGATGTTCGGCCCGCCCGTGCTCACCTACATCTACAAGCACGGCGGTGTGATCCCGGTCCGCCGTGGCCATCACGACGAGGAGGCGTTCAAGACCGCATTCACGGTCCTCGACCAGGAGGGCATGCTCCTGATCTACGCCGAGGGCGGCCGCTCGCGCAGCGGCGAGCTCGGCGAGCCCAAACCCGGCGTCGGGCGGCTGGCCTTGGAATCGGGCGCCCCTGTCGTTCCCGTGGCGATCGACGGCTCGGCCAAGGTGCGTCGCTGGAAGCGCCTGCGCTTTCCCAAGGTCACCGTGCGCTACGGCGAGCCACTCGTCTTCCCGCGCGAGGACTCGCCCGGCCGCGAGCGCCAGCTCGAGGTCGCGACCGAGGTCTTCGGCCGGGTCCGCGAGATGTACGAGGAGCTGGCTAGGAGTAGCGCTCGCCGAGCTTCGCCAAGAAGCTCGGATCGTGCCCCGGTGTGACGATCGCGTCCGGGTACTCCTTGCGGAACAGCTTCAGCTCCTGGATCGAGCGCCTGTAGTTGTGCTCGTCGAAGGGCCGCGGCGCCGGCGGCGCGTCGCCGTCGAGCTGGCCCTCGGTGTAGACGACGTCGCCGCCGATCACGAAGTCGCGCTCGGCCAGGTGGGCGATGACCGACATATGGCCGGCGCTGTGGCCGGGCGTGTAGGCGAGCCGGATCGAGCCGTCGCCGAAGAGGTCGAAGCAGCGGGCGAAGCTGGCGTAGGAGTCGATCCCGCTGCGGTCGAAGTCGACCGTGCGGTAGTCGAAGGCGTAGTCGAAATGCTGGCGCCGGTAGCCGTTGAGCAGCGCTTTCGGCCCGACCGTCGCGGCCTCCCACTCGACCGCGCTGACGACGAAGGTCGAGTTCGGGAACTCCGAGATCGCTGAAGTGTGGTCGAGGTGCATGTGGGTCATCACGACGATCGGGATCTCGCCGGGGCTGAGGTCGCGGGCGCGCAGCTGGGCGGGGACGTCGGCGCCGGAGTCGAGCGCCGGGTTGCCGAAGCGGGCGCCGAGCTTGCCGAAGTTCTCCTCCCCGCCGGTCGCGACAGAGGGGTGCAGGCCGGTGTCGACAAGGATTGCCCCGGCGCTCGGGTGGCGGATCAGGTAGGCGGGGCAGGGGACGGTCATCGCCGGCTCGCCGCTGAGCAGGGCGCGCAGCAGCTTCAGCGTCTCCAGGCGCCCGCCCGGGCGTTCCATCATCGTCCGCGGCCAGGTGACCGACCCGGCGAGGATCGGTTCGACCGCGACCGATGCCCCCGGCGTTCCCCCGGCGAGCGGCTCGTGCAGCGGTTTCGCCTCGACCTGAACCTTCATAGGCGGCTGACATTACCCCTGTTCGGGTCGGCTATAGGCTCCCGGCGATGGCTGAAAGCGCCGATTCGCGCATCTTCAGGGACGGCCTGCTCGACGGGCAGGTCTGCCTCGTCTCCGGCGCCGGCAGCGGCCTCGGGCGCGAGACCGCGCTGGAGCTCGCCCGGCTCGGCGCCGCGGTGATCGGCTGCGGCCGCCGCGAGGAGCCCCTGGCCGAGACCGCCGGGCTCGCCGCGGGCTTGGCCGGCTCCTTCGGGCACGAGTCGCTCGACATCCGCGACGAGGAGGCGGTCGAGCGGCTGTTCGACGGCCTGCTCGAGCGCCACGGCCGGCTCGACGTGCTGGTCAACAACGCCGGCGGGCAGTTCCTCGCCCCGGCCGAGTCGATCACGCCGAAAGGCTTCCGCACGGTGATCGAGCTGAACGTCGAGGGCACCTGGCTGATGACCCACGCCGCGGCGACCAAGGCCTTCATCCCGCAGGGCGTCGGCAAGGTGCTCAGCGTCACGCTCTCCCCCCACAACGGGATGCCGGGCATGGTCCACTCCGGCGCCGCCCGGGCCGCGGTCGAGAACATGATGCGCACGCTCGCGGTCGAGTGGGCCCGCTTCGGGATCAAGACCTGCGCCCTCGCCGCCGGCCAGTTCGCCACCGAGACCCTGCTGACCAAGTATCCGCAGGTCGTCGTCGACAACCTCGAGCGCTCGATCCCGATCGGCCGCGCCGGGCGGGCCGAGGAGATGGCCTGGCTGGTCGCCTACCTCGCCTCGCCCGCCGGGGATTTCTTCTCCGGGACGACGATCACGATCGACGGCGCCCGCGACAACTGGGCCGGGCCGTGGCCGCCGGAGGCGATCGCCGAGGGTGGCACGCCGGTGGCCGAGGAACGCCGCTGACGGCCGGAGGGGCCGTCGGGCGGTGTCCTCAGTCGCTTGCGTGCAGAGCACGCCGCGGTCCCTGCGTCCCTGCCTGACGGCCCCTCCGGCTCGTCAGCGCGGCTCGAGGATCACCAGTGGGATTTCGCGGCCCTTGCTGCGGGCCTGGTAGTCGGCGTAGCCGTGATAGCTCTTGACGACGATCGGCCAGAGGCGCTCGCGCTCCTTGGGGTTGGCGACGCGGGCGTGGACCGGCCGTCGCTCGCTGCCGACCTGGACGGTCGTGTCGGGGTTGGCCATCAGGTTGTGGTACCAGGCGGGATGCTTTGGGTAGCCGCCTTTGGAGGCGACGATGACGAGGTCGTCACCGTCTCTGACATAGAGCAGCGGCGACGTCCGCTTCGTCCCGCTCTTGGCGCCGACGTGGTCGAGCAGCAGCATCTTGCCGCCGACCCCCGGAATCGTGTGGCCGAGGCGCCCACCCGTCCTCCGGTAGAGGAACGTGTGGGCGCCCATGAAACGGCGCGTGAGTGGCCAGACTCGATCGCCGATATCGAGGTAGAGGACCTTCGACCTGCCCTCTGGGGTGTTGTCCTTGCTCAGGTGTACATCCCTCCGAACATGCCGCCGGTCACGTTGAGCACCTGGCCCTGCATGTAGTTGGCCAGGGGCGAGGCAAGGAAGAGCACCGGGCCGGACGCCTCCTGCGGCGTCGCCGGGCGGCCGAGCGGGATGATCGCCGAGGCCATCGCCCGCATCTGCTCGGGGATGCCGAGCTCGATCTTCTCGCCGCCGGGGGCGGTCATCTCCTCGCCGGCCTCTTTGGCGGCGGTGAGCCGCGTTTCGACGAAGCCGAAGGCGACCGCGTTGACGTTGATCTTGAACTGGCCCCACTCCTTGGCGAGGGTTTTGGTCATGCCGACGACGGCCATCTTCGCCGCGGAGTAATTGACCTGGCCCGCGTTGCCCATCGTCCCCGAGGTCGAGGAGATGTTGATCAGCTTGCGGAAGACCTCCTTGCCTTCGCCCATCTCCGCCTTGGCGGCCTCGCGCCAGTGCGGCGCCAGGGCGCGGGCGACACGGAAGGGGACGACGGTGTGGATGTCGAGCATCGCCTGGAACTGGTCGTCGGTCATGCGGTGGGCGACGCCGTCCCAGGTGTAGCCGGCGTTGTTGACGACGATGTCGATCGCGCCGAAGGCGTCGACGCCGGCCTTGACCAGCTCGTCGGCGGCGCCCTCCTTGGTCAGGTCGCCCGCGTGGACGGCGGTTTCGCCGTCGATCTCACCGGCGGCCTGCTCGGCGACGTCGGCGTCGAGGTCGTTGATCAGAACCTTGGCGCCCTCGTTCGCGAACAGCTCCGCGGTGGCTCGGCCGATTCCCCGAGCCGAGCCGGTGACGATCGCCGCTTTCCCATCAAGAAGTCCCATCGATCTACGCTCTCCTGTCTAGTCGTGAAGTCGGCCGGGAGGCTACAAGGAAAGCCTGGCGACTGGTTGACTGGCCAGTCGGGCGCTATGCGGCGATCGCGGCGAGGTCGGCGGGCCGCAGCAGGGCGTGCAGCGTGCCGCCGTCGACGATCGCCAGGCCGCCCTTGCTCAGCTTCGCCTTCGCCCCTGTGAGGCGGGCGATCTCGTCGGAGAAGTGGGGCTCGTGGCCGACCAGCAGCGTCTCGCCCCGACCGGCGGCGAGGTCGAGCGAGTCGAAGGCCCCGCCGCTCAGCTCGGCGACGACCTCGGGCTCGACCGGCAGCGACTCGCAGGCCAGCCGCGCCGTCTCGGCGGCCCGCACCTTGGGGCTGGTCAGGCAGGCGGTGAGCTCGATCCCGAGCACCGCCAGCGCTCGTCCCGCGAGCAGCGACTGGCGCTCGCCCTTCGCGGTCAGTGGTCGCGCCGCGTCGTCGCCATCGCCCCGCTCGGCATCGCCGTGTCGAAGCAGGTAGATCACGCCGCAATCCTATGCGGGCGGCTCAGCCGGGCAGGCTCCGAGGCGCGCCAGCTTGCGGCGGTAGGTGCGCATCGAGCTGTGGCGCCAATCGCCGTGGGTCTGGTTGCGCAGGGAGGGGATGCGCTCGCGGTGGTAGGGCGAGCTGAGGCTCTCGGCATGGCCGATCACATTGCGCAGGCGGATCTGGAAGCGGCAGCGCAGGTAGCGCGTCAGCCGCAGCGAGGCGCGCAGCTGACGGCGGTCGCCGAGCACGTCGCCGTCGGCGAAGCCGGTGTGCTCGATGCCGATCGCGGTCCAGTTGAGGCCGACCGTATGGCGGCAGCGGGTGCGCAGGTTGACCAGCTGGAAGATGCGCCCGCTGGAGGAGACGACGAAGTGGGCGCAGACGTTGGGCAGCTCGCCCAGCTCGGGGTCGGCGACGTCGGGCGCGAATGTGTTGTAGACGCCGGCGGCTGTCGAGGCGACCGCGACGTGCTCGACGATCACCCGCGGCCGCCGCAGCCGCCAGGTCCGTTCGCCGTAGTGGCGCTGCGAGTAGGCCGCCATCTGGCGCTTGCGCTTCGGCCCGAAGGGGATCAGCCATTGGGTTATCCGGGGGCGAAGCTGGCGCGGGGAGGAGGTGCGGGCGCCTGCGCTCAACGGCAGCGTCGCCGCGCAGACGGCGACCGCCACCAGGCCGGCGGCCGCGGCGAGCCTGCGGCCGGTCAGGAGCCGCTCCCGACGAAGTGCTGGCTGAGCGGCTCGCCGACAGAGGCCAGGTACTCGTCCAGGGCCCGCGATTTTTCCGTGTCCTCGTAGACCTCGTACTCGCGCAGCTTGCCCCAGCGCAGATGCCCCCAGATCACATAGCGGTTCTCGTAGACGCGCCTGCCGTCGGGGGCATCGAGGTAGTCGGTGCCGCGGATGCAGACCGTCTGCCTCCATGGGAAGCCCTTGAGCACAACCTCGTCCGGGGAGATCTGCAGGCCGGTGTCGGCGAAGCGGCGCAACCACGGCTCCAGCTCCGCCTTGCCGCTGAACTCACCCGCCCACGAGTTATCGCCGGGAAAGCGAAAGCGCACGTCCTCGGCATCCATCCGCAGCGTCGGTCCCAGCTCGCCTTCGCCGGCCTTCCTCATGTTGTGGGCGATCAGCCTCTTGCCAAGCCAGGACAGCATCGGGGCCTCCTCTTGGTGAGTGCGGTCGCTTGGAACCTAGCGCGACCGGATGCGCGTCGCCCGGCTGGACGGCGCGCGAGACCCCGGCCCTACCATCGGTCTCATGCCCCTCGCGATCGGCCGCCATCTCCTCTTCCGCGAAGCCACCCACGGCGGCTGGATCGTCGTCGCGGCCCTGATCGCGATCGTGCTCCTGATCCGCTTCTGGCCGGCCATCGTCGCCTGGATAGAGCAACGGTGGCGGTCGAGATGAGGAACGAGGACATCCTGCGCGCCGCCTACGAGGCATTCAATGCCCGCGACAATCGCAGGGTTTTCCGTGCCATAGGCCGGAAAAAGCTGCGATCGACCCCTACAACCCCATCAGCTTGCCGAGGATCTCCTTCATCACCTCGTCGGTGCCGCCGCCGATCGGGCCGAGGCGGGCGTCGCGGACTGCTCGCTCTATGCCGTACTCGCGCATGTAGCCGTAGCCGCCGTGGATCTGCAGGCACTGGTCGGCGATCTCGAGGACCGCTCGCTGGGTGACGAGCTTGGCCATCGTCACGTCTTTGATGCAGTCGTGGCCTTCGTGGAAGAGGCGCAGGGCGTTGTAGGTGAGGGCGCGCGAGGCTTCGGCCTGGGTCGCCATCTCGGCGACCTGGTGGCGGATCGCCTGGAACTTGCCGATCGGGCGACCGAAGGCTTCGCGCTCGGTGGCGTACTCGACGGTCACGTCGATCAGCCTCTGCATCGCCCCGACGGCGCCGATCGCCATCAGCAGCCGCTCCCAGGCGAAGTTGAACATGATCAGTTTGAAGCCCTCGTTCTGCTCACCGAGCAGGTTCTCCTCGGGCACCTCGACGTCGGTGAAGGCCAGCTCGCCCGTGTCGGAGGAGTGCCACCCCATCTTCTCCAGCTTCTGCGCGACCTCGTAGCCGGGCATCTCGCGCTCGAGCACGAGGAAGGAGATTCCGTTGTGGCCGCCCTCCTTGGTCGTCTTGCAGGCGCAGACGAGGAAGTCGGCACGCACCCCGTTTGTGATGAAGGTCTTCGAGCCGTTGACGACGTAGCCGCCGTCGACCCGCTCGGCGAAGGTCGAGATCCCGGCCACGTCGGAGCCCGCGCCCGGCTCGGTGATCCCGAGGGCGCCGATCTTCTCGCCCGCGATCCCCGGCACCAGCCAGCGCTGCTTCTGCTCCTCGCTGCCGAAGTTGAAGATCGGCGGCATCGCGATCGAGGCGTGCGCGTTGAGCCCGGCGGCGACGCCCCCCGAGCCGCCCGAGTGGGCCAGCTCCTCGACCCAGATCGCGTCGTGCAGGTGGGTGCCGCCCTGGCCGCCGTAGGCCTCGGGGAACTTCAGCCCGAGGAAGCCGAGCTCGGCACAGCGCCCGTACAGCTCACGCGGGAACTCGCGCGCCGCCTCCCACTCGTCGACGTTCGGGGCGATCTCTTTGGCGACGAAGCGGCTGACCGTCTCGCGCAGCTCCTCGTGCTCGGGGCCGAACGGGGGCAGCGTCGCCCGTGTCCCGCTGTCCCTGACCACCGTCACATCCGAGACGCTAGCGGCTACGCTCGCGGTCAGCGCCATGAGCAGCCAGACGCTCAGCCTGATCACGATCCCGCTGTTCACCGGCGCGATCGGCTACGTCACCAACTGGACCGGCGTCTGGATGCTCTTCTACCCGGTGCGCTTTGCCGGCCTCCGGCTGCCCGGGCTCGCCGCCTTCGCCAACTTCCTGCCGCGTCGCATCCGCCAGATTCCGGGCATCGGCCAGGGTGGGATCGGCTGGCAGGGGATCGTCCCCTCGCGCGCGGCGAAGATGGGATCGATCGCGGTTGACAAGGGGATCGCCAAGCTCGGCGTGGCCTCCGACTTCTACCGGCAGCTCGACCCGGAGTCGATCGCCGAGCACGTGCTCGCCGCCGCCCGCGGCGACATCCACGAGCTGGTCGAGCGGATCATGGAGCGCGAGCGGCCGCGGCTCTGGTACGACCTGCCGCCGCGCCTGCGGGCGGCGGTGCATGTCCGGGTCGAGGAGCAGCTGCCGGAAATCGTCCGCTCGGTCACCGATGAGATCGGCACCCACTTCGACCAGCTTGTCGACCTGAAGCTGATGGTGATCAACCGGATCGAGGCCCAGCCGGAGCTGGCCAACCGGATCTTCCTCGAGGTCGGCGACAGGGAGCTGCGCTTCATCGTCAACTTCGGCTTCTTCTTCGGCTTCGCGCTCGGCATCCCGACGGCCTTTCTCACCGTGCTCGTGCTCACCCAGTGGTGGGTGCTGCCGATCGCCGGGGTGCTGATCGGCTACACGACCAACCTGCTGGGAATCCGGATGATCTTCGAGCCGGTGCGCCCGCGGCGTCTCGGGCGGCTGCGCATCCAGGGCCTCTTCCTGCGGCGCCAGCGCGAGGTCGCCGACGTCTACGCCGACATCATCGCCGACGACATCGTGACGATGGGCAACATGGCCGAGGCCCTGATGCACGGGCCGAACTCGGATCGCACGCGGCAGATGATCGAAGTCGTCCTGCGGCCGGCGGTCGACCGCGCGGTGGGCCGCACGCGGCCGGCGGTCTGGGCGGCGCTGGGGCGGCGCGAGTACGAGGAGATCCGCTCCTCGGTGGCGCTGGAGGCGGCCGACTACACCGTGGCGCCGCTCGCCGACGCCGAGTTCAACCGCTCGCAGAGCGACGGCATCCGCTCCTTCGTCGCTGCCCGGATGCGCGAGATGGAGCCGGCCGACTTCTCCGAGATGCTGCGCACGGCGATGCGCGAGGACGAGTGGCTGCTCTACCTGCACGGAGCGGTGCTCGGCTTCGGCGCCGGCCTGCTACACCTGGCGATCTTCGGATGAGCGACGACCCGGCAAGAGAGGATCCGGCGCGAGAGCTGCTGCGGGCGGCGCCGGGAGTGGGGCGGATCGCCGCCGCGACCGGCCTGCGCCTGGCCGGCTCCGCGGCGACCGCCTACGGGCGGGCGATCTCGCGGCTCGCCCAGGCGGCGGCCGAGCAGCGGCCCGGCGCCGAGAGGGAGACGCGCCACGCAGCCTCCGACTCATCGACCGGCGCGTTGCGCCGGCGCGGCGAGGAGCTGTTGCGCGAATCGGCCGATATCCGACTGCCGCAGGACTCCCATCCGGCCTACATGCGGATCCTCGATTCGCTGGCGCCCGACGAGGCGCGCATCCTGCGCTTCCTCGCCCGCAATGGCTCGCAGCCCGCGGTCGACGTGCGCTCCGGCCTGCCCTTCGCCTCCGAGCTGCTCGCTCAGGGTCGTACGATGATCGCCGAGGAGGCCGGTTGCCGCCACGCCGAGCGCGTCTATGCCTACCTCAACAACCTGCACCGGCTCGGGCTCGTCTGGTTCTTGCGCGAGCCGCTCAAGGAAGCGTCTCGCTATCAGGTGCTCGAGGC
Organism: uncultured Solirubrobacterales bacterium; assembly: GCA_963814915.1. Lineage (GTDB taxonomy): Bacteria > Actinomycetota > Thermoleophilia > Solirubrobacterales > 70-9 > VRUE01. The sequence continues at coordinate 1,992 of CAWFEI010000008.1, read as the reverse complement.
TCAGCCCGAGGTGGGCGAGGCGCTGAAGGGCGGCGGCCGCACCGCGCGCACCGTCCGCCGCAGCATCGTCCTCACCCCGTTCGGCGAGGACTTCTGCGCGACCTGCCTGCCGGCCTAAGAGCCTAAGCCTCGAGCGTGCGGTGGCCGCGGCCGGCGTGGTCGAAGCCGAGCAGGTTGCCCTGGCGGTTCTTCGGGCCGCCGTGGTAGTAGGCGCGGATCTCGGCGATCTTGCCGTCGCGGAAGAGGAACCACTCGGTGCCGCGGTCGAGCCGCGGCTCGCCGCTCTCCAGGTGGTTCCACGTCATCGTCCACTCGATCGTTGCCTGGTCGCCCTGTTCGAGCGCGTTCTCGACCTTCCAGTTGGCCTTGATGTTGGCGACCGCCCACTCGGTCGTCTGGCCGATCGCCTCCGCGCCCCGATGCGGCTCCAGCCGGGTGTAGTAGTGGGTCGCGTCCTCGGTGAAGTGCGAGGCGACCCGCTCGGGGTCGCCGCTGTTCAGCGCCTCGTAGTAGGAGCGGACATGGTCGATATTTGGAGTAGCGGTCATTAGCTGACCGCCGCCCCCGGACGCGGGAGCGAGTGGCCATCCATATCTGATTCTTTGGCCACTCGCGGAAGCAGAGGAGGCGGCGGAATGCTCAAAGCCCGTAGCTTCGCCCGATCACGTCGAGCATCACCTCGTCGGTACCGGCGCCGATCCGGTTGAGCCGCACGTCGCGGTAGGCGCGCTCGATCTCGTACTCCTTCATGTAGCCGTAGCCGCCGAGGATCTGGATGCACTCGTCGGCGACCTCGCAGCCGACCCGCGAGGCGAAGAGCTTCGCCATCGTGATCTCACGCACCGGGTACTCGCCGTTGGCGAAGCGCCACGCGGTCGCGTAGGTGAACTGCTTCGCCGCCTCGGTCTTGGTCGCCATCTCGGCGAACTTGTGGCGGATCGCCTGGAACTTGCCGATCGGGCGGCCGAAGGCTTCGCGCTCCTTGGCGTACTCGAGCGTTTTCTCGATCATTCGCTCGCAGCCCGCATGGGACCCGGCGGCGGCGACCAGGCGCTCGCCCTGAAGCTCCCAGGCGATGTGGTAGAAGCCTTTGCCGACCTCGCCGAGCACGGCGCCGGCCGGCACACGGACGTCTTCGAAAGCGAGTTCGCCGGTGTCGGAGGAGTGCATGCCCATCTTCTCCAGCTCGGCGGAGACGCTGAAGCCGGGCACCTTCTCGCCGTTCTCGTCGCGCAGGTCGACGACGAAGAGAGTGATCCCGGCGTGGCGCTCCTCCGGGTCGGTCTTGGCGACGAGGACGATGAAGTCGGCGCGCGGGCCGTTGGTGATGAAGGTCTTCGAGCCGTTGATCACGTATTCGTCGCCGTCGCGGATCGCCGTGGTGCGGATCCCGGCGACGTCGGAGCCGGCGCCCGGCTCGGTGATTCCGAGGCTGCCGACCTTCTCGCCCTTGATTCCCGGTACGAGGTAGCGCTGTTTCTGCTCCTCGGTCCCGAGCAGGTGGATCGGCGGCAGGACCATGTCGGACTGCACGGCGAAGCCCATGTTGGTGCCGCCGGAGCCCGAGTAGCTCATGCACTCGGCGCGGACCAGCGAGTAGTAGTAGTCGCCGCCCTGGCCGCCGTACTCCTCGGGGAAGCAGAGGCCGAGGAAGCCGAGCTCGCCCGCCCGCTTCATCACGTCGGTCGGCCAGTAGGTGTCCTCCCACTCGTTGCGGTGCGGCCACATCTCCTTCTTGACCCAGGCCTGCATTGACTCGCGCAGGTCTTCGTGCTCCTGGCTGAAGATGAAGTGCTTGCGGCCCGCCTCGTGGTCGGGCTTGATCACCGCCGAGCTGCCGTTCGTCGCCGTCGCCACCGTCTTTCTCCTCCTGGTCGAAGTCCGCGTGGACAGTAGCACTTTCCACTTTCGACGCAGGTCGGCTATGGTCCGCCCGGATGGACTACGAGGTCGTCAAATACGAGGTCGCCGAAGGGGTCGCCACGGTGACCC
>CAWFEI010000007.1:0-158835 GCA_963814915.1 uncultured Solirubrobacterales bacterium | reverse complement strand
CGACGACGAGGAGTGCATCGACGCGGTCAAGCGGTACCTCTCCTACTTCCCGACCGACTGCGAGCACAAGCCGCCGGTCGTCGAGACCGACGATCCCGACGACCGCATGTCGGACAAGCTGCTGGAGATCGTTCCCGACTCGTCGCGCCAGCCCTACGACATGTACGACGTGATCCGCGAGATCGTCGACGACGGCGAGTGGTTCGACCTCAAGCCGAAGTTCGCCAAGACGCTGATCACCTGCTTCGCCCGCTTCGGTGGCCAGCCGGTCGGGATCGTCGCCAACCAGCCCAAGCAGCTGGCCGGGATCCTCGACAACGACTCGGCCGACAAGGCGGCGCGCTTCATCAACCTCTGCGACGCCTTCAACGTGCCGCTCGTCTTTCTCCAGGACGTGCCCGGCTTCATGGTCGGGGCCAAAGTCGAGCACGCCGGGATCATCCGCCACGGCGCGAAGATGCTCTACGCGGTCAGCCGCGCCACGGTGCCGAAGGTGACCGTGATCGTCCGCAAGGCCTACGGCGCCGGCTACTACGTGATGTGCGGCAAGGCCTATGAGCCCGACCTGATCGTCGCCTGGCCGGGAGCGGAGATCTCGGTCATGGGGGCCGAGGGCGCGGTCAACATCATCGGCCGCTCGGCGATCGACTCGTCCCAGGACCCCGAGGCGACCCGCGAGGCGATGCTGGGCGCCGTGCGCGAGCAGATCGATCCCTACATCGCCGCCGGCAACGCCGTGATCGACGACATCATCGACCCTAGGGAAACGCGGACGGTCATCACCCGGGCATTGCGAATGGCGGCAACCAAGCACGTCGATAAGCCGAAGAAAAAGCATGGGGTGATGCCCGTATGAGCGCGGACGCTGCAAACCGGCGCATCTCGGCGGCCTCGGTCGCTCGGATCGGTTCACGCACTAATAGTGCGCTCCCCTCACCTCGCTCCCTGCGGCCACCGACCTGCTTGGTTTTCGCGCCCGTGGCGAAGGACGAGAAATGAGTTCCTTCGACGATCCAGTCGTCATTTCTTGCTCGATCTCGGGTGTGATCGCCAACCGGGACCAGTGTCCGGCGATCCCCTACACGCCGGAGGAGTACGCGGCCGAGGCGCGGCGCGCCGTCGACGAGGGCGCCTCGCAAATCCACATCCACGCCCGCAAGCCGGACGGCACGCCGTCTTATGAGGTCGAGGACTTCAGGGCGATCACCGAGGCGATCCTGGCCGAGGTCGGCGACGTGATCGTCAACTACTCGACCGGGGCGATCGGCATCCCGATCGCCAAGCGACTCGAGTACCTGCGCGAGTGCAAGCCCGACGTGGCGGCGCTCAACATGAGCTCGATGAACTACGCCAAGTACTCGCGCCGGCGCAAGGACTTCGTCTTCAAGGCGGTCTTCGAGAACAGCTTCGACACGATCATCGAGTTCCTCACGGCGATGCGCGACCTCGGGATCAAGCCCGAGCACGAGTGCTTCGACGCCGGTCACGTCGCCAACCTCGACCCGTTGATCGACATGGGGCTGCTCGAGCGCACGCCGCTGCAGATCTCGCTCGTGATGGGCGTCAACGGCGGCATCCGCCCGACGCCGCGCAACGTCGGCTTCATGGCCGACCAGGTTCCCGGCGGCGCCGGAGGCGAGAGCCAGTGGCAGGTGATCGGCATCTCGCGCGACCAGTGGAAGCTGCTCGGCGCCTCGCTGGTCCTGGGCGGCAACGTCCGCGCCGGGGTCGAGGACAACCTCTACCTGCCGAACGGCGAGATGGCCAAGTCCAACGGCGAGCTGATCGCCAAGGCGCGCCAGATGGCCGAGGACGTCGGCCGCCGCGCCGCCACCGTCGCCGAGGCTCGCGAGCTGCTGGGGGTCCCCAAGCGTGAGCGATCTGCCGCTTAGCGACGTCAAGGTCCTCGACCTGACACGGCTCCTGCCGGGCGGCTTCTGCTCGCTGCTGCTCGCCGACCTCGGCGCCGAGGTGCTGAAGGTCGAGGACACCGGCATGGGCGACTACATCCGCTGGGCGCCGCCCTACTACGGCGATGACGACCAGCAGGAACTGGGCACGCGCTCCTCGCTCTACCTGGCGCTCAACCGCGGCAAGCGCTCGGTCCGCCTCGACCTCAAGTCCGACGCCGGGCGCGAGGCCCTTTTGCGGCTGGTCGAGAAATACGACGTCGTCCTCGACGGCTTCCGGCCCGGGGTGCTCGACAAGCTCGGCGTCGGCTACGAGCGCATGCGCGAGGCCAACCCCGCGATCGTCTTCTGCGCGATCACCGGCTACGGCCAGGACGGCCCCTACGCGCAGCGCGCGGGCCACGACATGAACTACCTCGGGCTGGTCGGGCTGCTCGGCCTGACCGGCGCCAAGGGCGGCCCGCCCGTGCAGTCCGGCGGCCAGATCGCCGACCTCGGCGGCGGCGCTCTGATGGCCGCCTTCGGCGTGATGGCGGCGCTGCACGAGCGCCGTCGCTCCGGCGAGGGCCAGATGGTCGACGTCTCGATGGCCGACGGGGCGCTCTCCTGGCTGGCGCTGGTCGCCGGCCGCTACTTCTGCGACGGCGAGGCGCCGCGGCGCGGCGAGCAGCAGCTCGCCGGCGGGCTGCTCTGCTACCTCCCCTACGAGGCGGCCGACGGCTGGGTCACCTGCGGAGCGTTGGAGCCGAAGTTCTGGGCCGCCTTCTGCAACGGGGTCGAGCGGCCCGACCTGATCGAGGCCCAGTTCGAGGCGCCCGGCAGCGAGGCATGGGCGAAAGCCGCCGAGGTCTTCCGCGCCCGCACGCGCGCGGAGTGGGAGGCCTTCAACGACGAGCACGACTGCTGCATCGAGCCGGTGCTCGACGTCGGTGAGGCGCTCGATTCCGAGCTGGTCCGGGCGCGTGAGATGGTCAGCTCGATCGAGCAGCCGGGCCTCGGGACGGTGCGCCAGCTCGGCGTGCCGGTGAAGATGAGCCGCACTCCGGGCGACCCGACCCGCCCGGCCCCGGCCTTCGGCGAGCACACTGCCGAGGCCCTGCGCGAGGCGGGCTACGGCGACGAGGAGATCGCCGCGATGATCGAGGCGGGCGCCGCGGCCGGCCCGAGCGCCGACGGCGCCGCCACGTTCCGCGCATGACCCCACTCGCGTGAAAACCGAATCCCGCATCAAGATCGGAGAGTTGGCGGAGGCGTCGGGGGTGCCGGTGCCGACGATCAAGCACTACCTGCGCGAGGGGCTGCTGCCGGAGCCGGTCAAGACAAGCCGCAACATGGCCTACTACCCGCCCGAGCTGGTGGATCGGATCAAGCTGATCAAGCAGCTCCAGGAGGAGCGCTTCATGCCGCTGAAGGCGATCAAGGCGGTGCTCGACGAGGACCCTGAGCGGGCCCGCGCACTGGTCGAGCTGGAGGACCGCATTCTCGAGCGGGCGCTCGGCGGCGAGCGCACCCGTACCAGCGCGAGCGAGGTGCGCGAGCGCTACGGCGTCCCCAAGGACGTGCTCGACCGGTTGGAGGAGATCGAGGTGCTCAGCCCCAACGGCCGCGGCTACTCGCCCTCGGACATCAAGATCATCGAGGCGATCGGCCGCTTCCGTGCCGGCGGCTACGACGAGCAGATCGGCTTCACCGTCTACGACACCCTGCGCTACAAGAAGGCGCTCGAAGAGCTGGTCGGCCAGGAGGTCGAGATGGTGATGGACCGCCTCGCCGGCGAGGTCCCGCCGGAGCGCGTCGTCGAGATGCTCGAATCGGGCTCCGAACCGCTGCAGGATCTGATCGCGGCCCTGCACACCAAGCTGCTCGTCGCCGAGCTCGAGCGCCACCGGGCCGGCCGTTAGGCGACGGCACTAGGCTGGGTTGTGTGAAGTCCGTCCTGATCACCGGCGCATCGACCGGGATCGGGCGTGCCGCCACGCTTCGCCTCGACGCGGCGGGGTGGCGGGTCTTCGCCGGGGTGCGCAAGCAGGAGGACGCCGACTCGCTGCGCGCCGCGGGCTCGGAGCGCCTCTACCCGCTGATCCTCGACGTGACCGAGCCCGAGCGGATCGCGGCCGCCGCCGAGGCGATCGATGCCGAGGTGGGGGAGGCCGGGCTCGACGGCCTCGTCAACAACGCCGGCATCGCCGTCCCCGGCCCGCTGGAGACGCTGCCGATCGAGGACTTCGAACGCCAGATCGGCGTCAACCTGACCGCCCACGTCGCCGTCACCCAGGCGATGCTGCCGGCGATCCGCCGTGCCCGCGGGCGGATCGTCTTCATCACCTCGATCGGCGGGCTGATGGCCTTCCCGATGTTCGGCGCCTACCACGCCGCCAAGTTCGGCCTCGAGGCGGTCGGCGATGTCTTCCGCCAGGAGCTGCGCCCCTGGGGGATCGAGGTCGCCGTGATCGAGCCGGGCTCGATCGCGACGCCGATCTGGGACCGCGGCCAGGAGGAGGTCGACTCGATCGCCGAGCGCGCCCGCGGCGACCACGCTGAGCTCTACGGCAAGGCGATGGAGTCCTACCGCGATGTTGCGAGGAAGACCGGTGAGCGCGGCATCCCGCCGGAGAAGGTCGCCGAGAAGATCGAGCACGCGTTGAGCGGCGGCCGCCCGCGCACCCGCTACCTGGTCGGCGCCGACGCGCGCGTCCAGGCCCTCGCGGCGAAGCTCGTCCCCGACCGCCTGCTCGACTGGGTCGTCGCCCGCGTGACCGGGCTGTAGTCAGCGGGCGCCGGCGGCGAGCTCGGCGCACGGTCACCTACGCCCAATCGTACGCCCCGATGACACCTATACTGGCGCGACGCAGACCGATTGACTGGTCAGTCAGCCAACGGCGGAGAGGACAGGGAAGTGCGTGTAGCGGCGGTGCAGCTCAACTCCAATGGTGACAAGGCGCGGAACCTCGGCGCCGCCGAGCGCCTGGTGCGCGCCGCGGCCGCCGACGGCGCCGAGCTCGTCGCCCTGCCGGAGAAGTGGAACCTGCTGGCCGCCGGAGAGGAGATGGCGGCCGGGGCGGAGGCGCTCGACGGCCCCAGCCTCGCCGCGGCCCGCGGGTGGGCGGCCGAGCTCGGAGTCCACCTGCTCGCCGGCAGCATCGCCGAGCGCGGCGCCGATCCCGGTGAGGAGAAGGCCTTCAACACCTCGGTCCTGATCGGGCCCGACGGGTCCGACCTCGCCGTCTACCGCAAGATCCACATGTTCGACGTCGAGGCCGGCGGGGTCGTCTACCGCGAGTCCGACCACCAGCAGCCGGGCGAGGAGATCGTCTCCGCCTCGGCCGGCGAGGTTGAGCTGGGCATGAGCGTCTGTTACGACCTTCGCTTTCCCGAGCTGTACCGGATCCTCGCCGTGCGCGGCGCCGACCTGCTCGCCGTCCCCTCGGCGTTTACCGCGGCGACCGGCCGCGACCACTGGCAGGCGCTGCTGCGCGCCCGCGCGATCGAGAACCAGGCCTTCGTCCTCGCCCCCGACCAGTTCGGCGAGGCGCCGCCCCACTACAACTCCTACGGCCGCTCGGCGATCATCGACCCCTGGGGCGTCGTGCTGGCCATGGCGCCCGACGGGGAGTGCTTCGTCGCCGCCGAGCTCGACCTCGCCGCCCAGCGGCGGATCCGCGAGAAGCTGCCCTCGCTGGCCAACCGTCGCCCGGCTGCGTATGTCTGGCCGCAACCGGCGGAGGCGCAAGCCTGATGGCCTCCAATCCGAAAGCCCCGCCGGTCGACAAGCGCCGCCAGATCCTCGACGCGGCGATCCGCGTCTTCGCCCGTCAGGGCTTCCACTCGACCCGCGTCGCCGACATCGCCGACGAGGCCGGGGTCGCCTACGGCCTCGTCTACCACTACTTCAAATCGAAGGATGAGGTGCTCAACGAGCTCTTCACCGCGCGCTGGTCGCTGCTGCTGACGGCGATCGAGGAGGCCGATCGCAGCGAGGCGTCCTCGCGGGCCAAGCTGGAAACCGTCGCCGGCTTCATCGTCGAGTCCTATCGTCACGACCCGGAGCTGATGAAGGTGATCATCGTCGAGGTCACCCGTGCCGCCAACTCGTTCGGACGCACCCACCTGCCGGAGATCCGCCGGGCATATGACTCGATCGCCAAGATCGTCGCCGACGGGCAGGAGTCGGGCGCATTTCGCCGCGACATTGACCCCGGTTTCGCCTCGATGTCCTTCTACGGCGCGATCGAGCAGCAGCTCTCAGGTTGGATCTTCGAGCTGACCCCGGCGACCGAGACCGACCTCGAGCAGGCAAAGACTCTTGTCACGGCGACGATCTGCGACGGCCTCGAGCCTCGATAGGTAAGGTCGGGTGACGATGGACAACGAGATCGTCAAACGCCTCGCGTGGAGCGGCCTTCTCGCCGCCACCAGCGCCCTCGCCAGCATCGCCGCGTCGCGGCTCGCCGCGCTCGTCTGGCAGCGAGTCTTCGAAGAGAACCCGCCGGAGTAGCCGGTCAGTGGCCGCCGACCCATCCCAGACGCCCCCGCCCCCGCCCGAGCCCGACGAGCGCGGCGTCGCCGAGCTGGTCTTCGACGTCTCCGAACGCGCCTCTTCGCTGCTCCGCGAGGAGATCGAGCTGGCCAAGACCGAGGTCAGCGAGAAAGTCGCCAAGCTCCTGCGCGGCTCGGTCGTCGGCATCGCCGCCGGCATCTTCGCCTTCCTCGCCCTGATCCTGGTCATGCAGGGAGTTGCCTGGCTGCTCGCCGAAGAGGTCTTCGACGGCAACGCCTGGCCCGGCTTCTTCGTCGAGGCCGCCCTGTTCCTGTTGGTCGCCGCCGGCGCCGGGCTCTTCGCCTACCGCGCGGTCCAGGCCGGCGCGCCGCCCGTCCCCGAGCAGGCGATCGAAGAGGCCAAGCAGATCAGGAGCACCCTGGAAGGGGAGGGCGATGAGTAGCAGCCCTGAGCCCGCCCGTCCCGCCACGACAGGCATGCCCGGTCGCTCCGCGGCGGAGATCCGCCGTGACATCGACCTGCAGCGTCACGACCTCGGCCGCTCGGTCGAAGCACTGCGCGGCCGCGTCACCGAGTTGACCGACTGGCGCCGCCAGGTCCAGGAGCACCGCAGCCAGCTGATCGCCGGCGCCGCCGTCGCCGGCTTCGCCGTTGGCCTATTGGCTATGCGCCGCCGCCGTCGCGGCTAGCTCAGCACCGACGTACTGACACTCCCGATGCCCAGCAGGCCCGGGCCGACGTGGGCGCCGAGCACCGGGCCGACCTCGGAGACGAATGCCGGCTCACAGCCGAAGATCTCGCGACCGTCGTCGACCAGCCCGGCGGCGGTCTCGTCGTCGCGGATGTGCTGCACGACCCAGGCATCGAGCTGGGACTCGTGGCGCTCGCGCGCGTACTCGCGCAGCCGCTCGATCGAGCGGGCGCGGGTGCGGACGCGCTCGACGGGCGTGATCTCCTCCTCCAGGGTGAGGATCGGCTTGATCTTCAGCGCCGAGCCGATGAAGGCGCTGGCGCCGCCGATCCGCCCACCGCGGCGCAGGTACTCGAGCGTGTCGATCGCGAACCACATCTTCAGCTCCTCGCGGGTCTGCCGGGCGCGGGCCACCGCCGCCTTGGCGTCGCCGCCCGCCGCGGCGCCGGCCGCGGCGCCAAGCGCGCAGAGCCCCATTCCACCGGCTGCCGAACGCGAGTCGAAGACCTCGATCCGCTCGCCGCCCTTGCCCTCGTCGATCAGCCGCCGGCGGGCCTGACCGGCCGCCTCGCAGGTGCCGGAGATCCCGGCTGAGATGTGGACCGAGGCGATCTCGCGGCCTTCGGCCAGCAGCGGCTCGTAGACGGCGACGAAGTCGCCGATCGAGGGCTGCGACGTGGTCGCGCCGCCCTCGGAGGCGCGCAGCCGCTCGAAGAAGGCGCCGTAATCGGCGACCTCGGTCTCCCGTTCCTGCTCGCCGTCGATCGTGACGTAGAGGCTGACGACCTCGATGTCCCGGGCGGCGAGAAGGTCGGCGGGGAGATAGGCGGTGCTGTCGCAGACGACAGCGGTGGCAGGGGTCGGGCTCACGGGCGACCCTAGTTTGACAGCCGCATGCCCGGACGCGAAGCGGAGGACATGCGGGCCTGACAGACCCCCGATCCATTCGCATCCATATCTGATTCCTCTGCGGGTGGATCGGGGGTCATCGCTACACTTTGTGAAGTGACCGACACCACCACAGACACCCCGCAAGAGGCGATCACGCTCACCGACAAGGCCGCCGAGAAGATCGGCGAGCTGCTGGGCGGCCAGGAGGGCTCCGAGGGCCAGGCGCTGCGCGTCGCGGTCCGCGGCGGAGGCTGCTCCGGGTTCCAGTACGCGCTCGCCTTCGACGCCTCCAAGGACGACGACCATGTCTTCGAGGTCGACGGCGTCGCCGTCGTCGTCGACAAGGTCAGCATGCAGTTCGTCTTCGGCTCGGAGGTCGACTACGTCGAAGGGCTGCAGGGAGCGGGCTTTCAGGTCAACAACCCGAACGTGGTCGCGGCCTGCGGCTGCGGATCGTCTTTCCAGGTGAAAGACGACGCCCCAGCCGCCGCCTGACCGGCGCATCTCGGCGTCCTCGGTCGCTCGGCTCGGGTCACGCACTGTTAGTGCGCTCCCCTCGCCTCTCTTCCCTGCGTCCATGACCTGCTTGGTCAGTCGACGGCTGTCCATTGGCCAGACCGCAACATCGGTTTGGCGCGCCTGTTGCGGGTAGTAGCACCCCTGTAAGCGACTGGAGGAGGCACGAGAGGTATGCGTTTTCGGCTCGTCATAGGAGCTTTGTTGGTGTGCGCCTTGGTAGTGGCGGCTGAGGGAGCCCCATTCGCCGGCGCTGCGCCAAAGCGCCTGTACAAGGGAAAGACGGCCCAGAAGCGGACAGTCCGAATCACCCAACGAGGACACTCGTTGAAGCTGCGCCACTTCACGGCGCAGCTGCGCTGCAAGGGCGGCGCCAGGTTGATCGTCGACGAGAGCGGCTTCAAGCGGACCCGCATTCGCAACGGGGGCAAGTTCAACGACGTCCAGGTCGGCAACACGGATGAAGTCTTCTTCCGCGGTGCCGTTCGCGGCAAGCTGGTTCACGGCAAGATCCGCGTCAAGGACCGCCTGCACAAGCGCGGCCCGCGCTGCGCTTCGAAGTGGGTCGGCTTCCGCGCCCGCCTACGCTGAAGGCGGCGGCTAGTCGATTTGCAGCGGCGGTGATTGCTGCGGCGGGGGCGAGGGCTCCTGCCGCGGCGCCGCCGTCGGCTGCTCGACCCCGAGCGCCTCGGCCAGCTCGCCCGAGTCGGACATCTCCTCGACGATGTCGGCTCCGCCGACCAGCTCGCCGTTGACGTAGAGCTGCGGGAAGGTCTGCCAGTCGGCGATCTCGGCAGTCACCTCGCGCAGCGGCTGCAGCGCGGGGAGGACGTCGACGGCGCCGTACTCGACGTCCATCGTGTCGAGCACCTGGACGACGCGCATCGAGAAGCCGCAGCGCGGCATCTCCGGCGTGCCTTTCATGAAGAGCAGCACCGGGTTGGCGGCGATCAGCTCCTCGACTTTCTCTTTCAGCTGTGGGTCTGCCATGGGCACAGCCTAGCGACGTCCCTCTATCTACCCGCAGCAGAGGAGGAGGGCGGAATGCTGGTCTTTATCGAGAGCGCGTGGATCTGCCCGTCCTCGAAGCACTCTTTCACGGCGGCCCTCACGAGCCGGTGCTGGTCGATCCTCGAGAGGCCCTCGAACTGGGATGCCTCCACGGTCGCCCGCAGGTGCTGGCCGCCTCCGTCTTCGTCCTCGACGGCGACCTCGGCGCCGGGCAGCGCCGCCTCGATCATCGACTGCAACTCGGCGAGGTCGACCACGGCGGTCAGCCCGAGATCTTCTCGCCCAGCGTCTCGAGCATCTCCTCGACGCGGACGAACTTGACGCGGGGGCGGCCGTGGGGCTCGCCGCGCCCGACCTCGGCCTGGTCGATCGCCTGCCAGTCTTCGAAGCTGACGAAACGGGTGCCGCGCTCGGCGAGCAGGTCGTCGACCGCGGTGGGGTCCGGGTTCTCCGGGCTGAGCAGGGCCTGCTCGCCGACGTCGGCGAGCAGGTGCCGGACGGTCTCCAGGGCATCTTTCTTGTTGGTGCCGATCACGCCCGAGGGGCCGCGCTTGATCCAGCCGGCCGTGTAGTGGCCGACCTTGTGTCCGGAGTCGTGCGAGTCGAGCACACGGCCGCCCTCGTTCAGGATCAGGCCGCGCTTTTCGTCGAAGGGGACGCCCTCGATCGGCACACCGGTGTAGCCGACGGAGCGCAGTACCAGGCCGCACTCGAGCTCTTCGCGCTCGCCGGTGTCCTTGGCGCGCAGCGACCCACCCTCCTCGACCAGCTCGTTGCGCCCGACGACGATCGATTCGACCTTGCCGTCGCCCTTGATCTCGACCGGCGAGGCGAGGAAGCGCAGGACGATGCGCTGCTTGCGGCCCTCGGGCTCACGCTGGGAGAAGTCGCGCAGCGTTTCGACGTTGACGCGGGTCGTCTTGTCGGCCTCCTCGGACTCGAGGTAGGCGGTGCTGGCCGGGTCGAGCTCGACCTCGGCCGGGTCGACGACGATGTCGGCGTCCTCCATCTCGCCCAGCTCTTTGATCTCCGGGTTGGTGAAGGCCGCCTGGGCCGGGCCGCGTCGGCCGAGCACGACGATCTCACGGATCCCCTTGGCGTCGAGCAACTCGATCGCGTGGTCGGCGGTGTCGGTCTGGCGCAGCTCATGGTCGGTCAGGGCCAGCATCCGCGCCACGTCCATCGCGACGTTGCCGTTGCCGATCACCACCGCCCGCTCGCTGGAGAGGTCGAAATCGTCGTCGCAGTAGTCGGGGTGGGCGTTGTACCAGCCGACGAAGGCGGTGGCGGCGTGGCTGCCCGGCAGGTCTTCGCCGGGGATGCCGAGCTGGCGGTCGGTCTCGCAGCCGACCGTGAAGACGATCGCGTGGTAGAGCCGCTCGAGGTCCTCGACCTCGATGTCGTGGCCGACCTTGACGTTGCCGAAGAAGCGGAAGCCGTCGCGCGCGGCGGTTTTTTCGTAGACGCGGATCACCGACTTGATCTTCGGGTGGTCGGGCGCGACGCCGCCGCGGACCAGCCCGAAGGGGGTTGGCAGGCGGTCGAATAGGTCGACCTGGGCGTGCGTCTCCGCATCCTTGAGGATGTGCTCCGCGGCGTAGAAGCCGGAGGGGCCGGCGCCGACGATGGCGACGCGCAGCGGGTTTTCTTCGGTGCCGATCTGGCTCATCGGAAGGCGGAAGGATAGGGAAACCGGCTCGCGGCCCGTCGCGAGCGCCTACGCGGCGACATTCGCCGTGCCGTCGAGCGCGTCGAGCGCCTTGCGGACCGACATCGCGACGCAGGTGAAGATCGGCGTCTCCCGCTCGGTGTACTCGCTCGACTCGGTCGGGCGCAGCTCGTTGACCAGGTCGAGGAACATGCCCGGGTCATCGCCCTCGAAGGCGACGACGAACTCCTGGTCGTCGAGCCCGAACGAGTAGGACGTGTTGATCGAGATCTCCGGGTAGCGGCGGCCGACCTCGATGTGGCTCTTCATGATCCGCTGCCGCTCCTCGGGCGGCAGCCCGTACCAGCGGCGTTGCTTGACCATCGGGTAGAGGAAGAGGTACTTGCGCTCGGAGACGCAGATCTCCGGCCGCGCTCCCTCCTCGCTGTATGGAGAGCGTTTGGTCATCGAGAGGAAGGAGTGCGGCGTGCTCGCCCATTTCGTCAGGCCGCTCTGGCCGAGCACGACGTGGAAGGTGTGCAGGTCGTCCAAGTTCGGGCTCTGGCTGAGGAGGAGGAGGTCGACATCGCCGCGCGTGCCTATGGTTGAGTAGGCGCGCAGAGAGCGGTCGACGGCGAAGTCGTCGCAAGCCGCGAGGAACTCCTGCTTGTCGACGGCGCGCAGCTCGGCGTCGCGGCGGCGCCACTCGGGGTCGATCTTGAAGAAAGTGAACTTGGCGAACGTGCGGTCGGCCATCGCGCTCACGATAGCGCCGGTGGCGCTGGTCGCGGCTGCGATTGCCGCGCTGCTCGGCCTGCACGCGGCCGGCGCCGGGTTCCAGGGCGACCCGCTGGCGGTGGTGCGCGACGCCGCGCCCGGCGGCCGGTTGTTCGACGTGGCCGGGCGTCGCGGCCCGGTGATCGGGGTGACGCTGCTCGTCTGGCTCGGGGCGTTCGGCCTGGCGTTCGGGCTAGACCGGGAGCGGGCGGGACGGGCCGCGGCTCGCCTGCTGGCGCTCTCGCTGGTCTACCTGCCGCTGCTCTGCCTCCTGGGCGCGGCTCTGGAGCCGAGCGTCGGAGTCGAACGGCTGCTGCTGATGCTCGGCTCGCCGGCGCTGGCGGCGCTCAGCCTGGCGGCGCTCGGCGGCTACAGGGCGCTGGCGCTCGCCTGCGCCGCGACGGCGATCGCCTACGCGGTCGACCTCGTCTTCGGCTCGCCGCTTACCCAGCTCTCCCTGGTCGGCCCCAACCCAGCGGCCGGGCACCGCTTCTACGGGATCGGCAACGAGCTCGAGGCCTGCCTGGTCGTGCTGATCCTGGTCGGGACGGGCGCCGCCCTCTCCGTTCCGGTGCGCCTTTCCCGCGCAATGGGCAGGAAGGGCGCACCGGAAGCCTCGGGGGCGTCGGGACGAGGCCCCGCTGCCTTCCTCGTCGTCGCCCTGGTCTTCACCTTCGTCTTCGCCTATGGGCGCTATGGGGCGGACGTCGGTGCGGCGATCACCCTGCCGCTCGGCGCCGCGATTGCCGCCGCCCTGCTCGCCGGGCGCGAACGGCTCGCCCTGCTCGCCTTCCTGCTGCCGATCCCGGCAATCGCCCTGCTCGCAGCCGCCGACCTCGTCACCGGCGCCAACGCCCACTTGACCAAGACCGTCCTCGATGCGAACAGCGGCGGCGACGTGCTTGCCGTCTTCGGCCACCGCCTGCGCGAGGCGGGCGAAAGCTTTGGCCGGCCGATCCTGCTCGTCGGGCTGCCGGTCGTCATTGCCTCGGCGACGCTTGCCTGGCTGCGCCGTGACCGGGTAGCCGCCTGGCTGGAGGCCGTGCCGGCGATGCGCGCCGCCCTGCTGGGCGCTCTCGCGGCGACGGTCGTCGGCACGCTCGCGAACGACTCGGGCGCGCTGCTGCTCGAGGTCGGCGGCGTCTATCTGCTGGCCTTCCTCGGCTTCGCCTGGGCGGAGGGACGCGCGTGACGTGGCGTCAGTCCGCGTCCTCGGTCGCTAAACCCTTCCTCTCGATCCACTACGCTCTGTAGTTCGTGCGAATCGCCCTTGTCTCGCCATATTCCTGGAGTTACCAGGGAGGCGTGAACCGGCACGTCGAAGCGCTCGCCGAGGAGTTTCTCGGTCGCGGCCATCACGTTCGTGTCCTCGCCCCCTTCGACCCTCCCGACCGGATCAGCCGGGCGCTCCATCGTGCGCCGGCGGAGTCGCGCGAGATCCCCGACTATCTGGTGCCGCTCGGCCGCACGGCGGGCTTCGCGGCAAACGGGGCGGTCTCCAACCTCGCGCCCTTCCCGGCCGGTGGCGTCGCCGCCCCCCGCCGCGAGCTTCGCCAGGGCGGCTACGACTTGGTCCACATCCACGAGCCGGTGGTGCCGCTGGTCGGCTGGAACGCCGCGCTTGGGGCCCGCGTGCCCGCGGTCGGCACCTTCCACTCCTACTCGACGAAGGCGCTGCCCAATCACATCGCCTCCGCGCTCGGCGCCCGGCGCGTCTTCAACCGGCTCTCGGAGCGGATCGCCGTTTCCGAGGCGGCCGCCTGGACCGGGCGCCGCTGGTACGGCGGCCGCTACGAGATCGTTCCCAACGGTGTCGACGTCGACGCCGCGCCCCCCGGCCCCAAGCCGCCGAGCGAGGAGCTGCGCCTGGCCTTCGTCGGCCGCCCGGAGGAGCGCAAGGGCCTGCCCGTCCTGCTGACCGCGTTCGAAGCGCTGATCGAGCATGTGCCCAGCCGCCTGACCGTGATCGGCGCCGAGCGCGAGGACGTGTTGCGCTACCTCGCCGACCCCGAGACGATGGGCTCGATCGACGTGCGCGGCCGCGCGTCCGGCGAAGAGCTCTGGACGACGCTCCACGAGGCCGACCTGCTCTGCGCCCCCTCGCTCTCGGGCGAGAGCTTCGGCATGGTCCTGACCGAGGCCTTCGCCGCCGGGACCCCGGCGATCGCCTCCGCCATCGCCGGCTACAGCGACGTGGTCAGCGACGGCGTCGACGGGGTGCTCGTCCCGCCCGGCGACCCCCAGCGCCTCGCCGAGGAGCTGCAGCGCGCCCACCACGAGCCCGAGCGCCTGGCGGCGATGGGCGACGCGGCGCGCCAGAGCGCCCAGCGCTACGCCTGGCCACACGTCGCCGACCGGGTCACCGAGGTCTACGAGCGCGCGATCGAGGCGCCGGTGCCGCGCAACGTCAGCGAGCGCGCCGCGCACTGGATCGGCATCCGCTCGGCCGGTGGCGCGCCGCCGAGCCCGCCGCGGCGCCTGCCCTCGCTCGACCCTCCGCTTGCCCAGGGCGGCAGCCGCAAGCGCCGCATCGCCCGGCGCGTCGGGCTCGGGGTCGCCGCGGTGCTCGGGATCGGCCTGACTGCACTCGCGGCGCGGAAGATCGGCGTCGACAACGTCCTCACCAGCATCGTCCGCTCCGACATCGCCTGGGTCCTGGTCGCCTGCGCGCTGATGGCCCTCTCGCTCTTCTTCCGCGCCGCCTCCTGGTACGGGATCGTGCGCGCCGCTCTGCCCCGGCGGCCGGTGCGCCGCCGCGACGTCACCTCGGCGACGATGATCGGGGTCCTGATGTCGGCGACGCTGCCGGCCCGCCTCGGCGAGCCGGCCAGGGCGATGACCCTGGCGCGGCGGATCGGCCGTATGCGCGAGACCTTCCCCGTCCTGCTCGGGACGCTGGTCTCCCAGACCGTGCTCAACATCGTCGCCCTCGCCCTGCTGGGCGTCATCATCGTCTCCACCACCGACCTCTTCCACTCCAGCACCGAGAAGCTGTTCGTGTTCAGCTTCGTGCCGCTCGCGCTGCTGCTCGTGGTGCTGATAGCGCCGACGTTGATGCGGCGCAACGGCAACGGCCGCCTCGCCCGCATCGGCACGGCGATGCACCGCGCCCTGCTGCAGGTGCGCGCCGGCCTGGCGGTCTTCCGCCAGCCGCGCTACGGGATCGTCGCCAGCGCCGCGCAGCTCGGCGCCTGGGCGATCCAGCTGGCCGCCTGCTGGGCGTTGCTGGCCGCGCTCGGGCTCGGCCACGCCGGCATCGGCGCCGCCGCCGCGGTCCTCTTCGCGGTCAACGTCACCGCGGTCGTCCCGGCGACGCCCTCCAACATCGGCGTCTTCCAGCTCGCCGTGATCAGCGTCCTCCACACCGGTTGGGGGGTCAGCACCGCCGACGCCCTCGCCTACGGAGTCATCCTGCAGGCGGTCGAGATCGCCACCGCCGTCGCCCTCGGCCTGCCGGCCCTGGTCCGCGAGGGCCTCACCTGGAGCGACCTCCGCGTCCAAGCAATCTCCGCCTCTCCCGTCCACCTCAAGCCTCACCCCTCGAGCTCCGAGTCTCGCGAACGCATCGGAGCTTGAGCCCTACCGGGGGTGGGCCTCAATCCTCCGAGGAGCGCGGCACCTTGCCTCCCTCGGCGCCCGGTTCCAGCGCCGGGCCGCGGGGGGAGGCTATGCCGAGCACACGCATCGCCTTGAGGCCGAGGCCGAGCTTCTCGCGGCCCTCGGTGGCGGAGACGTCGTGGCCGCAGAGCTCGCGGACGCGCTCGAGCCGGTAGCGGATCGTGTGCCGGTGGGTGAAGAGCTGTTTTGCCGTCGCCGCGACGTTGCCGTCGTTGTTGAGGTAGGCCTCGACGGTGGCGACGAGCTCGGTCTCGTACTGGTCGTCGTAGGCGGCCAGCGGCTCGATCGTCTCGGCGAAGAAGCGCTGCAGCTCGCCCGGGTCGTCGCTCATCGCCGGCAGCAGCAGCCGGTAGGCGCCGGTGTCCTCGAAGGCGAGCAGCGGCTTGCCCTCGGCCTCGCCGACGTTGACCGCGAGCCGGGCCTCGCTGCCGGCCCGGTAGAGGTCGGCCGGGTCGGCGACGCGGCGGCTCGCCCCGATCGTCAGGTGAAAGCCGGCCAGGGCGTCCTCGAGCTCGCGGGCGAGCCCCGCGGAGGCTCGCTGCAGGCGCTCCTCGTCCTCGGCGGGCAGGAGCGCCGCGACCTCTGTCGCCACCTCTCCCTGCTCGACTGCCGCGAGCGCGCCGGGGGCGAGCGAGCGCAGCGCCCGCATCGCCAGAGTCAGGACCCGTGCCCGCCACTCACCGGTCTGTGCGGTCCGCGGCGCGGCGCGCAGAATGATCGCCCCGGCGCCCTTCTCCAGGTCGGCGCCGAGCTCCGCGGCGCGCGCGACGATGTCGCCGCGGTCGGTCACCCCGCGCGCCAGCACGGCGGCGACGAAGACCCCGGCCACCTCTTCGTCCTGCCACTCCGGCGCGCGCGAGCGCTCCAGCTCGAGCGCCAGCAGCGTGGTCACCATGCGGGCGATCGCCGGGTCCGGCGGGGCCTTTGCCCGGTAGCGCAGCTCGCCGACAGCGGCGTCGGCGACGCGCAGCTCGACCGTCGTCACCCGCTCGCCCCCGGCGAGCAGCTTCTCCTCCTGGTCGGGGGAGGCCCCGGCGACGGCAAGCACGGCGCCGGAGCGCTCGATCAGGGCGACGCTGGCGTCGAGCACCCGCGCCGCCGCCCGCGCCACGGCGGGCAGCCCGGCGCCGGACTCGACCGCCTCCGAGAGGGCGTCGAGCGTCCCCTCTTCTTCAACCGACGATTTCGGCAATGTCGCTGTAGTAGTAGACGATCGCGAGCCCGGCGACGACACCGGTGAGGACCAGAGCGACGAGGACGATCACCGAAAGGAAGCCGGCCGCGACCTTCTCCCAGATCCGGCCGTAGGAGCCGATCGCGGGGACGAAGATCAGCGAGACGAAGGCGACCAGGCTGATCAGGCCGGCGGCGCCGAAGAGCAGGTACTCATTTTCGATCTTCTGCAGGGCGAAGGGGAGCATCGGATCCCCCATTCTGGCGCACAGTGCTGATGGTGAGCGCCACCGCCGCGCAGATCGAGAAGGCCGCGGCGCCCAGCGCCCAGCCCGCGTTGACGTCGCTCATGTAGTGGACGCCGAGGTAGACGCGCGAGAGGCCGACCAGGGCGGAGATCGCGATCCCCGCCGCGATGACGAGGGCGCCGCGCGCCATTCCGACCCGCAGCCGCATCACGATCGTCACCGCCAGCCAGACGTAGAAGGTCGAGTAGGCGGTGTGGCCGCTGGGGAAGGAGGAGCCGGACGCCCCGACGAGGCCGCCGGCCGGGCGCGGCCGATCGAGCGCGTCCTTGAGCTCGTGCACGCCGCCGATCACGAGCGCCATTCCGGCGACGAGCACGCCCAGCTCGGCCCAGCGGCGGCGCACGGCGAGGGCGGCTGCGGCGATCGCCGCCAGCGGCCAGCTGACCGCGCCCGAACCGAGCGCGGTGAAGACCTTGGCGAAGTCGACCAGCCACGCCGTGCGTAGCTTTTCGGCGATTTCCATCGCGGTCACATCGCCGGGCGTCGGCCCGGGTTCGCCGTTGACGATCACCGTATAGGCGACGAGGACGAAGGCGGCGACGGCGAAGGTCGCCATCAGCGAGGTGAATTCGAGCCCGAAGGTGCCGCCCGGGGTCACCCGGTTCCAGAGGAAGCGCAGCTGCGGCTGGAAGCGGCGTGAGAGCCGCACCAGCCAGGCGGTCGCCCACCGCCCCTCCATCCAGCCCACCGCCGCTCGCCGGTTGGCCTCGACCCGGAAGTGGCGCACGGTCACCGCGGTGCCGACGACGACGACGATCAGCGTGCCGAGCAGGAAGGCGCCGCGGCCGGCGTACTTCGCGGCGGTGTCGATGCTGCGCGAGAAGAAGTAGCCGATCAGGATGTGGGCGCTGGCCCAGAGCCCGGTGCCGAGGATGCTGTAGGGGACGAAGGCTCGGTAGCGCATTCCCGAGCTGCCGGCGATGAAGGGGGCGAAGGCGCGCACCAGGCTGATGAAGCGCCCGATGAAGATCGTCTTGCCGCCGTGGCGGCCGAAGTAGTCCTCGACCTTCTCGAAGCGCTCGTGGCTGATCCCGAAGCGCGGCCCGTTGCGCATCACGAACTCGCGGCCGAGGCGGCGGCCGAGGAAGAAGCTGGTCGTGTCGCCCGCCCAGGCCGCGAACCAGGCGATCGCGATCAACAGGTAGATGTCGATCGCGCCCTGTCCGGCGACCGCGCCGCCGAGCAGCATCACCGTCTCGCCGGGGACGACGAGGCCGACGAAGGCGCCCGTCTCAGCGAAGGCGAAGATGCCCACAAGCAGGTAGGTCCAGGCGCCGAGCGCATTGGAGACGTCTTCGAGCAGGCCCTGCAGTTCTTCGTGCGGGATCACCCGGCTGAGCAGGTAGTAGCCGACGGCCACCGCCGCGACGATCGCCGCGATCAGCAGGCGTTTCCGCCGCCGGTCCTCTGGCAGCTGCAGTTTCACTGCGCGCAGTCTTACGGGGTGGGCCCGGCCGCGCAGACGATCGCGTCGTCGCGGTCGATTCGCTGCGCGGCTCCCTCGGCCGCGGCCAGGTCCCCGAAGAGGCCGAACGCCGTCGGCCCCGAGCCGGTCAAAAGGGCGAGCGGGGCCCCGGCCGCGCGCAGCGCGTCGAGCGCTTCGCCGATCCGCGGGCGCAGCGAGCGCGCCGCCGGCTCGAGGTCGTTGGCGAGCAGCTCGGCGTAGGCGAGCGGGGAGGCCCCGCTCCCCGCCGCGTCTCGCAGGCGCGTCGTCAGCTCATCCAGCTCCGTGGCGCCGCGGCCAAGCCCGAGCCTGTCGGCCTCGGCGAAAACCTCGGCGGTTCCCAGTCCGCCTCCGTCGGGTAGCAGTAGGACCGCATGGGGGGGAGGGGCCGGCAGCATCTCGACCTGCTCGCCGGCTCCTCGCACCAGCGCGAGCGCCGGCTGCAGCTGCGACGGGACATCGGCGCCGAGCCGCGCTGCGATCTCGGCCAGGTCCGCAACCGACCCGGTGCCCTCCTCCGCGCGGTCGCGCGCCAGGCGCAGCACGGCCGCGGCGTCGGCGCTGCCGCCGCCGAGGCCGGCCGCGACCGGGATTCGCTTCTCGATCTCAAGTCGCAGCGGCGGCGCCTGCCAGCCGCTCTCGCGCAGGGCCGCCAGCGCCCGCGCGGCGAGGTTCTCGCCCTCGACCCCGGCGCAGAGGACCTCGTCGCGCTCGCCGGCCGCGGCGATCTCGATCGAGTCGGCGAGGGCGAGCGGCTCGAATAGCGAGCAGAGCTCGTGCAGGCCGTCCTCGCGGCGCGGGCCGAGAAATAGGCAGAGGTTGAGCTTTGCGGGGGCCTGGACGCGCATCGGGAGCGGCTCAGCCGCGGCTACTGAGTTTGTCATCGGCCCGCCAGGGCATCCCGTGCGCCAGCTCGGCGTACTCGTCCGGGTTGACTTCCTCGGGCCGCACCTCCGTCCGCAGGCCCAGCTCTGACAGCATTTCCCGCGCCCGCCCGAGCGTGTCCGGGCGGATTTCCGAGAGCGAGCGGGCCAGCGTCTTGCGCCGGTGCAGGAAGGCGCCGCGGACCAGGTCGCGGGTGTCCGCGTCGGCGCCCGGTCCGGTCCGGTGGAGGGCGATCACCGAGGAGCCGACCCGCGGCGGGGGCTTGAAGACGGCGGGGTTGACCGAGCGCAGCACCTTCGTGTCGCAGGCGAGCTGCACGAGCACGCTGGGTGCCCCGTAGGTGCGGCTGCCTGGCGGGGCGCTGAGTCGGTCGGCGATCTCGCGCTGGACCATCACCGTCCAGCGCCGCACCCCCGGCAGCTCTTCGATCGTGCGGATGATCAGCGGCGTGGCGATCGCGTAGGGCAGGTTGGAGACGACCGCCGTCGGCGCCGGGTCGAGGGCGGCGAGGTCGAGCTTCAGCGCGTCGCCCCAGTGCAGGTCGACGTTGGGCAGGGCCGCCACGGCACGCAGCGCCGGCTCCAGCGTCCGGTCGAGCTCGATCGCGTGTACATGGGCGGCGCTCGCGGCGAGCCGCTCGGTCAACGGCCCTTCGCCGGCGCCGACCTCGAGCACGACGTCGCCGGGCTTGAGCCCGGCGTCGCGGACGATCGCGTCGAGCAGGTTGGTGTCGGCGAGGAAGTTCTGCCCGAGCTTGACCGGGGGCACGCCGGCTACCAGCCGAAGAGGGACCGGGCGTTGGCCTCGACTACCCCCTCCAGCTCCGCGTAGGAGACGCCGCGCGCCTCGGCCACCACGCGGGCCGTGTCGACGACGTAGGCGGGCTCGTTGGGCTTGCCGCGCACGGTCTGCGGCGCCAGGTAGGGGGCGTCGGTCTCAACCAGGATCAGTTCGTCGGGCAGCTGCGCGGCGGCTTCGCGCAGCGCCTCGGAGGCGGGGTAGGTGGTGTGGCCGGCGAAGGAGCAGTACCAGCCGCGCTCGGCCGCGTCGGCGGCGCGCCAAGGGGCGGAGAAGCAGTGCAGGAGGACCGGCGTCTCGCCGGCCTGGGCGTCGAGCACGGCGAAGATCTCGTCGATCGCCGCCGTCTCGCCGTCCTTGTCGCGACCGTGGATCACGATCGGCAGGCGGCGCTCGCGGGCGATCGCCACCTGCGCCTCGAAGGCGCGCCGCTGCTCGGCCGGGGTCGCCGTCTCGTGGTAGTAGTCGATGCCGGTCTCGCCGATCGCCCGCACCTTCGGATGATCGGCGAGCCGGGCGATCCGCTCCGCTTCGGCGTCATCGAACCCACCCGCCTCGGTCGGGTGGCGGCCGACGCTGGCGAAGACCGCCTCGTGCCGCTCTGCGCCTGCGATCGCGGCCTCGTTCTGGCCGTTGCCGAGACCGACGTTGAGCATCCGGTTGACGCCCGCCGAGAGCGCGTCGGCGACCAGCTCGTCCTCGTCGCGGTCGCAGAGGAACAGATGCGTGTGAGAGTCGATCATCCCGGCGCCCAGATTACCCATCGCCGTAACGAAATTCGTCTCTCGATAGCCTCTTTTTCATATGTCAGAACGCGATTACCTAGCTGCAGGCAGGGAGCGCGTCGTCGTCTTCGACGGCGGCATGGGCGCGACCCTGGAGCAATTCGACCTGACCCAGGACGATTACGGCGGACTCGAGGGCAAATGCCACGAGGCGCTGGTGCTCAACCGCCCCGACGTGATCGAGGGCGTCCACACCTCGATGCTCGAGGCGGGCGCGACGGTGGTCGAGACCGACAGCTTCCAGGGCTCGCGGCTGAAGCTCGAGGAGTGGGGGCTGGGCGAGCACACCCTGGAGATCAACGTCAAGGCAGCCGAGATCGCCCGCAAGGCGGCCGGCGAGGACCGCTTCGTCGCCGGCTCGATCGGGCCGACCGGGTTCCTGCCCGCCTCCGACGACCCGACCCTGGGCGACATCTCGTTCGGCAAGCTGGTCGAGGTCTTCGCCGAGCAGGCACGCGGCCTGGTCGAAGGCGGCGCCGACCTGATCATGATCGAGACTGCGCAGGACATCCTCGAGGTCAAGGCGGCGATCTTCGGCGCCCGTGAGGCGTTCGCCGAGGCCGGCCGCAGGCTGCCGATCCAGTGCAGCGTCTCGCTGCTGCCGCAGGGCGGCAAGATGCTGCTCGGCACCGACGTCCAGGCGGTGCTGACGACGCTGGCGGCGCTCGACGTCGACGTGATCGGGCTCAACTGCTCGACCGGCCCGGAGGACATGCGCGACGCGATCCGCTTCCTCGGCGAGGCCAGCCCGCTGCCTGTGCACTGCATCCCCAACGCCGGGCTGCCGCTGCAGGGCCCCGACGGCGAGACGATCTTCCCCGAACAGCCCGAGCCGCTGGCCGCGACCCTGGGCGAGTTCGTCGAGCGCTACGGCGTAGGCATCGTCGGCGGCTGCTGCGGGACGACTCCTGAGCACATCGCCGCGATCGCCTCGCGGGTCGACGGCCTCGTTCCGGGCGCGCGCCCCGAGCCTGGGCCGCCGCAGGTCTCTTCGATGATGACCGCGACCCCGCTGGTGCAGGAGCCGCGCCCGACCCTGATCGGCGAGCGGGTCAACTCGCAGGGCTCGAAAAAGGCCAAGGAACTGCTGCTCGCCGACGACTACGACGGCCTCGTGCAGGTCGCCGAAGACCAGGTCGAAGGCGGCGCCCACGTGCTCGACCTCTGCGTCGCGCTGACCGAGCGCCAGGATGAGGACGAGCAGATGCAGGCCGTCGCCGAGCGGGTCTCGCTGACCCAGCCGGCGCCGATCCAGGTCGACTCGACCGAGCCCGAGGTGATCGAGGCCGCGCTGGAAAAGATCCCCGGCCGGGCGATCGTCAACTCGATCAACCTCGAGGCGGGGCCCGACAAGGCCAACGTCGTCGTGCCGCTGGCGAAGGCGCACGGCGCGGCGCTGATCGCGCTGACGATCGACGAGGTCGGGATGGCGAAGACCGCCGACCGCAAGGTCGAGATCGCCGAACGGATCCGCGACCTCGCCTGCGGCGAGCACGGCCTCGACCCTGAGGTGCTGATCTTCGACGCGCTCACCTTCACGCTGACCACCGGCGATGACGAGTGGAAGCCCTCCGCGGTCGAGACGATCGAGGGGATCCGGCGGATCAAGGCCGAGATCCCGGGCGTGAAGACCTCGCTCGGCGTCTCCAACGTCTCCTTCGGCGTCGGCCAGCCCGCCCGCGCCGTGCTCAACTCGGTCTTCCTCCACCACTGCGTCGAGGCCGGGCTGGACCTGGCGATGGTCAACCCGAACCACATAACGCCCTACTCGGAGATCTCCGAGGAAGAGCGCGAGCTGACCGACGACCTCGTCTTCAACCGGCGCGAGGACGCCCTTGAGCGCTTCATCGAGCACTTCGAGTCCAAGGGCCCCGAGGAGGCCGAGGAGGCGGGCGACCCGACCGAGGGCATGGAGCCCGAGGAGGCCCTGCACTGGCACATCCTGCGCCGCAAGAAGGACGGGGTGGAGGAGTGGATCGACCGCTCCAACGAGAAGATCGGCGCCGTCCCGACGCTGAACGAAGTGCTGCTGCCGGCGATGAAAGAGGTCGGCGACAAATTCGGCGCCGGCGAACTGATCCTGCCCTTCGTCCTGCAGTCGGCCGAAGTGATGAAGCGCGCCGTGGCGCGGCTCGAGAACTACCTCGACCGGATCGACGGCCACAGCAAGGGCAAGGTCGTGATCGCGACCGTGTTCGGCGACGTGCACGACATCGGCAAGTCGCTGGTCAACACGATCCTCACCAACAACGGCTACACCGTCGTCGACCTCGGCAAGCAGGTCCCGGTCGAGACGATCATCGAGGCCGCGGTCGAGAACGAAGCCGACGCGATCGGCCTCTCGGCGCTGCTTGTCTCGACCTCGAAGCAGATGCCGATCTGCATCCAGGAGCTGCACCAGCGCGGGCTCGGGTTCCCGGTGCTGATCGGCGGCGCGGCGATCAACCGCGACTTCGGCCGGCGCACGCTCTACCCGGGCGGCAAGGACTCCGACGACGTCTACGAGCCGGGTGTCTTCTACTGCAAGGACGCCTTCCAGGGGCTCGACACGATGGACGCGATCGTCGACGAGGAGGCACGCGCCGCGCTGGTCGAGCGGATCCGCTCCGAGGCGAAGGAGCTGCGCGAAAAGCCCACCGTCGTCGACGACTCGCCGCCGACCACCGACGCCGGCGTGCGCTCCAAGGCGAGCGCCGAAGCACCGATCCCGACCGCGCCCTTCGAGGGCGTGCGCGAGATCGACGTCGACCTCGACGAGGTCTTCCCCTACCTGGACCGCCACGTGCTCTTCAAGCTGCACTGGGGGGGCAAAGGCGTGAAGGGCGAGGCCTGGCGCGAGTTGATCGAGGGCAGCGACGAGGAGGAGGGCTTCGCTCCCCGCCTGGAGCGGATGTGGCGCGAGCAGGACTACCTCAACCCGCGTGCCCGGCAGGGCTACTTCCCCTGCAACTCGGAGGGCAACGAGCTGATCGTCTTCGATCCCGAGGACCACGAGCGCGAGCTCGAGCGGCTCGTCTTCCCGCGCCAGCCGAAGCACGATCGCATCTGCCTGGCCGACTTCTACCGCCCGCTGGACAGCGGTGAGCGCGACGTCGTCGCCCTGCAGGGGGTCACGGTAGGGCCCGAGGTGACCGAGCTGATCGAGCGGCTTGAGGGCGAAGGCGAGTTCGCCGAGCAGCTCTTCGTCCACGGGCTCGGCGTGCAGGCCGCCGAGGGCCTGGCCGAGTGGCTGCACTCCCGGACGCGCCGCGAGCTGGGGATCGAGCCCGACCAGGGCCGCCGCTACTCGTGGGGCTACCCCGCCTGCCCGGACCAGTCCGAGCACGAGAAGGTCTGGCGCCTGCTCGACCTGGAAGAGATCGGAATGACGCTCTCCGACGGCTTCGCGGTGATGCCCGAGCAGTCGACGGTGGCGATCGTCGCCCACCACCCACAGGCCGTCTACTTCGGCATGAAGTCGGGCTTCGTCCCCGAGGAGAAGGCCCCGGACGAGCTGATCGCCGGGACCGACCGCGGCGGCCAGCTGCCACCCGAGCGCGAGCCGGTGGGGTAGTGCTGCGAGTTCCGGGGGAAGGACTCGAACCCTCGCTTCCTGGACCAAAACCAGACGTGCTAGCCGACTACACCACCCCGGACCGCGCCCTGCGAGCCTAGCGCCATAACGGCCTGGATCCCGTCCGGGCGGGGGCTTAGGGTCGCGTCAATGGAGATGGGTGGAGTTCAGCTGGACCCCGAAGTCCGCGCCGGTCTGGCGCGCAGCTGGAAGGCGCTGATGGCCGTCGGGGTATTGGCGATCTTCGTCGGCTGCGTGGCGATCGTCGTGCCGGCCGTGGCCGCGGTCGGGACGGCGATCTTCATCGGCTGGATCCTCGTCATCGCCGGAGCCTTCCTGGTCGCCGGCGCCTTCACGGCGCACTCGATCGGGTCTGTGGTCCTGCGCCTGATCTGGGCGCTGCTCACCGTCGTCGTCGGCCTCTGGCTGATCGTCGAACCGCACAACGGCACGCTCACCCTGACCCTGGTGCTGGGCTTCTACTTCCTTTTCATGGGGATCACGCGGATCGCGGTGGCCTTCGCCGGACGCGGCCGGCAAGGCGCCGGCCTGGTCGGGCTCAGCGGTGTCGCCGGCCTGCTGATCGGCATCCTCGTCCTCGCCAAGTTCCCCAGCAGCGCCGACTGGGCGATCGGCCTCCTGGTCGGCATCGACCTGATCTTCGCCGGCTGGACGCTGACTTCAGTAGCCCTGGTCGGCAAAGACCTCTCCCGCGCCTGACACGGCGCATACCGGCGTCCTCGGTCGCTCGCGTGCGGAGCACGCCACGCTCCCTGCGTCCTTGGTCTGCTTGCGTCAGGCACGGGAGTCAGATCGGCCAGGGAGGATGGGGTGTCCCGCAGTGCGCGGCGTCCGTTTTCGCCGCCGCCCAGCCACGAGTGGCGCATGCGGTGACGGCGAAAACCCAGCAAACGGAGGGACACCCCATCCTCCCCCAAACCACTTACGATCCACCGGTGAGTTCGCCTCTGGTCCTGGTCATGGCGGCGGGCGAGGGTACGCGCATGCGTTCCTCGACGCCGAAGATGCTGCATCCCGTCTGCGGGCGCCCGCTGGTCGCCTGGCCGATCCTCGCCGCGCGCGAGGCGGGCGCCGGCACGGTCGCCGCGATCGTCTCGCCCGGCCGTGACATCAGCTCCGGCTTCCCCGGCGAGGTCGAGACGGTCGTCCAGCCCGAGCCCGACGGGACCGGCGGAGCGGTGCGCGCGGCACTGCCGCTGATCGAGGAGGCGGAGACCGTGCTCGTCCTCTCGGGTGACCACCCGTTGATCTCGGCCGAGATCGTCTCCGGCTTCCTCGCCGCCCACGCCTCCTCCGGCGCGGCGGCGACGATGATGACGATCGAGCTCGAGGACCCCGGCAGCTACGGGCGCGTCGTGCGCGACGCCGACGGTGGTGTCGCCCGCGTCGTCGAGGCGAAAGCCGACGGCGACGCTACGGCCGAGGAGCTGGCGATCCGCGAGATCAACGCCGGCACCTACGCCTTCGAGGCCGGGCCGCTGGCGACGGCGCTACGCGGCCTCTCCAACGACAATGCCCAGGGCGAGTACTACCTGACCGATGTCTTCGCCACTCTGCGCGAGGCCGGCCAGGCTGTCGCCGCCCACCTCGCCGAGGACTTCGCGGTGACGATGGGCGTCAACAACCGCGCCGAGCTGGCGGAAGCCGAGGCCGAGGCCCGGCGCCGCATCCTCGAGCGCCACATGCTCGCCGGCGTCACCGTCGTCGACCCCGGCACGACCTGGATCGACGCGGGCGTCGAGATCGCCGCCGACGCTCGGATCGAGCCCGGCACCAGCCTGCGCGGCGCCACCGCGGTCGGCGCCGGCTCGACGGTCGGCCCGTTGAGCACGCTGATCGACACCCGCCTCGGCGAGAACGTCGCCGTGCCGCACTCCTACCTGGTCGAGTGCGACGTGCTTGACGGCTGCAGCGTCGGCCCCTTCGCCTACCTCCGCCCCGGCGCCCGGTTGGAGGACGGCGCCAAGGCTGGCACCTTCGTCGAGGTCAAGAACTCGACCTTGGGCGCCGGCGCCAAGGTGCCGCACCTGGCCTACGTGGGCGATGCCGACGTCGGCGAGGGCAGCAATCTCGGCGCCGGCACGATCACCGCCAACTACGACGGTTTCCGCAAGCACCGCACGACGATCGGTGCCCGGGTGCGGGTCGGCGTTGACACGATGTTGATCGCACCGGTAGAAGTCGGGGACGCCGCCTACACTGGCGCTGGAGCGGTGATCAAGAAGGATGTCCCCGAGGGGGCATTGGCGGTTAGCGAGAACGACCAGAGGAACATCGAGGGCTACTCCAAACGCAAAACCATGGAGGAGGAGGCATGAACACGCAAATCGACACGGTGATCCCCGGTTGTTCGAGTCTGGGGCGATTTGCGCGTTCATGGGTCGTTCTATGAGCACGATCGAGCAGCGCCCCGAGGCGGCGGCCGGCCCCGCGCCGACCGCCATTCCGCACGACTACTCGAAGCGGATGATGGTCTTCGGCGGCCGCAGCTCCGGCGAGCTCGCCGCGAAGGTCGCAAACAAGCTGGAGCTCGACCTTGGCCAGGTGACGCTGAAGACCTTCGCCAACGGCGAGGTCTACTGC
The DNA here is from genome assembly GCA_963814915.1 of uncultured Solirubrobacterales bacterium. Lineage (GTDB taxonomy): Bacteria > Actinomycetota > Thermoleophilia > Solirubrobacterales > 70-9 > VRUE01. The sequence goes on along the minus strand of CAWFEI010000007.1, from coordinate 131,725 downwards.
CGCTACGAGGAGTCGATCCGCGGCGCCGATGTGTTCCTCGTCCAGTCGACCTGCGCCAACGAGCAGACCGAAATGACGCCGAACGACGCTCTGGTCGAGCTGCTGACGATGATCGATGCCGCCCAGGGCGCCTCCGCCCACCGGATCATCGCCGTGCTGCCCTGGTACGGCTACGCCCGCCAGGACAAGAAGTCCTCGCCCCGCGAGCCGATCTCCGCCCGGATCATGGCCAAGTGCCTGGAGGCCGTCGGCACCGACCGAGTCCTGACCATGGATCTGCACGCGGGCCAGGTGCAGGGCTTCTTCCACATCCCGGTCGACCACATGACGGCGATGCCGATGCTGACCCAGTGGTTCGCCGACCAGGAACTGAGCGAGGAGCTCGTGATCGTCTCCCCCGACGCCGGCCGGGTGAAGACCGCGCGCAACTTCGCCCGCCGCATCGGCACCCACTGGGCCGTGATGGAGAAGGAGCGCCCGGCTCAGCAGGTGGCCGAGATCGGCTACGTGGTCGGCGACGTGAAGGGCAAGACCGCGGTCCTGGTCGACGACATGATCGACACAGCGGGGACGCTCTGCGCCGCCGCGCAGACGGTGCTTGACGAGGGCGCCGCGCGGGTGATCGCCTGCGCCACGCACGGCGTCTTCTCCGGTCCGGCATTCGAACGGCTCGCCTACGAGAACTCGAGGATCGAGCGGATCGTCGTCACCGACACGATCCCGCTGCGCCCGGGCGCGCCCGACAACATCACCGTGCTCTCCACCGCCGGCACCTTCGCCGACTCGATCCGCCGCATCTTCACCGACGACTCGGTCTCCGAGATCTTCGCCGGTGAGAACCAACTCTTTTGAGCGGTCGCTCTGAACTGCTGAGGATTGGACACAAGGGTGCTGACTTAATTCATCCCGGCAACACCCTGGAGAGTTTCGAGAAAGCGGTGGAGGTGGGGGTGGACGTCATCGAGCTCGACGTGCTCTGGACGCTCGACGGACATCCCCGGATCGACCCCGCCGAGCGCACGCCGTTGATCGTCGCCCACGACTGGCACGACGCCGAGCGGCGCCAGCCACTGACCCTGGCGCAGGCACTCGACGCCTTCGCGGCCTCGCCGTTGGACGGGGTCGAGATCGACCTCGACATCAAGCTGCCCGGGCGCGAGGAGGAGATCGTCGCCGCGGTACGCGAGCGCGGCCTGCTCGAGCGGGCGATGATCTCGACGATGGAGCTCTCGACCCTGGCCAAGGTCGGCCATCTGGAGCCGCGGTTGCGGCGCGGTTGGACCTATCCGAGAGTGACCAAGGACTGGGCCTCGAAGCGCTGGGCGAAGCTGCCTATGCTCGGCCGCGCTCGCCTGGATGCGCCACCGCCTTCCGGGCCTCGCCGCCCGCGAGCTGCCGAAGATGGAGGTCGACGCGATGTGGGTCTACCACCCGCTGGTCAGCCCCCAGCTGGCCAAGATCACCCAGCTCGCAAAGGTCGAGCTGATCGCCTGGACGGTCGACGACCTCAACCGAATGAAGAAGGTCGTCGACGCCGGCGCGGGCGGCATCTGCTCCAACGACCCCCGCCTGTTCGCCTCGATCCGCTGAATCGCGATTCAAGCTCCGGCCCACTGGTGTGTCTTTCGCCATCCATATGGGCAGAAAGCACACCGGAACGGCTATCCCGAGTCGAGCATTCGCTTGATCCGCCCGACGACGGCAGAGGTTTCGTCTTCGGCCTGGCCCCAGGTGACCCCGGCGACCCGGTAACCGGCGGCGACCAGCCGCTGAGCCCGGCGCCGGTCCGACTGGAAGGCTCCGCGCGTGCCGTGCGTTTCCTCGCCGTCGGCTTCGATGACGAGCCGCCTGTCGCGCCACAGCATGTCAACCTCGATCGGCTTCCCGCCGTCGATTCGCAGCTTCACGTTGCACTCGGGATGGGGTACGCCACGTTCGAGTAGGGCCGGCAGAAGCTTCGCCTCGAGTGGGCTGCGTAGGACCGGCTTGTATTCATTCCCAGCGCGCCAGACCCGAAGGATCGCGCGCAGGTTCGGTGCTCCGCGCCTTCGTCCACGCGCCAGCACGCGATCGACGGCGCGGACGTCGAGCTGCCGCAGCACGGCCGCCTGCTCGACCAGGCGACGCAAAGACCTGGCCCTGGTCCGGCCGGCCATATCGACCAGCGTGCGCGACACCGTCGTGCAGGGGATGCCTTCACGGATCTCGACTTCGTCCGGGAGGGGCCGGCGGACGTTGTGCCAGCGAATGCCCTGGATCTTGCGGCCTGCTCGTCGCGGCGCAATCACATCGACGGGCACCGCCCGCTTGTTCCACAGCCCCAGCAGCTCCGCTGCGCTGCCATGCGAGAGCACCGTTCCGTCCCCGCATGCGAGTACCGCGGCGAGCATGTGACCGTATCGCCCGATGTGTCGGTGACCCACCGCGAATGTCCCCCTGAACAGTTGGTGCAGGATGCCTCTTGCCACCCTCTGGTCGATTTCGTCTTCGCTCAGCCGGAGGGCCAGGAGTTGGCGCCGCGAGACGACACCGTGCTGGTCCTCGGCAAGCCGCGCGATCGAATGCCCCACGCTTGCGGTGCGCCTTTCCCGGTCCACATCCAGGAAAGGCGCACCGGAACCTAGATTCTCCCCCTTCGGGGCGGCGAGTGGCCGCTATTTGCGGCGACCGAGGGGCTCAGACGGTGCCTGGGGTCGCCGTGGGCGGGGCGTTGCGGCCGCCCTTTTTGGCCTTCACGGCCGACTCCAGCTCCTCGACCGTGAAGCCGCCGACCGCTTCGCCGTCGAGCGTATAGCGGTAGAGGGCGACGCCGAAGATGCCGCTGAGCGCTTTGTTGATCAGCAGTGAGATCGCGAGGCCGATCGCGCCGATCACGATGAGCAGCGCGCCGGCGAAGCCGGCCGAGGCCCAGATCAGCACCCCGGCCGCGATCACGATTGCGCTGGGCAGCATGCCGAAGAGGAAGACCGCGCCGCCGATCGCGATGTTGCCGGTTATCTGCGCTCCCCAGCGCGATTTGAACAGGCCCGCCGAGCGCTTCAGGGTCTCGAACGGCCCGCTGCCCTCGATCGCGATCACGGGGACGGCGAGGAAGGTGACCAGCGACCAGGCCATGCCGACCACTCGCGCGGCGATAGTGCCGGCGATGCCGCCCTGGTTTTCGAGCGCTGCCATCAGCACGCTGATCGCGGTCGAGACGGCGGCCCAGCCGCAGATCTGGCTGAAGCGACGCCGCGAGACGGCGAGCCCGTCGGCGACGGTCGCCTCTTCGCCGCGGAAGATCATGTCGGCCGCCGCCGCCAGGCCGACACTGAAGTAGAAGCTGACGACGCTGAGCACGTAGACGCCGATCACCAGCAGTGGGATCGCGCCGGCGAGCACGCTTTCCTCGAGGAAGTAGAGGCCCGGGCCGAGGAAGATCAGGGCCAGCGGGATCGTCGCGAAGGCGCCGTAGAGCGGGAAGCGAAGCAGTTCGCGATTGCCGTTGAGCAGGCTCCAACTCTTCTTCGTCAGCGCCCACCCGCGTCGAATCCTCTTCATCGCCTCTCCTCCATCGCTGTTCAGCCTCGTTTCACGCCTTGTCGGCCAAACCGGGCACCCTCTTTATCCCTCTTCCCTCGAAGTACTCCCACTCCTGCTCGCCGAGCTCGGTCGACGGCGGGTCGGCGTAGACCCACTCGCGCATGATCCGGTGCCAGTTGCGCTTCGCCCGCAACTGGCCGAGCACGGCGACGACGCCGATTTCCATCCGCCGCCCCATCAGCTCGTCGGCGGGGATCGACTCGCGGCGCATCAGGTCGTAGTACTCCGAGCGTGGGTCGTTGGTCGACTCGATGATCTTCATCACCCGTTTGGGGGTGATCTCGATCTCGCGGTCTTCGACGTACCAGCCGCCGACCGCGCGCATGTGGTCCATCAGCCGCTCGGCGTCGAGCTTGGAGGGGTTCTTGATGAAGCCGAGCTCGTGCAGCGCCTCACGGAAGCCTTCCGGGTCGTCGCGCGAGGCGGCATCGAAGGCGCGCTGCTCGAGCACGATCTGCTCGCGGTCGAGCTTCTTGGTCATGCCGAAGTCGAGGAAGGCGACCCGCCCGTCCTCGAGCAGGATGTAGTTGCCGGGATGGGGGTCGGCGTTGAAGTGCTGCAGGTTGAACATCGAGCCGAGGTTGCCGCGGAAGAGGATCTCGCCGAAGCGGCTGCGCTGCTCGTGCGGCAGCTCTTTGATCTGCTCGAAGTCGAGGCCCTCGACGAACTCGGTGACCAGCACCCGGCGGCGCGAGAGGCGGGTGATCACTTCCGGCACGTAGATGAACGGGTGGTCGCGGTAGGCGCGGGCAAAGGAGCGCTGATTCTGCGCCTCGTACTCGTAGTCGAGCTCCTCCATCACCCGCTCGCGAATCTCGTGCGCGATCGCCTTCGCGTCGAGGCCGGGGGCGAGGGCGCGGGCGAGGCGGACGAGCGTGCCGGCGTTGCGCAGGTCGGCATCAAGCGCCTCGGCGATGCCCGGGTACTGGACCTTGACCGCGACCCGCCGCCCGTCGAGCAGCTCGGCACGGTGCACCTGGCCGATCGAGGCGGCGGCGAAGGCCTCCTGCTCGAACTCGGCGAAGAGCTCGGTGACCGGTTCGCCGTCGTACTCCTCGAGCAGCACTTTCTCGACTTTCTCCCAGGGCATCGGCGGCGCCGAGGTGCGCAGCTTGGCGAGCTGCTCCTGGTAGATCTCGCGGTACTCGTCGGGGATGAACTCGGTGTCGATGAAGGAGGCGAACTGGCCGAGCTTCATCGCCGCGCCCTTCATCTGGCCGAGCGCGCCGACCATCTTCAGCGCTGTCTCCAGGTGGCGCTGCTCGAGCTTCTCCTTGCCGCCCTCCTCCGAGCGGGCGACGTTGGTCGCCTTGGTCCCGGCGTAGCGGGCGCTCTGCACGCCGACGACCGAGCCCAGCTTGGCCGAGCGGCGGATGCGGCCTTTGGGGATCTTGGCGTCGTCGCTCATTCGTTCGAAGGTTGTCACAGGCCGCGCGGCCCCCGATCTCGCGCCCTTTCTCTATCCTCTCCGGTCCGATGGCCCGCACCCGCGAAAAGCTCAAGGTCGCCCAGCGCACCGATTTCGGCTCGCGCAGCGCCCGCCGCATGCGCAACGAAAAACTCGTGCCCGGCGTCGTCTACGCCGGTGGCGAGGAGGCGCGCCCCTTCCAGGTGGTCGAGCGTGACGTGCGCAGCGTGATCGGCGGCGGCCACGCGCTCTTCGACCTCGAGCTGGAGGGGTCCAAGGCCGTTCCGGTCGTGATCAAGGAGCAGCAGTTGCACCCGGTCAAGGGCACCCTGCAGCACATCGACCTGCAGGAAGTGAAGCTCGACGAGGCGATCCAGGCCGAGGTGACGATCGAGCTGGAGGGAGGCGAGGTCGCGCCCGGCGCCAAAGAGGGCGGTGTGCTGGAGCACGTCACCCGCGAAATCACCGTCGAAGCGCTGCCGACCGAGATCCCCGAGCGGCTCGTCGCCGACGTCTCCGAGATGCAGATCAACGACACCGTGACGCTTTCGTCGATCGCCGCCCCGGAGGGCGTCACCTTTATCGCCGACGACCTCGACGAGGTCACCATCGCCACCCTCTCGCCGCCGCGCGTCGAGGAAGAGCCTGAGCCCGACGTCGAGGAGGAGGCCGAGCTCGTCGGCGAGGAGGGCGAGGCCCCGGCCGCCGAGGATGGCGGCGAGGGCGAGGGCGATTCGGGCGACTCCGGCGGGGAGTAGCCCTGATCCTCATCGTCGGCCTCGGCAATCCCGGCAGGGAGCATGCCGGCAGCCGTCACAACGTCGGCTTCGAGGTCGGGGCCGAGCTGTCCCGCCGCTGGCAGCTGCCGCGGGCGAAGAGCAGGTTCGGCGGGCTGATCGCCGAAGGGCGGACGGCCCCCGGCGGCCCACGGGTGGCGATCCTGCTGCCGCAGACCTACATGAACGCCTCCGGAGAGAGCGCCGGCCCGGCCCGCGGCTCGCTCAAGGCGCCGCTCGACCACGTGGTCGTCGTGCACGACGAGATCGACCTTCCGTTCGGCGAGGTGCAGAGCCGGCTCGGCGGTGGCCTGGCGGGGCACAACGGCCTGAAGAGCCTCAAGCAGGGGCTCGGCAGCAGCGAGTTCTGGCGCGTGCGGGCCGGCGTCGGGCGGCCCGAGTCGACCGACCCGGAGGCCGTCTCCGCCTACGTGCTCGGCCGCTTCCGCGAGCCCCGCGAAGAGGTCGTCGAGCTGATCGGCCGTGCCGCCGGCGAGGCGGAGAGCCTGGTCGAGCGAATAGCCTCCGCCGACGATGAGCGCTGAAGAGGCCGCCATGCGCACGAGCTACGAGGTCGATGGCAGCGGCGTCGCCCTGCTGCGCCTGCAGCGACCCGAGGCCCGCAACGCGATCGACACGCAGATGCTGGTCGAGATGCTCGAGCACCTCGCCGTCGCCCGCGACGACGAGGCGGTGCGGGTGCTCGTCTTCAGCTCCTCCGACCAGCTGGGATTCTCGGCCGGCGCCGACGTCAGGGAGAAGCTCGACGAGGAGGGCAAGGTGCGCCGCATGCAGCAGTTCGCCGACCTCTACGACGCGATCGTCGCCTTCGCCAAGCCGACGGTGGCAGCCTGCCACGGCGACGTGGTCGGCGGCGGGGCGGAGATCGCCGTCGCCTGCGATATGCGGATCGGCGGCGCCAACCTGCGCATGCGCTTCCCCGGCGCGGCGCTCGGCGTCCCGGTCGGCCCGGCGCGCCTGGTCACCCTCTGCGGCCTCGGGGCCGCCAAGTACCTGCTGTTCAGCTCGCGCACGGTCGGCGCCGACGAGGCCCTGCGCCTCGGCCTCGTCAACCGGGTCGCTCCGGCGGCGAGCACCGAGGAGGCCGCCGTGGAGCTGGCGACGACCGTCGCCGCACACCCACCCGAGGCCGTCGCCAACCTGAAGCGCATGCTGCACGAGTGGGACGACGTCGAGGGGCGATCGCGGGTCGAGGGTGTGGGGCAGGTGGACTGGGCTCGTACCGGGCCTGGGTTGCCGCAGGCCGACTGACGTTTGGTGGGCCGGGAGCGTCCCGGCAGGGACTCCACTTAACTTTTTTTGAACACCGTTGGCGGTCGTCCGCTGGCGCTTTCGCAAAAAAAGTACAAGACGTTCCGCCCCTACCGGGACGCTCCCTAGGTCCAGCTCGTTTGGTCGAGCGTCGTGCCGTTTGCGAAGAGGGTGGGGTTGGCTCGGACGTGGTCGGCGAGCTGGTCGCAGCGTGCCACCCACGACTTGGTGGTGGAGAGCTTGTTCAGAATCGTGGCGAGGTTGTTCTCGCCGAGCCACTGGAGGAGTGGGAGGTGGAGGACGATGGTTGCGAAGCCGCCATCGGATTCGATGTCACCGATCTCCTTGCTCAGGTAGGCGGTGAAGGTGTCGGGGTCGGTCGGGCCCGGGGAGCCGGTCATTTGCTCGCGGACGGGGCCCAGGCCGGGGAGCATCGAGGTGGCGTCCACGTGGCGCCACTGGAAGGGGAGGAGGGCGATGGCGTCCTCGATCCCCGCTCCTTCGCCCGCGGGCGAGGCGTAGCGCAGGCCCGCGTCCTTCAGCACGCCGACCCCACCGTCCCCGAGCTGGCCGCCTGGCGGGCGCAGGCCGCTTACCTCCAACCCCAGATCGTTGAAGGCGGAGGCGCCCCGTGCCAGGTTCTCGGCCTGCTCACTGGCGCTCAACCCACCCCAGTCCTCATGCATCCAGGCGTGGTAGGCGACCTCGTGTCCGGCAGTCGCGATCGCTCGCAGGGCCTCGGGATCGCGCTCGGCGTTGACTCCCTCGGCGAAAAAGGTCGCGGCCAGGCCGGACTCGGCAAGGCGTTCGAGCAGCGCCGGCAGCGCCTGCGTCGCGCTCGAGGCCTCGTCGACGCCGAGGTTGTCGAAGCTGAGGCAGAGCGCGCCGCGGGCGCCCTCCGGCCACTTGGACACGGCTCAGTCCTCCAGCAGCGCCGGGCTCCAGCGCTCCGGCTCGCGCCTGGCCTGCTCGCGCGCCCAGCGGAAGTGGTGCTTGGCCGAGGCGAGCAGCACCGGGAAGTTGAGCAGGCCGGCGACTGCGTAGCGGCGCGAGCCGGGCCTGGTCTCGGTCAGCAGGCTGAGCAGGCTCGAAACCCCCCAGGCCCAGAGCACGGTGTTGTAGGCGGGCAGCTGCGCCTCGCTCAGCCCCTCGGCTTCGTCGAGCATCGGCAGGCCGCCGTGCAGCGACCAGGGCCAGGCCTTGAAGTGGACCGCTACCCCGGCGACGCCGATGCCGGCGTTGAGCGCGGAGAGGCGCTCGTCCCACTTGCCGCCGCGCGCCGCGGCGAGCAGGCCGAGCGGGATCAGGGCGCCCCAGAGCGCGTAGGCGCCGCGGCGGCCGAGCTCCGGCTCGAAGACGAGCCCGACCCCGGCGCGCGTCTCGAAGGCGTTGTGAGCGAAGAGGCCGAGGGTTGAGAGGGCGGCAAAGGGACGACGGATTAGCATCGAGGGGCAGCCTACCTCGCCAATGTCCCTTCGCCCGCTACTTGAAATCGCATCGGAGAACGAGCGCCTGCACGCGCTCGCGGGCGATGTGCGGGCTGCGCGCGGGGGCGAGCCGGTCGGGATCGGCGCCTCCTCGACCCTGCGGCCGCTGCTGCTGGCGACCCTGCTCGAGGACGACCGCGGCCTTGCCGAGCGCCCGGCCCTGCTGGTCAGCGCCGATGACCGCTCCGCCCGCGACCTCGCCGCCGACCTGCGCGCCTACCTGGCGCCGCGGCGTGTCCGCTTCTACCCCTCGCGGGGAACCGGCTACGCCTCGCACGTCACCCCGCCGCCGCACCTGGTCGGGCTGCGGATCGATGCGCTCGACTCGCTGCGCGAGGGCGTGCGACGCGGTGGTCGTCGCCAGCGCCACCGCGCTCGCCGAGGCCGTGCCCGACGCCTCGCTGCGCCCGGCCGGCTTCGCGTTCGAGCGGGGCGGCCAGATCGACCTCGACGCCGCCGCCCGTGACCTCGCCGGCGCCGGCTACCAGCGGGTCGAGCAGGTCGAGGAGCGCGGCCAGTTCGCCGTCCGCGGCGGCATCCTCGACGTCTACCCGGCGACCGAGGAGCGGGCGGTGCGAATCGAGTTGTTCGGCGACGAGATCGAGTCGATGCGCTGGTTCTCGACCTTCACCCAGCGCTCGCTCGGCGACGCCGAGCGGGTTGAGCTGGCGCCGGCCGCCGAGCTCGACGCCGAGCACCGCGAAATGGCCGAGCTGGCGGCGATGGAGGCGGCCGAAGAGGGCAAGCAGGCGCCCAGCGCCGCCGACGCGCTGCCCTTGGAGCACTTCGGGCCGCCGCTCGACCTCGTCCCTGACGAGGCCGCGGTGATTCTCGCCGCCGCCGAGGAGATCGAGCCGGCCCTGCGCGATCACTGGGAGGACGCGATCGCCTCGATGCACGCCGACGACGCCCGCCACCTCTACGTCGACGTGGCGACGTCGCTCGCCGCCCGCGCCGTGCTCACGGTCGGCGGCGCCGGCGAGGACGACGAAAGCGCCTTCCGCGCCTCGCGGGCCGAGTCGCCGGCGCGCAGCGTCAAGGAGGCCGAGGGCGAGCTGGAGAAGCTGGTCCGGTCCGGATACCGCACCGTCGTCGCCTTCGACAACCGCGGCGAGGCCGAGCGCTCGCGCTACGGGCTCGACCGGCTCGACGTCTCGCTGCTCGACGGCGGCCGCCTCTCACCCGATCCCGGCCTCGCCTTCGCCGAGGCGCGCCTGCGCGAGGGCTTCGTCAGCCCGGAGCTGCGCATCGCCGTCTACCCCTTCCGCCGCCTCGTCCACCGGCGCCGCCGGGCCGACGACCGCGAGCGAGCCGCCGGGCGCGGCCGCCTCGCCTTCAGCGACCTGCGCGTCGGCGACCACGTCGTCCACGAGGACCACGGCGTTGCCCGTTTCGCCGGCTTCGAGACGCGCGAGGTCGGCGGCATCAGCCGCGACTACCTCTACCTCGAATACAAGGGCGAGGACCGCGTCTACGTCCCCACCGACCAGCTCGCCAAGCTGAGCCGCTACGTCGGCGCCGGGGCCGAACCGGCGCTCTCGGCGCTCGGCGGCAAGCGCTGGCAGAACATGAAGGCGCGAGCGCGCAAAGCGGCCGGCGCGCTGGCCGGCGAGCTGCTCAACCTCTACGCCGAGCGCAGGACCCGCAAGGGCCATGCCTTCGCGCCCGACGGCGAGTGGCAGATGACGATGGAGACGGCCTTCCCCTACCGCGAGACGGCCGACCAGCTGGAGGCGATCGAGTCGGTCAAGGGGGACATGGAATCCGAGCAGCCGATGGACCGGCTGGTCTGCGGCGACGTCGGCTTCGGCAAGACCGAGGTGGCGCTGCGGGCCGCGGTCAAGGCCGCCTCCGACGGCAAGCAGGTGATGATGCTGGCGCCGACGACGATCCTCGCCCAACAGCACTTCGGCACCTTCCGCGAGCGGCTCGCCGACCTTCCGTTCACGCTGGACTGGGTATCGCGCCTGCGCAAGCCGGCCGAGGTCAAGGCCGTGCTGAAGCGCTTCGAGGCGGGTGAGATCGACGTGCTCGTCGGCACCCACCGGTTGCTCTCCCGCGACGTGCGGGCGAAGGACATCGGCCTGCTGATCGTCGACGAGGAGCAGCGCTTCGGCGTCAAGCAGAAGGAGCTGCTCCGCCAACTGAAGCTCAAGGTCGACGTGCTGGCGCTCTCGGCGACGCCGATCCCACGCACACTGCAGATGAGCCTGGCGGGGCTGCGCGACATCTCGACGATCGAGACGCCGCCCGAGGGCCGCCGGCCGGTCCGCACCTACGTCGGCCCCTATGACGAGGACCTCGTGCAGCGGGCGATCGAGCGCGAGCTGGAGCGCGGCGGCCAGGCGTTCTTCCTACACAACCGGATCGAGAGCCTGGCCGAGGTGGCCGAGCAGCTGCGCGGGCTGGTGCCGAAGGCGCGGGTCACCGAAGCGCACGGGCAGATGGACGAGACCCAGCTCGAGGAGACGATGATGGGCTTCCTGCGTGGTGAGGCCGACGTGCTGGCGACGACGACGATCATCGAGTCCGGGCTCGACATCCCCACCGCCAACACGCTGATCGTCGAGCGCGCCGACCGGCTCGGGCTGGCGCAGGCCTACCAGATCCGCGGTCGGGTGGGCCGCTCTCGCGAGCGCGCCTTCGCCTACCTGCTCTACCCGTCGGCCGAGGCCCTGACCGAGGAGGCGGCGGCGCGGCTCTCGACCCTCGCGGACCACACCGAGCTCGGCTCCGGCTTCAAGATCGCGATGCGCGACCTCGACATCCGCGGCGCCGGCGACCTGCTCGGCGACGAGCAGTCCGGCCATGTCGCGGCGGTCGGCTTCGAGCTCTACTGCCAGATGATCGACGAGGCGGTTGCCGAGGCGGGGGCGGCCGAGGAGGAGGGCGGCGAGTCGCCCGAGCCGCTGCGCTTCGACGTCCCGGTCGACGCCTACCTCCCGGCCTCCTTCATCCCCTTCGAGGCGGCGAAGATCGACGTCCACAGAAGGATCGTCGCGGCGCGCGAGCCCGGCGACCTGCGCCGCATCCGCGACGAGCTGAGTGACCGCTTCGGCCCGCCGCCGCCCGAGGCCGAGAACCTGCTGGCGCTGCAGCGGGCGCGGATCGAGCTGCGCCTGGCCGGCGCGCGCAGCGTCGAGCTGCGCGGGGGCAGGCTCAGCGTGGTCGGCGTCGAGCTCGATTCCGACGGGTCGGGCCGCCTCGCCGAGCAGGTCGAGGGGGCTCTGTACGAGTGGCGCGAGAAAACCGCGTCGGTGCGGGTGCCCGAGGAGCCGGAGGCGCGCCTGGCCGCTGTCCTGGCGATGGCGGAGGGCCTGCGCGAGGCGGGCCGCTCGCCAATGGTCCAAAAAGATATGCTCCCAGCTTCGTGAGTCCGAACCAGGGTGGGAAAGGGACTGGCAAGGGCGGGGGCGGAAGCGCCTCCGGGCCTGCCGCTACGCGACGCCTCGGGCTGCTGGTCTTCGGCGTGGCTTTCGTCGTTCTCTTCGTGATCGTCGCGATCGCCGAGGGGCTCGGCCATCCGAGTGTCCCGTCGGGCGACGTCGCGATCGTCGAGAGCGTTCCGAGCGAGATCGGCGAAGTCAGCCAGGACAAGTTCGACCACGCGCTCCTGCTTGCCGCCAAGCAGGGCGGCGAGAAAAAAGCCCCGAAACCCGGTGACGCCAAATACGACGAACTGAAGGAAACGGCGCTCAACGCCCTGTTCGAATCGATCTGGCTGCAGGGCCAAGCGGAAGAATGGGGCATCTCGGTGAGCGACGATGAAGTCGCCAAAGAGCTGAAGAAACTCAAGAAAGAAAGCTTCAAATCCAAGAAGGAATTCGCTGAATTCCTCAAGGAATCCGGCTACACGAGCGCGGACGTCGACGAACGGGTGAAGCTGCAGATCCTCAGCGAAGAGCTGCAGAAACAGCTGAAAGAAGAAGTGCCGGCGCCGAGCAAGAGCGAAGTCGAAAGCTATTACGAGGCCGCGAAGGCGACCCAGTTCACGCAGAAACCGACGCGAACGGTGCGCGTGGTCGTCAACAAAGAGAAGAAGAAGGTCGAGGAAGCGCTGAAGGCGCTGCAGAAAGACGACTCGGCGAAGAGCTGGAAAAAGATCGCCAAGAAGTACTCGGAAGATCCGACGTCGAAAGAAAACGGCGGCCTCAAAGAAGGCGTCCAGGAAGGGATCGAAGAAGAACCGCTGGGCGCCGACATCTTCGGTGCTGACAAAGGCCAGGTGATCGGCCCGGTCAAGACCAAAGCCGGCTACACCGTCTTCGAGGTCGAGACCATCACGCCGGAAAGCATCCAGGGCCTGGAAACGGTCGAATCCCAGATCAAGAGCACGCTGGCGCAGCGCAACGAACAGGAATACTTCGCCAACTTCATCGAAAGCTTCAGCACGAAGTGGATGCAGCGGACCTTCTGCGCCTCGGGCTACGTGACCGAACGCTGCGCCAACTACAAGGGAAGCGGCCACCCCAAAACCGCGCCGGAAGGCTGCTACGAAGCGAACCCGAAAGGCGGCCTGCCGGAAGCCTGCCCCGCTCCTGTGAATCAGCTCGTCCCGGCCCTGCCGGGGACCGTGACGCCGCTCGAACCGAGAGGCAAACCGCTGGCGCAGCGCCCGCGGCCGATGGAAGAAGAAAAAGAAGAAGGCGCCGCGGCCGGTCTCGAAGGCCTGCCCGAAGGCGTTGTGCCGCCCACCGAAGGCGCGCCCCCGGCAGAACAAGCCCCGCCTCCCGCCGCAGGCGAATAAGGACCCGCGCGCCCGCCCCGGCCATCGTTAGACTGGCGCGCCCTTGAGTTCGATCGCCTCAATTCACGCGCGCCAGATCGTCGATTCGCGCGGCAACCCGACCGTCGAGGTCGAGGTCGTGCTCGATTCCGGCGCGCGCGGCGTCGCCGCCGTGCCCTCGGGCGCCTCGACCGGTGAGTTCGAGGCGGTCGAGCTGCGCGACGGGGGCGAGGCCTGGGGCGGCAAGGGCGTCACCCGCGCCGTCGGGAACGTCAACGACGAGATCGCGCCGGCGCTGACCGGCGCCCGCGCCGCCGAGCAGGGCGCGCTCGACGAGACGATGATCGAGCTCGACGGCACGCCCAACAAGGGCCGCCTGGGGGCGAACGCGATCCTCGGCGTCTCGCTGGCGGCCGCCAAGGCCGCGGCGGCCGACTCCGGCCAGCCGCTCTACCGCTACCTGGCCGAGCTCTACGGCGGCGGCGAGCCGAGCCTGCTGCCCGTGCCGATGATGAACGTGCTCAACGGCGGCGCCCATGCCGACAACTCGGTCGACTTTCAGGAGTTCATGGTCGTCCCCGCCGGAGCGCCGAGCTTCGGCGAGTGCCTGCGGGTCGGCGCCGAGGTCTTCCACGCGCTGAAGAAGAGCCTCGGCTCGAAGGGCCTCTCGACCGCGGTCGGCGACGAGGGCGGCTTCGCGCCGGACCTGGAGTCCAACGAGGCGGCTCTGCAAGCCGTCCTGGCCGGTGTCGAGGCGGCCGGGTATGAGCCCGGCACCGACGTCTTCATCGCCCTCGACCCGGCGACCAGCGAGGTCTACGAAGGCGGCGCCTACGTGCTCGAGCACGAGGGCCGCACGCTCTCCTCCGAGGAGATGGCCGCCTACTGGGAGGACGCCTGCGGGCGCTACCCGATCGTCTCGATCGAGGACGGCATGGACGAGGAGGACTGGGAAGGCTGGAAGCTGCTCACTGAGCGCCTCGGCAAGCGGGTGCAGCTCGTCGGCGACGATCTCTTCGTCACCAACCCCGAGCGCCTGCGCCGCGGGATCGAGCTCGGCGTCGGCAACTCGATCCTGGTCAAGGTCAACCAGATCGGCACCCTGAGCGAGACTCTGGAGGCGATCCAGATCGCCCGCGAGGCCGGCTACACGGCGGTCATCTCGCACCGCTCGGGTGAGACCGAGGACACGACGATCGCCGACCTGGCCGTGGCCACCGGCGCCGGCCAGATCAAGACCGGCGCACCCTCGCGCTCGGACCGCGTCGCCAAGTACAACCGGCTGCTCCGCATCGAGGAGGAGCTTGGGGATGCGGCCGAGTTCCCCGGGCTGAACGCTTTCGCCCAGCACGTGGCTTAAATGAAGGAATGCGGCGCCCGGCAGCGTAGCTGCCGGTATGGCGACCCGCTCCAAACGGCGTCCGGCCGCACGGCGCAAACCGGCGGCCCGTCGCGGCGGCAGCCGGATTCGCTGGGACAGGGTCGGGAGGATCGCGCTGACGCTCGTCCTCGCCGCAGTCCTCTACTCCTACCTCAACCCGGCGATCGACTTCGTCAAGACCTACACGGCGACGACCGACGCGAAGGCAGAGTTCCACCAGTTGCTGCGCGAAAACAAGCGCCTCCACAACCGCATCCAGACGGCCGACGACCCGAAGACGATCGCCCGCCGCGCGCGCGCCCAGGGCATGGTCGCCGAAGGCGAGACGCCGATCGTCGTCCACGGGCTCGGCGGCCAGGGCTAACCGCGCTCCGGGGGGGCACCGGTGGTTAGCGCCGGCTCCTACGCTCTCAGCGCCGTCCTGCTGGCCATTCTCGCCCTCTCCCTGGGGTACTCGGCTGTGGGCCTACGGCGCTGGCTGATGCCGGCCTGGGAGGGGGCGCCCGCGAGGCTGGTCGAGGCGGTCGTGGGCATCGCGCTGCTGATCTGGCTGGCAGAGCTGTTGGGCGTCGGTCAGTCTGCTCTATGCTGGCATCTGGTTGCCTCGGCTGTTTTGCTGGCGGCCGCGGTGCTCTCGCGGGGGGCCCGGCGGGGCCCTCCCCGTGCCACTCCGCGGGAGGGGTGCGGAATCGATGACGGTCCCGCATCGTGCTTGCCGCAGGTCATCGGCTGTGGGGGTTATGGCGCTCGTCGTGGCGCATTGGGGGCTGACGGCCATGGATGCTCTTGGTCGAGGGGTCTTCAACTTCGACTCGCTCTGGTACCACCTGCCGTTCGCGGTCGAAATGGCGCACGGCCACTCGGTGACGGGGCTGCACTACACCGAGACCGTCTTCACCAACTGGTTCTACCCGCAGAACTCCGAGTTGCTGCACAGCGTCGGGATCCTGGTCACCGGCCGGGACACGCTGAGCTTGTTCCTCAACCTCGGTTGGCTCGGGACGGCCTTCCTCGCGGCATGGTGCATCGGCCGCCCCTATGGTCGCGCTCCCCTGACGACGGTCGCAGCCGCAGTGATCCTCGAGTGCCACACCCTGGTCGTCCGCGAGCCGGGCGCCGCCAAGAACGACCTGATGGCCGCCGCCCTGCTGCTGGCGGCGATTGCCATCCTCGTCAACTGGAAAGCGTCTCTCCCGCGGACAGGACCCGCGTCCCAATGGCCTCCACTCGCGGTCGCCGGCCTCGCCACCGGCATGGCTGTCGGCACCAAGTCGACTGCGCTGGCGATGGCCGCTGCCCTGACCCTCGCCGTAATCGTCCTGGCCCCGTCCGGGCGCCGCTGGGCGGTGACGGGCTGGTGGTTCGTGGCGGGCCTCGCGGGTGGTGGCTACTGGTACCTGCGCAACCTCATCATCTCCGGCAACCCGCTCCCACAGCTGGAGCATCTCGGTCCGATCACGCTGCCGCATCCGGAGCGACTGCAGGAAGGCCGTCCCGACTTCAGCATCGCCCACTACGCAACCGACACCGGCATCTGGCGCGACTATTTCGAGCCGGGCCTGCATCAGGCCTTCGGCGCCCTCTGGCCGCTGGTCATCGCCGCCGCCGTTGCCGGCGCCCTCGCCGCCCTCGTCTGGGGCCGCCCGAGAGTCCTCCGCTGGATCGGCGGCGTCGCCCTCTTCGGCCTCCTCGCCTACCTCTTCACCCCGCTGAGCGCCGCCGGCGCTGACGGAGCGCCCACCGGCTTCGGCATCAACATCCGCTACGCGATCCCAGCCCTCCTGGCCGGCTTGACTGTGCTGCCGGTGGCCTTTCTCTCGCTTCGGCGGTCCCGGACTTCGGCCTCACCCGCGGGTGGCGGGGGGGAGGCGCCCCGGGGCACAGCGGCGTCCTCTTTTTCGCCCCAACCGGAATCTTGGACGGCCGGTGGCGATTCAGGCGAAAAACCCAGCGAAGCCCCGGGGCCCCTCCCCCCCGACAGGACCCGCGGCCGACAGCCATGGTCCTGGCCGGACTGGGCCCTGCTCGGCGCCCTCCTCCTGCTCCTCGTGGCAACCAACCGCGCCGACGCCGTCCTGCGCGACCCCGACCGCCTCTTCGCGTGGCTCATCGCCCTGCTTTTCGTCTTGATTCCGGCCGCCCTGCTCTTCGCCCGCAGCCGCGGCCTGCCGCGTGGCGCGTTGGCGGCCGGGTTCGTCGCCCTGGCCGTGCTGGTCGCCGCGATCGGCTACCCGATCCAGCGCGACTACCTGCGGGATCGCTTCGCCAACGCGGACCCGGGGGCGAGCATCCCCGGCATGCACCTCGACTCCGCCTACCGCTGGGCCCGCGACGTGCGTGACGCGCGCATCGGCCTGACCGGCACCACGGCAGGATTCCTCGAGTACGGCTTCTACGGCACCGACCTCTCCAACCGGGTCATCTATCTCGGCCGGAGGGGCCCGCACGGCGCCTACAACGCGATCCCGACCTGCGCCGGGTTCCGCGCCGCGGTCGACGAGGCGGACCTCGACTACCTGGTCACCGCGCCCTTCCTCAACTTCATCGAGCCCGGCAAGCCCATCGTTTCACCCGAGGCCCGCTGGCTGCGCCATGAGGCCGCCGTGACGCCGGTCGACCGCAGCGGCCCGGTCACCGTCTGGCGCGTTCACGGCCGGCTCGACCCAAGCGCCTGTGGGCCCGCCAACGCCCCCCTGCGCGAAATCCCCACCAACTGAGGGACGCCACCCGCTCGCTAATCTGAGGCGCGTGGGCTATCCGCTCGAGAACGCGCTGTTCCAGTGGGAGGAGGGGCTGCGCGCTCTACGCGCGATCGACGATCAGCGCGAGCGGCGCCAGGCGGACCGGGTCGTCGCGGCGATCCAGGACGAGCTGCGGCGACGGGTCGGGCCGACCTACTCGGCGGCGCAGCTGGCGGACCTCTACGGGCGTGGGACCGACTGGTGCCTGCAGGCGGCGACGGACGCGGCGCCCGGCCTGGCCGGTGACGGCCAGTCGCTTGCCGACGCCGCCTTTTGGCTGTATCTGAGAGGCGCCACCGACTTCGCCGGCGGCCGCCAACTGGTCGTCTGACCGGCGCATAGCGGCGTCCTCGGTCGCTCGCGTGCAGAGCACGCCACGCTCCCTGCGTCCTTGCTCTGCTTGGTCAGCCGACCAGTTGCTACTGGTCGGACTCGCCGGTGTTCTCACCGGCGCGGCGGATCACGATCTGGTCGGCGTCGATGCGCACGGTGACTTCGCGCTTGCCGGCCCAGTGCTCGGAGTAGACGGGATTGTCCTTGACGGCGGCGTCGAGCCAGAGGCCGTAGCCGTCGCGCTCGCCGTGGTCGAAAGTCGCCTCGAGCTCTTTGCGCCGGCCACGACCGCCGCGCCTGCCGCGCCGGCGCCTGCGACGCGGACGGCCCGAGCCGCCCTCTTCGCCGTCGTCGCCCCCGCCGTCCCCGGCCGGTTTGCGGTCGCGCGGTTTGCGAGCTGGTTTCTTAGCCTGGTCGCTCTCCTCGTCACCTTCGTCCTCTTCGCCTTCGCCCTCGTCCTCGGAGGAGTCGTCTTCGGGCTCCTCGTCCTCTTCGTCTTCCTCTTCGGCCGTGGCGGCCTCGACCTCGGCCTCGATCTCGTCGCGGAGATCGACCTCGCCGCCGGCGTTCTCGTCGCCGTCGGGGGTGAGGTCGTGCTGCTTGCGGAACTCGCGCAGCTCCGAAGCGGAGACTTCGAGTTGGTGGGCGATCCAGGCGTCGGTGCGGCCCTGCCGCACCCAGGCGCGGATCTGGTTCAGCTGTGGCTTCAGTGAGCGTCGTGCCATCGGCGCGCGAGTCTATTCAACCTGGACGGCGGTTCGCGGCGTCACGGGGCTCGCGCCTAGGCCATCAGGAAGGAGAGGGCCTCGAACATCGAGACGACGACGATCCCCACGGTCGCCGTAAGAGAGACCGCCAGCACGCTGAAACGCACTTTGCCGTGCTGTTCCTTGCGGACGATGCGGCGCTCGCGCGACCGGTTTGCGGCGCGGCGGCGCAGCTGCTCTCGGCGGCGGCGCTCCAAGCTCGTCTCCTGCTCGAAGGCGACCTCGAAATGATTGATGCTCTGGCGCATTTTCATGAGGTGGGCCCCGAAAGGCCGAGGGCGGACGGTACCAAAGCCGCACGAGAGCTTGCGGGGCTAACGCCCCCGCCGCGTGCCTGGAACGTGACGACGATCACGGCCCGCAGGCGCCCCAGAGGCCACGCCCGGCCCGGGCGGCGGCGAGCTCGAGGCGGCGGAAGAGCGCCGCGTAGCGGTCGTTGGGCGGGATCGTCAGGCTGCGGGCGAGCCCGCGGCGGACCAGGATCGGGTTGAAGAAGCGCCCGCGCTGTCGGTTTTTTGGTTGTTGGGGCGACGACAAAGTCGGATCCGCGAGGTAGACGTAGGCCAGCAGCCTTCCGTAGATGTCGCGGCGCTCGACGCCGAAGACCAGCCGCACGCGCTGTCCGCTCAGCCGCTGTTTCGTGAAGTGCGAAGCTCGCTCGCCGAAGCACTGCACCGGCGTGTCGGGCTTGACCGTCTCCGGCGTGTCGATGCCGATCAGCCGCACGTCCTCGACGCGGTCGCCGATCTTGGCTTCGATCGTGTCCCCATCGACAACCCGCGTCACCAGCGCCCTCGCGGACATCGCCCCCTCTTCAGACTCCCCCTCCCAAGGGCGCAGAACTACCAGCACCACCACCACCAGCAACACCAGGCTGCCGATAGTGCCGCGTCCGGTAGGGCCGGAACGTCTTGTACTTTTTCGTCGACTGCTCCGGGCGCCAGCCCGACCGCGATTCACCGAAAAAGTTAAGTGGAGGCCCTGCTGGACGCGGCGCCTATGGGGTGCGCCTGACGTTGCTGAGCAGGCTCTCCTTGATCTGGGCGATTATCTCCAGCGCCTCGTTCCGCTCGCGCTGCCAGACGTTACGGCCGAAGATGACGCCGCTGCCGCCCGCCTGCATGACCTCGCGACAGTGGTTGAGGACGACGTCGTCGTCGACCTTGGAGCCGCCGGAGAGGACGACGAGCGCGCGGCCCGCGGACTCGACGCAGTGCTGGATCGCCGTCGCCTGGTCGACTTCCATCTCGTTGTAGGGCGCCGGGGCGTCCTTGTCCTTGGCGGGGTCGATCTTCGGCATGTTGAGCTTGACCACGTCGGCGCCCATCTCCATCGCCATCCGCGCGGCGTAGTCGATCGCGTAGAAGGAGTTGGGGCCGCCCTTGCCTTCGACCGCTTCCCCGCGCGGGTAGGACCAGACGATCAGCGGCATGCCGTAGCGGTCGCAGTCTTCGCGCACGCCGCGCAGCTGGGCAAGGTCCTCGTCCTGGCGCGGCGAGCCGACGTAGAGCGTGTAGCCGACCGCGTCGGCGCCGAGCCGCACGGCGTCCTCGACGCTCGCGTTGCAGGTCGAGAAGGCCCGGGCCGAGGAGGGGATGTCGGTCTTGCCGTTGACCTTGAGGATCAGCGGCACCTGGCCGGCGTAGTCGGGGTAGTACTTGGTTGCCATCCCGATCTGGCAGGCGAGGGCCGAGTAGCCGGCCTCCGCCGCGAGGCGGAACTGGTAGTCGGGGTCCTTGGAGGCCGGGTTGGGGAAGAAGTCGCGCGGGCCGTGCTCGATGCCCTGGTCGATCGGCAGCAGCATCAGGGTGCCGTTGCCAGGCCCGAACTCGAACAGCAGGCGGCGAAGGCGGGTCCGTTTGCCGGGCGCCAGCTCGGCCAGAAGCGATTTCTGCTCGGTCAGACTCTTCAACTCCACGCTCTATTCCTCCTCGAAGATGGGTGTTCCGGCAGTATGCCACCGGGTCGCGCGGGGAGCGCCTTTCACCGGGCGGTTATCCTCGATTGACCATGAGCGAGACTGAGCTCAGCGTCATCTGCAAGAACTGCGGCTCCGAGGTCAGTCCCTACGTAACCGAGTGCCCATACTGCGGCGCGCGGCTGCGCAAGCGGGCGCCGAAGCTGGAGCGGCGCGGCGACGGTCTTGAGGCGAAGCCACGGCGGGGCAGAGCGAGCCGACTCTTCCGTATCAAGCTGCCGTCACGCGGCGCCGCCGCGACCCAGCGTCCATACGCGACCATGGCCGTGATCCTGGCCTCGGCGGCGCTGCTTTTGGTCGAGCAGGCGAGCGGTGCGTCCCTGGTCACCCTCGGCGGCCTAGGGGTGCCGTTCCACGGCGAGTGGTGGCGCTTCCTCACCGCGCCCTTCGCCTACGTCGACGTCGGCTACCTCTTCGTCGTCGCGATCGGCCTGGCGATCTTCGGCGCCGCTGTCGAGCGCCGCCTCGGCAGCCCCGCGACGGCCGTGCTGCTGATCGCCTGCGGCTCGCTGGGGATGCTTGCGGCGAGCGGCATCGCCGACGCCCGGGGCGACATCGTCGTGATCGCGGGTGGCAACGGGATCGCGTTGGGCGCGGTCGCCGCCTGGTTTGCGATCCGCCGCGCCGAGGCGCACGGCGCGGTCGACCAGGACTACGACCGGATCGGTGTTGCCGTCGCGGCGGCGGTCCTGCTCGCGCTGCCGATCTTCGAGTCGACCGCCGACGTCTTCGCCGGCCTCGTCGGCGGCGCGGTCGGCGGCCTCGCGGGCCTCGCCGCCTCGACTCTGCGCCATTGATCAAACGCGCCTTCTCTGTCCCATGAGGGGCCAGAGAATCAGGTATGGATGGCCCTCAATCCCGCGTCCGGGGGCGACTGGTGCGCCGCCCGGCTAGTGTCCACCTGGTGCAATTGGACGAGCGACTCGAAGCCGCGATCGAGCGGCTGGCGGAGGCCGACCGCTTCGCCGAGGCCGAGACGATCGTCGCCCGGGCGGCCCCACAGCTGCAGCGCGTGCTTGCCGCCGCGCTCGCCGAGGGCGGCTGGTTCGGCGAGTCGCACGAGTCCGAGTCGCTGAAGGCGGCCACCGTGCCCGACCCGGAGGAGCGGATCGCCGCCGTCCGCACCCTGCTCGCCGAGGAGGCGCGGATGGGGATGATGGTTGGAGTCGCCGTCGGCTGGGCACTGAAAGAGGAGATGACCGAGGGCGCCGGCCCCGAATCGCAAGAAGGAGAGAGCTGAAGATGGAGATCAAGTTCCACGGCCACTCGTGCTTCGAGCTGAGCGAGGGGGAGACGACGGTCCTCGTCGACCCCTTCCTCAAGCCCAACAACCCGGCGGCGGTCCACACCGCTGAGGAAGTCGAGCCGACCCACATCGCGATCACGCACGGCCACGCCGACCACATGGCCGACGCGGTGCCGGTCGCGCGGCGGACCGGCGCGCATTGCGTCGGCGTCGTCGAGCTCGCCGAATGGCTCAAGTCAAAGGGCGTCGAGGACGTCTCCGACCCGAACCTCGGCGGCACGGTCAGTTTCGACTGGGGCTGGATCAAGCTCGTCCCCGCCTGGCACACGAGCACCCTGCCCGGCTCCGAAGAGGCGCCGTTCAGCGCCGAGCACGGGATCGTGATCGGCACGGCCACCGGGCTGCTGATCAACATCGGCGGCAAGACCGTCTACCACGCGGGGGACACCTGTCTGTTCAGCGACATGAAGCTGATTGCCGAGCGCAACCCGGTCGACGTCGTCATGCTTCCGATCGGCGGCCACTACACGATGGATCGCCACGACGCGGTTGTCGCGGCGCAATTCGTCGGCGCCGGGACGGTGATCCCGATGCACTACGACACCTTCCCGCCGATCGAGGTCGACAGCGGCGCCTTCAAGTCCGAGGTCGAGTCGCAGACCTCGGCTCAGGTCGTGCTGCTCAAGCCCGGCGAGTCACACAGCGCCTAGGCGCTTACTCGGCGGCGCCTGAGCTCGACTCGCCCGTGCTGCTGCCCGGCGGCGAGGGCGGCGGCGGAGTCGTTTCGGCCGGCGGTTCGCTGGCGGGCGGTTCGCTCGGCGGGGTCGATTCCGCGGGCGGGCTGCTTTCGGCCGGCGGCGGGGGCGAGCTTTCGGCCGGGGGCGGCGGGGCAGCTTTCGGCCGGCGGCGAGCTGCTTTCGGCCGGGGGCGAGCTTTCGGCCGGCGGAGCCGAGCCGCCCACCGTCACGACCACCGTTTCGCTGCCCGTCGGGGCGCCCGCGGTGCTGGTCGGCGATTTGGCGGCGGTGATCTTCGGCGCGCTGGCTTTGCCCGGCGTCGTGTCGCCGTCGGCGGTGTTCGACTGGCCGGCGGCATCGGTGCCCCCGCTCGGCGCGGGCGCGGGCGCGGGGGCCGGGTCGGCAGGTGCCGGCGTCGGGGCCGGTTCGACCGGCGGCTGAGGTGCGGGTGCGACGCCCTGTTCGACCGCCTGCGGCTCGGGCTGCGGCGACGTGGCGACGTGGCGTGGCGCGACCGCGAGCGGTTCGCGGTGGGCCGAGGAAACCTTGGCCGGCGGGTTGGCTCGCGGCACGGGCGTCGTGTCGGACTTCTGGTTGACCTCGACCGCGCCGGCCGTGATCACCGCGGCCGTGACGACTCCGGCGACCGCCTTGGTGCCGATCGCGCCGCCCACGGCGCCGATGCCACCTGCCGCGCTGCCGCCACCCAGCGCCGCTCCGACGCCGCCCACGGCGCCGGCGCCGGCGCCGGCGCCGGCGGCGCCGGTCGCGGCCGCGGAAGCTCCCGCGCTCGCGGTCGCTCCGGCTCCGGCCGCTCCGGCTCCACCGGAGGCGCCGGCTGTCGCGCCGCCGCCCGCCCCGCCGAATCCGAGTTTGCCTAGGATCAAGCCCTTGAGGGCGACGAGGGCGCCCGCCGGGAAGAGCGCGGCCATCACCTTGTCGTTGGAACGCACCTGGCTGCGGAAGTCGGCGCATTCCTCGCAGTCGCGCACGTGGCGCCGCACCGGACCGGAGACCTTGCGCAGGCCCTCGGCGGCCTCGGCCAGCTCGAGCCGCACCTCGCCGCAGGTCAGCTGGCGGGCCTGGCTCGCCTCGGCGAGGGAGATCCGCGCCCGCACCAGCAGCGACTTGACGGACGGCACGCTGGTCTCCATCGTGGACGCGATTTCCTCGTAGGACATTGCGTCCATCTCACGCAGGAGCAGGGCAGAGCGCTGCGTCTCGGGAAGCTTGCCGACATCGGTCAGCAGCTGGCGGAACTCCTCGCGGTTGCTGACCTTCTCCGCGGTCGAGGCGGCCTCGACGACGGGAACCATGTCCATCGATTCCTGTGCGTCGGCGGTCGGTTTACGCAGGTGGTTGAGGCAGCGGTTGCGGGCGATCCGGTACAGCCACGGGCGCAGGTTGATCTCCCGCTCGTCGGCGAGCATCGCCCGGTAGGCGTTGACGAAGACCTCCTGAAGAACGTCCTCGGCGTCCTCGGTGGAGCCGAGCATCTGGCGGCAGAAGCCCAGCAGCCGCGCCTGATAGCGGTCGACGATCGTCTCGAAGGCGCCGGCGTTGCCGTTGCGCGCCATCGCGATCAGCTTTTCGTCCCCCTGCAGTTTCAGCAAGGGGGAGCGGCGGGCGAGAAGTCCGCGCTGACTGGCGTGGGTTAGAGCCGATGCCTCCAAGCTTCACTCCTCCAGGGAAAGGCGTTGCGAATGGCGTCGTCTTCGTAAGTAGAGACACCGTAACAGCGCGATAGTTGCGCTCTGTACAAACATTTACCCGGCATTTAGGCGTCCGAACCTGTCCGGGAAGGCGCCTGGGTTGTACGCGGAGGCGTAAGCGATGCCCGGGGCGGGACTCGAACCCGCAAGCCCCCGAAGGGGCAGCGCATTTTAAGTGCGCCGCTTTTGCCAGTTTCGCCACCCGGGCATCGGCGATCGTATCCACGCCGATAGGCTTTTCCAATGTCTGAGCACGGCGGGAGGATCGTTGCCAGGGCGCTCAAGTCGCGTGGCGTGACGCACCTCTTCACACTCTCCGGCGGCCATCTCTTCTCGATCTACGACGGTTGCAAAGCGGAGGGGATCGAGATCGTCGACGTGCGCCACGAGCAGACCGCGGCGTTCGCGGCGGAGGGCTTCGCGAAGGCGACGCGTCGGGCCGGCGTGGCGGCGCTCACCGCCGGGCCGGGCGTGACCAACGGGCTCAGCGCGATCGCCGGCGCCCAGGCCAACAGCTCGCCCGTCTGCGTGCTCGGCGGGCGGGCGCCGGAGATGCGCTGGGGGTCGGGCTCGCTGCAGGAGATCGATCACCTTCCGTTCGTCGAGCCGCTGGTCAAGTCGGCCGAGACGGTCAAGGACCCCGGCGCGATCGGGGCGCGGACCGCGGCGGCGCTCGATCTGGCTTTGAGCGCCCCCTACGGGCCCACCTTCGTCGACTACCCGCTCGACGTGATCTTCAGTGAGGGCGAGGCGGATGTCCCGCCCGTCGCCGCCGCGGCGGTGCGGCCCGCGGAGGGGGTCGAGGAGGCCGTGGGGCTGCTCGAAGGCGCCGAGCGGCCGGCGATCATGGCCGGGACCGGCCTCTATTGGGGTCACGGCGAGGACGAGCTGCGGGCGCTGGCGGAGGCGCTCGGGATCCCCGTCTTCCTCAACGGCCTCGCCCGCGGTTGCCTGCCGGCCGATCACGAGCTGGCCTTCAGCCGGGCGCGCGGGGCCGGCCTGCAGGGGGCCGACGTGGCGCTCGTGATCGGGGTGCCGATCGACTTCCGGCTCGGCTTCGGCGCCAGCTTCGGCGAGCAGACCGAGCTGATCCGCCTCGACCCGGCGCCGAACGCGCTGAGCGCCAACCGTGCCCCGCGGGTCGACCTGGTCGGCGACGTGGCGGTGACGCTGGCGGCGATTCGTGAGTCGCTCGGCGCGGGACGCGGCCGCACCGACGCCTGGCTGGCGCAGCTGCGCGAGGTGGAGGCCGAGAAGCGCGCCGCCGAGGCGGCCGAGCTGAACGACGAAAGGTCGCCCCTGCACCCGGTTCGCGTCTACAGGGAGCTGGGGGAGGTGCTCGATCGCGATGCGATCGTGATCGGCGACGGCGGCGACTTCGTCTCCTACGCCGGCCGCTTCATCGACACCTACGAGGCGGGCTGCTGGATGGACCCGGGCCCGTTCGGCTGCCTCGGCGCCGGCCCCGGCCAGGCGATCGGCGCCAAGCTCGCCCATCCGGAGCGCCAGGTCTGCCTTCTGCTCGGCGATGGCGCATTCGGCTTCGCGGGCATGGAGTTCGACACTTTGGCGCGTCACGGTCTGCCTGTGGTCGGTGTGATGGGCAACAACGGCATCTGGGCGCTCGAGCATCACCCGATGAAATTCCTCTACGGCTACTCGGTCGCGGCCGAGCTGCGGCCGGAGACTCGCTACGAGAAGGTCGTCGAGGCGCTCGGCTGCGACGGGGTCCTGGTGCGCGAGCCGAGCGAGCTCCGGCCGGCGTTGGAGCGGGCCTTCGAGTCCGGCAAGCCGACCCTCGTCAACGTCCTCACCGACCCCGAGGTCGTCTACCCGCGCAAGTCGAATCTGGCTTGATAGAGCCGAACCTGGCTGGCCAGCCAGGTTGGCGCCAACCCGGGCGCAAACGAGAATCGGCCGCCATCGCTGGCGACCGATTCAAGTTGGCCCCCCAGGACGGGCAGGGGTACGTCTTCGGGGGCCGGTTCTTTATTCGTTGGGCCCAGACGGCGGGAGGCGCCATGATGCGGCAATCGTCCGAACCCTATGACCGGTTCAGTGATGGAGACTCTCGTCTTCACCTCCTCCCCGATGTGACGAGTATGCGCTCGCCTATCCGGAATGTCTAGGAGCTGGATATCCTGCTACTGACAATTCGGTAGAAGCACTTTACCAAGTTTTTGGGCTTCGATCGACACGTTTACCCAACTGGACGGGTGCCGAAAACTCGTCTGTACACCGGGTCACACGGGATTGACCCGGCAGTGTTCATGCCCACGGCGTCTGCGCAGGGCGCGGGGGAGCGGCTAGCGGGCGGCCTCGAGCGCCATCCCGTAGAGGATGTCGTGCTCGGAGACCCGGATCCGGTCGAGATCGAAGGCGCGCATCGCCTCGATCAGGACCACGCAGCCGGCGATGATCGTCGGGGCGCGGTCGGGGTGCAGGCCGGGGATCGCCGCGCGCTCGGCCAGCGGGGCGGAGGCGAAGCGCGAGAGCTCGCGCTGGATCGTCTCGATCGAGAGGACGTGCCCGTGCACGCGGGCCGGGTCGTATGGCTCAAGGCCGAGCTCGACCGCGGCGAGCGAGGTGGGCGTGCCGGCGACCGCGATGCCCTCCGTCGCCTCGACGGGCCCGCCGTCCTCGCGGGCGGCGGCGATCAACGACCTGACGTCTCCGGCCAGGGCCTCCAGCTCGCCCACGGTCGGCGGGTCGCCGGAGACGTGGCGCTCGGTGTGGCGGACGACGCCGGCCTGCAGCGAGGCGTGGAAGGCGATCTCGGTCCCGGTGCCGACGATCATCTCGGTCGAGCCGCCGCCGATGTCGATCACGAGGGTCGGCGAATCGGGTGGGCGCTCGGCGGTGGCGCCGCGGTAGGTGAGGCGCGCCTCCTCGCCGCCGTCGAGGACGCGGGCGGAGAGAGCGAAGCGCTCGCGCAGCTCGGCGACGAAGGCGCTGCCGTTGGAGGCGTCGCGCACGGCGCTGGTCGCGATCGCGACCGTGCGCGCGACCTGGCGCTCGTCGCAGAGCGCGACGTAATCGCCGATCGCCGCGCAGGCCGACTCCATCGCCTCGTCGGCGAGCTGGCCGGAGAGGTCGACGCCGCGACCGAGCCGGGTGACGCGGCTGAGCCGCTCGACCACGGCGACGTCGCCGTCGACATCGGCGATCAGCAGCCGGGTCGAGTTGCTGCCGACATCAATCACCGCGACTCGTTGAGCGTTCTCGTTCATCGGGCTGCGGCACTTTAGAGAGAGCCCAGCGTTGCTAGCATTGCCAGACCGCCGCGGGGTGGAGCAGCCAGGTAGCTCGTCGGGCTCATAACCCGAAGGTCGCAGGTTCGAATCCTGCCCCCGCTATAGGAAAAGGCCCCGGAAACGGGGCCTTTTTTGCGCCCTCAAGACGTTCCGGCCGCGACTCAGGGTCCCAATAGGGTCCCATTCTCTGCACGCACCGCGACCTGCTCGGCTCGCCAGGGTGGGACGAATTCGAGCCATCGGCCGTCTTGGCGGCATGGAGGGATCGCTCCTCACCGCCGACCAGGTGGCTCGGATTCTCGGCGTGCCCAAGACATGGGTCTACGAACAGTCGCGCAACGGGCGGATACCGACGGTGACGCTCGGCCGCTACCGCCGCTACCGAGCCGAGTCGATCGCGGAGTGGGTGGAGACCCTGGAGTCGACGCAGGACGGCCGCAGCGTGGGGGCGAGGGGAGGCTACCCGTGAGTCGCCGCTCCTACGGCAGCGGCTCCCTTTTCGTGCGCCGCGACGCCACCGGTGAGGAGAACTGGTACGGCAAGTGGTACTCGGGCGGGCGCCGGGTGAAGCGCAAGATCGGCCCGAAGCGCCAGCGCGGCAGCCGCGAAGGGCTGACGAGGACACAGGCCGAGCGCGAGTTGCAGCGACGCGTGGAGTCCGAGCGCACGATCGTCCGCACCGGGCTGACGATCGAGACGGCCGGCGACATATATGTAGAGCAGCTGGAGCACGTGCTGGAACACAAGCCGTCCACGCTCGGCGACTACCGCTCGATCCTGCGCGCCCACGCGGTGCCGTTCTTCGGCGAGCGGCCGCTCGAGCGGATCGACGCCGACCAGCTGCGCCGCTACATCGGCGCGAAAAAACGCGACGGCCTCGCAACGAAGACCGTCACCAACCAGCTGATCTTCATGCACGGGCTGTTTGCCTTCGCGGTCAAGCGGGGATGGCTTCAGTCGAACCCGGTCGCGGCCGTCGACCGGCCGCGGGCGCCGGAGGTCGACGCCGACATCCGCTACCTGGAGCTCGAGGAGGTGGAGGCCTTGTTGCGGGCGGTCATCGACGACTACCTCGGCCCGACCGAGCACGTGCTCTATCTCGTCGCGACGATGACCGGTTTGCGCCAGGGTGAGCTGATCGCCTTGCGCTGGCAGGACGTCGACTGGCAGGCAGGTCGCATCAGGGTGCGTCGCAATTACACCCGCCAGCAGTTCGGCACCAGTACGACGTCCTGGCTCTTCTCGCCCGCGACCCCAGCGGGTCGTCGCCAAGCAGGAGCTGGCCCGTGAGGTGCGGGGCTCCGAGCCCCAGATCTGCAACCGCACGATCGACAGCCACATAAGCAGACTGCGCTGCAAGCTCCGCCACGCCGGCGCCGCGGGTTTAGTCGTCAACTGCCGGGGCGTCGGCTACAAGCTCTGCGAAGGCGCCCCGCCCGCAGCGCCCACGGCCTGACCCGCTTGCGAACCGTCACCATGGTGATCGCCGAGGTTGCGCGGCAACTCGGCGCCAGGCACGGCCCGGAGGTTCTTGTCGCGTGACGGCACGTACCCAACCGAAGCGACGCCGGAGGGCGTCCGGGTTCATCGCGCTATAGGAGCATCCCCGGCCGTTCGAAAACGACGAGGAAGGGGGCGTCGGAGCCGAAGCGTTCCGCCAGCAGCCGCTTGAGCTCGTCGACGTGCTTGGTTCCGACTTCGACCTTGTTCGCAAGGGTCGCGACTCCGACCGAATTGACGAGCGTGCTCAACTCGGAGTCGCCCGATTCGATGATCTCTTCACCCAGGTCCCACAGCTGCCTTTCGGCGTAGAGAGGTTGGCGCGGGAATGGCCTCACCCGGCCGGGGGCAACGAGCTTCTCCGCCGTTTTGAAAGCAGCCAGCTGCGCCTCCTGGTCGCCGGTGAACCCGACGTAGAGGATCGGCTGCCAGCGGTCGACGAGTTCATAGCCCGCGAAGGTGTCGGTGGATCGGTGCGCGAGCCAGCGTTCGAGTGCATCGACGTTCCTTTCCAGGAACCTGCCCCTGAATTCGAGCTTGCGCTGCTCGAAGGGGAGCAGCGGCATACCGATTTCCGAGGCGGTCACCCTCGCCACCGGCTCGCCCCGTCGCCAGCTGCGCACCGCTCGGTCGATGCGTCGCCTGATCGCGGCACGATCGCCATGCAGATTTGCGAGCAACCCAAACTGGGCACGAAAGCTGCGCATATAGGAGTGCTCGAAGTCGGCTCTTCCCGCTCCTCTGCCCGGGCAGCCGATCGGCTGCCCGCCTGAGGTGACGTCCGCGCTCTCGATTCTCACTGGCACCGCGCATCTGGTCCCTGCCGGCACGACAAGACGGCCGCGCACGGTTACCTGGGCGGTCTTGTGGCCGCGACAGCGCAGCTTCCGGGGTCCCAGGTGGCAGCTGGCGGCGCCTTGCGCTCCGACCCCGGTCACCTTGGGGCGGGGCGTGAAGGCGAGGATCGGGGCAATGGGATTCTGACGGCCTCCCTTGCCGCGCTGTATGTCGAAGCTGAACCTGCCGCTCTGGACAGAGCACCAGACGACAAAACGGATCGCCCGCGAACCGGTCAGTTCCGCCTGGCCGACACAGTCGCGGGCCAGGTTCCCGCTCTTGACGATCGAGGCGGAGGCGCTGCGGTCGTTTGGCGCTGCGGTGCGCACCGTCGACGCGACCGGCAGTGCAGCTGCGGTGGCCGGGGCGAGAGCAGCGTGTGCAGATGCCGCGGCGCGCTTCGGGGCTCGGGCCTGGCTGGGGGTTGTCAGGCCGAAGGCGCCGAAGCCCACAGCGAACGCCAGGGCACTGACCGCACAGACGTGGGCGGGCCGGTGAACCCACGATTGGCGTTTCCCGCACCCTGCCGCCCGCGCCGTCATGCAACGGCAGCTTAGTCGCCAACGCACGGCACTTCGCCTGCGTCCGTGGCCTGCGCGTGGAGAACTGGCTTGTCTGTGAGCCGAAAGCTTGGAAGAGACTTGGGCTGGGCCTCTGGGCTCGCCTCGCGCCGCGGGCTGCGAAAAGCCGCCATGACACAGGCGCCACACACAGCGGTACTCTGGAAATCTATCGGTAGTGACGATTCCCACAATTTTTCGGCGGGTCTGGAGGGCGGGGCCGGCCTCCAGTACGTGGAGGAGTTCGAGGGGGCCCTCGCGGAAGGCATCGCGGCGCGCGCGGAGACGGTCGTCAGGGGCGCTCTCGACAACGGGCTGAGCGTGGAAGAGGTCTACTCGGGGGTGATCGCCCCCGCGATGGTCCGGATCGGCGATCGCTGGCAGTCGGGAGAAGTCTCGATCGCCGGCGAGCACCTGGCCACGGCGATCAGCCAGGGCGTGATGGCGCGGCTCTTCCCCACCCTCCTGCATGGCGAACTGCGCTCGCGCCAGCGCGTGATGCTCGCCGCCGTCCAGGGGGAGCAACACGTCCTCGGCCTGCGGATGATTGCCGACACACTCGAGGGCGCCGGTTTCGACGTCCGCTACCTCGGGCCCGATGTCCCGCTGGCGTCTCTCCTGGAGGCGTGCGAGGTCCATCGCCCGGCACTGCTGGGGATGACCGTGAGCATGTGGCTGAACGTGCCGACGCTTGTCTCGGAGATCGAGGAGGTGGTGAAGCTGGAGCAGCCGCCCGCCGTGTTCGTCGGCGGAAGAGCGGTCGGCAGGGCGGCCCAGGTCGGGCTCGACGTGCCGGTCGTCGCGGGCTGCGAGGAGGTCGTCGAGGTCGTCACGTCGATGATCGACCGACCGCGTCAGGGCCCCAGTGTCGACGCCGCCCTTGCCGCCCGCATACCGCCGTACCACGCCCGCTCGAGGCGAGCCGGCGACGACGCCGATTCGGTCGCCGGCTCCTTCGCGGTCACGGCTCTCGCGGCCGCCGATACCGCCCGCGAAGCGTCCCGCCGGGCCTTCGAGCTGGAGGCGCTGGCCTTCCGCGACGGGCTGACCGGGCTGTGGAACCGCCGCGCCTACGACGACCGGATGATCGAGGTGTTCGAGGGCGAGGCGCAAGGCGGTTCGGCGCTGATGCTGGATGTCGACGAGTTCAAGGCGATCAACGACACCTACGGTCACGAGGTCGGCGACGAGGCCCTCGTCGCCGTCGGACGGGCGATCCTCAAATGCATCCGCCCCTCTGACTTCGGCGCCCGCTTCGGCGGTGACGAGTTCGTCGTCCTGCTGCCCGGCATGGGCACCGGCGATGCGACCACCGTCGCCGAGCGGATCAGGGCCGAGGTCGAAGCCGATCTGGCCGACCCCGCCGTGACCGTGAGCATCGGCGTCGCCGACCTCGCCGCGGACCCCCGCCGGACGAGCCTCTCGATCGATCAGGCCCTCTACCAGGCAAAGCGTGACGGCCGCAACCAGGTAGCCACCGCCGGGGGCTGATGCGATGTACGTCTCGGTCTCCCGTTTGCGCGTGGCGCCCGCCCGGGCGGCCGAGCTCGTCGCGGCCTTCCGCTCACGACTCGGCAGGGTCGAAAGCCACGAGGGCTTTCGCGGCATCGAGGTCTGGCAATCGGACCATGACGCGGGCGAGATCATGATGATCAGCCGCTGGCGGGACCGCGATTGCTTCAAGGCCTATATGAAGAGCGACGATCACCGCGAGTCACATGAGCGGATCCCGGACTCGCTCAGCCAGGCGATCAAGCTCGAGCAGCTCGAACACCTGCACACCTACGAGGTGGTCGCCGAATGAGCCGTCCCGAGCCCCCCAGCGGCGCGACTCCACCGGCCGAGGCCCACCACTCCGACGGCACCCCGATCGGCCTGCGCCCACTGGCGCGGGAGGTCTGCGTCCGCTACCGCGCCGAGTTCCCGGATGAGGGCGAGCGCTACGGGCAAGCGGGAATCGAGTGGTGCCTGCACGACAACCAGTACATCCTCGCCTGGGCGATCCAGGACGCCAGGGATGAAACCGTGAAGCTGATCGAGCAGGTGGCATGGCTGGCCGAGATTCTCGGCAGCCGCGGGTTCCCGATCGAGCGCCTCGTTCGCGATCTAGAAATCGCGAACGAGGTCGCCCTGGCCAGCGAGGAGCTCGGCGCGCTGGCCCCCGCCGCGGGCCGAGCGCTGCAGGAGGCAGCCGCCTCGCTGCGCGATTGAGCCTGGCGAGTCGCGGAGTCGCACCAGCCGGGTGTCCACGGTGCCACCCGCGTTGGGTTTACGCCTCCCGATCACGTAGCCACCGTGTCCCAAATCGCCGCGCCGCCCAAATTCTTACCCGCCGTAAACGCCTCTGCTAAGCCCTTTGCGGGCTGCATACCAATCTAGTACTTGACGTACACACTGCTGTTCCCTATTCTGCTGACACGCCGGTACCCAAAGGTCGCCATCTGCGATCCCAGGGACGGGCAGGGCAGCACCGCAGGGAACGCAACAGGGAAACGGAGCCGAGGGAACGGCTCCAGGGACAAGGAGAGAACTACGTGAGACGCCACGCGAAGGCATCGTCTGCGGGATCGAACCAGCGCCAGGCCACCGGCCTCGGCCGCTTCTTCCGTGGAGCGAACGCCACCCGTGGTTCCTCGCCCGACGCCACAGGGACACGTACGTCCTCAGCCAGGCGCGTGGCCCTGCCGCTCTGCGCCATCGCGGGCGCTCTCGCCCTGGTCCTCGCCGCGATTCCCGCCTCGGGTTCCACGACCCGCTTCCTGCAGGAAACCTTCGGCTCCTCCGCGCAGCCGAGCTTCCCCGCCGACCGCGGCATCGCCGTCGATCAGTCGACGAACGAGGTCTACGTCCTCGACGCGACCGAAGACACGCTCTATCGCTACAACGCCGACGGCAGCGCCTCGAACTTCTCCGCCCTGGGCTCAAACGCGATCGACGGCGAAGGCTCGGGCGATGAAACCCCCCAGGTCGGCCTCTCGATCCCCTCCAACCGCAAGGAATCCCAGATCGCGATCGACGAATCGGGCACAGCCACCGACGGCGACATCTACGTCGCCGGCGGCTCCGCGCACCGCGTCGACATCTTCAGCTCCGAAGGCGAATACAAAGGCCAGCTGACCGAATACTCCGGCGGGGCGCTGGGCGAAACCTGCGGCGTCGCCGTCGACGGCTCGGGCAACGTCTACGTCGGCGACTACAGCCACGGCGTCCATGTCTACGAACCGGCCGCCAACCCGCCGGTCAACGGCGACAACAGCGCCACCTACACGACCGCCGCCAACCCCTGCACCATGGCCGCCGGCACGGGCGCCACCGCAGGCTTCCTCTTCGTCGACCGCTACAACGGCGAACTGCTGAAACTCGACGCCGCCACCGGCGAAGTCAAGTACACGATCGCCAGCGGCGCCTCGACCGTCTCCGTGGACCCGAGCAACGGCCATGTCTTCTCGGCCCGCAACACCGGCGGCTCTTCCGCGATCGACGAGTACGACGCCTCCGGCGCGACCGAAGCGACGCTCGTCTCCTCCTTCAAGCCCGGCTCCACCGCCGAAGGCGTCGCCGCCAACGGCGCCTCCGAAGAGGTCTACGTCTCGCGCTCATCGACCGAAAACGTCGAGGTCTACGGCGCGGCCAAGGTGATCCCCGACGTCGTCACCGAACCGCCCTCCTCCAACACCGGTGTGCGGGCCACCCTCGCCGGCACGGTCAACCCCGACGGGGTCGAACTGGACGAATGCTTCTTCGAATGGGGCCACCCCGCGGGCTCGACCCCCTACACCGACACGACCCCCTGCGCCGAGACCCCGGCCGAAATCGGCGCCGGCACGACCCCCGTCGCCGTGCATGCCGACATCAGTGGGCTGATCCCGCAGGGCACCCAGTACCACTACCGCCTCTTCGCCGCCAACCCCAACGCGACGGTCGAAGGCTCCAACCAGAACTTCACCACGCCCGACACGGTCACCACCGAAGCCGCTACCGGCCTGACCGACACCGAGGCGACCCTGCACGGGACAGTCAATCCCGACGGCGCAACGCTCGCCGAATGCGTCTTCGAATGGGGACCGCAAAAAAGCCCCGACGAACAAGTCCAGCAGTATCCCAACAGCGCGCCCTGTGTACCGGGTCCAGGGGGGATCACCGGCACCAGTCCGGTCGCGGTTGAAGCCGACCTCTCGGAACTGCACGCGGGCTCAACCTACGCCTATCGCGTCACGGCGACGTATCCGACTGGAGACGTCAGCGGCGATCCGCTCACCGCGCAGACCGCCGGCCCCGTCCTCCTCGCCAGTTGGTCTCAGGATGTGGACCGCACCGAAGCGACCTTGAAGGCCCAGATAAACCCTGAAGGCGCTGCCACCGATTATCGCATCCAGTGGGGCGCAACGGCCGCCTACGGCAACAGCACCGAAGGAGCAGTCGGCTCCGACAGCTCCGTGCATGAGCTCAGCCACTTCCTCGAAGGCTTGGCCGAAGGGGCCACCTACCACTACCGCGTCATAGCCACCAACGCCAACGGGACGACCGAAGGCGCCGACCATATCTTCACGACCTATACACGCGAACCGCAGGACACCGATTGCGCCAACCAGTCCAACCGAGTCGGCGCAAGCGCCAACCTGCCGGACTGCCGCGCCTACGAGATGGTCTCGCCGGTCGACAAAGGTGGGGGTGACATAACTACCCTCTGTAGCAGTTTCTGTCTGCGCACGGAGTTCCAGGCAGCGTCGCCGAACGGCGAAAAATTCACCTACTCGTCGTACAAAGCATTTGGCGACGCTGTGGGGAACGCCTATTCCAACCAATACCTGGCGACCCGCGGTCCCACGGGCTGGTCCACGCACGGCCTGAACCCGTACCACGCCGGGGTCTTGACCTTCCCATTCAAGGTCGAATGGGACCTCAATGTCCAGTTCAGAGCATTCACCGAAGACCTGGGTACAGCCTGGATCACCGACGACGCCAGCCCACCCCTCACCACCGATGCGGTGAAAGGCGAAGTAAACCTCTACAAGCGCGAGAACCAGACGGACGACTATCGGCCGCTGTGGACCGAAGCACCGACCTCGAGCAGTAACGAATTGGGCCACGAAATGCTGGTCGAGGGACATTCCGTGACCGGGGGCCACTCCCTCTTCAGCATCCGGGGAGCCTATACCCCGAATGCGGCCGCGGGCAACAAGCGACAGCTTTATGATTACTCAGGCGGAGAACTGCACCTGGTGAGTGTCTTGCCCAACGGAACTGCCAGCACCGCCTGGTCTGGCTCGGGCAGCGGGCTCGCTAACCAGCTCGTCAACGAACACGACAATCTATCCAATGCAATTTCAGCTGACGGTAAACGGATCTATTGGACCGAGGCCCAAGGCAGTCTGGACCGGCGCAGGCAAGATATATGTCCGGGTGAACGGTACAACCACCGTCCCGGTGTCGGAAACCGTGTCCACCGCGGAAGCCGAATATTGGACGGCCGCAACCGATGGCTCCAAAGCGCTGTTCACGATCAACGGAAGTCTCTACCTGTTCGACTTGGCGAGTGAAAGCGCGAGCCTGATCGCTAGCAGCGTTGAAGGGGTGATGGGAGCGAGCGACGACCTGAGCAAGATCTACTTCGTCGTCGGCCTCGGCGCGGCCACCGGATCGAAACTCTTTCTCTATGACGAAGGCTCGACCAAGATGATCGCGTCTCTCGCGCCTCTGGATATGGGAGGCGAAGGGTTTGCTGGCCCCAGCGCTGCTGCTACCTCTCCCCTCCTCCGTGCGTCCCGCGTATCGCCCGACGGCAGTGTCGCGGCGTTCCAGTCGGTGGCCAGCCTGACCGGATACGACAATCACGATGCGGCCAACGGCGAAGCGGTCGTCGAGGTTTACGTCTACGACGCAAACTCCGACGAGCTGCAGTGCGTTTCCTGCAAGCCGAGCGGCGCACGGCCGCTTGGGCAGCCGCTACAGCAGGCATTCGGTGCAAGAGAAGATGAACCCGTTACGAACGGTCCGCGGCGGATTTGGACGGCCGCCTGGTTGACCACCGCCAGGCAGATCACCTACACCCCGCGCAATCTCTCCGACGACGGCGGACGCCTGTTCTTCAACGCTTTTGACGCCTTGGTGCCGCAGGACACCAACGGCCAGCAGGATGTCTATGAGTGGGAGGCCCAAGGGGTGGGCCACTGCGCCGACGCCGGAGGCTGCCTCAGTCTGATCTCCTCGGGCAAGGGCAGGAAGAAGTCGGAGTTCGTCGACGCGACTCCGGGCGGACGAGATGTGTTCTTCTCCACCGAAAGCAGCCTGGTTCCCAAAGATCCCAGGCCTGATCGATATCTACGATGCACGCGAAGGTGGCGGCTTCCCCCACCGCCGCCCGGCCCACCGACCTGCATCGGCGACGCTTGCCAAAGCGTGCCGGCGGCGCCGAGTGCCTCCAAGCCGGCGAGCGCCAGCTTCAAAGGCGCTGGCAACCCGACCCCGCGTAGCGTCCGCAACTGTGGCGCGCGTGGGAAGCGGGCGGCGAGTTTGAGCCGCCGCGCGAAGCACCTGCGCCGCAGGGCAAGGCACCTGCAGTCCACGCGCAAGGCGAAGCTGCTGCGCAATCGCTCCGCCCGTTTCGCCAAGCGCGCCAGAGGGCTCAGCAAGCAGGCTAGGCGCTGTAGGCGCGCCAACCGGAGGGCGAAGCGATGAGGAGCTCCCACGTTACGCGCCCCGCGACGACCTCTTCAGCCAAAAAGGAGACCGCGAAGATGAACTGGTTTGCCCCACGCAGGCTAAAGGCCACGCTGATGCTTGGCGCGGCGCTGCTCGTGTCGGCGGCATTGGCTGCTTCGGCGAACGCCGACTTTGGCCTCCACGAAACCTACTTGACCTTCAACAAGCAGGATCGCAGCCGCCAGACCCAGGCCGGCTCGCATCCATACTCGGTAACCACCTCCCTGCAGCTGAACAGCAGCTTGACGGGAACCTTTTCCCCGCCGTTTCGCGTCGACGGTCAGCTGAAGGACCTCGTCACCGAAATGCCACCGGGCTTCCTCGGCAATGCGACGGTAATGCCGAGGTGCTCGTCAGCCGATTTCCTCGCGTCGGAACTGGTGGGCGGGTTCCCGTTTCCACTCTGCGACGACAACACGGCGGTGGGGCTCATGGCTCCCCAGCTGTTGGCCCCTCCAGGGCTTGGTGTGTTGGCGCCGCTCCCGGTATACAACCTCGAGCCGCCCCCCGGCGTGCCGGTGCGGCTTGGTTTTGACGTCTTGGGTGTCCTTGTCACGATCGATATCGGGGTGAAGCCGGGCAGCGTGAACAACGTCGTGGGGACGATCGCCGACTTCCCACAGGCAGTTCCGATCTTCGGCGGGACGCTGGAACTGTGGGGCGTGCCCGCGGACCCGAGCCACGATCTATCTCGCGGGCCGTGTGCGATCACCAATCTGCAGGACATCGCCGTCACCAACGGCGAACTGGAGCTGACGTTGGTCGGCTCGCCGACCGCCTGCCCGTCCAACGCGGCGGTCAAGCCCTTCCTGACCTCGCCGGGCAGCTGCACCGGGCAGCTCACGGCAGGCCTGGAATTCGACTCCTGGAACGAACCGGGGGTATGGCTGCGCGAAACCATCGCCACGCTCGACAAGGCGACGCCACCCAACCCGCTCGGGCAGACGGGCTGCGGCAAACTCGAGCTCAACCCGACAGTCGAATCGGCGCCGAGCGCCGATTCGGCGGAGACGGGGACCGGCCTGGACTTCAACGTCGACTTCAACGACGAAGGCCTGGTCAATCCGACCGGCCTGGAGGAAACCCAGGCAAAGAAGGCCCAGGTGACCCTGCCCGCGGGCGTGACGATCAACCCTTCGGTGGGCGAAGGACTGGCTGTCTGCACGCCGGCTGACTATGCGCGCGAGTCGCTCCATTCCGCGCCCGGCGAGGGCTGCCCGAACGATTCTAAGATCGGCACGCTGAGCCTGGAATCCCCGCTGGTCGACGAGCGGGTTGAAGGTTCGGTCTACCTGGCCGAGCAGGACGACCCGACGACGACCGAACCTGGCAAGGAGAACCCGTTCGATTCCTTGATTGCGCTCTACCTGGTGCTGCGCAACACCGACATCGGGGCATTGGTCACGCTGCCGATGAAGGTCGAGCCCGACCCGACCACCGGACGGCTGGTGGCGACGCTCGACAACATCCCACAGGTGCCCTTCAGCCACTTCAACTTCCACTTCAAGGAAGGAGTGCGTTCGGCTCTGGTCACCCCGGCGACCTGCGGCAAATACACGACCGAGGCGAAGTTCTGGTCCTGGGCCAACCCGGACGAACCGGTGACCACGACCTCGAGCTTCGACATCACCAAGGGCAAGGACGGAGGCGCCTGCCCCGCGGGCGGCGTGCCCCCCTTCGACCCCGAGTTCGAAGCGGGCTCGATCAACAACAACGCAGGGAGCTTCGCCCCTTCGACATGCGCCTGCTCCGCGAAGACGGAGAACAGGACATGACCAAGTTCTCCTCCGTCCTGCCCCCGGGAGTCCTCGGCTCCCTGGCGGGCGTGGAGAAATGCGGCCCCTACGCGGTGGCGGTTGCCAAGCAGAAGACCGGCCGCCAGGAGCTCGCGGACCCGAGTTGCCCGGCTGGCTCTGAGATCGGCCACACCGTTGCCGGGGCGGGAGTCGGATCGGCCCTCACCTACGTCAAGGGCAAGATTTACCTGGGAGGCCCCTACAACGGGGACCCATTGAGCGTGATCGCGATCACCCCGGCGATCGCCGGCCCCTTCGACGCCGGCACGGTCGCGGTGCGCCTGGCGCTGACGCTCAACCCGAAGACGGCCGAAGTCGAAGTCGACGGCGCCAACTCAGACCCGATCCCCCACATCATCAAGGGGATCGTCTTGAAGTTGCGGGACCTGAGGGTCAACGTCGACCGGCCAAACTTCATCCTCAACCCGACAAGCTGTGATGAATCGAGCACGAAGGCGACGTTGTTCGGGAGCTACCTCGACGAGATCAACCCCTTCGACGACAAGCCGGTCGACCTCTCGACCCGCTACCAGGCGGCCAACTGCCTGAACCTGGGCTTCAAGCCCCACCTCGGCCTGCACCTCAAGGGAGGCACGAGGCGAGGCAACTACCCGGGCCTGAAGGCCGTCTACAGCCCGAAGAAGGGCGACGCCAACATCAAGGGCCTGGTTGTCCGCCTGCCGAGGAGCGCCTTCCTCGAACAGGGCCACATCCGCACGATCTGCACCAGGGTCCAGTTCGCCGCCAAGGCCTGCCCCAAGGCGGCCCGCTACGGCTACGTCAAGGCTTGGACCCCGCTGCTGGACGAACCCCTCCAGGGCCCGGTATGCCTCAGGAGCTCAAACCACAAGCTGCCCGACATGGTCTTCGACCTGCACGGCCTCGTCGACGTAGAGGTCGCGACCAGGATCGACTCCGTGCGGGGCGGCATCCGCGCGACGGTCGAAGACGCCCCCGACGCCCCGCTCTCCAGGGTGATCCTGAAGATGCAGGGCGGCAAGAAGGGACTGATCGTCAACAGCCGCAACATTTGCGTGAAGCGAGGCCGCAACCGCGCCAACATCGTCGGCCTCGGCCAAAACGGCAAGCGGTTCAAGAACAGGACGGTGATGCAGGTGCGCTGTGGGAGCAAGCGCAAGGCCAAGCGCTCCAGCCACCGGCGGGCGCGGGTCGCCCGCGCCAGCGCGCTTCGCTGAGGCCGGCCCCAGATCTGGATTCGCGACGCAGAGACGGCCCGGTTTTCCGGGCCGTCTCTGCGTATTGCGGTCCTTCCGGGCTCGCTTACAGCAGAAGGATGGGCGAGCGTGCGGTAAACGGCGGCGGCACGGACGGCCACGGAGGCGAATCGGACCAGCTCGAGGCACTGCGGACGCGGCTGCTCCAAGACCTGCAAGCCAGAACGGCGGAGATCGAGGAGGCGATCGTCACCGCGGCCCTGAATATCGAGCTGGCGACCAGCAGCGACGCAGAAGAGATGGCCGGGCTGCGCGACGCAGCGAGAGCGCTCGTCGAACTGATCGGAGAAGTCATAGGGCACGGAGCAAGTTGGGTTCCGCAGTTGCCGCCCTCCGTGAAGGCACAGGTCCGCCGGCTGGCGCGCGCCGGGGTGGCGCTGGAGGATGTGATGCGCGGCTATTACGCGACCACGACCCTCTGCTTCGAGTTCGTGAGCTCGGAGATCGCCGACCTGCCCGCGGGGGCGCTGCCCTATTTGGTGGAGATCCAGACTCGGCACGGCGACCGTCTGATGAGCGTTGTCTCGGCGGAGTACAACGACGAGGTGGCGCGCTTGGAACGCGACCCGGACGCCTGGCGTCGCGAAAGGGCCGTTCGACGCCTGTTGGCAGGTCAGACGTCGGAATCTCCAGAGCTCGACTACGACCTCCAGGCCTGGCACATCGGCATGATCGCCGTGGGAAAGGGCAGGGATTCGGATCTCAGGCGCCTGGCCGAAACGCTCGGCTGCCGGTTACTGCTCGTCCCGCGAAGCGCCGGGATCGCCTGGGTGTGGCTGGGCGCCAAGCGCCCGATCTCGTTCGAGGAGCTGGAGCGAGCGGTCAGCGCGGAGGCCGAGCATCGCGTCAGCCTCGCAACCGGCGAGGCCTGACGGCGGCCATGAAATTCTCCCCATAGACGGCCATCGGATCTCCCCGCTGGCGGACACCAAATCTCCCCAGTGGCGGCCATCAGTTCTCCCCACCAACGACTGAACATTTCCGGCCGAAGAGGCCGGTACCGACCGACCGCCCGCCCCGGCACGCCTCGCCGGATCGGCAGGCAAGCGAGGAGGAGTCGGGTTGAAGAAAGCGGAGGAAGCGATGGAGATCATCAACATCTGGACCGGCGCGCCGCTGCTGGCGCTGTGGATCGGCTCGCGCGTCCCCGATCAAATCTTGAGCTTCACCGCCGTGGTGCTCGTCCTTGTCGCCCTGGCGGCGATCGAGCTGGCGCTGCTCGTGATCCTGAACACACTCAACGCGAGCTACAAGCGCCTCAGCGGCGCTCCGCCCGAGAAGCGCCGAAGAGCGTCGTGGCTGCGCAGCATGCGCGACGAGGACGCCAGCGGAGATTTCGCCGAGCCCGCGCATCCGCTCAGCGCAGTCGAGCGGATGCTCGTCGCAAACGTCGTCGTGGCGGCGATCATCTTCGAGATCTGGTTCTTCTTCTTCGCCCGCATGCCGTTGGTGGGCGGGGGCGCGTACTAGGAAGAGGTTCCTCGAGCCGCTCTTGGCGATCGCGTTACGCGGCGCTCGCGGCCTCGATCCAG
Source organism: uncultured Solirubrobacterales bacterium (assembly GCA_963814915.1). Lineage (GTDB taxonomy): Bacteria > Actinomycetota > Thermoleophilia > Solirubrobacterales > 70-9 > VRUE01. Next base: position 90,163 of record CAWFEI010000007.1, on the reverse strand, counting down.
TTGGAGAACTCACAGGCAAGGTGCCACTGGTGCGCGCGGATCAGCCAGGGTGGGGTGGCCACCGGGAACTCGCCCGTGAGGCGAGCCGCGAAGCCGCTCGGCTCGTCGTGAAATTGGTGGCGGATCGCTCCGGTGGGCGGGCCGTCGCCGCCGGTGCCGCCCACGGCGATCCACTGAACCGGAAACGCGGGGTCCGCCTGGGTGGTGACCGCGTCGGTGTCGGCGTCATCGAGCGCCGCGCGGCCAGATCCTCGAGCGGCGCACTGACGCCGAGCTTCTTGCAGACCCTGGCCGCGCGGCGTGCCTCCCATGCCAAGACCTCGGCGCGCGAGACGTTGCGCCCGCCGATCGTCGCGGTTATGTCGAGGCCCCTTGCGCCGGACACGAATCGCTCGATGCTACAAACGACCCAACCGCTTGCCATCGGCTGACCGCGTCGGCCTAACACCTACAATCGCGACGATGAGTTGCCCTCCCATCCTGGAGCCGGCGACCAAGCCGAGGACGGCCGGGGACTCGCTCGACAACCCCGTCACGGGGGAGTTCGGCGCTCGGCGCGCTGCTTGATCCCTCGCAACATCTTTCGCTCCATCACCAACGAACCGGGCTCCATCGGCAGCATGCCGATGCGTGAGCCGAGCGTAGGGAGGCGAAACCGGTTGCGGCTGATCAGCCGCGTCGTGGCGTTCCGCTCGGCGAGCAGAAAGGTCCAGACCCAGTTGCCGTCCTCCGAGCGCCAACTGATCACGTGCTCGGGCTCGACCCGCTCCAGGCGCATGCGGTTCTCGCCGAGGCCGATCACTTCGCCGACCTGAGGGTGTTGGAACTCCGGGAGGACATGGTCGACACTGTGCATGTCGAGACGGAGCAGGTTCTCGATCCAGTCGTAGGTATACGCACCCCCGCGGGGCGAAGGACCGATCTGCGCCAGCCAGGGCCAAACGTCGACGGCAGAGGCGTCGATCTCGATCGCCCGGGTGGAGACGCCATCGGCGTCCTCGAGCAGCTCGTCCCCCGGAAATCGCGATGCTGCCTCCTCCTCGGTAGCTCCCCAGGTGAGGATCCGGCGGCGCAACCGCGTTGTGTAGAGCAGCCCGGCGAGGCCGGCAAGAACAAACACCGCAGGACGCAACCTCATACCGCGAGTCTAGATCCACCGCTCTGAGGCGGGGATCGTGGAAGCATGGCGTCGTGCCGCCAAACACTGCGGTCTTCCTTGCGCGCCTTCCGCTGGGCATTCCGGAATGAACGGACCTGCTTGAAGGGGGCCCCGGTGTAGACCTCGGCCCACCCCCGGCGCACCTGGGCGCGGTTCAGGTTGAGCCTTCCGCCCCGGATCGCGTAGGCAAGCAGGCGTCCGTAGCGGTCGAATCAGTCCAGGTTGACCACTTCGTCCGGCTCGCACCGCAAGGCGATGGCTTCGTCGAGGTGGTCGAGCAGCGCATCGACCACCCGGGGATCGAAGTGGCTGCCCCTACCCCGGTTGATGATCTCGACGGCTTCGTCGACGGCAAGGGCGGACCGGTAGTAACGGTCGCTGAGCAGCGCATCGAAAACATCGGCGAGCGCGGCGATCCTGCCCTCGAGCGGGATCTCCTCTCCGGCAAGGCCTTGGGGGTAACCGCTGCCGTCATAGTGCTCGTGGTGCGTCAGCGCGATAGCTGACGCCATGCGGAGCAGCTCGCTCTTGGAGTTGGCGAGGATCTCATGGCCGACCGTCGTGTGGCGTTCCATGTCCTCATGCTCCTCGAGCGTCAGGGGGCCGGGCTTGTGAAGGATTGCGTCCGGGGTGGCGATCTTGCCGACGTCATGCATCGGAGCCGCCACCCGCAGCAGGCGGACCCGATGGGGGTCGAGGCCGAGCAGGGTCCCCAGGAAGGCGGCGATCCTGGCCATGCGGTTGACGTGCTTTCCGGTGGAAAGGTCGTGAAGCTCGATCGCTTTGGTCAGTCGTTCGACCGTCTCCTGGCGCGACAGCCGCAGCTCGTCGATTGCCCGCTGCTGGCCGACCGCCAGCTCGTCACGCAGCCTCAGGGCCTCCTTCTGGGCGGTGATATCGGTCGAGATGCCGCAGACCGCCGTGGCTCGACCACTCTCGTCGAAAAGCGGGAACTTGACCGTTTGAAAGGCTCGCTCGACGCCGGCGATCTCAAGCGTGTCTTCTGCCCTATACGTCGTGCCCTCTTCGAGCACCCCACGATCGACGCCACGGGTTTGTGTCATCGCCTCGGGGGCCATGATCTCCTCGTCGGTCTTGCCGAGGAGCTGACCCGGTTCCAGCCCCGCCAGGTCATCCGCCTGCGCATTGGCGAAGACGTAGCGGTAGGCACTGTCCTTGACGTAGATGGGCATCGGCGCCATGTCGATGATCGCCAGCCTTCGCTCTTCGAGGTTGATCCTGCGCTCTCGCTCGGAGATTTCGAGTTCGCGCCGTCGCAGCGCATTCATGGCCGTGATCAGAAGTTGCCCGGCCAAAAACGGCTTGACCAGGAAGCCGTGGACGCCATGGCTGCCGAGGCCAAACGCCCTCTTCGCGACCTCCGGATCGTCTTTGTCGGTAACCAGGACGACGGCGATCTCGGGGTGCTCTTCGGTGATTTCTTCGGCCAGCTCGAGCCCGGACCCGTCCAGCATCTGGATGTCGCACAGGGCGAGCTGGAAGGAGGAGGTGGCGAGCTGTTCCCGAGCCTCGGCGACGGTGCCCGCGAACTCACACTGGTACCGCCCGCCGAGGGCATGATCGACCAACCGCAGCATCTCGGGTCGATCATCCGTTATCAGGACGCGAGGAGCCGCCCCGAGCCGCTCGTGCGTCGAGCCGTTCGCATCGGCTTTGGTCGTAGTTGCCACAGGGTCCCCGCCGGTCCTTTGCCGGTTTGGATTGGACTAGTTGTCCGTAGCTGACTAGCCGATCGACGGTAGCCCCATTACCACACGAATACAACGCACAGCGACACGCGTTGGCCTCTCCTCGCTAACCCGTTTGGGGGATATCGAAGTTATTTCGCGCCGAAGGTCTTCTACTAGTCAAATCTATGGCCGCTAAGCTTGACCGTCCCAGACGACTGTGGCCTACGTTCAAGGGAGAGCGCGGTGAATTTCCCGGATCCGCCCGACAACGGCGAGAACGCGCGAGTTCTTGCCGATGACGAGTCCGCACAGCAGGCATCGGTGCGTCTCTGGAGGGCATTTGAGCGATCGCCACACTCGATGCTGATCGTCGACGACCAGCGACGCTGGGTGACTGGCAACGCCGCCGCGTGTGACCTGTTGGGGATCGCCCGGGCGGAGATCCCTTGGCACACGATGGACGAGTTCACGCCTCCGGGCGAGCGCAGGAGGCTCGATGAAAAGTGGAGGGCGTTCTTGGCCGCCGGGGGGGCGGAGGGCTGGTACCAGCTGTACATCCCGGACCGCGGGCCGATCTCGGTCGAGTTCAGCGCGACAGCGAACGTGTTGCCCGCACGTCACCTGTCTGTCTTCATCCCACCCGGCGAGGGGGATGAGAGCGCCCCGGCTCACGAGGCGACGTGGGCTCCGGTTGTTTTAGAGGGGCGCGGTCGCCTTCAGCTCACCGAGCGCGAGCGCGAGGTCATGACGTTGGTCGCTTCGGGGCTCCACAGCGGTGAAATCGGGGACCGCCTGTTCCTCTCACCCGAGACGGTCAAGTCTCACGTTCACAACTCGCTGGCCAAGCTGGGCGCGCACACGCGCGCCCATGCTGTGGCGATCGCATTGGTCACCGGGCAGATTGCCTGGGAGGCGTAGGCCCCAGCTTGACCGGCAGCGATTTGAGCTGGTTGAGGAAGGCCGACTCGACGAAGGCCGGACGGCCGTCCAGGGTCATCTCGGGGTAGCGCGCCAGCGTCTCCTCGAGCAGGATCTTCAACTCCAGACGCGCGAGGGCGGCGCCGAGGCAGAAGTGGCGACCGCCGGCGCCGAAGGCCTGGTGCTCGGGGTTGCGGTGGACGTCGAAGCGGTCGGGGTTCTCGTAGCGCGTCGCGTCGCGGTTCGAGGACGCGTACCACATGACCACCTTCTCGCCCTGCTTGATCTCGGCTCCGTTGAGGACGGTGTCCTCGGTGGCGGTGCGCCGGAAGTGGGCGAAGGCGGGGAACATCCGCAGCGACTCCTCGACCACGCCGGGGATGAGCGAGGGGTCCTCGGCGACGATCCGGCGCTGCTCGGGATCTTCGATCAGCGCCCGCATGCCGCTGCAGTAGGTCGCCTTGGTGCTGTCGTTGCCGGCCGCGACGAGCAGGAAGAAGCCCATCACGATCTCGTGCTCCTCGAGCTTCTCGCCGTCTACGTCGGCGTTCACGAGCACGCTGGTCAGGTCGTCGGTCGGGTTCTCGCGACGCTCGGCGATCATCGTGCTGCAGCGCGCGAAGATCTGCTCGATCGCCTTCTGGATCGTCGCTTCGATCGTCTCGGGGCCGTCGGGGCTGTAGTCGGGGTCGCTGGCGGCGAGCGCTGTGTTCATCAGCTCCGCCCAGGCGCGGTCGTCCTCCTCGGGGATGCCCATGAAGCTGCCGATCACCCGTGAGACGGCGGGCTGGGCGACGTCGGTGACCAGGTCGCAGGTCTCGCGACCCTCCAACCGGTCCAGGACCGTGGTGACGATCTCGCGGATCGCCTGCTCGTGACCGGCGATCCGCCGCGGCGTGAAGCCGGCCTGGAAGAGCGCCTTGAGGCGGTCGTGCTTGGGCGGGTCCATGCCGATGAACATCGCCCGCGCCAGCTCGATCGGGAAGACCTCGTCGACCGCGACCACGCCGCCGAGTTCGGAGGAATAGGTCTGCCAGTCGCGGCTCACCGCGTGCACGTCGTCCGCGGTGGTCACCGACCAGAAGCCGGCCGCTCCTGGAACTTCCGAAATCTCCCCCGTCCAGTGCACCGGGCAGCGCTCGCGCATCTGCGCGAACAGCTCGTGGGGAGGACCGTCGATCCAGTGCTCGCGCTCAAGCACTCGCTCTTTGTCGAGCTCGAGCTTCTGGGCGGTATCGATCTCCTCGCTCACTCCCCGTCGATACTACTGGCTGGCTGGCCAGTTTCAAATGGTGCTGCGACTCAGGCGAGGAGCTTTGCCTTCTGCGCGGCGAACTCCTCGTCGGTGAGGACGCCCTGCTCTTTGAGCGCGGCGAGCTCTTTCAGCTGTTCGATCGTCGACTGCTCGCCCGCTGGAGCGACCGGCGCCGCGGGCGGTGGCGCCGCGACCGGCTGCTGCTGCTGCTGCGGGGCTTCTCGCATTTCCTGCGCCTGCCAGCGCTCGCCCTGGCGGCGGGAGACGCGATTGCTCACCGCGGTCGCGGTGCCGGCGATCGCCGCCGTCCGTGCAACTCCTCTAAGTAGTCCCGGCATCGCTTGCTCCTTTCGCTTCAGGCTTCCGACTCGGCCGCGTCAAGCGCCGCCTCGAGCTCCGCGATCGGGATTCGGCCGCTCGCGACGAGCTGCCCACCCGAGCGCCGAACCGCGCTCGCGAACGGCGCCGCCCAGCTGTTCTCGTAGACCAGCACCGCGGCGCTGGTCCCCGGCTCCAGCGCGGCCGCGGCCTCGTTCAAGTCCTCGTCGCCAAGCAGCCCCGATGCGGCCCCGGCGAAAAGCGCGAACTCCTCCACCTGGTCGCCGAGCTCGGCGATCTCCATCGCGGCCACCGTGCCGTCCCCATCCTTGCTGACGAAGGCGAGGTCGAGGATGCGGATCGTGCCGCGGTCGACCAGCTCGACCAGGTGCGGCACCGCCGCGCCGCTCGGTTGGCGGCCCGGCCACTCGACCACGACGTAGTCGATCGGTCCCATCTCTTCGGCCGCGTTGGCGTTCACGACGCAGACCCTAGCGCGAGGTGGGGGGTGACGCTAGGGTGCCCAGAGATGGATCCTGGTGAGCGCCGATGACGAAGGAGCCCCACAGCCCCGAACAGGCTGAGTTGCTCTACGGCAACCGCTTCCTGGTCGAAGACGCGCCAGACCACGGCTTCCCTCCGGGGGGCATGTCCGCGGTCGACGCGATGCGCCTCGTCGGCGAGGAACTGATGCTGGAGGGCATGCCGTACAAAAACCTGGCGACCTTCGTCACCACCTGGATGGAGCCGGAGGCTCAGCGGATCATCTCCGAGAACCTCTACCGCAACTTCATCGACCACGCCGAGTATCCGATCACGGCCGAGATCGAGCAGCGCTGCATCCGCATGCTCGCCGACCTCTTCAACGCACCCGGTGAGACCACCGGCGCTCGCACCCAGGGCTCGTCGGAGGCGATCATGCTGGGCGCCCTCTCGCTGAAGTGGAAATGGAAGGAGCGCCGCGAAGCGGCCTCCAAGCCCGTCGACAAGCCCAACCTCGTCTTCGGCGGCGACGTGCACGTCGTCTGGGACAAGTTCTGCCGCTACTTCGACGTCGAGCCGCGGATCGTGCCGCTGCAGGAAGGCAAGTACACGATCGGCCCCGAGGACGTGGAGCCGCACGTCGACGAGAACACGATCGGCGTCGCCGCCGTGCTCGGCACGACCTTCACCGGCCACATGGACGACATCGTCGGGATCAACGACCTGCTGCTGCGCCTGAAGAAGGAGCGCGAACTGGACGTGCCGCTGCATGTCGACGCCGCCTCGGGCGGCTTCGTCTGGCCCTTCCTCTACCCGGACACCAAGTGGGACTTCCGGCTTGAGCAGGTGCGCTCGATCAACGTCTCCGGGCACAAGTTCGGCCTCGTCTACCCGGGGATCGGCTGGCTGATCTTCCGCGAGAAGGCCGACCTTGCCGAGGACCTCGTCTTCTACGAGAACTACCTCGGCAAGACCGACGCCACCTTCACGCTCAACTTCTCGACCGGTTCGGCGATGGTCCTCGCCCAGTACTACAACCTGGTCCGTTTCGGTCGCGAGGGCTACCGCCACATCATGAATGCGATGCAGACCAACGCAAAGGCGCTGGCCGAGAAGCTGGAGGCGATGGGCCACTTCGAGCTGATCGGGGCTGATTCCGAGCAGCTTCCCCTGGTCGCCTTCAAGCTCGCCGGCGAGCGGCCCTACGACGAGTTCGACATCTCGTGGCAGCTCTCCGCCGAGCGCGGCTGGATGCTGCCCGCCTACACGATGCCGCCCAACGCCGAAGACGTGAAAGTCATGCGGGCGCTGGTCAAGTTGACCCTCTCGCGAGCCCGCATCGACCACCTCGCCGTCGACATCGAAGAAGCCTGCGCGACCCTGGAGCGCAAGGGCGGCGCGGACCCGTCGGAGCGCAAACAGGTCAAGACCGGTCCCGGGTACTGAGGCCGGGCTTCGCCGGGTGGACGACGACCACCCGGTTTGCTTCAATCGGATCACCAGAGAAAGGAGGTGGTCCTAACTTGATTCACATGCTTGACGGGACTCTGGAGGTGCAGGGCCGCTAGGCGCCGCACTGGTTCGGGCGCCCGGCGGAATCCACCCCGGGCACCGGCGGGCGTAGGGAGGCGGGTCTTGTCCCACCCGCTCGCGGTTCCCGCGTTCGTCTCCATGCACCAGGCCGGGGTCGCCATCGGGCGGCCCCGGCTCGTTCTCCGCCCGGCTCAGTGGCTCAGGCGGTGGCGAAGCGGCCCAGGGTGCGCTCGGGGCGGACGTTCCCGACGCGCTCCTGGAAGATGCGGAAGTAGGCCAGCTCCTCGTGGGTGCGCAGGGGTGGGGTGACCGCGTCGCGCTCGGCCGCCAGTTCCTCGTCGCTGATCGACTCCGCGAAGGCGTCGGTCAGCACCGAGGCGGCGCCGCTGCCGTCGCCGAACTGGGACTTGTCGCGCCACAGCAGGTCGTCGGGCAGCCAGCCGTCGAAGGCCGCCCGCAGGATCTGCTTCTCCGGCGCGACGCCGCCGCTCAGCTTCCAGGCGGCCGGCAGGCGCAGCCCGTGCTCGATCACCTCGCGGTCGAGGAACGGCACGCGCGCCTCCAGGCCGTGCGCCATCGTCACCCGATCGCAGCGCTGCAGGTTGAGATTGTGCAGCCCCTCGACGCTGCGCACCAACTCGGCGTGCAGCTGGTCGGGGTCGTCGAACTCGCGCATGTACTCGTAGCCGGCGAAGAGCTCGTCGGCGCCCTCGCCGGTGAGCACGACCTTGACGTGCTCGGCGGTCATCTCGGCCAGCATGTAGTTGGGGACCGCGCTGCGCACCAAGGAGGGGTCGAATGCCTCGATCGAGGCGATCGTGTCGGGCAGGCTCGCGGTCGCCTCGGCGGCGGTGTAGACGCGCTCGTGGTGATCCGTTTCGAGGAACTCGGCCGCGTGGCGGGCGGCGAGCAGGTCGGGCGAGCCCTCCAGCCCGACGGCGAAGGTCTTGAGCGGCTCGCCGTGGCGGGCCAGGTAGCGCGCGGCGATCGCCGCGACCAGGCTCGAGTCGAGCCCGCCGGAGAGAAAGACGCCGACCGGAACATCGCCCATCATCTGGCGCTCGATCGCGTCGACCAGGACCCAGCGGGTGCGCATCAACGCGTCGACCGGCACGTCCTCGGGAGCGATGTCGCTGGGCGCGGTGTGGCGCAGGGCGCTCGGCACCGGCGGGGCGAACTGGACGAGCCCGGTCTCCGCCGTCCAGTAGTGGCCCGGTGGGAAGACCTCGATCCGGCTGCGGATCTGCGGCTCGAAGGCCGCCATCTCGGAGGCGAAGACGGCGCCTTCGTCGAGCTGTGCCCAGTAGAGCGGCTTGATCCCGACCGGGTCGCGGGCGGCGAGGAAGTCCTCGGCGCCGCTCGCCATCGCGAAGGCGAACATCCCGTTCAGCTCGGCCAGGCCCTCCGGCCCGTCGCGCTCGACCACGTGCAGCGCGACCTCGTTGTCCGATGCGGTGCGAAAGCGGTCGCCGCCGAGCCGCGCGCGCAGCGCGGCGTGGTTGTAGATCTCGCCGTTGCCGACGAAGAAGTGCTCCTCGCGGATGCCCGTCAGCGGTTGGTGGCCGCCGTCGACGTCGACGATAGAGAGCCGGCGGTGGCCGAGCCAGGCGCCGCCGAGGGCCGCTTCGCCCTCGTCGTCCGGGCCGCGGTGGACGAGCCGGTCGAGCATCCGCCGGCCGACGTCGGCGTCGGTCGCTCCGTACTGGGCGGCGATTCCGCACATGCGCGCGTTCTGCTCCTCGAAGGCTCTCGTGCGCCGGCGCTCAGGCCAGCGCCGGGGTCGGGGCGGCGGGCAGGGCCGGCGCCGGCTCGGCGACGGGCGGCGCTGCCGGGGCTGGGCCGTGCAGTCCGGGGTGCGGCGCTTCGGGCCCCGGCCGGTCGATGCGGTAGGCCTCGGTCGCCCGATCGCCGAGGTGGTCGATCCAGGCGCGCGAGGTGGCGATCTCCGCCTGCGGCGAAACCTCGGCTACCGCGATCCCGGAACGCCCGCCGGTTCGCGCGAGCACCGCCCCCTCGGGGTCGACGACCTTCGCCTGGCCGATGAAGCGCATCGGACCGATCTTGCCGGTCAGGTTGGAGGAGACCCAGATGACCTGGTTCTCCATCGCGCGCGCTTCGTCGAGCATGTTGAAGTGGCGGGTCTGCCGGTCGGCCGTGATGCGCCGCGCCGGGTCGCGCCGGTCGAGCGGCCAGGCTGAGAGCGACGCGATCGCCTCGGCGCCGTCGAGGGCCAGCGTGCGCGCTGCCTCGGGGAAGATCTTGTCGTAACAGATCAGCATTCCGATCCGGCCGACCGGGGTGTCGAAGGCGGCGAAGCCGTCGCCCGGAGCGAACGCTTCGCACTCGCTCGGCGGCAGGTGGACCTTGCGGTGGTGGCCGAGCACGCCGTCGCCATTGACGCAGACCGCGCTGGAGTAGGGGCGGCCGAGGGCGCGCTCGGTGAAGCCGGCGCAGACGACGGTGTCGGCGGCGATCTCACAGAGGCGCGCGATCTCGGGCCCGTCGAGGTCAATCGGCGCAGCGTGGCTGCCGTCGGCGCGCAGGTATCCGCTGAGCGCGCACTCGGGCAGGACGACCATCGCCGCGCCCGCCGAGCGGGCCGACTCGACCGCGACCTCGATCCGCCTCAGGCCGGACTCGCCACGACCCCCGAAAGCGCCTGCAACTGCCGCGTAGGAGTGGGTGTCCAGCCTCATGCATGAATGATGCACCTCGCCGAGCCCGGCGTCTAGTCCATCCGTACAAAGATCTGGCCGCGAGCTTGGACAGGCTTAGAGGAGGCTTTCGCCGGTCTCGGCGATCGTGTTCTCGATCGGCCGCGGCGCCCAGCCGAGCCGGGCCCTCGCCTGCTCGCTGGAGAGGGTCGTCCGCTTGCCGAGCTGGCCGACGACCGAGCGCACGCCGGGGTCGAAGACCGCCATCGCCCGCACGAGGAGATTCGGCACCGAGCGGGTCGGCACCTTGGAGGCCCGGTCGCCGAGGCGATCGCGCAGGACGGAGGCCACCTCGGCCATCCACATGAAGCGGTCTGCGGCGATGAAGCGCTTGCCGCCCGCCGCCGGGTTGGTCATCGCCTCGATCTCCAGGGCGGCGACATCGCGCACATCGACGAAGCTGAAGCCGATCCTGGGCACACCCGGCATGCCGTTGAGCAGCCGCTCGATCGCCTGCAGCGAGTAGGAGCGGTCCGCGCTCAGCACCGGCCCGAGGATCGCTCCCGGATTGACGGTCGCAAGCCTCTCGACGGCGCCGCGCTCCTTGACGAAGTCCCAGGCGGCGCGCTCGGCGACCGTCTTTGAGCGGGCGTAGGGGGAGAGCTCGGGATTGTCGGGGTCGCTCCAGTTGCGCTCGGTCAGCGGGCCGGACACGGGTTGGTTGCCACCCGTGATCGCCGCGACGGAGGAGGTCACGACGATGCGCTCGACGCCGGCGTCGAGGCTCGCCTCGAGCACGCGCAGGGTGCCGTCGCGAGCCGGGACGATCAGCTCTTCGGCGTCCTTGGGTTGCTGCGGCGGGAAGGGGGAGGCGACATGGAGGACGTAATCGCACCCGCTCACCGCGGCGGGCCAGCCGGCGTCGTCCAGTAGGTCGGCGGCGACCACGTCGAGCCGGTCGCCGGGGTCGGTCTGCGTTGCCACCGCGTTGCGCACCTCCGCCTCGCGTGCGAGGTCGCGCACCGTGGCCCGCACCCGGTAGCCGCGCTTCAGCAGTTCGACGATGCACCAGCCGCCGAGGAAGCCCGAGCCTCCGGTGACCAAAACGAGCTTGCTGTCCGCTTGCGATTCCTCCACTGGACACCGCAGTATGACGTGAGATGATCGGGTCGCCGATGGCCGACTTCCTCGTCAAGCGCGACGATCTACACGAGTGTCGCGTCGTCGATTCCACGCCGCCGGAGCCCGGGCCGGGCCAGGCGCTGCTCCGGGTGGACAGCTTCGGCCTGACCGCGAACAACATCACCTACGCGGTGATGGGGGAGGCGATGTCCTACTGGGACTTCTTCCCCGCCGAGGGCGGCTGGGGCCGGGTGCCGATGTGGGGCTTCGCCGAGGTCGAGCGCAGCGAGGCCGAGGGGGTCGAGGCCGGCACCCGGGTCTACGGGTACCTGCCGCCCTCCTCGCACCTCGTGGTGACGCCCGCCGACGCCGGTGAGCCGGGATTCGTCGACGCCGCGCCGCACCGGGCGGCATTGCCGTCCGCCTACCACCGCTACCTGGCCACCGGGGCCGACGCCTTCTACCGGCCCGATACGGAGGAGGTCCAGATGCTGCTGCGGCCGCTCTTCTTCACCTCCTTCCTGATCGACGACCAGCTCGACGCGGAGGGCCTCGCGACCCGGGGCCCGATCCTGATTTCCAGCGCGTCGAGCAAGACGGCGATCGCCGCGGCGTTCCTGCTCGCCCAGCGTGACGGGGTCGAGCTGGTCGGCCTGACCTCGCCGCGCAGTGCCGAGTTCGTCGCCGGGCTGGGGATCTACGACCGGACGATCGCCTACGACGACATCGACTCGCTCGAGCGTGGGACCGCCACCTACGTCGACGTCGCCGGCGATGGCGGTGTGCGCGAAGCGGTCCACGGTCACTTCGGCGACGACCTCGCCCACAGCATGGCGGTGGGGGTGACCCACTGGGAGGAGTTGGGAGCGGGTGGCGGTGAGCTGCCGGGGCCGACTCCGACCCTCTTCTTCGCACCCGACCGAGTGGTCAAGCGCTCCGAGGACTGGGGCCGCGCAGGCCTCGAGACCCGTGTGGCCGACGCCTGGCACCCCTTCTGCGAGTGGATCGGCGGCTGGCTGGAGACGATCCCCGGCGAGGGCTTCGACGCCGTGCAAAGCGCCTACCTCGACGTGCTCGACGGCAAGGTCGAGCCCAAGCAGGCACACGTGCTCAGCTTGCCGGCGTAGTCGGCTTTTGTGTAGCTGGAGCAGCCACAAAGTCGGCAACGCCGCGTTTAGCGAGGGTGCCGCACGGTTCGGCGGAGGATCTCCCGCACCTGAGTGGGTTCGTACTTGACCTGGTGGTGGGAAAATCGGAGAGATCTCATGCCGGCGGCGACGTGCGCTTGGTCGCGGACCTGGTCCTGTGCCTGTGCAGCGGGAGTGCGGTGATAGCGCAACCCATCGGTCTCCACGACCAGTCCCAAATCGGGCCAGAAGAAGTCGACCGTGAACCCATTGACCTTGACCTGGGTCAGGGGCGGGGGGAGGCCTGCCGCGGCAGCCACCTGGCGAAAGAGAACCTCGAGGGTCGAGTCCGAGAGCCGAAAAGTGTGGCGATCCAGAATCGCTCGCAATGCTCGTACACCCGGAGCGCCCGAATAGCTGTCGAGACGTTCGCGCAGAGATTCCGGGTCTATGAGGTCCCGCTTATCGGCATCGTTGACAGCACGCTCGAGCGCGGCGCCGTCTAGCTCAGTTGCGAGATCGAGCAGGGTTCGAGCCGGAATGGTGACGGGAATGGCCTGACACGCGCCGATGTCGGTGGCCGGCAGCGAGGGCCGACTCATCGCACGAATGCCAGGCCGGATGTGTTCGCATCGCCTTCGCACGCTGACATCGATCTGCCCCGTGCACTCCCTTCCAATGCCCCAAAGCTCCGCAGCACTGCGGTGGCTAAGAGCGGCTCCCTGTCCGCAGACCGCCACGGCCGTCATCCAACGACGCTCTGGCGTTAGCTGTGGCCAGCCGACGGCGTAGACGCCTCTTGCAACGCGGTGCAGTCGCCCCGTTTCTAAACGGTGTCGGATTGCACCGGGGCTGAAGCCGAGCGCCAAAAGATCCCGCCGGCTCAAGATCCCATACTGCCTCTCCGCCAGCGCCCACGCCTGCGCGCTCCTGTCATCCGACTTTGATGTTGCCATTGCAACTACAAAGTCGGCAGCAGCCAGAATTCGCCCCCCTTCGCGGCGCTGGGCTGGGCGCGCCCTGCGAGTGAGCGGCCGGCGACGTCTCGCCAAATGCGCCGGGCGTCACACTGGCTGACCAGCCAGTGTGTGAGAATGGGCACCGTGAGCGAGGGGTCGCCCGAACATCTCGACGTGCTCATCGTCGGCGCCGGCCTCTCGGGGATCGGCGCAGCCTGGCACCTGCAGGAGCGTTGCGCCGGCAAGCGCTACGCGATTCTGGAGGCGCGCGGGAGTCTTGGCGGCACCTGGGACCTCTTCCGCTACCCGGGGATCCGCTCGGACTCCGACATGCACACGCTCGGCTACCGCTTCAAGCCCTGGACCGAGACGAAGACGATCGCCGACGGGCCCGCGATCCTGGACTACGTGCGGCGCACCGCGCAAGAGCACGGCATCGAGGAGAAGATTCGCTTCGGCCACCGCGTCGTCTCCGCCCGCTGGTCGAGCGAGGAGGCCCGCTGGACCGTCGAGGCGGAACGAGTCGAGGACGGCGAGCGGGTCACGCTGACCTGCAACTTCCTCTGGGGCTGCAGCGGCTACTACCGCTACGACGAGGGCTACACCCCCGAGTTCAAGGGCGTCGAGCGCTTCGCCGGGCCGGTCGTTCATCCGCAGCACTGGCCCGAGGATCTCGACTACGCGGGCAAGCGAGTCATCGTGATCGGCAGCGGCGCCACCGCCGTCACGCTCGTGCCGGCGATGGCCGAGAAGGCCGCGCACGTGACGATGCTGCAGCGCTCGCCCACCTATATCGCCTCGCTTCCCGCCGTCGACCGCATCGCCTCGGCGCTGCGGCGCCGCCTGCCGGAGCGCGCAGCGTACGCGGTCGTGCGCTGGAAGAACGTCCTGATCCAAACCCTCTTCTTTCAGCTCAGCCGCCGCCGGCCCAATCTGGTCAAACGGCTGATCCGCAAAGGCGTACAGGCCTCGCTGCCCCGCGGCTACGACGTCGACAAGCATTTCAGGCCCCGCTACAACCCCTGGGACCAGCGCATGTGCCTCGTCCCAGACGGGGATCTCTTCCGCTCGATCTCCAACGGCGACGCCTCGGTCGTCACCGATCGGATCGCGACCTTCACCGAGCGCGGGATCGAGCTGGAGTCGGGTGAGCAGTTGGAGGCCGACGTGATCGTCACCGCCACCGGGCTCAACCTGCTCTTCCTCGGCGGGATGGAGCTCTCGGTCGATGGCGTGGAGGTCGACGTGCCCGGCGCGATGGCCTACAAGGGCATGATGCTGAGCGGCGTCCCGAACATGATCTTCACCGTCGGCTACACGAACGCGTCGTGGACGCTGAAGGCGGACCTCACCTCGGAGTACGCCTGTCGACTGCTCAACCACATGGACGCGCACGGCTACCGCCGCTGCGTGCCCGAGGTCGACCCATCGGTGACCGAGCAGCCGTTGCTCGACTTCACCTCCGGCTACGTTCAGCGCTCGCTGGACCACTTCCCCAAGCAGGGCTCGAAAGAGCCGTGGAAGCTGCGCCAGAACTACGTGCTCGACATCCGCACGATCCGCCGCGGCGCTGTCGACGATGGCGCCATGCGGTTTTCGGGGGATGCTGCGGAAAAGCCCGCGGCGGAGCGGGTCCCCGCCTGAAGTTCGCCTGCGGCCCGCGGTGAGGGAGTACCGTGAGCGGATGCAAACCAAGAGCCTTCTCTCGGTCCTCGTCCTCTGCGCGCTCGCCGGCCTGATCCTCTTCGCGCTCGGCGGTTGCGGCAGCAGCGGTGACTCCAGCTCCGCCACGTCGACCGAAACGGTCACCGGGCCCGGAGGCGAAGGCGGCGCGGAAAGCGAGTCGAGCGGCAACGCGGCGGCGCCCAGCGGCGACGCGGTGCGCTCGCAGAAGATCGAGATCGTCGACTACGCCTACGACCCCGACCCGGTGCGGATCGAGGAAGGCGGCAAGGTGGTCTGGAAGAACGAAGACTCGGTCGCGCACACGGCCACGGCCGAAGACGGCAGCTTCGACACCGGCACGATCGAGGAAGGCAAGATCAAGTCGGAGACCTTCAACGAGCCGGGCACCTACGAGTACATCTGCTCGATCCACCCGACGATGCACGGCACGATCGAAGTCGTCCCCGCCGGGTAGCGCGCGATGGCGGAGCTGAACGCGAAGCAGGCCGAGCTCTGTGAGGAAAGCGAGACCGACTACTCGGACCTGCGGGCGCTGTTCGTCAACTGCACCCTGAAGCGCAGCCCCGAGGTGTCCAACACCCAGGGCCTGATGGATATCTCGATGGAGATCATGCGCCGCAACGGCGTGGCCGTCGAGTCGATCCGCGCGATCGACCACGAGATCGCGACCGGGGTCTGGCCGGACATGACCGAACACGGCTGGGAGCGCGACGATTGGCCGCAGGTCTTCGCGCGGGTGATGGCGGCGGACATCCTCGTCCTCGGCATGCCGATCTGGCTCGGTGAGAAGTCCTCGGTCGCGACCCAGGTGATCGAGCGCCTCTACGGCAACTCGCACCTGCTCAACGACGCCGGCCAGTACGCCTATTACGGGCGGGTCGGTGGCTGCCTGGTGACCGGCAACGAGGACGGGGTCAAGCACTGCGCGATGAACGTGCTCTACTCGCTCCAGCACCTCGGCTACACGATCCCGCCGCAGGCCGACTCGGGCTGGATCGGCGAGGCCGGGCCGGGGCCGTCCTACCTCGACGAGGGCTCGGGTGGGCCCGAGAACGACTTCACCAATCGCAACACCACGTTCGCCGCCTGGAACATGCTCCACCTGGCGCGGATGCTGAAGGATGCCGGGGGCATCCCCGCCCACGGCAACCAGCGGCCCGAGTGGGATGCCGGCTGCCGCACCGACTTCCCAAATCCCGACTACCGCTGACGCCGCTGCCGACTTTTGTGCGGCTAGGGCAACCAAAAAGTCGGAAGCGCTTCAGGCGGCGGCGAACTCGAGCCGCTCGGCGAGGCGGTTCATGCCGCGCTCGCGGGCTGCCGTGGCGGCGCCGGCCCAGTCGGTGGCGCGGTCGTCCGGCGGGTCGACGCCGGCGTCGCGCAGGGTCGCGATGTCCTTGAACGCGAGCAACTCCTCGCGCGCGTCGATCAGGGCGGCGCGCAGTTTCGGCCGCTGCTCGCGGATCGCGTTGTCGAGCGTCGCCTCCAGCGAGCCGTGGCGGCGCAGCAGGTCGGCTGCCGTCTTCGGCCCGACGCCCTTTGCGCCGGGCAGGCCGTCGGCGGGATCGCCGCGCAGGGCGATGAAGTCGGGGACCTGCTCGGGCTCGACTCCGTAGCGCTCGCGCACCTCGGCCGGGCCGACGGCTTCGGCGCCTTTGCCGCCGCCGGTTTTCACATAGAGCACGGTGACCCGCTCGGTGGCGCACTGGTACATGTCGCGGTCGCCCGTCAGCAGCAGGGCGTGCCCGCCGGCTTCGGCCTCGCGGCGGGCATAGGTGCCGAGTAAATCGTCGGCCTCGAGCTCGTCGCTCGTCGCCACGGTCCAGCCGAAGGCGGCGAAGAACTCGCGCGCCGCCGCGAACTGCGGGCCCAGATCGTCGGGCATCGCCTGCTCGCGCTCGGCGTGGTACGCGGGGTAGAGCTCGGTCCGGTACGAGGCGGCATCCGGCCCGAAGCAGAGAACCACCGCTCGCGGCTCATGCGCTTCCACCTCGCTCAGCACCAAATTGGCCGTGCCGAGCAAGGCATTCACGGGCTTTCCATCGGGCCCCACGATCGAATCCGGCAGCGCGTAGAACGCTCTGAACAGCATCGAAGGTGTGTCCACTGCGAGCAGCGGGCGTCTGCTGACAGTCACCGATAGAGCCTATCCGGGCAGGGCCGAAACGTCTTGTACTTTTTCGTCATCGGCCTCGGGCGCCAGGCCAGCCGCGATCCACCGAAAAAGTTAAGTGAAGGCCCTGCCCGGATAGGCTCCAACCACATGGGCTTCATCGACCCAGCCCCACCGCCGTTCGAGTACGACGAGTGGAGGAAGCTTCCGCACCTGGAGCGGATCAAGGCCTGTGCCCAGGACTGGGCGCAGAACGGGTTCGGCACGCCCTACTTCGTCTACCTGCTCTACGTCGTCAAGCTGGTCCTCTACGCGGGCGGCGGCCTGCTGCTGATCTCGGCGACCACCGCCGGCCTCGGTGGACTCGGGTCGCTTGGCGATTGGTGGACCGAACCGATCGTCTTCCAGAAGGCGGTTATCTGGACACTGCTCTGGGAGGTGCTCGGGCTCGGCGCCGGCTCGCTGCCGCTGACGCTGCGCTTCTCACCGATGATCGGCGGCGTCCTCTACTGGCTGCGGCCGGGGACGACGCGGCTGCCGCCCTGGCCTGAGCACGTGCCGCTGACCCGCGGCACGCGGCGCACGCTCTTGGACGTTGTGCTCTACGCCGGTCTGATCGCCGCCGCGCTCAACCTCCTGCTCTCCGGCGGCATCGACGCGGGCGCGGCGGCCGCCGGTCGCCTCGACCCGATAGCGGTCGGCGCCCTGCTCGTCCTACTGGCCCTGCTCGGCCTGCGCGACAAGGTGCCCTTCCTCGCAGCCCGGGCGGAGATCTACGGCAACCTCGCGATCATCTTCCTCTTCCCGCTGACGAACATGCTCGTCGCCGCGCAGCTCGTCTTCGTCTGCATCTGGTGGGGGGCGGCGTCCTCGAAGCTCAACCGTCACTTCCCCTTCGTCGTCACGGTGATGATCAGCAACACCCCCTGGAACCGCTGGCGGGCGGCGAAGCGGCGGCTCTACCGCGACCATCCCGAGGACCTGCGGCCATCCTCGGTCGGGGCGCTCACCGCCCACCTGGGCACGGTCATCGAGTTCACCCTGCCGGCGATCCTGCTCGTCTCCCAGGGCGGCTGGATCGGCACGATCGCCGTCGCCGGCATGGTGATCTTCCACCTCCACATCCTCTCCACCTTCCCGCTGGCGGTGCCGCTGGAGTGGAACATCTTCATGATCTTCGGCGTCCTTTTCCTCTTCGGCCACTACGGGGCCACCTCGTTCTCCACCCTCGACGACCCGCTACTGCTCGTCATCCTCGCCTGCACCTGCGTCGGCCTGCCGGTGCTCGGCAACTTCCGGCCGGACCTCGTCTCCTTCCTGCCCTCGATGCGCTACTACGCCGGCAACTGGGCGACCAGCCAGTGGCTCTTTCGCAAGCAGGGCAACGTCGAGGCGAAGCTCGATGCCGGCCTGGTCAAGCCGGCGCCGATCGTCACCGAGCAGCTGGCCAAGTTCTACGACCCCGAGCTGATCGATGTGCTGATCCACAAAGGCCTCGCCTTTCGCTCGATGCACTCGCACGGCCGCGCCCTCAACGGCCTGGTGCAGCGGGCGGTCGACGACGTCGAGGAGTACGACGTGCGCGAGGGCGAGCTCGTCGCCGGGATCGTGCTCGGCTACAACTTCGGCGATGGCCATTTTCACAACCAGCGGCTGCTCGCGGCAATCCAGGAGCGCTGCCACTTCGAGCCCGGCGAGGTGCGCGTGGTCGTGCTCGAGTCCCAGGCCGCCCACGTGCAGCGCCAGCGCTACCGGATCTTCGACGCCGCGACCGGCCTCGTCGACGAGGGCTGGGTGAACGTGTCCGACATGGTCGAGCGCCAGCCCTGGCTCGACGGGCGCCCGTTCCCGGTCAAGCCGGTATGAGCTCGGCAATCGTGGTCGGGGCGGGGCCGAACGGCCTCGCCGCCGCGGCGACGCTCGCAGTGCTGGGTGTGGAGGTGACGGTGCTGGAGGCGGCGCCGACGATCGGCGGCGGCGCGCGCACGAGCGAACTGACCCTGCCCGGGCTGCTGCACGACGACTGCTCGGCTTCGCATCCGTTCGCGCCCGGCTCGGCGGCCCTGGCCCCGCTGGGCCTCGAGCGCCACGGCCTGGAGTGGGCCTGGGCGGAGATCGATCTCGCCCACCCCCTCGACGGTGGCAGGGTCGCGACGATGAGTCGCTCGATCGAGCGGACCGCGACGGGTCTCGGCGCGGCGGGGCCCGCCTGGGAACGGCTCTTCGGCCGCACGTCGCGGCGCTTCGCGGAGCTCAGCGAGGACATCATGCGACCGGTCGCGCACCTGCCGCGCCACCCGCTGACCCTGGCCCGTTTCGGCCCGGCGGCCCTGGCGCCGGTGACCGCCCTCGCGCGTGCCCTGCCGACCCCCGAGGCGCGGGCCCTGTTCGGCGGCACCGCCGCGCATTCCTTCAGCCCCTTCACGCGGCCGTTCAGCTCGGCCGCCGGGTTGGCGTTGACCTGCGCCTGCCACCACAACGGCTGGCCGGTCGCGGTCGGCGGCTCGCAGGCGATCCCCGACGCGCTCGCCGCGGTGATTCGCGAGCACGGCGGCACGATCGAGACCGGGAACCCGGTGCGCTCGCTGGCCGAGCTGCCGCCCGCCGGGGCGGTGCTGCTCGATCTCGCCCCCGGCGCCGCCGCCGACCTCGCCGGGGACCGCCTGCCGGGGCGGGTCGCGCGCGCCTACCGGCGCTACAAGCACGGCCCGGCCGCTTTCAAGCTCGACTTCGCGGTCGAGGGCGGGGTGCCCTGGGCCGACGACGCCTCGGGCCGGGCCGGGACCGTGCACGCGATCGGCTCCTTCGAGGAGATCGCCCTTGCGGAGCGCGAGATCAACCGCGGCCGTATGCCGGAGCGGCCCTACGTGCTCGTCGGCCAGCAGTACCTCGCCGACCCCTCGCGCTCGCGCGGCGACGTCCACCCGATCTGGGCCTACGCCCACGTCCCGAGCGGCTACGCGGGCGACGCGAGCGAGGCGCTGCTCGACCAGATCGAACGGTTCGCACCGGGGCTGCGCGACCGGATCCTCGCCCGCCACGTCCGCTCGCCCGCCGATCTCGCCGCCTACAACCCCAACTTCGTCGGCGGCGACATCGTCACCGGCGCCAACACCCCGCTGCAGTCGGTGGCCCGGCCGCGCCTCGCCCTCGACCCCTACGCGACCGGCATCCCCGGCGTCTTCATCTGCTCGGCGGCCTCGCCCCCGGGCGCCGGCGCCAGCGGGATGAGCGGCTACAACGCCGCCCAGTCCGCCCTGCGCGCACTGCGCCGCTGACGCACGTGTGGGCCGGGGTCGGCGGTCACGTAGATTTCGGCCGGTGAAGGCACTTGACGTCGACGGGCTGATGAAGCGCTACCCGACCGGGGTGGAGGCGCTGCGCGGCGTCTCGCTGCAGATCGCTCCCGGCGAGCTGTTCGGCCTGCTCGGTCCCAACGGGGCGGGCAAGTCGACGATGATCCACTGCACGACCGGCCTGGCGCAGCCGACCGGCGGCTCGATCCATGTATTCGGCCACGACGCGATCGCCGATTACGGCGCCGCCCGTCAGGCGGTCGGCCTGGCGCCGCAGGAGCCGAACATCGACTGGTTCCTCACGGTCGAGGAGACGCTCGACTACCACGCGGGGTACTTCGGCATGCCAAGGCGCGAGCGCCGCGAGCGGACCAAGGAGCTGCTCGAGACCTTCTCGCTGTCGGAGAAGCGCGACGAACGCACCCGCACGCTCTCGGGGGGGATGAAACGGCGCCTGATCCTCGCCCGCGCGCTGATGCACCGGCCGCGCCTGCTGATCCTCGACGAGCCGACGGCCGGCGTCGACATCGAGCTGCGCCTGGAGCTGTGGCACTACGTGCAGCGGATCAACCAGGAGGGGACGACGATCCTGCTCACCACCCACTACCTCGAGGAGGCCGAGCAGCTCTGCGACCGGATCGCCTTCATCAACGAGGGCAAGATCGTCGCCGAGGGCACCAGCGCCGAGCTCTCGGCCCGCTACGACGTCGCCAACCTCGAGGACGCCTACCTGACCCTGGTCGGCCGCAAGGAGCTCTCGCGCTCGCAGATCGAGGTCAGCCCGGTATGAGCACCGCCCAGATCCGCTTCGCGACGCTCTGGCGACGCGAGGTCAACCGCTTCATGAAGATCAAGAAACAGACGATCGGCGCGCCGCTGCTGGAAACGTTCCTCTACATCTCGGTCTTCGGCGCGGCGCTCGGCTCGCGGGTCGGCGAACTGCACGGGATCGACTACGTCGTCTTCGTGATCCCCGGCCTGATCATGATGTCGTTCTCGATCAACGCCTTCGCCAACAACTCGTCCTCGATCCTGCAGCAGAAATTCCAGGGGGCGATCCAGGACCAGCTCTCCTCGCCCGCCTCGCCTTTGGAGCTCCTGCTGGCCTTCTCGCTGGGCGGCTTCATGCGCGGGCTGATGGTCGCCCTGCTGACCTTCGCCGCCGCCTCGCTGCTCGTCGACCTGCCGGTCGACCACATCCTCGTCCTGATCCCGTCGCTCTTCCTCGTCGGCTTCTTCTTCTCGCAGCTGGGTGTGCTGATCGGCGTCCGCGCCGAACAGTTCGACGACGTCGCCTTCGCGCAGACCTTCATCCTGCAGCCGCTGATCTTCCTCGGCGGGGTCTTCTACTCGGCGACGCTGCTGCCGCAGCCGTTCCAGACCCTGACCCACTTCAACCCGATCTTCTACATGATCAACCTGGTCCGCTACGGATTTGTCGGCTTCAGCGAAGTCAGCGTCGCGCTCTCGCTGCTCGCCCTGACCGGGGCGACCGCGGCGCTGTTTGCGTTCAACCTGCGCCTTTTCGCCAAGGGGTACCGCCTGCGCGCTTGACCGCCACCCGGCCAGGGTCTACCTTTCCGCGATCCAAATCATTGGTGCGCCCCGCATGGGGTGGTGCTGAAAGGAATCGAATTGAGGAATCCTCGTGGTCGTTCCGGCCCGGTCAAGGCAATCGCCCTGGTCGCCGCCGCTGCACTCGTGGCGCTCTGCGCGCTTGTACCTGCCGCTTCCGCGGGCACCGTTCCGACGGTCTTCATGAAAGAAGGCAAAGGCGGCCTTCATTTCGAAGCGCCGAAGACGATCGCGGACGGGGAAGAACTCGCCGTGGTCAACACGACCAACCCCCACAAGGTCGGTCCGCACACGTTCTCGCTGGTCACCAAAGGGTCGGTTCCGAAAACCCCCAAGGCGCGCCAGCTCTGCTTCACGCCACATCACATCTGCAAGGCGATCGCCAACTGGCACGGCGTCAAGGGCAACGGCCCGGTCAAGGTCAACCCGGTCGACGCCGGCCCGGAAGGCTGGAGCACGATGGGCAACCTGAATAGGAAGGGCGACTCCTGGTTCACCGGCGAGAAGCCGGGCACCTCGATCAAGGAGACGGTCGACGTCGACACCTCGGAAGGACCGACGCGGATCTACTTCGTCTGCGCGATCCACCCGTGGATGCACGGCACGATCAACGTTCTGCCGGGCGGCTAGCCACGCCTGGCCACGCGCAGTCCCCGCCGCGCCTGGGGCGCCGAGCTTTCCTCGGCGCCCTGGGCGGCGGCGCACTCGCGGCGCTGCTGCCCGCCGGCCTGCGTCCGAGCGGCGCGGCGCCCGCCGCCGCCCGCGGGCGCAGCCTGCCCGCACCGCCTCCGTTTCACCGGCCGCTGCCGATCCCCGAGGAGCTGCGCGGGGCGAAGCTCGAGATCCCGATCCGCGAGGCCGAGGTCCCGATCCTGCCCGGCGAGCCGACCCGGATGTGGACCTACGGCGGCACCTTCCCGGGGCCGACGATCAGGCGCCCGGCGGGGCGCCGGACCGAGGTCACCTTTCACCATCGGCTGCCGGCCAGGGTGGGGGAGCTGACCGTCCACCTGCACGGCGGCCACAACCGAACTCAGTTCGACGGCCGCCCCGGCGGGCTCACCCGTTCGCAGCCGAAATCCTTCTACTGCCACATCCCCAGCGGGCTCTCGCCGCGCGAGTCGGGCAACGATGTGCTGATCGAGCCGGGCGGCCGGCGGCGCTACGTCTGGGACCTGATGGAGGGCGGCCGGCCCGAGCGGGCGGCGCTGCAGTGGTACCACGACCACCGCCTCGACCACACCGGCCGCAACGTCTGGAACGGCCTCGCCGGGATGTTCCTGATCGACGACGAGTTCGACTCCTCGCTGCCGCTGCCCAGGGGCGAGCGCGACCTGCCGCTGCTGATCGCAGACCGCAGCTTCGACCGCCACAACCAGCTGACCGACCCGTTCACCGGCCTGCGCCCGCCCGGGGACGGCGTCGTCGGGCACCGCGTCCTCGTCAACGGCGCCTACATGCCTCACCATCGGGTCACGGCGCAGCGCTACCGCCTGCGGCTGCTCAACGTCTCGGGCTTCCGCGCCTATGACATCCACCTCTCCAACGGCGCCCCGATGATCCAGATCGGCACCGACAGCGGGTTGATGCCGCGACCCGTGCGCCGCAGCCACATTCTGCTCGGCCCGGCCGAGCGGGCCGAGGTGATCGTCGACTTCGCCGCCGCGCGCGGCGAGACGGTGGAGCTGCGCAGCGGCGCCCGCCACGACGGCCACAACGGCGCCGGCTCCAGGTCCTACGTGGGCGCGCTGATGCAGTTTCGGGTCGGCTCGCGGCGCCTCCCCGACCGGACCCGCGTGCCGCGCAAGCTGCGCCCGCTGCCGGCCTGGACCAGGCACGCCTCACGCACGCCGGATCACACCTGGACGATCTCGATCGGCGGCCTGTTCAAGCCGACCTGGCTGATCAACGGCCGCACCTACAACCCCGCGTACGCCGACGTCAAGGTGCCGCTCGGCAAGACGGTTACCTGGGAGCTCGTCAACCGGACCGGCGTCGCCCACCTGATGCACCTGCACCACACCGACTGGTACCTGCTGGCCCGTGACGGCAAGCCGCCGCCGCCCTGGGAAGACTGCCTCAAGGAGACCTTCTTCCTCTACCCGGGCGAACGCATCCTCCTCGCCGGGCACTTCGCCGACTACGCCGGCAAGTTCGTCATCCACTGCCACATGCTCGACCATGAGGACCACGGCCTGATGAGCCAGTTCGAGGTGGTCTGACCCCTGTAAGCCGGCGCATCTCGGGGTCAGCCGGTCTCGGCGACGAGCGGGTCCTTGTCGCTGTCGTGGAGGACGAGGATCGCGCCCTCGCCCGAGGCGTAGGCCTCCTCGCCGTGCTGGACGATGTCCATCCCGACCGCCTCCTCGTGCTCGCTGGGGCGCAGCGCGGTGAACAGGCTCAGGGCGCGCAGCAGGACGTAGGTCATGCCGAAGGCGTAGGCGGGGGTGACGAGCGCGGCCAGCGCCTGGTGGCCGAGCTGGGCGGCGTTGCCGAAGAAGAGGCCGTCGGCGACTCCGTTCCAGGCAAGCGAGGCGAAGAGGCCGATGAAGAGGATGCCGGTGAACCCGGCGACCCCGTGCGCGGCGAGGACATCGAGCGTCTCGTCGACGCGGGTGCGCGGCCGCCAAAGGATCATGAAGTAGCAGGGTAGGGCGCCGACGGCGCCGAGCACCATCGCCCAGCCGGGGCTGATGAAGGCGCCGGCAGGAGTGATCAGCACGCAGCCGACGATGATCGCCGTGGCGCCGCCGATCGCCGTCACACGCTCGCCGCGGAGGAGGTCCAGGATGAACCAGACGACGAGGGTGCAGGCCGGCGTGAGCAGGGTGTTGACGAAGGCGAGCACGCTCGGGTTGCCGGTCGAGAATCCGCTGCCGCCGTTGAAGCCGAACCAGCCGAACCAGAGCAGGCCGGCGCCGAGCAGCACGTACATCGCGTTATGGGGGAGGAGCGCCTGGCGACCGTAGTCCTTACGCGCGCCGACGGCGACGGCCGCGGCCAGGGCGGAGAACCCCGAGCCCATCTCGACCGGGATGCCGCCGGCGAAGTCGAGCGTGCCGCCGGCCGCGAGCCAGCCTCCGCCGAAGGACCAGTGGGCGAGTACGGAGTAGACCAGCACCGACCAGAGCGCGATGAAGATCAGGAACGGGCCGAAGCGCATCCGCTCGACCACGGCGCCGGAGACCAGTGCGGCGGTGATGATGCAGAAGGTCGCCTGGAAGGCCATGAAGAGCAGGTGGGGGATCGTCGTGCCTTCGCGCGGCAGGAAGGTGACGTCGTGCAGGCCGAGATAGCCGAGGCCGCCGATCAGGGGCCCGTCGCCGTCGAAGGCCAGCGAGTAGCCGACCAATGCCCAGACGACCCCGGCGACGGCGATCGCGCCGATGCACATCATGAAGGTGTTGAGGGTGTTCTTCGAGCGCACCAGCCCGGCGTAGAAGAGCCCGAGCGCCGGGGTCATCATCAGCACCAGGGCGGTGGCGATCAGCATCCAGGCGGTGTCGCCGGTGTCGATCCCCGCGGCGCTCGCCGCGAACGGCAGCACGCCCGTCACTCGCCCAGTGGCGTCACGGCCGCCCGGTCGGACTCCCCGGTGCGGATCCGCACCGCCTGCTCCAGCGGGACGACGAAGATCTTCCCGTCGCCGACTTCACCGGTCCGCGCTCCTTCGCAGAGGGCGTCGACGGCCGGCTGCGCGAAGTCGTCGGATACCGCTATCTCGAAGCGCATCTTGTCCGAGAGGCCCATCTTCACGGTCGTGCCGCGGTAGGTCTCGACCCTGTCGAGTTCGCCGCCGTGGCCTTGCACGCGGCTCATCGAGACCCCGCGCACCTCCGCCCGGTAGAGCGCCTCCAGCACATCATTGGCCTTCTCGGGCCGCACGATGCCGATCACCAGCTTCACGTTCCTCCCTCTCCTCTCCAGAGCCCGCTTCTCCAATGCCAGGCTCGCTGCGCCCGACCCTAACGCGGGCCGCGGCGGACGCGGCGTGGATAGCCGTGGTGCTCGGAGCGCTGAGGCTCTACGGCGACTGAGCCGCGCTACTCGCCGATCAGCTCGATGCGGTAGCCGTCCGGGTCGCGGACGAAGGCGATGCGGTGGCCCTCGGTGCGGCCCCCGGGGCGATAGGGGGGCTTCTCGGGCTCGATGCCCTCGGCGGCCAGCCCCTCGAGGGTGCCGTCGAGGTCGTCGACGGCGAGCGCGATGTGGTTGTAGCCGCTGCCGTGCTCGTAGGAGTCGACGCCGTGGTTGTAGGTCAGCTCGAGGCGTGGATCCTCGCCCGGCATGCCCATGAAGACGTTGATCGCCTCGTCGCCGATCGGCATCCGCGCAACCTCCTCGAAACCGAGCTTCTCGTAGAACTCGACCGAGCGCTCGATCTCGCCGATCCGGTAGCAGGTGTGCAGGAAGCTGGGCATCCGGTCTTCGTCGAAGGCTACTGTGTATACAGATGACCGAGATGCAGACCAGGACCGCCACGGTCCACGGGCGCGCTGTCTCCTATGTCGAGGCTGGCGAAGGGCCCGTGCTGCTGCTGATCCACGGCATGGCCGGCAGTTGCGAGAACTGGCGCGAGGTTATCGAGCCGCTGGCCCGCCACCACACGGTCATCGCCCCGGACTTCCCCGGCCACGGCGGCTCGCAGGCGGGCGGCGGCGACTACTCGCTCGGCGCCCTCGCCGGCGGTCTGCGCGACCTGCTGTTGGCGCTCGGGCACGAGCGTGCGACCGTCGCCGGCCACTCGCTCGGCGGCGGGGTTGCCATGCAGCTCGCCTACCAGCACCCGGAGACGATCGAACGGCTGGTGCTGATCTCCAGCGGAGGCCTCGGCCCGGAGGTGAGCCCGGTGCTGCGCGCCGCGGCGCTGCCGGGTGCCGATCTCTTCATCTCGGTCACCGCCGGGGCCGGGCGGCGCGTGGGAGCGGCGCTTGCCCGCGGCCTCGCCACGGCCGGGCTGCGCCCCAACGCCGACGTCGCCGAGCTCGCCCGCGGCTACGCCTCCCTGGAGGACCCCGGCCGGCGCGCCGCCTTCCTCGACACGCTGCGCTCGGTCGTCGGCACCGGCGGGCAGCGCGTCGGCGCGGGCGACCGGCTCTACCTGGCCGAGGCGGTGCCGGTGCTGATCGTCTGGGGCGCGCGCGACTCGATCATCCCGGCCCACCACGGAGAAGACGCCGCGGCGGCGATTCCGGGCAGTCGTTTCGAGGTCTTCGAGGACGTCGGCCACCTGCCGCAGCTGGAGGCGCCGGGTCGGTTCATCGCCGCGCTGGAACGCTTCCTGCGGGAGACGGAGCCGGCCCGCTTCGACGCCGACGAGTGGCGGGCGCGGATCAGGGCGGCCGCCTGAGGGCGCCCGTCCTCAGGCGCACGTGAAATTGCGCTCTGCAAAGCGGCTTGGGCCGACACACCGGCCTGAATAGACTTTTCCGGATGTCGAATCGCGAGCGACGGCAGCGGCGCAGGTCGCGCCATGGCGGCTGGAAGGCGAAGCTGACGGTCGCCCTCGGCGCGATCTTCGTCGCCGGAGCGGTGGCCGTGAGCGTCGGGGCGAGCTGGGCGGTCGACGTCTACAACTCGGCGCCGCCGCTCTCCAGCCTGCAACCCGTGCAGAAGGGCCGTTCCTCGGCGATTTACGCCGCCGACGGCAGTCTGATCGGCTTCATCCGCGCCAGCAGCATCCGCCAGCCCGTCTCCTCGAAAGCGCTGCCGCAGAACCTCAAATACGCCACGGTCGCGATCGAGGACCGCAATTTCTTCGAGCACGGCGCGATCGACCCGGCCGGCATCGCCCGCGCGGCATGGAAGGACCTGCTGGCGGGCGGCAAGCCCGTCCAGGGCGCCTCGACGATCACCCAGCAGCTGGTCCGCAACCTCTACATCCGCGATCCGGAAGAGACGATCAAGCGCAAGCTCGTCGAAGCGCACCTCGCCTACGAGGAGGAGGAAGCGCACACCAAGGAGTGGATCCTCACCGCCTACCTCAACACAGCTCCCTACGGAACCGTCGAAGGCGAGACCGCGGCGGGGGCCGAGGCGGCGGCACAGACCTATTACGGCAAGCCCGCCCGCAAGCTCAAGCTGACCGAGGCGGCGATGATCGCCGGCCTGCCGCAGGCGCCCTCCGAATACAACCCGTTCCTCGACCCGCGCGCGGCGCTCGACCGGCGCAACCAGGTGCTGGGAGCGATGAGGGATCAGGGCTACATCGACGAGGAGGAATACGAAAAGGCGATCCACAAGGGCCTCGGCCTCAACCCCGGCCACAAGTACCGGGTGATTCGCGACCCCTTCCTCTTCGACCTCGTCCAGCAGGAGCTGATCGACAAATACGGGCTCAACACGGTCCGCTACGGCGGCCTCAAGGCCTACACGACGATCGACCCGGCGCTGCAGGAACGCGCGCAGGAAGCGGTCGACTCATGCGGAGTCTGTTACTCCGAAGGCGGCCCGGCGGCGGGCCTCGCCTCGATCGACCCCGAGAACGGTGAGATCGTCGCCCTCGCCTCGACCGAGGGCTCGGCCGAAGAAAGCGAATTCAACTACGCCTGGCAGGCTCACCGCCAGCCCGGCTCCTCGTTCAAGACCTTCGTCCTCACCACGGCGATCAAACAGGGCATCGACCCGGCGAGCACATACTACGACGGCACCTCGCCGAAGACCCTGACCACGCCGGGCGGCGTGCCCTGGACCGTCAACAACGCCGAGCCCGGCGGCGGGACGATGCCGCTCGACCAGGCGACCGTGCACTCGGTCAACGTCATCTTCGCCCAGCTCGACCTCGACGTCGGGCCGGAAAACGTGACCCACACCGCGCAGCAGATGGGGATCGAAGCGCCGCTCGAATCGGTGCCCGCCGAGGCGATCGGCGGCCTCAGCACCGGCGTCACGCCGCTCGAAATGGCGAACGCCTACGCGACCCTCGCCAGCGGCGGCATCCACCACGAGCCGACCGCGATCGCCCGGGTCGAGTTCCCGACCGACGTGGTAGACGAGCCCGAATCGGATTCCGGCGACCGCGTGCTGACCGAGGGCGAGGCCTATGACGTCACCGAGATCCTCAAGAGGGTGATCACCGAAGGCACCGGCGCCGGGTACACCTCGATCGGCTGCTCGGCCGAGGCGGGCAAGACCGGCACCTCCGAGGAACTCTCCGACGCCTGGTTCGTCGGCTACACGCCGCGATACGCGACCGCCGTCTGGGTCGGCCACCCGCAGTCGCGCGAATCAACCGGCTACGGCGGGCCGACGGCCGGGCCGATCTGGCAGTCGTTCATGGCCGCCGCCAACGGAAGCGACTGCGGCGAATTCCCCGAACCGACCAGTTTGCCCGACCTCTCCGGGCTCGACGGGGGCCACACCAGCGGCTCGTCGGAACACTCAGGCGAATACGAAGAACTCGGCGAAGAAGAAGGCGAAGAAGGCGAAGAAGAAGCGAAGGGCGGCGGAGCCGAAGGGGCGAAGGCGGAAGCCGAAACCACGCCCAGCCCGCCGCCGGCGCCGCAGACGGCGCCCGCCCCGGCAGCTCCGGTCGGCGGGGTCGGCGCCGGCTGACCCAGGTGTCTAACTTCGACTACTAAGGGTGTCTATTCAAAGGCGCCCGGAGCGAGGGGTATAGTCCCCACTGACGCCGACGTTTCTCCACGGGGTTCGCGTCGGGGTCTGTGTGCGGTTTGGGCAAGGTACGTGGTTCTCATGCTGCGGCTTGGCTCGCCCGGAAACGAGCTGTCGGAGGTTCGGTTGACGCGTTCTCCGGAGGCGCCGGTCTCAAGATGGATCGATTCGTTCAACGTCCGCGACCTGGACGGCATGCTCGCCTGCATGAGCCCGGAAGTTCGCTTTTACCCGCTGCGGCTCAACGGGCTCGAGCGCTATTACCGAGGGCACCCCGGCGTGCGCGACTGGTTCACCCGCCTCACCGAGTTGGACCACCGCTACCGGATCGACCTGCGCAACATCCGCGGCGAGCGCGACGGCGAGGTGATCGCGATCGGGGAGCTGCTGCTCGAGGACGGCGATCCCGCCCGCTTCTGGGCGCGCGACCAGGTCGAAGATGGGCAGATCGTCGTCGCCCACCACTACCTGACCGATCCCGACATCTTCGAAGACATCGGCTCGCAGCCGCCGCGCCCTGTCCGGCCGTCGCGGTTCCCGGGCCTTTAGGGAGGGGGAGTGGCCGATCCGATGCCTCTCAGCGGCGGTGAGCTGAACGCGGCGCTGACCAAGGAAGTCGTCCGCATCCACAATGCCAACCTCGGTCGGGGCCCGAACAAATCGTTTTCCTTCCACAACGGCAACGTGGTGATCACGATCCTGCAGGACGTGCTGACCAAAGCCGAGCAGAGCCTTTCCGTCAACGACCAGGGCGAGGCCGTCCTGTCGATGCGCCAGCTCTTCCAGCGCACGATGGCTGACGAAATGAAGGCCAGCGTGGAAAAGCTCACCAACCGCGCGGTGGTCGCCTTCATGAGCGACAACCACCTCGAGCCCGACATGGCGGTCGAGGTCTTCATCCTCGATAGGCCGCTGGGCTGATTCCCGCCACATCGGGGTAAAGCCGCAAGCCTCCTGTGGCGGTTTGCCGATGGAGACCCGGTCGGGCGCACGTAGGCTCGACCGATGAGTACAAGCTCGGAGGCGTGCCTGCCGCGGGTGCTTATCGTCGGCGGCGGCGTCGCGGCTCTCGAGGCGGCACTGGCGTTGCGCACGCTCGCGGGCGAGCGGCTCGCGATCGAGCTCAGCTCGCCGCGTGGCGAGCTCGTCTACCGGCCATTCGCGATCGGCAAGCCGTATGGCGCGATCCGCATCTTCCGTTACGACCTCGTCGCCCTGACGGGACGGATCGGGGCGGGTTTCCGGCGTGGCGGAATCGGCTCCGTCGACCTCGCCGCCCGGGAGGCCACGGCGCGCGACGGCGAGCGGATCGCCTACGACCATCTCCTGATCGCCTGCGGCGCACGGATGCTCTGGGGGGTGCCGGGGGCGGTGACCTACTGGGGCGTCTCCGACGAAGGCGGCTTCGGGGCGGTCGTGCACAAGCTGCGCAGCGGCGTCCTGCGCGACGTGGTCTTCACCATGCCGGCGGGCAACGGGTGGGGCCTGCCGTTGTACGAACTCGCGCTGTTCGCCGCCTCGGTGCTGGCCAAGTCCGGGATCGAAGACGCGCGCCTGACGGTCGTCACGCCGGAGGCCGCGCCGCTCGACCTGTTCGGCCCCTCGGCCGCTCGCCGGATGACCGAGCTCCTCGACGCCCAGGGAATCGACCTCCTGGTCGGACGGACGCCGGCGGGCTTCGAGGACGGGCGGCTCACCGTCGACCCGGGCGAGCCGATCGAGGCCGAGGCCGCCGTCAGTCTGCCGCGTCTCGAAGGCCGCCACATCGAGGGCCTGCCGGCCGACCCGGATGGCTTCCTCGCGGTCGACGAGCACTGCCGCGTCGGCGGCGCCACAAATGTGTACGCGGCGGGGGACGTGACCGGATTCCCGGTCAAGCAGAGTGGGATCGCGACCCAGCAAGCTGACACCGCCGGAGAAGCGATCGCCGTGGCGGAGGGCGGCGCGTTCGACGCCGCCCCGTTCTTCCCGATCCTGCGCGGGCCGGAGTTGGATGATCGGCTTGCGGGCCGCTACCTGGCACCCTTCCTGGCCGAGGACGGCGGTGGCGAGCGGCGCATCCTGGCCGCCGGCTGATTGCGCCGCGCGGGCCGATCGGGTCATGATGCAGCGGTGATCGAGGCCGCTGAGCAGCCGCTGATCCGCCGCTTCCGCACGGCACGGCGCGACCGCACGCTTGCCGTCCTCGAGGGCTTCCACGCGCTCAAGCACGCTCTGCGCTTCGGCGCCGAGGTGCGCGAGGCGGTTGCCGCCGACCCGCGGCAGCTGCGCGAGCTGGCCGCGGAGCTGGCGCCGGACGTGGCCGAGGCGCTGGAGGAGCGCACCGTGGCGGTCGCGCCGGAGGTGGTGGCGGAGCTGGCGCCGCAGATCCCCCGCACCGGCGTGGTCGCGATCGCGGCTCGCCCCGTCGTCGACCCGGCGGCCGCGCTGGCGGAGTCGGGAACGGCGCCATTCGTCCTGCTCGAGGACCCGCGGACGATGGGCAACATGGGCGCCTGTGTGCGGGTCGCCGCCGCGGCCGCAGCGGCCGGGGTGCTGACCGTCGGGACCAACGACCCCTGGCACCCCGACGCCCTGCGCGGCGCCGCCGGCCTGCATTTCGCCCTCCCCGTCGCCGCCGTCGCCGAATTGCCGCCGAGCGACCGGCCGCTGGTGGCGATCGATCCCGATGGCGAGGACCTGCGGCCCGGCGCGCTCCCAGCCCGCGCGATCCTGGCCTTCGGAACGGAGCGCTACGGGCTCAGCGATGCGCTGCTGACGCGCGCCGATGCCCGCCTGCGCATCCCGATGCGGCCCGGGGTATCCAGCCTCAACCTGGCGACGGCGGTGGCGGCGGTGCTCTACTCGAGCTCCGTCTGACCCGGGGGACGGGAGAATTACGGATGCGACGGGGAGGAACCGCGTCTAGCGTGCGAAATACCAGACCTGCGGCGCCTGCCGCGACCCCGACCGAAAGGACCATCCGTGCTGCCGTTCGCAGACATCAACCTGGGCGAAGCGCTGCTCGTCGCCTTCGAGGTTTTCTTCTTCGTCGTCTGGATCTGGATCCTGATCACGATCCTCACCGACCTCTTCCGCGATCACGAGATCTCGGGCTGGGCCAAGGCGGCATGGGTCCTGTTCCTGGTCGTCATCCCGTTCCTGACTGCGCTCATCTATCTGATCGCCCGCGGCAACGGCATGCGCGATCGCGCGATCAAGGCGCAGACCGACGCAAAACAGCATTTCGACGCCTACGTGCGCGAACAGGCGCACAGCGGTGGCGGCGGCTCGGCGGCGGACGAACTGCACAAACTCAACGAACTGAAGGAAAAGGGCGCCCTCTCGCCCGAGGAGTTCGAGAAGGCGAAGGCGAAGCTGCTCGCCTGATGCAACCAAAGTTGCAGGTTATTAGCAACTCCTAACAATCGAACCGGGACTTCGCTAGCGTGGGCGCGAATGCGCGCCCGTGCTGGCTCCTCCCGGCGGCTGCTGCTTCCCGCCGCCTTGCTTCTTCTCGTGCTCTGCCTCGTTGCGAGCGCCCCTGCGAAGACGCTGCGCGAAAAGCTCGACGCCACGCAGGGCAAGCTGAGCAAGGTCCGCGAAAGCCAGAGCTCCCTGGCCGACACGATCGCCGAACAGAACAAGGCGATCGACTCGATGCTCGGCGAAGTCTCGCGGCTGCGCCGGCAGCAGCTGGCGCTTGAGTCCGAACTCTCCGCCAAGCAGGGCGAACTCGACACCGCCACCGTCGAACTGGAAGCCGAGCAGCGCCGGCTGGAGCGGATCCGCGACCGCCTGCAGCGGGCGCTCGAGGTGCTGCGCGCACGGCTCGTGGCGATCTACGAGGCGGGCAGCCCGGACGTGGTCAGCGTGGTGCTCGAATCGGAGACCTGGTCGCAGGCCAACGTCCGCGCTGAATATCTCAGCCGGGTGCAGGACTACGACGACTCGGTCGCCGATCGGGTCAAGGGCCTGCGCGACGAAGCCAAGGCCGCGGTCGAGCGGATGGCCTCGATCCGGCAGCAGTTGAAGCAAGCGCGTGACGCGATCGCCGTCAAGGAGCGCGAAGCTGCCGCCGCCCGCGAAGAAGCGGCCGCCCGCTTCGCCGAGCTCAAGGCGGCGCAGGCGCAGCGCCAGGAACAGCTCGACGAACTGCAGTCGCGCGAATCCGCGCTCAGCGACAACCTCGCCTCGATCTCAGAACAGCTGGCCAGCTCCGGTGCGCCGGCACCGAGCGGGACCCCGGCCCCGCTGACGCCGGGACAGAGCGCCAACTACATCTCCGAAAGCCAGGCCAGCGTGCCCAGCGCCGCCCCGCCGGCGATCGCCGCGGCGATCGAAGCCGCCAACTCGATCGCGACCACGCCATATATATGGGGCGGCGGCCACGGTTCCTTCAGCTCCTCCGGCTACGACTGCTCCGGCGCGGTCAGCTTCGCGCTCAACGGCGGCGGCTTCCTCTCCAGCCCGCTCGACTCAACCGGCTTGGAGACCTGGGGAGACCCCGGCCCCGGTCAGTGGATCACCGTCTACGCCAACGCGGGCCACGCCTGGATGATCATCGCCGGCCTCGCCTTCGACACGGTCGGCGGCCCGGGCCCGCGCTGGCACTCGGCGCCGGTAAGCAGCACCGAAGGCTTCATCGCGCGGCACCCCCCGGGCTACTAGACGTTTACGTCAGGTAGGGCGGAAGCTCGACGCCCGGGAGGAGGCGGTCGTCGGGTTGCGGGGCGCCGGCCGTGACGTGGAAGTCGATCGTGCCGGCCCAGACGGGCAGCTCGTAGTCCTCCTCGTCGTCCAGCGGCCCGCCCGAGCGGACCTTGGCGGATGCCTCGTCGAGCGGCATGCGCAGAACGGCCGTCGCCTTCAGCTCCTGTGCGGTCGGCAGCCGGGCGTCGCCCCAGCGGCCCGGCACGAGCTTTTCGGTGAAGGCCTCGAGCGCTTCGCGCTTGCGCTCCTCGTCCTCCACCCGCTCGGCCTGGCCGAAGATGACGACCGAGCGGTAGTTGACCGAGTGGTGGACGGCGGAGCGGGCGAGGACGAGGCCGTCGAGCAGAGTTGCCGTGAGGCAGGCCTCCGTGCGCTCTGCCCGCCGCAGGGTCGGGCTCGCGGCCGAGCCGTGGATGTAGAGCCAGTCGCCCGCGCGGGCGTGGAGGGTCGGGATGACCACCGGGTGGCCGGCCGGGGCGACCGTGCCGATGTGGGAGACGATCGCCTGGTCGAGGATCGAGTCGACGGCACTGCGCTCGTAATCCGCGCGGCTCGGCATCCTGGTCACCCGACTCCTCGACTTCGCCGCCATCGGCACCCACGTTTCCTATCTGTTACAGTACAAACCTGCCTACTGAACTGACACAGTACCGGATCGAAGGCGAAGGGGCGGCGGAGATCGCCGCGAGCATCGAGCGCGGCATCGAAGCGGGGGGGCTGTCGCCGGGCTCGGCGCTGCCCGCGGTGCGACCGCTCGCCGAGCAGTTGGGGGTCAGCCCAACCACGGTTTCCGCCGCCTTCAAGTTGCTGCGCTCGCGCGGCCTCGTGGTCACCCGTTCGCGCAGCGGCGCCCATGTCAGCTGGCGCCCGCCGGTCGACGGGGCCTGGCTCGGGCGGCGCGCGGCGCCGGGCGCTCGCGACCTGGCGAGCGGCAATCCCGACCCGGAGCTGTTGCCGGACCTGGCCGCGGCCCTGCGCCGGATCGAGCCGCCCCGCCAGCTCTATGGCGGCGACCCGGCCGACCCCCGCCTGCTGGAGGCGGTCAGGGCGGAGCTCGAGCTGGACGGCATCGGCGCCGCCGACCTCACCGTGGTGAGCGGCGCCCTCGACGGGATCGAGCGCGCCCTGGCGGCGCGGCTGCGTGCCGGCGACGTGATCGCGGTCGAAGACCCCGGCTTCGCCGGCCTGCTTGACCTGCTGCGCGCGGCGGGCTTCGCCCTGCGGCCGGTCGCGATCGACGGCCGGGGCATGATCCCCGCGGCGCTCGCCGCGGCGTTGGACCACGGCGCGGCGGCCACGATCGTCAACCCGCGTGGCCAGAACCCGACCGGCGCCGCACTCGACGCGGATCGGGCGCGGGAGCTGGCGGCGGTCCTCGATCGCCATCCGGACGCGATGGTCGTCGAGGACGACCACCTCGGGCCGATCGCCGGCGCCCCCCGCTTCACGCTCACGGCGGGCCGCCGCCGCTGGGCAGCCGCCCGCTCGCTGGCCAAGTCGCTCGGGCCCGACCTGCGCCTCGCTGTCCTCGCCGCCGATCCCCACACCGCAAACCGGGTCCGCGGCCGCCAGGCCGTCGGCCCTGGCTGGGTGAGCCAACTGCTCCAGCGCGTGGCGGTCGAGCTGATCGAGGACAAGCACATCGCCCGCCAGCTGCAACGCGCAACGACCACCTATGCCGAGCGCCGTGAGGCATTCGTCTCGGCCCTGGCGGACAACGGGATCGGAGTCGAGGCCCGCAGCGGCCTAAACGTCTGGATCCCGGTCCCCGACGAGACCGGCGTAGTCCAGGCCTTGCAGGCCGCAGGTTGGGCAGTGGCCCCAGGAGCCCCCTTCCGCCTTCAGTCAGTACCAGCAATTCGAGTAACCACCAGCTCCTTGAAACAAGCCGAGGCGGCGAAGCTGGCCGGAGCAATCTCCGCGGCCCTAAGTCCGTCGTCCCACACCCGCGCCGCATAGAGCCCCTCTCGACAGGGGCGGAACGTCTTGTACTTTTTTTGCGGCGACACCCTCGGACGGCTGACCGCCGTCTTCAAAAAAAGTTAAGTGGAGCCCCTGTCGAGAGGGGCTCCAACGCACAGGCCGCGGCATCGGTCTCCACTGGCCGCCCTTCATCCTGCCAGGTACCGACGCCGCCATAGGCGACGTGAATCGTCTCGAACCCCTCCCGCTGCAGCACCGACGCCGCCAGGCCGCTCCTTTTGCCGCCCTTGCAGATCGTCGCCAGGGCACGGTCGCGCGGCAGCTCGTCCAGCCGCCGCGCCAGCTCCCCGTAGGGGATGTGCAGCGAGCCGGCGATGTGGCCGTCGTCGTACTCGTCGGCGCCGCGCACGTCGAGGACGACGGGGGGCTCGTCGCCGTCCAACAGCTCGGCCAGCCCGTCGGGGCCGACCGGCTCGATCCTCGCCACGGGGCGCTCCTCCGCCCGCCAGGCGCTCATTCCGCCGGCGAGGAAGCCGCGCACCCGCAGGCCGACCGCGGCGAGCAGCTCCGCCGCCTCGAGCTCGTTGCCGTCCGAGGCGGCGACGACGACCACCTCGCCGTCGGGCGGCACGACCTGGGCGACCTTGGTCGCGAAGCCGGTGTCGTAGCCGGAGGCGCTGATCGCGCCCGGGATGTGGGCCTCGTCGAACTGCTCGTTGGTGCGCGAGTCGACCGCGTAGGCGCCGGAGGCGATCGCCGCCTCGAAGCGGCGCGGCGTCAGCGAGGCGGGCGAGCCGATCGACTCGACCAGCGGGCCGCGGTTGAGGGCGACGATGTGCTCGACGTTGGGCGGCCGCTCGCCGATGCTGGCGACGGCGTCCTCGATGAACTCGGCTTCGTCGGCGAGTGCCAGCGCCCGGTTGTGGCGGCGCTCGAAGCCGATCGTCGAGGAGGTCTTGAGGTCGATGCCCGAGCTGCCGCAGAGAGAGCCGCCGAGGTGCCCGGGCCAGACCTCGACATCGTCGGGCAGGGCGAGCAGGCGATCGTGCAGGGAGCGGAAGATCCCGGCGGCGCCTTCGCGCGGCTCGACCGCGAGGTCGGGACGGGCGACGTCGCCGACGAACAGGCAGTCGCCGCTCAGCACCGCGACCGGGTCGCCGCCGCGGCCGGCGTCGCGCAGCAGGAAGGAGGTGTGCTCGGGCCGGTGGCCGGGAGTGTGGATCGCCTCGATCGTGACCGAGTCGCCGAGCGCCAGCGTCCACCCGTCGGCGAGCGGATCGTGCTCGTATTCGGCCTCGGCCAGCCCGTTGACGTGGATCGTCGCCCCGGTCGCCCGCGCCAGCCGGCCGTGGCCGGAGACGTGGTCGGCGTGGTTGTGCGTCTCCAGCACGTGCTCGATCCTCACCCCGTGCAGGCGGGCGAGCTGCAGGTAGGGGTCGATGTCCCACTGGGGGTCGACGACCGCCGCGACCCCCGCGCCCGGGTCGCCGACCAGGTAGGAGGCGCATCCGAGGTCCTCGTGGATGATCTGTCTGAAGAGCATGGCGTCGGTTTGCTGAGGATCGCTGAAGGGGTAGCGTTCTCGCAAGCGTAGCGGCCACGGAAGGGTACGAATGGGAGCACGAGCGGAAACGTCGCTGGAGCGGGAGCTGACCGAGCTTCTCGAACTGGAGCGCTTCGAGCCGCCGGCCGGGTTCCGCGAGGGCGCGCGCTTCGCGGACCCCGCTGTCTACGCGGAGGCCGCGGCCGACCCGCAGGCCTGGTGGATGCGCCAGGCAACCGAGCTGCTCGATTGGGCGAAGCCGCCGAGCGAGGCGCTCGACGAGTCCGACCCGCCCTTCTACAAATGGTTCGCCGATGGCGAGCTGAACGTCTCCGCCAACTGCCTCGACCGCCATGTCGAGGCCGGATTGGGCGAGCGCGTCGCCTTCCACTGGCGCGGCGAGGAGGGCGAGGAGCGCGACGTCACCTACGCCGAGCTGCTCGCCGACACGCAGCGCTTCGCCAACGCGCTGCGCGAGCACGGCATCGTCAAGGGGGACGTGGTCGGCATCTACCTGCCGATGATCCCCCAGGTGGTTGTCTCAATGCTGGCCTGTGCCCGCATCGGCGCCGTCCACAACGTCGTCTTCGGCGGCTTCTCGGCCGAGGCCGTGCGCGAGCGGATGGAGTTCTCCGATGCGAAGGCGCTGGTCACCGTCGACGCCGCCCGGCGCAAGGGCAAGACCGCCCCGGTCAAGCCGAAGGTCGACGAGGTCATGGGCGAGGTCGGCTCGATCGAGACGATCTTCGTCGTCCGCCACACGGGCGAGCCGTGCGAGATGCGTGAGGGGCGCGATGTCTGGTTCGAGCAGGCGATGGAGGCCGCCGAGGCCGAGTGCCCGGCCGAGCCGATGAACGCCGAGGATCCGCTCTACATCCTCTACACGTCGGGCTCGACCGCGAAGCCGAAGGGGATCCTGCACACCACCGGCGGCTACCTGACCGGCGTCGCCTTCACGCACCGCTACGTCTTCGACCTGCGCCCCGAGGAGGACGTCTACTGGTGCGCCGCCGACGTCGGGTGGGTCACCGGCCACTCCTACATCGTCTACGGGCCGCTCGCCAACGCGGCGACCAGCGTGATGTACGAGGGGGCGCCCGACTACCCCGACAAGGACGCCTGGTGGGACGTGATCGAGCGCTACGGGGTGACGATCTTCTACACCGCGCCGACGGCGATCCGCGCCTGCATGAAATGGGGGGCGGAGCACCCCGAGCGCCACGACCTGAGCTCGCTGCGCCTGCTCGGCTCGGTCGGCGAGCCGATCAACCCCAAGGCCTGGCTCTGGTACCACAAGGTGATCGGCGGCGAGCGCTGCCCGATCGTCGACACCTGGTGGCAGACGGAGACCGGCCACATCTTGATCTCGCCGCTGCCGGGGGTCACCGCGACCAAGCCCGGCTC
Organism: uncultured Solirubrobacterales bacterium; assembly: GCA_963814915.1. Classification (GTDB taxonomy): domain Bacteria; phylum Actinomycetota; class Thermoleophilia; order Solirubrobacterales; family 70-9; genus VRUE01. Next base: position 51,098 of record CAWFEI010000007.1, on the reverse strand, counting down.
GGCGACGCTGCCGCTACCGGGGATCGACGCCGCGGTCGTCGGTGAGGACGGCGAGCCGGTCGAATCCGGCGGCGAGGGGCTGCTCGTCCTGCGCCGCCCGTGGCCGGGCATGTTGCGCACGCTCTACCGCGAGCGGGAGCGCTTCATCGAGACCTACTTCTCGCGCTTCGGCAAGGAGACCTACCTGGTCGGCGACGCCGCGCGCCGCGACGAGGACGGCTACTTCTGGGTGCTGGGCAGGATCGACGACGTGGTCAACGTCTCCGGGCACCGGCTCTCGACGGCGGAGGTCGAGTCGGCGATCGTCTCCCACCCGAAGGTCGCCGAGGCGGCGGTGATCGGGCAGAGCGACGTGGACACCGGCCAGGCGATCTGCGCTTTCGTCACGCTCGAGGGCGACCGCGACGGCGACGACGAGATGGTCGCCGAGCTGGCCGAGCACGTCGCGTCGAAGATCGGCAAATTGGCGCGGCCCAAGCGGGTGATCTGGTCCGGCGACCTGCCGAAGACCCGCTCGGGCAAGATCATGCGCCGCCTGCTGCGCGACATCGCCGAGGGCCGCGAGCTGGGCGACGTCACCACCCTGCGCGACCCCGACGTCATGCGGGAGCTGGAGACGAAGATCGCCGCCCGCCACGAGTCCGAAGGCTGAACGTCACCCGGGCGTTTCGCCTTCGCCGGTGAGGAAGCGCTGGGCGATCGCGCCGGTGAGCAGGGCGACGAAGGAGATGCCGACCACGACGACCACGGCCGAGACGATCTCGCCGCCGGTCGTCGTCGGGTAGATGTTCGAGCCGACCGTGGTCATCGTCGTGACCGCCCAGTAGATCCCGTCCCAGGCATTGAGGTGCTGGTTCTGCTTCTCGAAGCCGACGAAGAGGGCGCCGCCGGCGACCGCGGTGAGCACCGCGAGCAGCGCGGCGTAGTGCAGGCCGCGCAGCGAGAAGACCTGGCGCGAGATCTGCGCCAGGCGCAGCAGCCGCAGGAGGCGGAGCAGACGCAGGACCCGCAGGCTCTGCAGGCCGGGCGGCAGGATCGGTGGGGTGAAGACGACGATGATCAGATCGAGCGGGTGGTGCTTGAGCCAGGCCCGGCGCCGCGGCACGACGGCCAGCATCACGACGAGCTCGATCAGGAAGGCGAGCCAGATCACCCAGTTGAGCGTCCGCGCCACGTCCTCCAGCAGGCCGCCGGGATGGGACTCGTTGATCGCCACCGCCGGGATCGTCAATGCCGAGGCGATCAACATCGGCGTGTTGAGGAACTCGGCGACGCGCGTGCTGCGCGCGTCCATCCCCGGCTCGAAGGAATCCGGGCGCTCTGCGGCCTCTGGGCTGCCCATCCGCGCCTACTTCGACGCGGCCGGGCGCGTGCCTACCGGCGGTCGCTCATTCCCAGGCCGCCCCGAAAGTAGTTTGCTAAACTAATTACCAAAGCTAATGACTCTGGAGACGACCGACACTTCACTGACCGATTCGGCGGCGCGGCTGCGGATGGCAATCGTGCGCACCTCGCGCCGTCTGCGCCAGGAGGCCGCCGGGGCCGCCGGGCAGCTGACCCCGACCGCGGCGGCGGCGCTGGCGACGGTCGAGCGGCACGGCCCGCTGACGCCGAGCGAGCTGGCCGAGATCGAGCGCGTGAAGCGGCCGACCGCGACGCGCACCCTGCGTGGGCTCGGCGAGGCCGGCCTGGTCGCCCGGGCGCCCGACCCCGAAGACGGTCGCAGCGCCCTGGTCAGCGTCACCCCCGAGGGGCGGGAGCGCCTGCGCCGCCTGCGCGGGCGCAAGAACGCCTACCTGGCACGCCGCATGCGAGACCTGCCCGCCGAGGACGTGGAGACCCTTGCCAGGGCTGCCGCGATCCTCGAGGGGATGCTCGAGTGAGGCGCAGCTTCGACTCCCTCTCGGTCCCGAACTACCGTCGCTACTTCTTCGGCCAGCTCGTCTCGCTCTCCGGCAACTGGGCGCAGATGGTCGCCTCGGTCTGGCTGGTCCTCAGCCTCACCGGCAGTGGCTTCGCCGTCGGCCTGACCACCGCCCTGCAGTTCCTGCCGATGCTCCTGATCGGCGCCTGGGGCGGGCTGCTCGCCGATCGCTTCCCCAAGCGCGACCTGCTGATCGTCACCCAGCTGCTGATGGCGCTGCCCGCGATCGGCCTGCTCGGAGTCAGTGCCGCCGGCGTGGTCGCTCCCTGGATGGTCTACCTCGCCGCGCTCATGCGTGGGGTCGTCAACGCGGTCGACAACCCGACCCGGCAGAGCTTCGTGATCGAGATGGTCGGGCCGGACCGCGTGGTCAACGCGGTCAGCCTCAACAGCGTCCTCGTCCAGTCGGCGCGGATCGTCGGCCCGGCACTGGCCGGGGTCCTGATCGCCACCGTCGGCGTCGTGCCCTGCTTCGCGGTCAACATCGCCAGCTTCGGAGCGATGATCGTCGCCCTCTGGGGAATGGACGCGAGCCGCCTCGCCGCCGCGCCGAGCAGCGGCCGCGAGCCGGGGGCGATCCGCGCCGGCCTGCGCTACGTGCGCCGCACCCCCGAGCTGGCGGTGCCGCTTGGGCTGATGGCGCTCGTCGGCACCTTCGGCTTCAACTTCCAGGTCGTGATCCCGCTGCTCGCCACCTTCAGCTTCGACGGCGGCGCCGGCGCCTACGCGGCGCTGGTCAGCGCGATGGGCGTCGGCTCGGTCTCCGGGGCGCTGATCACCGGCTCGCGCGGGCGCACCGGCCCGCGCCTGATCGCGGCGGCGGCGCTCGCCTTCGGCCTCACCGCCCTGCTTGCCGCGGCGATGCCGTCCCTCGCCTTCGAGATCCCGATGCTCGCCCTGCTCGGGGCGGCGGCGGTGACATTCGCGGCGAGCGTCAACTCGACCCTGCAGCTAGCGGTCGAGCCGGCGATGCGCGGCCGGGTGATGGCCCTCTACTCGGTCGTCTTCCTCGGCTCGACGCCGATCGGCGGCCCGCTGACCGGCTGGCTCTCGGAAGCCTACGACCCGCGTGTGGCGCTGCTGCTCGCGGCGATAGCGGGCCTCGCGGCGGCCTGGGCCGCCCGCGTCGCCTTCGCCAGGATCGAGGCGCGTTCGCTGCTTGTCGCGCACAGGGCGACAAACAGCGAACGCACTCTGGTCGGCTGATATGGACGTCCGTTTGTCAAGTCCCCAACCACCAAGGGCCCGCTTTCGCGGGCCTCCTTCTTGGCCCAGGAGGCGGCGGTCGGCCTGGTGCGCGACTCGCGGTCAGGCTGATATGCGCGGGTTGGCTACCGCAGGACCGGGTTTCGTCATAGCGCCCGCTGTCTAGGATCGAGCGTCGCCGCGGAGCGGCTGCTCATAGCCGAATCGCGGATGCGCTGCGCGAGGAGCCGAGCCCGCCGCCTCCTGGGCCAAGCAGTGCTTGGTGGCCTCAGTCGGCGGTCGCTACCGCCCAGCAGAAGCCGGTCAGCTCACGGGCCACCGCGACCGCGCATAGCGTCCGCCGCTTGCCGCGCTCGGAGTCGAGCCTGACCCAGCTGCGGTGCAGGCGCTGCTGAGCCTTCCAGGAGGTCGCGCAGACCGCTTGGGGCTGGCCCTCCTGGCGGCGGCGCAGCGCCGTGCCTTTGCGCGGCGCCCGGCGGTAGTGCCAGGCCGCCTCGACCAGAAGCCGGCGGGCGTGGCGGGAGCCCGACTTGGTAATCGCACCCTGTCGGCGCTTCTCCCCGCTGCTTTGCTCCGAAGGCACCAGGCCGAGGTAGCTCATCAGCTGCGCCGGGCGGGCGAAGCGCTCAAAGTCGCCGACCTCCGCGCAGAGCCCGAGGGCGCTCAGGGTGTCGATGCCGCGCAGGCAGCGCAGGTGGGCGACTTGCCGCTCCCAGGGGGAGCCCTCGACCAGCGATGCCATCTGAGACTCGAGGCTCTCGCGCCGCACCAGCAGTGCGTCGATCGCCCCGATCCCGTCGAGCAGGACCGACTGCGCCACGGGCTCCGGCAGTTCGATCCTGCCCAGCCAGTCGAGGTGGCGCTGGGTCCAGTTGTTGCCCTCGAAGCGCAGGTCATGGCGCAGCAAGAGCTTGCCGACGCGGTGGCGGGCCGCCATCAGGTCGCCCCGGACGTCCTCGCGGGCGCGGACCAGGTCGCGCATCGCCTCTTCGGCGGGGCTCGGCACCCGCACCGCGTGAAGACCGCCGATCATCAGCAACCGCACCAGCCGCTCGGCGTCGCGGCGGTCGGTCTTGACCCGGTCCTGCGCGGGGCGCTCGATCTTGCCCGGCGCGGCGACGATGCACTCGATGCCCTTCGCCATCAGTGCACGAGCCAGGCCGAAGCCGGTCGGGCCGGCCTCATAGGCCACCCGCACCGGGGCCGGCAGCCCGGCGCAGAACTCCGCCACCTGCTCGGTCGCACCACCCATCCGCCGCGTTGCCAGCTCGCCCGACTGCGAGTCGGCGATCGCCGCGACGACCTTCGTCGCGTGAACATCGAGACCCACCCACGTCCTAACCTGCGCCATGTCGGCACCCCCATGATTGCGGTCCTCGCCGAGGCCATTCCTCGGCGATAAACCCGCGCATCTCATGCGCGGGTGCCGACCTTTACGCGCGGTCCGGATCGAGCCGGCGCTCGGGTAGGCCGGCCATAGGGTCTAGGGCTCAGCCGGTGTAGCCGGCTTCCTTCAGGTAGGCGGCCGCCGCCTTGGCGGGCGACTGCTTTTCGAGTTCGACCCGGGCGTCGAGCTCCTGCATGACCGGCAGGGTCAGGCCCTTCTGGACGTCGACGATCGTCTTTTCGTAATCCGGCCCGGCCTTTTCCGCGACCGAGGCCTTGGTCACGAAAATGATGTTGCCGGCGGGGAAGACGTGCTTGTCGTCTTCGAGGATCACGAACTTGTCCTTCTCGGCCGCGAGCTGCGGGTCCGTGGTGAACAGGATCGAGAGGTCGGCCTGGCCCTTTTCGAGCACGGTGTAGCGCAGGCCGATGTCGACCGGGGTGAACGACTTGAATATGAGCCCGTAGTACTTTTCGAGCCCGGCCAGGCAGTCGATCCGCTGGCGGCACTCGGGTGAGCCGTCGAGCGTCAGTTCTTCGGACTGGCCTTCGAGGTCGGAGACCGTCTTCAGGTTGCGTTCTTCGGCGGTCGTCTTCAGCGTGCCGACCGCGTTGGCGCTGGCGAACGGGGTCGGTGGGAACGCCGTCAGGCCTTCCTTTTCGAATTCTTCCTTCGCCTTTTCGTAGGCGGGCTGTGCGCCCGGGGGCACTTCTTCCGGTTCGACGGCGAAGAACGAGGTGAGCGCCGTGCTCGCGTACTCCGGGTAGCCGGAGATCTGCCCTGACTTGACCGCCTGGTGCGCAACCGTTTCGGAGCCGAGGTTGAGCGCGCTCTTGACCTTGTAGCCGGCCGCTTTCAGCGCCTGGGCGTAGATTTCCCCGAGGATTTCCTGTTCGGGAAAGTTCTTCGAGCCGATCGTCAGGGTGACGCTCCCGTTTTCGGGGTTGGAGACGATCGCGCCGGCGCCTTCGCCGCCTTCGGCGGTGCTTTCGGAGCTGTCGTCGCTGGAGCCGCAGGCGGCGACGCCGATGCTGAGGAAGAGCGCTAGCAGCACCGCTACCGCGGCCCGCGCACCTCTGGTCGTGGTTCTCACTGGTGGTTCCTCTCTTGTCGGTGTATTGATGCGGTCAACTCATACCGTTTCAGGCGGCGCTCGCCTTCAGGCCCTTCGAGGTGAGCGCCCGCTGTATTGCGGCAAGCGTGAACTCCAGCGCCAGGGCCAGCAGGGCGACCAGGATGCCCCCGGCCAGCAGCCCGTCGGCGCCGTAGACGTTGCGGTTGATGATGAAGTCGCCGAGGGTGAGCACCCCCGCGAGGGGGGCGATCGTCGCCGTGGCCACGATCGCGATCGTGGCGCCGCGGATGCCGGCCATCAGGGTCGGGATCGCCAGCGGAATCTCCACCCGCAAGAGGATCTCGGCCTCGGTCATGCCGATTCCCCGCGCCGCCTCGACCGGGGCCCGGTCGACCTGGCGGATGCCGACGAACGCGTTGGTGAGGATCGGCGGGATGCCGAGCACGGCCAGGGCGATGGTCACGTTGCGCCAGCCGACCCCGATCGCGGCCGCCATGAAGGCGATCAGCGCCAGCTCCGGGATCGCCCGCCCGGCGTTGCCGAGCCCGATCGCCAACAGTTCACCGGTGCCCCGGTGGCCCAGGTAGAGGCCGAGCGGCAGCGCCACGATCATCGCCACCGCGAGCGCGAGCAGCGTCAGCTCGAGCTGGTTGATCGTCAGTTCGATCACCTGCGAGAGGCCGCCGACCTCGTTGCCGCCGGTGACGCTCGAGCTCTGCGGCTCGAAGATGAATTCGAGCGCGCCGCCGAATGAGGCCAGCGGCGCGGCGTGCGCGAGTGCCGCGATCACGTTTCCGCCGCCCTTCTCCAGGGCGTGGCGAAGCGCTGGATGCCGAGCAGCAGGAGGTCGAAGGTGAGCGCCATCAGGATCGCGATCCCGCCCGCGATGATGATGCTGGTCTTGAAGGTGAGGTTGCCTCCGGCGTAGATCTTCACCCCGAGCCCGCCCCCGCTGGCGAGCACCGCGAGGGTCGCGATCGCGACGGTGCTGACCGTTGCGATGCGTAGGCCGGCGACGATCTCCGGCGTCGCCAGCGGCAGCTCGACCCGCCAGAGGATCTGGCGATCGGTCAGGCCCATCCCGCGCGCGGCGTCCTTGACCGCGCTCGGCACGTTGGCCAGGCCGGCCAGCGTGTTGCGGTAGATGATCTGCAGCGTGTAGGCGCTGAGCGCGATGATCACGGTGTCCCGGCCGAGGCCGGTGATCGGCAGCAGCAGGAAGAAGAAGGCGATGCTGGGCACCGTGTAGAGGACGCCGGTCGCCGCCAGCAGGGGCGGCTGCAGCCAGCGGCGGCGGTGCGCCAGCAGCGCCAGGGCGAAGGCGATCGCGAAGCCGACCAGCACCGAGACGACGACGAGTTCGAGGTGCTGCACGGTCGGAGTGCCGAAGCTGCCGATGTTTTCCTTGGCCCAGTCGAAGCAGAAGAGCTTGCTCGTCGCCTGGCAGGGCAGGGTGTCGGAGCTGCGTTCCTTGAAGAAGCCTTCGCCGACTTCGCCCGCCGCCGCCAGCGGCACCGCGAGCGCGGCGACGCTACTCACGCGGCCGCTCCGCGGCGCTGTGCTCCTCGGCCTTCGCCTTGGGGGAGCCGAGGAACTCGGAGATGATCTCGACCGAGAGCACGCCCGCGATCCGCCCGCGGTCGTCGGCTACCGCCGCGTACTGGGCCTCGCCCAGCAGCAGGTCGGCGAGGGCGTCGCGCATCACGTCGTCGCGGTCGAGCAGCGGTCCGAGCGGGTTGTCGGGCTGGGACGGGACCGTCTCGGCGGCGAGGTCGCGCTCCGAGAGCCAGCCCAGCGGCCGCCGCTCGCCGTCGACCAGCAGCGGGTAGGGCACCTCCGCACCCTGCAGCTTCGCCCGCACCTCGGCGGTCGCCTGGCCGACGTAGGCCAGCGGCGCCTCCCAGAGGTCGATGTCGGAGACGCGCATCAGCGCCAGCCGCTTGAGCGCCCGGTCGGCGCCGACGAAGTCCTCGACGAAGTCGTCGGCGGGCGCCATCAGCAGCTCCGCCGGGGTCGCGTACTGGGCGACCTTGCCGCCGGTGCGCATCACCGCGATCCGGTCGCCCATCTTGATCGCCTCGTCGATGTCGTGGGTGACGAAGAGGACCGTCTTGCGGATCTCCGCCTGCAGGCGGAGGAACTCGTTCTGCAGGCGCTCGCGGTTGATCGGGTCGATCGCTCCGAAGGGCTCGTCCATCAGCATCACGAGCGGGTCAGCGGCGAGCGCCCGGGCGACGCCGACGCGCTGCTGCTGGCCGCCGGAGAGCTGCGACGGGTAGCGGTCGCCGAGCTCCGGTTCGAGCCCGATCAGCTCGAGCAGTTCGGCGCTGCGGGCCGCGATCCGGTCCTTCTTCCAGCCGAGCAGGCGCGGCACCGAGCCGATGTTCTCCTCGATCGTGCGGTGGGGGAAGAGGCCGACCTGCTGGATCACGTAGCCGATCTCGCGCCGCAGCTGCGCCGGGTCGCGCTCGCGGATCGACTCGCCGCCGATCTTGACGTCGCCCTCGCTGAGCTCGACCGTGCGGTTGACCAAGCGCATCGCGGTTGTCTTGCCGCAGCCCGACGGCCCGACCAGAACGCAGACCTCGCCCGCCGGAACCTCGAGGCTCAGCCCGTCGACCGCGACCTCGGAGGAGTCGCCGTAGCGTTTGGTCGCGTTCTCGTAGCGGACTGCCGAGGCGTCCGCGGACGAGTCTTGCTCGGGGGCCTCAGGGACGGGCACTCAGGGCGAGCCTATACCCGCGGAGCACGCGCCAATCACATCGGAACCGCGGAAATACCCAAACAGACCCGCTCGCTCAGGAGATGCCGAGGCGGGTGGCGCGTTCGGCGGCGTGGGCGACGATTTCCTCGACTCCCTCGACCGCCCCGCCGCGCATCAGCACGCGGCCGGCGACGACGGTGGTGTCGACGACAGAGCCGCTCGCTGCGTAGACGAGGTCGGAGGCGAGGTCGCCGATGCCCAGCTCGGGCGTGTCGCCGCGCAGCAGCAGGAAGTCGGCCGGGGCGCCCGGGCGGAGCGCGTCCCCCGCGGCGTTCGAGCGGGCACTCGCCGGCGCCGCGCCGTCGCGCAGCAATGGCGCCCGGGCGCCGGTTGCGATCGCCAGCGCCTCGGCGGCGGGGACGGCGGTCGCATCGGCGGCGGCGTGGCGCTGGCTGAGCGCGAAGAGCTTGAGGTCGGCGAGCAGGTCGAGCGAGTCGTTGGAGCCGGCGCCGTCGGTGCCGAGGCCGACCGCGACCCCGGCCCGGCGGGCCGCCGGATAGGGCAGGACGCCGCCGACCGCGAGCTTCATGTTGGCGGCCGGGTTGGCGACGACCGTGGCGCCGCGGGCGGCGATCAGCTCGAGCTCCGCCTCGTCGAGCCAGACCCCGTGGGCGAGCACGGTGCGCTCGCCGAGCAGCCCGAGCCGGTCGAGGTAGAAGGCGGGGCGCTCGCCGTGCTCGGCGAGGCAGTGCTCCACCTCGCCCTCGGTCTCGGAGAGGTGGGTGTGGAGGGCGACGCCCCGCTCGGCGGCCTGCTCACCGGCCCAGCGCAGCAGCTCTTCGCTGACGGTGTAGATCGAGTGCGGGGCGACCGAGGCCTCGATCGCCGGGCCGGCGCCGGCGAGGGCGTCGAGATCGGCGGCGGCCCGCGCCTGCATCTCGGCCGTGCGGCCGTCGGCGTCGAACAGCGGCCCGCCCGCGTGGGCGCGCAACCCGGCGTCCTCGACCGCCCGCGCGGTTGCCTCGGGATGCCAGTACATGTCCCAGAAGCGGGCGGTGCCGGTGCGGATCATCTCGGCGCAGGCGAGGCGCACGCCCCAGTAGACGTCCTCGGCCTCGAGCCTCGCCTCGACCGGCCAGATCTTCTCTTCCAGCCAGCGCATCAGCGGCAGGTCGCCGCCGTAGCCGCGGAACAGCGTCATCGCCGCGTGCGTGTGGCCGTTGACCAGCGCCGGGACGAGCGGCATCCCGCCGGCGTCGATCGCCTCGTCGCCGCCCTCGGCGACGATTTCGGGCCCGACCGCCTCGATCGTCCCGTCCACGCAGCGCAGGCCCACCGTCTCCCCGTCGAGCAGCGCGTCGGTGACCGTCAGGCTCACGCGAGCCTCGGCAGGGCGGCCTCGAGGTCGGCGCGCAGGCGCTCGGCGTTGCGCTCGCGGTCCGCTTCCAGCTCGGCCGGCGAGAGCGGCTCGGCGGCGATCCCGTTGGCGAGGTTGTCGACGACGCAGACGGCCGCGTAGGGCAGGCCGAGCTCGCCCGCGACGACGCACTCCGAGGCCAGCGTCATCCCGACCAGGTCGGCGTGGGCGGCGATCAGGCCGATCTCGGCCGGGGTCTCGTAGCGCGGGCCGTTGGTCTGCCAGTACACGCCGCCGTCGCGCAGCTCCCCGGCCTCACTCGCCGCCCAGGCGGCGACGACCGCGCCGCGCCACTCGGCGTCGAACCCCGCCATCGCGTGCCCGCGGGAGTCGTCGAAGCTGGTCACCGTGGCCTGCAGGGCGATGAAGTCGTGCGGGCAGACGAAGCCGCCGACGCCGAGGCCGGAGTCGAGCGAGCCGACCGAGCAGATCGCCAGCACGCGGTCGCAGCCGGCAGCGCGCAGTCCGCGCAGGTTGGCGGCGTGGTCGATCCGGTGGGGGAGGACGTAGGCCTCGGTGGACCCGTGGCGCTGCACGACTGCCGCATGGGGCTCGGCCGCGGCGACGACCGCCTCGCCGCCGGGCCCGGCGGCGCCGCTGCCAAGGATGACCGCGAGGCGTCCCACGGCGCGATCCTAGGAGAGATGTATCGGTCAGGCGGGCTGGGCCGTGCGGGCGGCCGCCCCGCGCACGTCGAGCTCGGCCCCCTCGACGGCCAGCTGGACAGCGCTCGGATCGCCGCCCGAGGCGACCCAGCGCTCGCGCGCTTCGAGCTCGATCCGGTCGAGCTGCTCGTCGGAGTGCAGCGGATCGTGGTGGAAGAGGACGGTGCGCCCGGCGTTGGTGCGGCGGGCGAAGCTGAGCGCGTGCGAGAGCGAGGAGTGGCCCCAACCGAGGTGGTTTGGGTACTCGTCGTCGGCGTACTGGCCGTCGTGGATCAGCAGCGAGGCGTCCTGGGCGAGCCCGAAGCCGGAGATCCACTCGTCCTCGAGCTTGTCGAGGTCGGCGCCGAGGGCCGGCTCGTGGTCGGGGATGTAGGCGAGCGAGTCGGCGCCGTCTTCGATCCGGTAGCCGAGCGTCGGGCCGCGATGGGAGACGGAGGCGGAACGGATCCGCGCCGGGCCGATCTCCCACTCGCTCTCCGGAGTGCTGCGGAAGGAGACGTCGCAGGGCAGCTCGCGCACCTCGATCGGGCTGAGCGGCGCCGAGATGTAGCGGGAGATGCGGTCGCGCAGCGAGGCCTCGGGGGACGCCGGCCCCCAGATCACGATCTCGGTCTGCGGCCGGAAGCAGGGCGCGAAGAAGACGAGGCCCTGGATGTGGTCGAGGTGCAGGTGGGTGAGCAGGATGTGCAGGCGCGACGGCTCGTCGGGCAGGGAGAGGCCGAGGTTGCGGATGCCGGTGCCGGCGTCGAGTGCCAGCAGCGAGCCGTCGGAGAGGGTGACGCCGACGCAGGAGGTGTTGCCGCCGTAGCGGATCGTCTCCGGCCCTGGGGAGGGGACCGAGCCTCGCGTGCCCCAGAGCTTGGCCTTCATCTCAGGCGGCCGATCCGTTTGTCGCGGCCGGCCAGAAGACGGCGATCGCGCCGCGCGAGCCGTGCGCGGTCTGGATCGGGAAGGCGGAGACCTCGACCTGGTGGCGGGCGCCGTCGGTCGAGCGGATCTCGAATTCGGCGTGGGCGGGGCGGTCGTCGCGCACGGCGGTGACCAAAGGCAGGTCGTCATAAGGGATCGGCTCGCCGGCCGCGTCGAACGGGCCGAAGAGGCGGCCCCACTCCTGCGCCCCGACCGTGCCCAGCTCCTCCCAGCTCTTGCCGAGCAGCATCCCGGCCGCCTCGTTGTAGAAGACGAGCAGGCCGCCCTCGTCGACCAGGAAGGCAGGGGTCGACAGAGCCGACATCAGGTTTCGAGCCAGGATCAGCTCGAGCGGCTTCTGGGACGCGGTTGGCACGTAATCGCCTAGCCTCGAGCCCCGCTGCGTGCGGTGGCTGTGAGTTTCGTCACTTAGGCGATTTACAGCGCGGGAGGATTGTCATCGGGGTGCCGCGATCGGTGCGGTGGGATAGAACTCCCGACCGTGAAGGAGCCCAGCACCATGTACAGGGTAGCGATGGCGGTCTGCCATCCGGCGGTCGTCGCGTGGGGCCGGTTGGATGTCGAGGGGCTGGAGGTGCTGCCGGAGAGCGGCCCGGTCCTCCTGGCCGGCAACCACGACAGCCACTGGGACCCGGTGACGATCGGCGTGGCGGCGATCCGGCGGCGGCAGGTCAGGGCGCTGGCGAAATCGAACCTCTGGGAAGTGCGCGGGCTGGGCCCTGTGCTGAACGGCATGGGCCAGATCCCGATCGAGCGCGGCGCCGGCGACGTCGGTGCGCTCTCGCGGGCGATCGAGGAGCTGCGCAACGGTGTCTGCATCGGCGTCTTCCCGGAAGGCACGCGCTCGCGCGGCGAGGTGCTGCGGGCGCGCAGCGGCATCGGGCGCCTGGCCCTGGAGGTGCCCGAGGCGAAGCTCGTCTGCGTGGCGGTCGAAGGAACGTCGGAGATGACCGGCTTCCCGCGCCGCCCGCGGCTGCGCACCCGCTTCTTCGAGCCCGCCGGCGGACAGGCGCGGCCCGACGAGGAGCCGGGGGAGATCGCGGCGCGCCTGCTGGCCGAGATCCGCGCCCAGGTCCCACCCTCGCTCTCCTGGCGCAAGCGCAACCGTTAACGTATCCGTTATGTACAGACAGGACTTGCCCCTGCTCGGCCAGGTTCTCCAGGACGCACGCCTACATGCCGGCGTCTCTCAAAAGCAGCTTTCCGTCCGCACGGGAATTGCGGCTCCGGCGCTGAGCCGGATTGAAAACGGACGCGAGTCGCCTTCATTCGAGCGCCTGACGACCTGCCTCGAAGCTCTTGGCTTTGAACCAAGCCTCGAACTGCGCCCGCTGGCCGGCAGCCGGGCCGACCCCGTCCACCTCAGGGCCGAGGCCGAGCTGACTCCCGCCCAGCGCCTGGAGAGCCTGTTCGAATGGATGCGGTTTGGCGACACCCTCGCCCGCGCCCGGTTGAAGCCACTCGTTTCGCGCGACGCGACCGACAATGCTTGAGGACCTGCCCTCCGAGCTCGATCGCGGGCCGCTCGACCCGGTGCGCATCTTCGCGGCTCTCGAGCGCCACGACGTCGAATACCTGACGATCGGCGGTGTCGCGGTCAACGCTCATGGTCACCTCCGCAATACGCGGGATGTGGACGTGCTGATCGAGTGGACCGCGGAGAACATGCGACGGCTCGCCGCCGCGCTTGTCGAGCTGGACGCGAAGCTCTTCGGGGTGGACACCGAGCACCTCGACGTGGATCCCCTCGATCCCGGTGATCTGCTCAACGGCGGCAACTTCACGCTGCGCACCGCAAGCGGGGGCCTCGACCTGTTCGATCCGGACGAGATCCCGGGCGGCCGGCCCTTCGAGGAGATGCGGCCGCGCGCCGTGGAGGCGACGGTTGCCGGCGTCCGGATTCGCGCGGTGGGCCTCGACGATCTGATCCGCCTTAAGCGGGAGTCAGGCCGAGACCGCGATCTCGAGGACGTCGCGACCCTGCTGGCGTTCTCCAGGACGAAGACGAGCAAAGAGCCCGAGTCGTGATTGGTGCCGACGGCGACTTTTTCAGAGCGAGGCGAGCAGGAGCTCGCTCAACTCGGGCTCGAGCTCGGCGATTCGCCGTGGGTCCCCGGCGGCGGAGCGGGCGGCGAGCATCGCCAGGGCGGCGCCGACCAAACGGCGCTCGAGGCCGGGCAGGGGGGTGGCCCCGTCGCGGTCGTCCAGCGCCGCTCGCAGCATCGCGCCGAGCCGCTCGACCAGCTCACGGCGGGCGGCGGCGAGGGCGGCGATCTGCGGCGGCGGCTCGGCGCTGAGCAGGCGGGCGACGTTCGGCTCGGCGGCGAGGAAGCGCAGCGCCGCGCCGATCCCGGCACGAGCGCCGCGGGTCGCTTCGATCTCGGCACAGAGCATTCCGGCCTCGGACTCATAGGCGGCCAGGACACAGGCCCAGAGGTCCTCGAAGTGCTGGTAGAAGGTGCGGCTCGAGACTCCGGCCAGCTCGGTCACGCGGGCAGCGGTGAGGCGGCCGTAGCCCTGCTCGGCGAGCGCCGCCGCGGTGGCCTCGAGCAGCCGCTGGCGTTGGTGGGCTCGAACAAGGTCGGCCGGCATGCCGTGACGGCCGGGGGAGAGGCGCAGCGGCGAGGGCCGCTCGGCCTCGGCCGGCTCGGCCAGGGCGGTGCCGGTGATCAGGCGCAGCTCGGTCACGCGCCCGACTCCTCGGCCGAAGCCTGTCGTTCCCGCTCGCGGGCCAGGAAGATGCTCGCCCGCTCGAAGGCGCTCTCGGCCTCTTCCTTGCCGAAGTAGGAGCCGGCCGCGAGGTGCATCAGCTCGGGCAGGGCGTCCCAGACGCGGTCGGGGCTGCCGACGGTGAGCGCCTCGGCGACGCAGGACTCGATCCCACCGACGACGAAGACGCCGGTCGCCTCGGGTGGCTCCAGGACCGGGTCGATGTCGGCGCGGGCGCTGTCGATCGCGGAGGCGAGGCGCTCGATCGCCGCCTCGTGCCGGGCCAGGGCCGGCTCGCCGGCGATCTGTACCTCGACGAAGAGCGCCCTGGCGATCTCCGGGCGCGCGGTGACGAACTGAAAGAGGCGGACGATCGCGGCGCGCACGCCGCCCTCCCAGCCGGGAGTCGTGGCGGCCGCCTCGAGCACGCTGACGCAGAGCCGCTCGATCCACAGCGCGTATGCCTGGGCGTAGCAGTCCTCGACGCTGGCGAAGTCCTTGTAGAACTGGGCGCGGTGGCCGCCGCTGTGCTCGAGGATCGCGCGCACCGAGGTCTCGCGGTAGCCGAGCTCGCCGCAGGCGAGCAGAGCCCCTTCCATCGCGCCCTCCCGCGCATCGCCCTCGGGGGCCCCGTTCGCTCCCAGCGAATCGACTCGATTCACGGCTGCTGAGGCTTCCGGTGCCATAGGCCGTATAAAAACTACTCCTTTTTCGTCAGATATGAAATCTTTTTCAGTTCGGCTACCCTCAGGGTCATGCAGTACCTCTCGCAAAGGCTGGCTTCGAAGCCGTCGCCGAGGCGGGGGGCGAACGCGGAGGCGGGGGCCGATTCGCCCCCGCAGCGCGAGCGGATCCTCGACGCGGTCGAGGAGCTGACCGCCGAGCGGGGTTGCTCGGGCGCCCCGATCGAAGCGATCGTCAAGGTCGCCGGCGTCTCCTCGGTCACCTTCTACGAGTTCTTCGAGGGCAAGGAAGAGTGCTTCGTCGCCGCCTTCGACCGGGCGGTCGGCGCGGCGGCGGAAGAGCTGGCGATCGCCGCGCAGGGCGACCCGGCCGCGGGCGGGCTGTCCTGGTCCGAACAGTTCGCCACCGGGCTGCGGACGCTGACCCGGCTGATCGCCGAGCGGCCCGAGCGGGCGCGGCTCTGCCTGGTCGAGGCGCAGACCGGCGGGCCCGAGCTGCGGCTGCGCTTCGAGGCGGCGCTCGACCGGGTGGCGGCGAAGCTGCGCGAGGGACGGCGGCTGGAGACGGCGCCCGCGGATCTGCCTTCGACCCACGAGGAGGCGACGGCCGGCGCGCTGGCCTGGCTGCTGCGCGAACGGCTTGAGACAGGGGAGGCGGACGGGTTGGAGGCGCTCTACCCGGAACTGATCGACATCGCCCTCGCCCCCTATCTCGGCGATGGCTGAGCGCGCCGCAAAGGGCGGTGGAGCGTTGGCCGGGAGCGACCGGCTGCCGCCGGGCCGGCACGGCCTCTCACGCGTCTTCGTCGCCGAGAACCAGCGCGAACGACTGCTCAACGGCGTCGTCGAGGCCGTCGCCGAGCACGGCTGGAACGCGACGACGATCGCCAAGATCACGGCCGCGGCGAAGATCTCCCGCCGCACCTTCTACGAGTACTTCGAGGGCAGGGAGGATTGCTTCCTCGCCGCCTACGAGATGATCGAGGCGCACGTGCTCGACGCGATGCTGGCGGCGCCGGGAGCGGGGGAGGAGTGGCCCGATCGGGTGCGCGCCCGGCTCACCGCCCTGCTCGACGTGCTCGCCCGCGACACCCCCGTGGCCCGCTGCTTCCTGATCGAGCCGCTGGCGGCGGGCGGCGACGTCGCCGCCCGCTACCGCGAGGCAATGGGCCTGCTCGCCGCCACCCTGCGCCCGGAGCCGGCGCCGAGCGACCTCGACATGGAAGTCCGCGACCAGGCCCTGATCGGCGGCATCGCCACCCTGATCGTCCGCCGCCTCAACAGCGGCGGCGCCAAACAGCTTCCAGAGCTCCTCCCGGACCTCACCGAGCTCGCCCTAGCCCCCTACATGGACCGCCAGGAGGCGAAGCGGCTGGCGGCCTAGAGCCAAAAGCCTTCATCTCAAAAACTTCTCCTTGCATTTGTAAACCATTTCTTTTATGCTGCGCCACGTCGCCTTCAGGGAGAGGGCGGCAGGGAAGCAGCAACAGGGAAACCGAGCCAAGCCGACGCCGCGGTAGGGAAGGCGGCCGAAGCAAGGGCTCGAGGGACAAGGAGAGAGCTACGTGAGACGCCACGCGAAGGCATCGTCTGCGGGATCGAACAAGCGCCAGGCCACCGGCCTCGGCCGCTTCTTCCGTGGAAACGCCGGTCGGGGCGTCCTCAGCCAGGCGCGTGGCCTGCCGCTCTGCGCCATCGCGGGGTCCCTGGTCTCGCCGGATCCCCGCCTCGGGTTCCACGACCCGCTTCCTGCAAGAAACCTTCGGCTCCTCCGCGCAGCCGAGCTTCCCCGCCGACCGCGGCATCGCCGTCGATCAGTCGACGAACGAGGTCTACGTCCTCGACGCGACCGAAGACACGCTCTACCGCTACAACTCAGACGGCAGCGCCTCGAACTTCTGCGCCCTGGGCTCAAACGCGATCGACGGCGAAGGCACGGGCGACGAAACCCCCCAGGAAGGGCTCTCGATCCCCGGCTCCGCAAGGAATCCCAGATCGCGATCGACGAATCGGGCACAGCCACCGACGGCAACATCTACGTCGCCGGCGGCTCCGCGCACCGCATCGACATCTTCAGCTCCGAAGGCGAATACAAAGGCCAGCTGACCGAATACTCCGGCGGGGGGCTGGGCGAAACCTGCGGCGTCGCCGTCGACGGCTCGGGCAACGTCTACGTCGGCGACTACAACCACGGCGTCCATGTCTACGAACCGGCCGCCAACCCGCCGGTCAACGGCGACAACAGCGCCAACTTCACCACCGCCGCCAACCCCTGCACCCTGGCGGCCGGAGCGGGCGCCACCGCGGGCTTCCTCTTCGTCGACCGCTACAACGGCGAACTGCTGAAACTCGACGCCGCCACCGGCGAAGTCAAATACCCGCTCGCCACCGGCGCCTCGACCGTCTCCGTGGACCCGAGCAACGGCCACGTCTTCTCGGCCCGCAACACCGGCTCTTCCTCGACGATCGACGAGTACGACGCCTCCGGCGCCGCCGAAGCCTCGCTCGTCTCCTCCTTCAAGCCGGGCTCCACCGCAGAAGGCGTCGCCGCCAACGGCGCCTCAGAAGAGGTCTACGTCTCGCGCTCGTGGACCGAAAACGTCGAGGTCTACGGCGCGACCAAGGTGGTCCCCGACGTCGTCACCGAAGCGCCCACCTCCAACACCGGCATCCGCGCGACCCTGGCCGGCACGGTCAACCCCGACGGGGTCGAACTGGACGAATGCTTCTTCGAATGGGGGCCCAACCCCGTAAACGGCCCGGCCGTCTACGGCAACGTCGCCCCCTGCGCGGAGACCCCGGCCGAAATCGGCGCCGGCACGAGCGCCGTCGCCGTGCACGCCGACCTGACCGGCCTGATCCCGCAGGGCGGCCCCTTCGCGGAAGGCGCATCCGGATACGAGTACCGTCTCGTCGCGGCCAATCCCAACGGTACGGTCAACGGCTCCAACCAGACCTTCAACCAGATCCAGACCGTCTTCGCCGAAGCCGTCTCGGGGTCCCCCTCTACGGAAGCGACCCTGAACGGCTCGGTCAACCCCGACACGGCGACGATCTCGGCCTGCGCCTTCGAGTGGGGCGTGCAGAAGAAGGTGACCGACGCCGTCCAGGCCTATGAAACCGCCCCCTGCGTGCCGGGACCGGGCGGGATCACGGGCGAAAGCCCGGTTGCGGTCAGCGCCACCGTCTCCGGCCTGCACCCCGGCACGACCTACGTCTACCGGCTCAAGGTGACCTACCCGTCCGGAGCGGTCGTAGACCCCCAATATGTGCCGCTCACGCTGCAGACGCCCGGCCCGGTGATCGCGGCCAGCTGGGCGCAGGACGTCACCTTCACCGAGGCGGCGCTGAAGGCCCGGATCAATCCCGAGGGCGCGGCGACCACCTACCACTTCGAGTACGGCAAGACCGAAGCCTACGGCTCGGAAACCGACGAGCTGAACGTCGGCTCCGACAGCTCCACGCACGAAGTCGCGCGCTTCCTTGACGACCTCGATCCAGGTACGACCTACCACTACCGCGTGATCGCGACCAGCGGCGTCGCCGAAAACGTCGGCCCCGACCACACCCTGGCCACGTTCGAACACGTGACGCCCGAAACCAACTGCCCCAACCAGGCTGCTCGCTACGGCGCCTCCGCGAACCTACCCGACTGCCGCGCCTACGAGATGGTGACGCCCGTGGAAAAATCCGCCCACGACATCGTGGCGCGAGGTACAGCGCTTAACTACGCGGTGGCCTCCGACCAGGCGCGCCCGGACGGTGACAAATTCACCTACTCGACGGCCACGGCTTTTGGCGACGCCCAGGGCAGCTACTGGACCAACCAGTTCATGGCAACCCGCGGTCCGGGCGGCTGGTCGAATCACGGGATCAGTCCGCTGCATGCTTACAACACCGAACAGACGCTGGACGTCACCGCCACCCCGCCCAAGTTCGGCGCCTTCACCGAAGACCTATCGCATGCATATCTGCTCGACAATGCGATGCCGCCGCTCAACGCGGACGCCCTGCTCGGCAAGTACAACGTCTACCTTCGGGACAACGTCGCTGAAAGCTACGAGACCGTAACCAAGCAGGTATTCGGCTCGGGAGATACGTCGCGATCGGCCTTCATGGGTTACTCAAAAGATGGCGGCCACATGGTCTTCACCTCCAAGGCGCCGCTGACCCCCGGCCTGCCCCCCGAATCGGAGCCAGTCTATGACTTTCACGACGGCGAACTGGATCTGGTCAGCGTCCTGCCAAGCGGCGAACCGGCGATCAAGGCCTCGGTCGGCAACGCGAATGCCCACGATGCCGAAGAAATAGGCGACGCCGAACATGCCATATCCGACGACGGCTCGGTGATCTTCTGGGAGGCCAAGCTCGCCAGCGGAACCGGGGCGGGATCGCTATACGCCAGGGTAGACGGTGAAACGACGGTGCCCGTCTCGGACTCGGTCGGAGCGGGAAGCCAGGCGGCCTACTGGACGGCGAGCAATGACGGCTCGAGCGTCATCTTCAGCGTCGGTCGGGACCTCTACAAGTTTGATGTCGAGACGGAAACCCCGACCCTGATCGCCAGCGGAGTCGATGAGGAAAGGGGCGTCCTCGGCGCCGGCGGGGATGACTCCTACGTCTATTTCCTCTCCGACAAAGTTCTTGCCGCAGGTGCGACGGCCGGGCTGCCCAACCTCTATCTCGACCGAGAAGGCGAAAAGCGCTTCGTCGTCACGCTTACGCGTGACGACGAAAGGAACGATAAAACCGGTTACAGGGTCGCCTCCAATCAGTCGGCGGTCGCCGATTTCAGCCGGGTGACGCCGGACGGCCGCTACCTGTTCTTTCAGTCGCTCGCCAGCCTCACCGGCCATGACAACGCCAGTCGGGACACGGGTGAGCGCGCCATGGAGGTCTACCGCTACGACGCCGATGCGGCGGAGCTGACATGCATCTCCTGCAACCCGAGCGGGGAACGGCCACGGACGGACCTTCTCCCGAAGCCCAACAGACCCCGTGAATTCTTCAAAGGGGTCCAGGCGGCAGCCTGGTTGCAGACGCCGCGACGCGGCGCCTACATCCCGCGGATGATCGCCGACGACGGCAGCTACGCGTTCTTCAATGCCTTCGACGCCCTGGTGCCTCGGGACACCAACGGCGTGGCCGACGTATACGAGTGGGTTGAGCAGGGCGTCGATGGCTGTGCTGAGACGGAGGGTTGCGTCAGCCTCATCTCGACCGGGGTGAACTCCAAGGCCTCGACCTTTGTCGATGCCAGTGCGGATGGCAGCGATGTCTTCCTCAGGACGGCTGCCAGCATCGACCCAGAAGACCCCGGCCTGATCGACATCTACGACGCCCGCGTCGACGGCGGCTTCCCACGGCCCGAATCGCCGCCCGAATGCTTCGGCGACGCCTGCCAGAGCGTGCCGGCGGCGCCGCAGTTCGACAACCCGGCGAGCGCCAACTTCCACGGCGCCGGCAACCCGCAGCCGGTGCGCAACTGCAGCAAGCAGGGCCGCAAGGCGAAGAAGCTCAGCAACCGCGCCAAGCGGCTGCGCAGGCACGGCAAGCAGGCGAAGCGCAACGGCAAGTCCGCGATCGCCAAGAAGCGCAACCACAAAGCCACCCGCCTGGCGCAGCGCGCCAGGAGCAAGAGCAAGCGCGCGAAGAAGCGCTGTAGGCGCGCCAATCGGAGGGCAAGCCGATGAACAAGGAGAGACGACAGATGAACCACCGCCGCCTACTCGCGATCCTCGCCTCTGCGGCGGCGATCCTCGCCTCTGCGGCGGGCGCCGGCCCGGCGCAGGCTGACTTCGGCTTGAGCGAGTTCGATGTGCAGTTCAACGCCGAGGACGCGACGCCCGCCAAACCCGCCGATGACCCCATGCAGACCCAGGCCGGCTCGCATCCCTTCGCATTGACGACGACGTTCGAAATCAATTACACCGAAACCGGCCCAGTCGAATGGTTGCCCGACGAGGCGATCAAGGACCTGATCATCGATCAGGTGGCCGGTCTCTCCGGTGACACCACAACGATCCCTCGCTGCCCGACCGCCGATTTCCAGGAAACCCACACCGGCCGCGTGGGCACGGATTGCAGTGACAAGACGGTGGTGGGCGTTGCGGGAGTCAACATCTTTTACGCCCCACCCATTTTCTACGTCAACTCACCGATCTACAACCTCGAGCCGCCCCCGGGGGTCGCGGTGCGGTTGGGCTTCTCGGTGATCGGCGTGCCGCAGATCGTGGATGTCAGCGTCAAGCAGGGTGGCGACTACAATGTCGTCGCCGATTCATCGGAGATTTCGCGGGTGCTTCGCGTCTACGGTGCCGCGGTCCAGCTCTGGGGGGTGCCTGCCGATCCGGCGCACGACCCAGTGCGGGGCGACTGCCTCAATACGAACAACGCGTTCAGTTCAGGCGAAATCAACTACGCGGCGGGTGCCTCGGGCGGCGAATGCCCTGCCGGCGTCGAGCCCGAGCCCTTCCTCACCCTGCCGACCAGCTGCACCGGGCCGGTGGAAACGCGCTATGAAACCGACTCCTGGTTGCATCCGGGCAGCTGGCTGAAAAGCAGCGCCTTAAGCCACAACAATGCGACCCCGCCCGAACCGCAGGGTTTCACCGGCTGCGGCAAGCTCGGCTTCAAGCCGGAATTCGAATCCAAGCCGACGACCGATAACGCAGAGACCGGAACGGGCCTGGACGTCAACGTCGACTTCCATGATGAAGGCCTGAACAACCCCGAAGGCCTCGCCCAGTCGACGGCCAAGAAAGCCGAAGTTACGCTACCCGAAGGGGTGACGATCAACCCCTCGGTCGGCGAAGGGCTCGGCGTCTGTACGCCGGCCGACTACGCGCGCGAGTCGCTCGACTCCGCGCCGGGAGAAGGCTGTCCGAACGAATCGAAGATCGGCACCCTGCAGCTGGACACCCCGTCTTGCCGAAGGCAGCTTCAATGGCTCTGTCTACCTGGCCCAGCAGGACAATCCGGACGACGAGCGAACCGGGGGCCGAGAACCCCTTCGACAGCCTGATCGCGCTGTACCTCGTGCTGAGGAACCGAACCTCGGCGCTTGGTCAAGCTGCCGATGAAGGTCGAACCGGATCCCGAGACCGGGCGTCTGGTGGCGACGCTGGATGACATTCCCCAGCTACCCTTCAACCACTTCAACTTCCACTTCAAGGAAGGCGTGCGCTCGGCGCTAGTGACGCCGAGCGACCTGCGGCACATACACCACCGAGGCCAAGTTCTATCCATGGTCCGATCCGACCAACCCCCTGCACGGTGACCTCCACTTCCAAATCACCAAGGGCAAGGACGGAGGATCCTGCCCCCCTGGAGGCGTGCCTCCCTTCGACCCCAAGTTCGAAGCGGGCTCGATAACAACAACGCAGGCTGCTTCAGCCCCTTCGACATGCGCCTGCAGCGCGAAGACGGCGAACAGGACATGACCAAGTTCTCCGCGACCCTGCCCCCGGGCGTGCTCGGCTCCCTGGCAGGGGTCGGCAAATGCGGTGAGTACGCCGTGGCCGTGGCCAAACAGAAAACCGGCCGCCAGGAGCTCGCGGACCCGAGCTGCCCGGCCAACTCTGAGATCGGCCACACCCTGGCCGGAGCAGGAGTCGGAAGGCCCTCACCTACGTGCCGGGCAAGATCTACCTCGGCGGCCCCTACAACGGGGACCCATTGAGCGTGATCGCGATCACCCCGGCAATTGCCGGCCCCTTCGACGCCGGCACGGTCGCGGTCAGGCTCGCCCTGACCCTCAACCCGAAGACCGCGGAAGTCGAAGTCGACGGAGCCAACTCAGACCCGATCCCCCACATCCTCAAGGGGATCGTCTTGAAGTTGCGGGACCTGCGGGTCAACATCGACCGCCCGAACTTCATCCTCAACCCGACGAGCTGTGACGAATCGAGCGCCAAGGCGACGCTGTTCGGGAGCTACCTGGACGTCTTCAATCCCAACGACGACGTCCCGGTCGACCTCTCGACCCGCTACCAGGCGGCCAACTGCCTGAACCTGGGCTTCAAGCCCCACCTCGGCCTGCACCTCAAGGGCGGCACGAGGCGAGGCAACTACCCGGGCCTGAAGGCCGTCTACAGCCCGAAGAAGGGCGACGCCAACATCAAAGGCCTGGTCGTCCGCCTGCCGAGGAGCGCCTTCCTCGAACAGGGCCACATCCGCACGATCTGCACCAGGGTCCAGTTCGCCGCCAAGAGCTGCCCCAAGGCGGCCCGCTACGGCTACGTCAAGGCGTGGACCCCGCTGCTCGATGAACCGCTGCAGGGCCCCGTCTACCTGAGGAGCTCAAACCACAAGCTCCCCGACATGGTGCTCGACCTACACGGCCTGGTCGACGTCGAGGTGGGGATCCGCATCGACTCCGCCAGAGGCGGCATCAGGGCGACGTTGGAAGACGCCCCCGACGCCACGCTCTCCCGCGTCATCCTGCACATGCAGGGCGGCAAGAAGGGCCTGATCGTCAACTCGCGCAACATCTGCGTCAAGCGAGGCCGCAACCGCGCCAACATCGTCGGCCTCGGCCAGAACGGCAAGCAGTTCAAGAACAGGCCGGTGATGCAGGTGCGCTGCGGGAACAAGCGCAAGGCCAAGCGCTCCAGCCACCGGCGCGCCGAGCGGGCGCGGGTGGCGCGCGCCAGCGCAGCGGGCTAGCACACACGCCTGACGAAGAGTCCTGAAGCGGCCCGGACCTCCGGGCCGCTTCACGTTGGAGCCGGTCGGGCAAATAGGTGCGGCGGCCCGAGCCGGCGCCGCCGCAGCGCTACTCGAGTTTCCCGATCTTGAAGATCTTGGTGCCGCAGTCGGGGCAGACGCCTTGGATGGCTGGGCGACCGTTTTTCATGGTCACCTGTTTGGCGTCTTTGATCTCAACCTTCTTACGCTCCTTGACGCAGTAACCCTCTGGCATGGGGTCTCCTTTCGTTGCCGCTCCGGGCAAAGACTCGCGTTGGGCGCGAGGTGGATTGCGGCGAATGTAACGCAGGGAGGGGACGACCCCCAGGCACAAACGTGCCAAACGTCACAAATAGCTATTTGGCCGCTGCGGAGCGTTCCTTGGCCTGCTGGAGCAGTTCCTGCAGTTTGGCGCTGCTCGTGTCTTCGCCCGCGGTCCCGCTGCTTGCGCCGCCGGTCCCGCCGTTACCGCCTCCGCTCGTGCCACCGGAGCCTTGCTTTCCGCTCCCTGGCTTGGAGTTCTGCCCCGGCGCGGGCGCCGATTCGGGGTTGGGGGCGGGGACCGTTTCGAGCGGCGAGGTGGCTGCCCCGCCGGAGGCCTCGTCGATGCGCGTTTCGAGCTTTTCCTGCAGCGCCTGCACGTCGCTCTCGCTGACCGAGCTGTTGCGCGCGTCGATCGCCAGGTACAGCGAGGCGCCCGCGATCCCGATCGCGATCACGGTCAGGGCGAGGAAGACGCGCGTGCGCTTGCCGAGCTTGCGCTCGACCTCGCCGATCCAGGCTCGCAACCCCTCCAGGGACATCGCTTCAATCTAATCGAGAACCGCGCCCGATGGCGCGGTCAAATACCCTCCGGTCCGCACTTCCCAAGGCGACCCGTCGCCACTAAACCAAGGAGAGCTCCGCATGCCCGAGGCAGTAATCGTCGACACCATCCGCACGCCGATCGGCCGTGCCTTCAAGGGCTCGCTGGCCCAGCTGCGCCCCGATGAGATGGGCGCCTACGTCGTCGACCAGCTGCTCGAGCGCAACCCCGAGGTCGACCCGAACGAGATCGAAGACCTGATCTGCGGCTGTGGCATGCCGCAGGGCCTGCAGGCATTCAACATCGGCCGCATCATCAGCCTGCTGAGCGAGAAGCTGCCCGACGAGGTCAACGGGGTCACCGTCTCCCGCTACTGCTCCTCCAGCCTCGACGCGATCCGCCAGGCCGGCAACGCGATCACAGCCGGCCAGGGCGACGTCTACATCGCCGCCGGGGTCGAGTGGGTCAGCCGCTACAACGAGCGCACCGAGCCCGCCGGCGCCGCCGACCAGAACGAGAACCTGCAGGGGAACAACGGCCAGCCCAACGCCTACATCGACATGGGCCTGACCGCGGTCAACGTGGCGAAGAAATACGAGGTCAGCCGCGCCGACATGGACAAGTTCGCGCAGCGCTCCCAGGAACTTGCCGTGCAGTCCCAGGAGGACGGCTTCTTCGACCGCGAGATCGTCCCGGTGAAGCTGCCCGACGGCAGCGAGGTCGCCAAGGACGACGGCCCGCGCGCCAGCTCGACCCTGGAGAAGCTCTCCTCGCTCGACGAGGCCTTCGGGGGCGGCGGCGTCACCGCCGGCAACTCCTGCCCGCTCAACGACGGCGCCGCCGCGGTGCTGGTGATGAGCGACAGCAAGGCCAAGCAGCTGGGCCTGACGCCGCGCGCCCGCATCGTCACCGCCGCCACCTACGGCAACGAGCCCGAGTACATGGGCGTCGCCCCGATCGGCGCCGTCAAGCGGGTCCTCGACCGCGCCGGGATGACGATGGACGACGTCGGCACGGTCGAGCTCAATGAGGCCTTCGCCGCCCAGGTGATCCCGATCATGGACGAGTGCGACATCCCGCTCGAGAAACTCAACACGCACGGCGGCGCGATCGCCCTCGGCCACCCGTTCGGGATGACCGGCGCCCGCATCATGGGCACCCTGCTCAACGTCATGGAGACCGACGACCACCAGGTCGGGATCGAGACGATGTGCGTCGCCGGCGGGCAGGGCAACGCGATGATCGTCGAACGCGTCTGACGTCGCCTGACCGGCGCATCTCGGCGTCCTCGGTCGCTCGCGTGCAGCTGCACGCCACGCTCCCTGCGTCCTTGATCTGCTTGGTCAGGCAACGTCAGACGAATTAAGGTCGATCCATGCAGACCCTTCTCTACGAGACCGAGGGCCGGGTCGCCCGCATCACCCTGAACCGGCCGGAGCGCGGCAACGGGATCGTGCCGCGGATGCCGGTCGAGCTCGCCGCCTGCGTCGAGCGCGCCAACCTCGACCCCGCGGTCCACGCGATCGCCCTCGCCGGCAACGGCACCGGCTTCTGCGGCGGCTATGACCTCGTCGCCTCGGCCGAGGGCGACATGAGCGACCTGGGGGAGGGCCTGGGGGCGCCGCCCGGCTCGCCGCTGGACCCGGCGACGATCGGCGCCAACCACGCGCCCGAGTCCAACTGGGACCCGGTCACCGACTTCCAGTTCATGTGGCGCAACGTGCGCGGCTTCATGTCGCTGTTCCATTCCGAGAAGCCGGTGATCTGCAAGGTCCACGGCTACTGCGTCGCGGGCGGCACCGACATGGCGCTCTGCTCCGATCTGCTCGTGGTCGGCGCCGACGCCAAGATCGGCTACCCGCCGGCGCGCGTCTGGGGCTCGCCGACGACGGCGCTGTGGGCGGCGCGGCTCGGCCCGATGCGGGCCAAGCGCCTGCTGCTGACCGGCGACTCGCTGAGCGGCGAGCAGGCCGAGGAGTGGGGCCTGGCGACCGAGGCGCCGCCGCCCGAGCAGCTCGACGAGCGCTTCGAGGCGCTGCTCGAGCGGGTCGCGCGGATGCCGATCAACCAGCTGGTGATGATGAAGATGCTGGTCAACCAGTCGCTCTACTCCCAGGGCCTGCACCAGACGCAGCTGCTCGGCACCTTCTTCGACGGCGTCGCCCGTCACACCGAGGAGGGCCACGACTTCGTCCGCCGGGCCGCCGAGGGCGGCTTCAAGCAGGCGGTCAAGGAACGCGATCAACCCTACGGCGACTTCGGCCTCGGCGGCTCGGACGTGAAGTAGGGTCCGCTCGCCGATGAGCGACGCGCCGCCGCATCCCAGCAGCCTGATCACCCCCGACTCGGTGCGGGATTTCCTGCCCGGCAGCTTCCCCGGCGACCTCGGGATCGAGCCGCTGGAGATCGAGGACACACACTCGCGCGGGCGGATCGTCGTCGACAAGCGCCACCTGCATCCCGGCGGCTTCGTCCACGGCGGCGTCTGGACCGCGCTCGGCGACACGGTCGCCGCCTGGGCCACCTTCCGCAACATCCCCGCCGGCCACAACTTCACCACGATCGAGCTGAAGCTCAACGTCTTCGCCGCCGGTGTCCTCGGCGATGAGATCGTCGCTGCCGCCGAGCCCCTGCATGCCGGCAAGAGCACGGTCGTGGTCGAGGTGCGGATGGAGCGCCTTCGCGAGGGCGCCGAGCCACGGCTTGCCGCGAACCTGATCGTCTCCCAGTTCGTCCTGCCGCCGGCTTGACCGACTACGTCTTCGGCTACGCCTCGCTGGTCGCTCTCCACGATGCAGAGGCGCTTCCGGGCCGGCTAAACGGCTTCCGGCGCCGCTGGGGGGTGGCGATGAACAACTGGGAGGGGGGAGACCGGGTCAAGCACTACCTCGACCCGGAGACGGGCGAGCGGCCGCGCATCCGGGTCGCATACATGGACATCTATGAGCAGAAGGGCGTGGCGGTCAACGGCCTGGCCCTGCCGGTCGACGCCGAGCGGCTCGACGCGCTCGACGCGCGCGAGGTCAACTACGAGCGGGTCGAGGTCACCGGCACCTTCGAGCCCGACGGCTCCGCCGGCCCACCGGCCTCCTCTTCGCGCGTCTTCGCCTACGTCGGACTCGACGCTGCCCGCGAGCGCTGCCGCCGCGGCGTTGAGGACGGCGATGTCGTCGTTCGCCGTGGATACACGGCGGCCGTCCGGAGCGCCTTCGAAGGCCTCGCACCCGACGCTCTCGCCGAGTTCCACCGCGGCACCGACCCACTCTCTTTACCCGAACGCAATCTGACAGTCATTCCTGCTCAGAGGGGGGCTGACCGAGCGACCGAGGACGCGGATATGCGCCCGTCAGATGTCCTCTGAGCCCGGTTCGTACCCAGGAGCTTCGAGTCGTTCTATCTGCGGCAGCCTCCACAGCAGGCTCGCGATCGTCAGCCCGATGGCCGAGCAGAGCAGCGCCAGGAACCACTGGCTCGCGGTGAGCAGGCTCATTTCGAAGAAGTCGCGCACCGGCGCCGCGGCGAGGACCAGGGCGAAGAGGGCGCCGAGCCCGGCGACCATCGCCAGCATGTAGCTCTGGATCGCGATGTGCTCGCGGCCGGGGCCGCGCTCGAGCAGGAGGACGAAGGCGAGGCCGAGCACGATCAAGGTCGTCGTCGCCGCGGTCCGCCCCTCCTCGAGCGAGCCGCCGAAGACGGTGTCGACGAGGAAGAAGCAGAGGATCGAGCCGAGCGCCGTCGCCAGCCCGGCCGGCACGGCAAAGGCCGCCAGCGCGCGCAGCAGGCGACCGCGGTACAGCGGCCCGTCCGACGGCGCCAGGGCAAGGACGAAGGAGGGCACGCCGATCGTCAGGAAGGCGGCCAGGGTGAGGTGGCGGGGGAGGAAGGGGAAGGCGAAGCCGGGCACCGCGACGAGCAGGATCAGCGCCGCCGCGTAGACGCTCTTGGTCAGGTAGAGGCGGCCGAGGCGGTGGATGTTGCGGGCGATCCGCCGCCCCTCGGCGACCGCTTCCGGCAGCCGCGCGAACTGGTCTTTGAGCAGGACGACGTCGGCGATCCCCTTGGTCACCTGGGCGCCGGAGCCCATCCCCACGGCGAGCCGCGCCTGCTTCAGCGCCGGCACGTCGTTGACCCCGTCGCCGATCATCGCCGTGTAGCGGCCGCCGGCGCGCAGCGCCTCGACCAGCGCCTTCTTCTGCTCCGGCGCGATCCGGCAGAAGATCGTGTTGCGCTGCGCCGCCGCGGCGAGCCCCTCCGGGTCCTCGGGCAGTTCGGAGCCGTCGATGACGCCGGCGTCCGCCGGAACGCCGACCGCGTAGGCGACGGCGGTCACCGTCGCCCGCGCATCGCCGGAGATCAGCTTCAGCTCGACGTCTTCCTCCCGCATCAAGGCGATCGTCTCGGCCGCGTCGGCTCGCAGCGTCTCCTCCAGCACGACCAGGGCGAGCGCGGTCAGCCGCGGCGGCGGGGTGTGAGCCGGGTCGTCGGGCAGCGCCTCGGTGGATTGGCCGAAGGCGACGACCCGCCGCCCGGCGGCGGTTTCGGCCTCGAGCTTGCGGGCCAGGCCGGGCGGCAGCTCCAGGGCGCCGCTCGCGGCAAGGGTGTCGGGCGCGCCGAGCACGTAGCTGACCCCGCCCAGCCGCAGGCCGCTCCACTTCCATTTCGAGGAGAAGGGGACTTCGCCGCCGACCCGTGCCGGCTGTGCGGGAAAGGCCTCGGCGACCGTCTCCAGGGTGCGGTTGCGATCGCCGGCGCTGGCGGCGAAGCGGCCCAACGCGGCGCGCCCCTCGTCCTCCTCGACCCCGTCGGCGAGCTCGACCCCGAGCAGGCGCAGCTTGCCGTCGGTCAGCGTGCCGGTCTTGTCGACGCAGATCGTGTCGACCGCGGCGAGGCTCTCGGTGGCGCTCATCTGCTGGACGAGCGTGTCCTTGCCGGCCAGTCGCACGGCGGCGACGGCGAAGGTGACGCTCATCAACAGCACCATCCCCTCGGGGATAAGCGTCACCAGGCCGGCCGTCGCCGTCTGCGCGGCGTCGACGAGGTCGGTGCCGCGCAGCTGGAAGGTGAGCAGCAGCAGCCCGGCCAGCGGCAGCATCGCCCAGGTGCAGGCGACGATCACGCGGTTGACCTCGCCCTGCAGCGGCGACGGCGGGTGGCGGAAGGTTTTCGCCTCGCCCGCCAGCTTGCCCGCGTAGCTCTCCTCGCGCACCGCGTCGACCCGGTAGTGGCCCGAGCCGGAGATGCAGAAGGAGCCCGAGAGGACCCGCTCGCCGACATCCTTGCGCATGCCGTCGGCCTCGCCGGTGAGCATCGACTCGTCCAGGGTCATGCCGCGGCTGGCGATCGCTTCGCCGTCGGCGACGAGCTGGTCGCCCGGCTCGATCGCGATCGCGTCGCCCGGCACGATCTCCTCCGCCAGCAGGCTGACGACTGTCCCGTCGCGGATCACCTTGGCGTGCGGCGCGACCAGCAGCGCCAGCTCGTCGAGGGTCTTCTTCGCCTTCAGCTCCTGGCGGATGCCGATGTATGAGTTGACGATCGCGATCGCGCCGAAGGCGGCGTCGGCGATCAACCCGAGCGAGAGGATCAGGACGAAGAAGACGCCGATGATCAGGTTGAAGAGGGTGAAGACGTTGCCGGCGACGATGCTCGAGACCGAGCGCGAGGAATCGTCCGGCGGCGGGCCGAGCTTGCGCAGGCGCTTGGCCGCCTCGGCACCGCTGAGGCCGCGCTCGGTGGGGTCGGCGTTGTCGGCGGCGGTCGTTGCCATCAGGGGACATTCAATAGGGTTCCCGGCGGATGGCTCTTAAGTTAGGACTCAACCTCGGCTACTGGGGCATCGGCCCGGCCGGCGAGGACGCGGTCGAGGTCGTACAGGCGGCCGAGGCGGCGGGCTTCGAGTCGGTCTGGGCGGCCGAGTCCTACGGCTCCGACGTGGTCAGCGTGCTGGCCTGGCTGGCGCCGCAGACCAAGACGATCAACCTGGGCGCGGCGATCCTGCAGGTGCCGGCACGCCCGCCCGCCGCGGCGGCGATGGCCGGGGCGACGATCGACAAGCTCTCCGGCGGGCGCTTCCTCTTCGGCTTCGGCCCCTCGGGCCCGCAGGTTTCCGAAGGCTGGTACGGCGTCCCCTACTCCAAGCCCTGGGGCCGCACCCGCGAGTACATCGAAGTGGTGCGGGAGATCGTCGCCCGCGAGGGCAAGGTCGACCACCAGGGCGAGCACTACCAACTGCCGCTGCCCGGCGGCGAGGGCAAGCCGCTGAAGCTCAACTT
Organism: uncultured Solirubrobacterales bacterium; assembly: GCA_963814915.1. Classification (GTDB taxonomy): domain Bacteria; phylum Actinomycetota; class Thermoleophilia; order Solirubrobacterales; family 70-9; genus VRUE01. Next base: position 20,633 of record CAWFEI010000007.1, on the reverse strand, counting down.
CCACCCCGAGCGCAACCGCATTCCCGTCTTCGTCGGCGCGATCGGGCGCAAATCGGTCGAGATGGCAGCTGAGATCTGTGACGGCTGGATCCCGATCTTCTTCTCGGTCGACGCCTTCGAGCAGACCTGGGGCGAGCATCTGGAGGCGGGCTTCGCCAAGGGCGGGCGGCAGCGCTCCGACCTCGAGGTCAGCCCGTCGCTGCAGGTGGCGATCGACGGCGACCAGGAGGCGGCCAAGAGCGTCGTCAAGGCCGGCCTCGTCCTCTACTTCGGCGGCATGGGCAGCCGCAAGACGAACTTCTACGTCGATCTCGCCCACCGCTTCGGCTTCGGCGACGTCGCCGACGAGGTCCAGCGCCGCTACCAGGAGGGCGACAAAGGCGGGGCCTTCGAGGCGATGCCCGACGAGATCGTCGAGGCCACCTCGCTGGTCGGCACCGAGGCTGAGGTGGCGGAGCGGATCGAGCGCTTCCGCGGCGCCGGCATCGACCGCCTGATCGTCTCTCCGGTGCACGTCGAGCGCGACCAGCAGCTGCACACGATCGAGCGATTGGCGTCCCTGGCGGGCGTCGATGCACCGGCCTAGCCGGTTGTCATAAGGTCCCGCGCCGCGACTTTATGAAGATCGGAGTGCCCAAAGAGACCGCCGAGGGGGAGCGCCGTGTCGCGCTCGTTCCCGATGCCGTCAAATCGCTTAAGAAGAACGAGAGCGTCGACGTCGCCGTCGAGCGCGGCGCCGGCGTTGCCGCCGGCCATCCCGACTCCCAGTACGAGGAGGCGGGGGCCGAGGTCGTCGACCCCGACGTCGCCTGGGGCGCCGACGTCGTCCTTCGCGTCGCCGCCCCCACCGCCGAGCAGATCGGCAAGCTCAACTCCAACCAACTGCTGATCGGGCATCTCTCGCCCTGGACGGCGGCCGAGACCAACAAGGCGCTCGCCGCCGCGGGCGTGACCAGCTTCGCGATGGAGGCGATCCCGCGGACGACGCGCGCCCAGGCGATGGACGCGCTCTCCTCGCAGGCCGCCGCCGGCGGCTACGCCGCGATGCTGATCGCGGCGCGCGAGTCGGGTCGCTTCTTCGGCATGATGACCACCGCCGCGGGCACCGTTCCGCCGGCCAAGGTCCTGGTGCTGGGCGCCGGCGTCGCCGGGCTGCAGGCGGTCGCCACCGCGAAGCGGCTGGGCGCGATCGTCACCGGCTTCGACATCCGCCGCGCCGCCTGGGAGCAGATCGCCTCGCTCGGCGGGCGCCCGCTCGAACTGGACTTCATCCCCGACGCCGAAGGCGAGGGCGGCTACGCCCGGCCGTTGACCGACGAGGAGAACGAAAAAGTCGTCGAGGCGATCGGCGAGAACGCCGCCAAGCAGGACGTGATCGTCACCACCGCGGCGATCCCCGGCCGCCCGGCGCCGCTGCTGATCACCGCCGACGCGGTCCGCAAGATGGAGCCCGGCTCGGTGATCGTCGACCTCGCGGCCGAGACCGGCGGCAACTGCGAGTTGACCGAGGCGGGGCAGATCGTCGACGAGGGCGGCGTCAAAGTCGTCGGCCCGCGCAACCTCGCCAGCGAGATGCCGGCCCCGGCCTCGCAGCTGTACGCCAAGAACCTCGAGAACCTGCTCGGCCTGCTGATCGGCGAGGAGGGCGAGCTCACGGTCGACTTCGAGGACGACATCGTCGCCGCCGCCTGCATCACGCACGGCGGCGAGATCCGCAACGAGAGGGCCGCCAAGTGAGCCTGTTCACCGAGATCACGATCTTCGTGCTCGCCGTCTTCGTCGGCTTCGAGGTCATCTCGAAGGTGCCGACGACGCTGCACACGCCGCTGATGTCGCAGACCAACGCGATCCACGGCATCGTCATGCTCGGCGGCCTGATCGTCGTCGGCTACGCGAACGACCCGCTCGAGTACGTGATCGGCACGATCGCGATCGCCTTCGGCGCGATCAACATCGTCGGCGGCTTCATGGTCACCGACCGGATGCTCGGCATGTTCTCCAAAAAGCCGAAATCAAAGCCGGCCGCCTCCTCTGCTCCCGATCGAGCGAAGGAATCAGATATGGATTCGCCCGATCTCCCGCGTCCGGGGGCGGCCGGGTCGGAGGAGGGATGAGGCATGCCTGATCTCCTTTCCCTCCCTTATTCGGTGCTCAAGCCCGGCGGCGACGCCGCCACCGCGCTCTACATCGTCGCTTTCTCGCTGTTCATCATCGGGATCAAACAGGGGACCCATCCGACCACCGCCAAGCGCGGCAACCTGATCGCCGCCGGCGGCATGGCGATCGCGGTCGTCGCGACGCTGCTGCTCGACGGGATCGGCAACTGGGGCCTGATCGCGATCGGCCTCGGCGTCGGCGCGGCGGTCGGCGTGATCGCCTCGGTGCGCGTGCAGATGACCGAGATGCCGCAGATGGTCGCCCTCTACAACGGCGTCGGCGGCGGCGCCGTCGCCCTGATCGCCTGGTCGGAGATCCGCCACGGGATCCTCACTCGGCGAGGACATCCCGCTCGACACGCTGATCCCCGTCCTCTTCGCCGGCGTGGTCGGCTCGATCTCCTTCTGGGGCTCGAACATCGCCTTCGCCAAGCTCCAGGACCTGATCCCGACCCGGCCACTCGCCGTTCCCGGCCAGCAGGTGATCAACATCGTCCTGCTGCTCGGAATCGTCGCCGCCTGCGTCAACATCGCGGTCAACAACGGCGATCCCTCGCAGGGCCTCTTCATCGCGATCCTGATCGCCGCGGCGATCCTCGGCAACATGGTCGTGCTGCCGATCGGCGGCGCCGACATGCCGGTCGTGATCTCGCTGCTCAACGCCTTCACCGGCCTTTCCGCGGCCGCCGCCGGATTTGCGCTCGACAACGTCGCCCTGATCGTCGCCGGAACGCTGGTCGGCTCCTCCGGAACGATCCTGACGATGGAGATGGCCACCGCGATGAACCGCTCGGTCGGCAACGTCCTCTTCGCCGGCTTCGGCGGCGCCCCGGCGGGCGGCGGCGGGGGAGACGGCGAGGAACGCCCGCACACCTCGATCGGCGCCCAGGACGCGGCGATCAAGCTCGCCTACGCCGACACGGTCACGATCGTCCCCGGCTACGGCCTCGCGGTCGCCCAGGCCCAGCACGCGATCAAGGAGGTCGCCGACGAGCTGGAGAAGCGCGGCGTCACCGTCAACTACGCGATCCATCCCGTCGCCGGCCGCATGCCCGGCCACATGAACGTGCTGCTCGCCGAGGCCGACGTGCCCTACGAGCAGCTCAAGGAGATGGAGGAGATCAACCCGGAGATGCCGCGCACCGACGTGGCGGTTGTCGTCGGCGCCAACGACGTCACCAACCCGGCGGCGAAGAACGACCCCGACAGCCCGATCGCCGGGATGCCGATCATCGAAGTCTCGGAGGCCCAGCAGGTGATCGTGATCAAGCGCTCGCTCAGCCCGGGCTTCGCCGGCATCGACAACGACCTCTTCTACGAACCGAACACCTCGATGCTCTTCGCCGACGCCAAAGCGGCGGCGGCGAAATCGCCGCCGAGATCGGCGAGTTGTAGGGGCCGCCCCGTCAGGGGTGCCCCTTCTCAGGGGGGAGAGTTTGATGCTCTGGGCCCTTGGTAGGGCGTGCGGGAGCGCGGACAGACGACCGTCGAGTGGGTTGGGCTCATTGCCGTCGTCGCGCTGCTGCTCGTCGGGTTGGTGGCTGCCGGGGTGCGGGTGCCGGGGACGGCGCTGGCGCGGGCGGTTGCTTCACGGATCCTCTGTGCCGCTTCGATGGCCGACGGGTGCGGGGACGAGCCGACGCTGATCGCCGCCTATGGGGACGAAATCGGGCGGCTTGTGCGGCGGCACATGCCGACGATCATGCTCGAGCGCGATTCGCGGGCGCTGCCGGTCGACTTCCGGCGCTGCCGGGCGACCGCCTGCGGGGACGGGACGCCGCGCGGGCTCGTGCACCTGACCGATCAGGACGAGCACGTCACCGCCTTCGCCCATGTGGTCGACTGCCGCGACGGGCCGGGTGCCGAAGCCGTTGAAGAGAGCACCGCGCCGCCGGACTGCTCCGGTCCGCGAGTGGGCCATCTCTACATCCAGTATTGGCTCTATTACGCCGACTCGGCCACGCTGCGCGGCGTCCCGATCGCCGAGGACGAGGGCTATCACCATGACGACTGGGAAAGCGTCGACATCCGCATCGGCCCGGATGGCAAGGCCGACGAGCGCGCCTCCTCCCACCACGGCTACAACTACGCCCAGGGCGTCGCAAACGCGGGCTCGGACATCGGCTCCGACACCCTGCGCGAAGCGGCCGAAGCCATCGGCGCCCGCCCGCGCGGAGGCTGGGGGCCGGAGACCCACGCCGTCTTCGTCTCCGGCGGCAGCCACGCCGGCAACGCCGATGGCTTCGTCGGCGACGTCGACCGCATCGTTCCCGGCCGCCGCGTCCACCTCGTCCCGCTGGAGCCCGTAGCCGCGGCCGAAGGCGACGCCTACCGCTTCGTCGTCAGCCCACCATGGCGCAAGAAGGTCTGGCGCGACCCCGAGGCGCCGGGAACAAACTGAGCGTTACGCCGATCGCACGGTTTGTCGTGCCATAGGCCCCAAAACCTTGCGATCGATCACTTCGGCGGCATCCGCAGGGCGCCGTCGAGCCGGATCGTCTCGCCGTTGAGCATCGGGTTGGCGACGATCTGGCCGACCAGCTGTGCGTATTCGGCCGGGCGGCCGAGCCGTGAGGGGAAGGGGATGCCGGCGCCGAGCGCCTCGCGAGCCTCTTCCGGCAGCGCCGCCAGCAGCGGCGTGTCGAAGAGGCCCGGGAGCGATCGTCACCACGCGCACTCCGCGCGAGGCCATGTCGCGGGCGGCCGGCAGCGTCATGCCGACGATGCCGCCCTTCGATGCCGCGTAGGCGATCTGGCCGATCTGGCCGTCATAGGCGGCGATCGAGGCGGTGTTGACGCAGACTCCGCGCTCACCCTCCTCGTCGGCCTCGTTCGCGCTCATCGCGCTCGCGGCGAGGCGCAGCACGTTGAAGGTGCCGATCAGGTTGACCTTGACGACGTTGGAGAAGAATTCGAGGTTGTGGGGACCGCCCTTGTGGGCGACTCGCTCGGCCCAGCCGATCCCGGCGCAGCAGACGGAGACCCGCAGGCCGTCCTCGCCCGCACCGGCGGCCCGCTCGACAGCGGCGGCGACGGCCGCCTCGTCGGTCACGTTCGCCTCGACGAAGGCCGCGCCCTCGCCCAGCTCCGCCGCGAGCGCCTCGCCCTTTTCGGCGTTGAGGTCGGCGATCGTCACCCGCGCGCCCGCCGCGACCAGCGCCCTCGCGCACGCCTCGCCGAGCCCGGAGGCCCCACCCGCGACCAGCGCCGCTTTGCCCTCTACCTGCATCGGCTGCAGGTTTTATCGCTTCGTCACATCTTCCGCACTGACCCCGTTAGTGTGTTCGCATCGCCACCGAGGTGACGGCACAGCCCTACTCCAAGGAAGCGATCGCGGACCGGCTTGCCGAGGCGCGCAGGCGCACTTATGAGCTGATCGAGCCGCTCGACGAGGAGCAGCTCAACCGGGTCTACTCGCCGATCCTCAGCCCGCTCGCCTGGGACCTCGGCCACATCGCCAACTTCGAGGAGCTCTGGCTGGTCCAGACGATCGGCGAGCGCGAGCCGCTGCACGGCGAGCTCGGGCGCTTCTACGACGCGATCGAGAACCCGCGCAAGGACCGCAACGAGCTGCCGATCCTGCGCGACGAGGAACTGCGCTCCTACCTGGCCGACGTACGCGAGCGCACCCTCGAGGTCCTCGACGAGGTCGAGATCGGCGCCGCCGCCGCCGACCGCCTGCTGCGCGAAGGCTTCGTCTACGAGATGCTGATCGCGCACGAGCAGCAGCACAACGAGACGATGCTGCAGCTGCTGCAGCTCGTCGAGGGCTACCAGCCGCGCGTCCCGGTCGGCACCGGCCCGGTCGCCCCCGGCCCGGAGACAGTCGCGATCGCGGCCGGCGAGCACGAGATCGGCGCGGGGCCGACCGGATTCGCCTACGACAACGAGCGGCCGCGCCACACGGTCGCGCTCGAGGACTTCGAGATCGACCGCACGCCGGTCACCAACGCCGCCTACGCCGAGTACGTCGAGGACACCGACGCCGACCCGCCGCTCTACTGGGAGCGCGACGGAGAGCGGGGGTGGGCCCGCACGGCGATGGGTCGCCGCGAGCCGATCGCCCTTGACCACCCGGTCGTCCACGTCTCCTGGGAGGAGGCCGACGCCTTCGCGCGCTGGGCGGGCAAGCGCCTGCCGGCCGAGGCCGAGTGGGAGGCCGCCCGTCCCGCCCTGGACAACGTCGGCCAGGTCTGGGAGTGGACCTCCTCGGACTTCCTCGCCTACCCGGGCTTCGAGCCGTTCCCCTATCGCGAATACTCAGAGGTCTTCTTCGGCGACGAGCACAGGGTGCTGCGCGGCGGCTCGTGGGCGACGCACCCCAACCTGATGCGGCCCAGCTTCCGCAACTGGGACCTGCCGCAGCGCCGCCAGATCTTCTCCGGCTTCCGCTGCGCCCGATCCACGGGACCGGCACGATGACCCCCGGAGGAATCGCCGACCCGATCGAGATCGAGGTCCACCTGCGCGCCGACGGCGGCCTGGCGATGGCGCGCGACATCCGGCTCGGCCTCACGGCGAAGCCAAAGGAGCTCTCGCCGAAGTACTTCTACGACGAGCGCGGCTCGCAGCTCTTCGAGCGGATAACCGAGCTCCCCGAGTACTACCCGACCCGCGCCGAGCGCGAGATCCTCGCCCACCGCTCGGGGGAGATCGTCGCCGCGGCGGGGGAGCCCGGCACGCTGGTCGAGCTCGGCTCCGGCTCGGCGGCGAAGACGCGCCACCTGCTCACCGCGATGAGCGAAGCCGGCTGCCTGACCACCTACGTCCCGGTCGACATCTCCGAGGAGATCACCCACGAAACCGCCGAGTCGCTGATCGAGGAGTACCCCGGCCTGACGATCCGCGGCCTCGTCTGCGACTTCGAGCACGACCTGGAGCGGATCCCCAACGGCGGCGGCGGGCGTCTCGTCGCCTTCCTCGGCGGCACGGTCGGCAACCTCTTCCCGGATGCCCGGCGCGAGTTCCTCGCCCGGATCGCGGCGCTGTTGGAGCCCGGCGACCGGATCCTGCTGGGCACCGACCTGGTCAAGTCGGCGGGCCGCCTCGAGGCCGCCTACGACGACTCCGAGGGCGTCACCGCGGAATTCAACAAGAACGTCCTGCACGTGCTGAACCGCGAGCTGGGCGGGGACTTCGACCCCGATGCCTTCGAGCACGTCGCCCGCTACGACCGCGAAGCGGCCCGCATGGACATCCGCCTGCGATCGCTCGCCGAGCAGACCGTGCGGCTCGACGGCCTCGACCTGACCGTTCGCTTCGCTCCCGGCGAGGAGATGCGGACCGAGATCTCCTCCAAGTTCACCCGCGAGCAGCTGGAAGGCGTCTATCGGGAAGCAGGCCTGCGACCGGACGGATGGTTCACCGACTCGGCCGAGGACTATGCGCTCAGCTTAGCTTCGGTTTAATGGACCGGACCGGGGATACCCGGAGGAAGTTCAAGGAGGCCCCGATTGAGCCTTGACGTCTACCTGTACAGGGAGCGAGTTGGCACCCTGTTCCCCGCCGGCGACAACGACTACCGGTTTGCCTATGACCCGGCGGTGGTGGAGAAGGTCGGCCCCGGCCGGGCGCTGTTGAGCAACTCACTGCCGGCCCGTCCCGAGCCCTACGGCGCCGACGCGACCCGCGCCTACGTCGAAGGGCTGCTGCCCGAGGGACCGCGCCGTGCCCGCCTGGGGCGCGAGCTCGACATCGACGCGACCGACGGGTACCTGCTCCTGGCCGAGACCGGGCGGGACTGTCCGGGGGCGGTCAGCTTCGTGCCCGCGGGAGAGGCGCCGCGGACGCCCGAGCGCGACCAGCTGGCCTGGCTGGAGCCCGACGAACTGGCCGAAGTCGTCAAGCCGCCCCCGCCGCGCCCATCGGCCGAGGCGCCCGAGCGCCGCTTGAGCTCGACCCTGCCGGGCCGGCGCCACAAGCTCGCCCTCGTCCGCGACGGCGAGGAGGGCGGTTGGGCCTGGCCGCAGGCGGGTGCGCCCAGCACCCACGTGATCAAGCCGGAGACCGGCGAATACCCCGACTACGTCGCCAACGAGATGTTCTGCACGATGGTCTTCCGCCAGGCCGGTCTGCCGGTCGCCAAAGCGACGGTGGAGGAGATCGCCGGCCGCCGCTGCCTCGTCTCGCCGCGCTACGACCGCCTCCTCGGCGACGGTGGGGGAGAGGCCAGGCGCCTGCACTGCGAGTCCTTCTGCCAGGCGCTCGGGATACCGCCGGGGGCGACGATCGACGGCGAGGGGGGCGAGCGCCAAGAGGCCCCCGGCTGGGCCGAAGCGCGCGGCCTGATGAGCGCGGTAAGCCCGTCGCATGAAGTCGTCCGCCTGCTCACGACGGCCTTTTGCAATTACATGCTCGGCAACGGCGACGCGCACGGCGACAACTTCGCCCTGATCGCCCGCGACACGACCGCGGTCGAAGCGGCGGATCCGCGCTGGCGCCTGGCGCCGCTCACGGACCTCACCTCGACCGTCGTCTACGACGACCCGATCCACCGCGGCCTGCTGATCTCCGAGGAGTACAAGGAAACCTCCTACCTGCTGGAGCTGGCCAAGGTCTGCGAAGAATGCGAGTTCGACTTCGAAGTCATGCGCGGGCTGGCCTCGGCCACGGCGACCCGGGTCGGGATGGCCGTGGAGACGATCGCGACGCGCTCGAAAAAGGAGGGCTGGCACGCGCCGATCGTCGACAAAATCGTCGAAATCGCCGCTGAGCGCTCCTTCGGCCTGGGCGCAGAGGTGAACTACTAGGGCGCCAGGGCGTCGATCGTCTTGGCGAGTGCGTCGGGGGGGACGATCGGGGTCAGGATCGGCAGGGTGACGCCGCCGGCGACGAAGGCGTCGAGGCGCTCGCGCATCTGCTCTGGCGTCCCGAAGACGAACATGTCCTCGATCAGCTCCCAGGGGGCCGCCGCGGCCGCGGCCTGGCGGTCGCCGGACTCCCAGGCGGCGATCATCGGGTCGATCTGCTCGCCGTAGCCGAGCCAGCGGTAGAAGGCGGCGTAGACGGGGACCGTGATGTAGGAGGAGAACATGAAGCGGGCGAGCGGCTCGACTGCCTCGCGCTCGCCGGGGATGCAGAAGAAGCGGCAGAGCAGCTCGAAGCCGTCGGGCGCGCCCTCGAGCTGGGCCGTCACCTTGGGCAGGCCGCCGAGCGGCAGGAAGTTGGTGAAGGCGCCCTCGGCGCGCTCCATCGCCAGGTCGAGCATCTTGCCGCGCAGCGCCGCCAGCACGATCGGGACCCGCTGCGCCGGCGCGGTCTCCAGCTTGAAGCCGCTCGCGGTGCGCTCGCCGTCGAGCGCCACCCGCAGGAACTCCAGGGTCTCACGCACCTTGCTCAGCGGCCGTTCGAAGGGGATCCCGTTCCAGCCTTCGACGATCCGGTCCGAGGAAGAGCCGATGCCGAGGACGAAGCGGCCGTCGGAGGCGTCGGCGAGCCCCGCGGCCTCCTGCGCGAGCAGCGCCGGGCCGCGCTGGAAGACGCCGACGATGCCGGTGCCCAGCCGCGCCCGCTCGGTCCAGGCGGCGCTCAGGCTGAGCGGCGTGAAGCCGTCCGGCCCGTTCGTCTCGCCACTCCAGAAGTCGGTGTAGCCGACCGCCTCGGCGCGCTTCACGTGCTCCTCGTGGGCGTGCAGGGGAGTGCCCGGCAGCGGCAGCGTCAGTCCCCAGCGTTGGCCCATGGGGCCAACATATAACGCCTCCTCCTCCGCTTCGCGTCCGGGGGCGGCGTCTGAGCGCCATATAGGCGCCGCTCGCCAAGAATCAGATCGTGAGGCTCGCTGATTGGTTGTTCATAGGTAGGGTGCCAGCACGGATGCCTGATTCCCCGCAGAAGCCCGACCGCAACCTCGCCCTCGAGCTTGTTCGGGTCACCGAGGCGGCCGCTCTTGCCGCCGCCCGCTGGGTCGGGCGCGGCGACAAGATCGCCGCCGACCAGGCCGCTGTCGACGCGATGCGCTTTGTGCTCGACTCGGTCGCGATGGAGGGCGTCGTCGTGATCGGCGAGGGCGAGAAGGACGAGGCCCCGATGCTCTACAACGGCGAGCAGATCGGCGACGGCAGCCCGCCGGTCGTCGACATCGCCGTCGACCCGCTGGAGGGGACGACGCTCTGCGCGCTCGGTATGCCCAGCGCCCTTGCCGTGATCGCGCTCGCCGAGCGCGGCTCGATGTTCGACCCCGGGCCCTGCGTCTACATGGAGAAGATGGCCGGCAGCGACGAGATCGCCGACCTGCTCGACCTCGACCGGCCGCTGCCGGAGACCCTGAAGCTGATCGCCGATCGCAAGGGGGGGAACGTCGGCGACGTGACCGTCGTGATGCTCGACCGGCCGCGCCACGAGGAGGCGATGAGGGAAGTGCGCGAAGCCGGCGGGCGGATCAGGCTGATCACCGACGGCGACGTCTCCGCCGCGCTGCTCGCGGTCAGCGACCGTTCTCCGGTCGATCTGCTCTGGGGGATCGGCGGCACCCCGGAGGGCGTGCTCTCCGCCGCCGCGCTGAAGTCGATGGGCGGCCAGCTGCTCGGCCGCCTCTGGCCGCGCAACGACGAGGAGCGCAGCGCCGCGGTCGACGCCGGCTACGAGCTCGACCGCATCCTTCTGGCCGACGATCTCTGCTCGGGCGACGACGTCTTCTTCTCGGCCAGCGGCGTCACCGACGGCGACGTGCTGCAGGGCGTGCGCTACCGCGGCGCCGGCGCCAGCACCGAGTCGCTGGTGATGCGCTCCCGCTCGGGCACGGTGCGGCGCGTGCACGCCCGTCACGACCGGGCCAAGCTGCGCGGCATCATCGGCGAGCGTTACGGCTGAGCCGCCCGTTTTGGCCGGCACCCGCCGTTGGGTAGGTTGGCGGATGACCGACTTCGAGCGAGGAGGCTCGCCAGATGGACGTAGGCATCGGACTTCCGAACGCCGTTCCCGGCACCGCCGCGGCGCGATCTGACCGAGTTCGCCCGCCGCGCCGAGGCACGCGGCTTCTCCAGCCTCGGCACGATCGACCGCATCGTCTACGACAACTACGAGCCACTGACCGCGCTCGCGGCTGCCGCGGCCGTGACCGAGCGGATCGGCCTCTCGACCACCGTCCTGCTTGCGCCGCTGCGGGTCAACGCGGCCGAGCTGGCAAAGCAGGCGCTCAGCGTCAACGCGCTCTCGAACGGACGCCTCACCCTCGGCGTCGGGCTCGGCGCCCGCGGCGACGACTACGAGTTCAGCGGCGTCGAGGTCAAGGACCGCGGTAAGCGGCTCGACGAGATGCTCGCCAAGGTCAAGCAGACCTGGTCCGGGGACGAGGTCGGCCCGGCCGCGGGTGGAGAGCCGCGCCTGATCGTCGGTGGGCACGCCGACGCCTCCTTTGCGCGGGCGGCCCGCTTCGGCGACGGCTGGATCGCCGGCGGCTCCGGGCCGGAAGAGTTCGCCAAGGGCGCCGAGAAGACCAGACAGGCCTGGGCCGATGCCGGTCGCGACGACAAGCCGCACCTGATGGCGCTCGCCTACTTCTCGCTCGGGGATCGCGCCGAGGAGGACGCCCGCGCCTACCTGATGGACTACTACGCGTTCCTCGGCGAGGAAGTCGCCGGGATGATCGCCGGCGGTGCCGCCAAGGACGCCGACACCGTCAAGCAGTACCTGGGCGCCTACGAAGCGGCCGGTTGCGACGAGCTGGTCTTCTGCCCCAGTTCCGCCGACCCGGCCCAGGTCGACCTGCTCGCCGACGCGGCTTTGTGAGCAGCGAAGGTGTAGCACGGTGCTACACTTCAGTCGTTGCCAACCAACCGGCCCCGCCACACGATCACCGAAACGCCTTCTGTGCACGAGGCGCTGGACGAGCTGCGCGATGAGCTCGGCGAGGACCGGATCGAGTTTCCGGACCTCGTCATCCGCGGTGCCCGTGACAAGGCGAGGGAACTGCGTGGCCGCAGGCTGTCTGTGCAGGATGCTCGGATTCGCCTCGCACGGTCGATTCGAGGTGGCACCGGCGTCGACGCGGAGGAGATCCGGTTGGCGAATGAGGCCAAGCAGATCGGTCTCAGCGCAGAGATCTAGCTGTGCTGCTGATCGACAACTCCGCCTGGGCACGGCGGCATCACCCCCTTGTGCGCGAGCGGTTGGCCGGACTGATCGAATCCGGTGACGTCTCCGTATGCCTGCCATTCCTTCTAGAGGCCGGCTACTCGGCGCGCTCTGAAGCCGATCACGCCCAGCTTCACGCCGATCTCTCGCTGCTCCCGCGTGCCGAGATCGATCGCGAAGTCGAAGCGCTTGCCCTCGCGGCCCAGGGCCGGTTGGCGCAGATCGGGCACCATCGCCTCGCCCCGAACGATCTTGTGATCGCGGCCTGCGCCCACCGGATCGAAGCGGGCGTACTTCACTACGACCGAGACTACGACCTGATTGCCGAGCACACCGAGCTCAGGTTCGCCAGTGAATGGCTCGCGCCCGCCGGCAGCCTGCCATAGGCGAGATTCTCGCCGCCTGAAGTCTGCGGGAAAACCGCCTGGTCGGGGGCCACTTCGTGGGTTAGGGTCCCGCCTGCCCCGTCCTCCTCGCCGAAACGGAGTTTCCCCATGGCCTACGAGATGAAGATCCGCGGAACCGAGTCGGAGGTGAAGGTGCGCAGCCCCTGGGCGGCAGCCTTGCTGCCGATCATCACCCTCGGGATCTACCACCTGGTCTGGTGGTACAGGATCAACCGCGAGCTGCGCGACTACGGCCAGGCCAAGGGCTACGACCTCGGTCAGAACCCGACCAACTCCGTGCTGGCGCTGTTCCCCGGCGGCCTGATCATCGTCCCGGCGCTGATCACCTACTGGCGCGGCACGAAGCGCGTGATGCAGGCCTCCGGCCTCGCCGGCAAGGAGCCGCTCAACGGTTGGATCGCGCTTGTTCTCTACCTGCTGCTCGCGCCGGCGCTCTGGGCCTACATCCAGGTCTCGCTCAACGACATCTGGCGCCAGGAAGCCGAGGCGCTGCCGGGCCAGGAGCTGCCGCCCGCCCCGAGCAACGAGATGCCGCCGCCGCTGCCGCCCGAGCAGCAGCAGGCCCCCTCGGAATCGCCGCCGCCCTCGCCCTAAACTCGGGGGCGTGGACCGCGCCCTGCTGAAACAGACCCTCGCCGCGGGCGGCGAGCCCTCCTACCGCGGCTCCCAGGTCTGGGAGTGGGTGGCGCGCGGCGTGGGCTCCTACGCGGAGATGACGAATCTCCCTGCGGCCCTGCGCGAGCGGCTGGCGGATTCGGTGCCGCTCTCGACACTCGACCTGCGGGCCGAGGCCAAGTCCGACGACGGCACGGTCAAGGCCCTCTTCCACACCGGCGACGGGCGACCGATCGAGGCGGTGCTGATGCGCTACCGCGACGGCCGCCGCTCGGTCTGCGTCTCCTCGCAGTCGGGCTGCCCGCTGACCTGCAGCTTCTGCGCCACCGGCCAGATGAAGTTCGGCCGCAACCTCAGCGCCGACGAGATCCTCGACCAGGCGCTGCACTTCCGCCGCAGCGAAGCGATCGATCACGTCGTCTTCATGGGCATGGGGGAGCCGACGATGAACCTCGATGCGGTGCTCGGCGCCTGCGAGCGACTGCCCGACCTCGGCGTCACCCACCGCCGCACGGCGATCTCGACCGTCGGCTGGGTGCCGGGCATCGACCGCCTGACCGAATGCGAGATGCCGCTCAGCCTCGCCCTCTCCCTGCACGCCCCCAACGACGGCCTGCGCTCGCAGCTGATGCCGGTCAACGACCGCTATCCGCTGGCCGAGGTGCTCGCCGCCTGCGAGCGTTACCGGGCCCGGCGTCGCCGCAAGGTATTCGTCGAGTACGTGATGCTCGACGGCGTCAACGACCTGCCCGAGCACGCCCGCGAGCTGGCCACGCTGCTCGACCGCCGCGCCTACAAGGTCAACCTGATCCCCTACAACCCGACCGGCACCTACGACGGCTCCTCCCCGGAGCGGATCGAGAGCTTCCGCGCGATCCTCGCCGAGCACGGCCTCGGTGCCACCGTGCGCCTCACCCGCGGGCGCGACATCGAGGCCGCCTGCGGCCAGCTGGCCGCCTCGGCTTCTGGGTGACGCTTCCGACTTTGTGGCAGCTATAGGCGCTCAAAAGTCGGACGCGGCGACTGGCCGGTCAGCCAGCTAGGATCAGAGCGATGCCGATCGACACTGCGGCGCCGGTCGCCAAACCGCGTCAGAAAACCCCTAACCCGGCACGGCGGATCGCCGAAGACGCGGTTGCCGAGTGGCGCGGTCGCGGGCGCTTTCCGCCGGGACGGGGCGATTTCAGCATCTCGCGCACGCACGGGATCGCTCACGACCCGTTGCCGATCCTGCTCTCCGCCTACGAAGAGTTCGGCCCGGTCTTCAGCCTGCGGCTGCTGCACAGCAGGGTCGTATTCATGCTCGGCCCGGAGGCCAACAACTTCGTCACCGTCGCCCACCCGGAGAACTTCCACTGGCGCGAGGGCAGCTTCGGGGACCTGATCCCGCTGCTCGGCGACGGCCTGCTGACGATCGACGAGGACTACCACGACCGAGCGCGGGCGATCATGATGCCCGCCTTCCACCGCCGCCAGCTGACCGCCTCGGTCGAGGCGATGACGGTCGAGTCGGAGGCGGCGATCGAGGCACTGCCCGAGGCCGGGACGGTCGACGTCTACGAGTGGATGCGCAATCTGGCGATGCGGATCGCGATGCGCGCCCTGCTCGGCCTCGACCCCGACGAGGCGGGCAAGGGCGCCGCCGCGGCCACGCACTTCGAGCGCGCGCTCGGCTTCTACGGGATCGACTACCAGTGGCGCCTGCTGCGCGGCCCGGGCTCGCCGTGGCGCAGGATGATCGCGGCGCGCCGGGTGCTCGACGAGATCGTCTTCAGCGAGATCGAGCGCCGCCGCGCCGCCCCGGACCCCGAGCGCCAGGACATCCTCAGCCTGCTGCTCGGCGCCCGCGGCGAGGCCGGCGAGGCGTTTACCGACCGCGAGGTCCGCGACCAGGTGATGACGCTGATGTTCGCCGGCCACGACACCTCGACCTCGACCCTGAGCTTCATGATGTACGAGCTCGCCCACCACCCCGAGGTCGCCGAGAAGCTGCGCGCGGAGCAGGACGTGGTGCTCGGCGGCTCCCCGCCGAGCGTCGACCAGCTCGAGCAGATGCCCTACCTAGACATGGTCCTCGACGAGGTCCTGCGCCTCTACCCGCCCGCCTGGATCGGCCCACGCCGCGCCGTGCGCGACTTCGAGTTCGGCGGCTACACCGTGCCGAACGGCGCCTACGTCAACTACTGCTCGTGGGCGAGCCACCGCATCCCCGAGGTCTTCCCCGACCCGGAGGCGTTCATCCCCGAGCGCTTCGCGCCCGAGCGCAAGGCGGCCCTGCCGCGCGGCGCCTACGTCCCCTTCGGCGGCGGCAGCCGCATCTGCATCGGCAAGCGCTTCGGCCAGACCGAGATCAAGCTGGTCGCGACGATGCTGCTGCAGCGCTTGCGCCTCGACGTGCTGCCCGGCCGCACGATGACCGTGCGCCAGATGCCGACCCTCTCGCCCCGTGGCGGACTGGAGATGCGGGTACTGTCCCGCGCGTGAGGGAGGCCGTCGGGACGCAGCTCAGCCGGTGGGCGCTCTGGTTCGCCGGCCTCGCTTTCTTCACCTGCTACTTCGGCCAGACGGCGCTGGGGGTGATTCAGCCGACGATCGCGGCAGACCTCTCGCTCAGCGCCTCGGAGGCCCAGTGGGTCGTCAACGCCTTCTTCCTCACCCTCGCCCTCTTCGCCGCCCCCGGCGGCCGGCTCGGCGACTACTACGGCCACCGTCAGGTCCTCCTCGTCGCCTTCGCCGTGTTCGCCGTCGGGGCGCTCTCGGCGGCGCTGTCGCAGGGCTTCGTCTGGCTGGTCGTGAGCATCGCCGTCTCGGGCATCGGCGCCTCGACCCTCTACCCGGCCAGCGCCGCGATGGTCGCGAATCGCGTGCCGCTCGCGAGCCGTGGCCGCGCGCTCGGCGCCTACTCGGCGATCGGCGTCAGCGTGCTCACGCTCGGGCCTGTGCTGGCCGGCCTGCTGACCGAGGCGATCGACTGGCGGGCGCTCTTCGCGCTGCAGGCACTGGTCGGCGCGAGCCTCGTCGTCGCCGGCCTGCTGAAGGTCGACAACCGGCCGGTCGGCCAGCCCGAGCCCTTCGACGCGACCGGGCTGATCGTCCTCTTCGCCGGGCTGACCGCGCTGCTGGTCGCGCTGATGCAGGCGCTCTCCTGGGGCTGGGACTCGGCGGCGACGATCGCGCTCTTCCTCACCGGCCTGGCCGTGCTCGGCGGTTTTGCCGCCCTGGAGCTGCGCACCAGCTACCCGCTGCTTGACATCGAGCTGCTGCGCAGCCGGGTCATGCGGGGGATCGTGCTGGCGATGTTCGCCGCCCAGTTCGTCATCACCGCCTACATCATCTACATGGCGACCTTCTTCCAGCACGTGTTCGGCTACGGCCCGCTGCTCGCCTCGCTGGCGCTGGCCCCGTCGGTGATCACCCAACCGGCCTTCAACCTCGTCGCCGGCCGGGTGACCGACCGGATCGGCCCCCGCCGCCCGGCGCTGTTCGGCTACCTGCTGGTCGCCGCCGCGCTGGCCTGGATCGCGCTCACCCTTGACGAGGAGAGCTATGCCCTGCTCCTGCCCGGATTGCTCCTGCTCGGGCCCGGCATCGCGCCGATGTTCACCTCGCTGCTGACCGGCCTCAGCAACGCGGTCGAGGCCGACGAGCGCGGCGACGCGAACGCGCTCGTGCTCACCGTGCGCTGGATCGGCGCTGCCGCCGGGACGATGGTCCTCGGCGTCGTCATCCACTCCGGCGGGGGAGGGGAGTTGGTCCCGAGCGCATCGCCCTACGCGACGGCGATAGCGATCCTCGCCGCCGCGGCCCTATCCGGCGCGGCCGCCTGCTTCTTCCTGCTTAGGGAATGATTGAGCTATGCGCGCGCTGGTCATCTCCGACACCCACTTCGGCGCCTGGACCGGGCGGGACCTGCTGCGCGAGGAGTTCTTTCTCGAGCGACTGGGCCCGGCGCTGGAGGGGATCGACGAGCTGATCTTCCTCGGCGACCTCTTCGACTTCCTCTTCGGCTCGGTCGGCGAGGCCGTCGACGCCTCCGACGGCCTCCTGCGCCTGATCGCCGAGAAGCTGCCGGGCAAGCGGCTTGTCTTCCTCGCCGGCAACCACGACCACCACCTCGTCCACCGCGACGCGGAGAACCGTCTCGAGGCGCAGCTGGCCTCCGGCCTCTCGCCCACCGATGAGGGCAGTCGGGCGGCCGACGACCCCGACCGGGCGGGGCCGGGCTTCTTCCGCTCGTTCCTCACACGGCGCCTGCCGGGCGTCGAGGTCGAGATCGCCTACCCGACCTACAGCTTCGGCGAGGTCCTCTGCACCCACGGCCACTACCTTGACCCGCACGCCCGCCTTGCCGGATCGCGGGGCGATCGCATGCTCACCCGTAGCCTCTGGGGGATCGCCACCGGCGGGCCCGAGCAGCCGAAGACGATCGAGGACTACGAGTCGGTGATCACCCTGCTGACCGAGTGGCTCTACATCGCCGCGCAGATGCCGCACGGCACCCACGCCCAGCAGAATGTCTTCCGCTCCATGCAGCGGGTGGGGCGGATCGGCTCGGCGCTGGGCCTGCCGCTGCGGGGCGCGAAGCGGCTCGCGGCCGAGCTGCGCGACCGCGGCGTCGGCGACGGTGTGGCGGGAGGGGAGCTGCCCAGCGAGGAGCACTTCGACTCGGTCGTCGCCGCCGAGGCCGCGCGGCAGCGACGCGAGCAGCCGGCCCCCGGCGCCGCCTGGCCGCGCCCCACCTACCCGGCGGCCAGCGTCGTCTCGCCCAGCGACCCCTCCGAGGGCGCGCTGGAGGCCTTCGCCCAGGTCGTCGCCAACCTTGGTTGGAGCGAGCGCAGCGACAAGATCGTCTTCGCCCACACCCACCAGCCGCTCGCCTGTGTCCAGTCCAGCCGCGACTCACGCACCCGCTACTGGAACAGCGGCTCGTGGATCTACGAGCCCGACCTCGGCTCCCGCCAGGCATACGCCCGCTACCTGCGCTACGCCTGGCCGGGCAGCGTGGTCGTGATCGACGACGAGGAGCCCGAGCCTCGCCTGCTCGAGCTCCTCGCCGACCTCAATCCCCTCGCGGGGGGCGCGGGGCTGCCGGCCCCAGCCCCGACGACTACTTGATGAAGAGCATCTCCTCGTACTTGGGCAGCGGCCAGAGGTCGTCGGCGACGACCTTCTCCAGTTTGTCGGCCGCCTCGCGGACGTTGCCCATCGCCGCGAGCTGCTTGTCGCGAGCGTGGATCGCCATCTCGAGGCCCTCGAGCTCGTCGGGATAGGCATTGGCAGCCTCCAGTTCGGCCAGTGACTCGCCGAGCGACTCAAGCGTCTCCGTGATCTCTTCGGCAACGCCGCTGGCCACACCGGACTCGGCGATCACGGCCATGTAGCGCAGCGCCGCGGGCAGGATCATCGTCTTCGCGATCGAGTGGGTCGTCTCCGCCTCGATGTTGGCCCGGATCGCGTACTGCTCGAGCCAGACCTCGTAGCGTGACTCCAGCTCGCGCTTGGAGAGCACGTCGTACTTCTCGAAGGCCGTGACGGTGTTCTCGGCGAGCACCTCGGGCAACGCGTCGGGCGTCGTGCGCAGGTTCTTCAGCCCGCGCTGTTCGGCCTCAACGTGCCACTCGTCGGAGTAGTTGTCGCCGCTGAAGCAGACCTGCTTGTTGGCGGTGTAGGCGTCCTTGACGATCTCGATCACGGCCTCGGGCATCGCCATGCCGCCGTTCAGCTTCTGCTCCAGCTTGCCGGCGAGCTCGTCGATCGCCTCGGCGGCGATCGTGTTCAGGACCGTGTTGGGGAAGGCGAGCGACATGCTCGAGCCCAGCGCCCTGAACTCGAATTTGTTGCCGGTGAAGGCGAACGGCGAGGTGCGGTTGCGGTCGCCGCCGTGCATCGGCAGCTCCGGCAGCACGGTCGCGCCCAGCTCGAGGAACGAGGCGGGTGTGTTGGGGTCTCCCTCGCCGCTGGCGATCGCCTCGAAGACCCTGTCCAGCTCGGCGCCGAGGAAGATCGAGATGATCGCCGGCGGCGCCTCGTTGGCGCCGAGGCGATGGTCCTGGCCGATGTTGGCGACCGAGGCGCGCAGCAGCCCCTGGTGCTTGTTCACCGCCTGGATCACCGCTGCGCAGAAGAAGAGGAAGTGGATGTTGTCGGCCGGCGTGTCGCCCGGGTCGAGCAGGTTGGTGCCCGTGTCGGTGCCCATCGACCAGTTGTTGTGCTTGCCGGAGCCGTTGACGCCGGCGAACGGCTTCTCGTGCAGCAGGCAGACGAAGCCGTAGCGGCGGGCGACGCTTTCCAGCGTCTGCATCAGCAGCTGCTGATGGTCGGAGCCGACGTTGGAGTTCTCGAAGATCGGCGCGATCTCGTACTGGGCCGGCGCGACCTCGTTGTGGCGGGTCTTGACCGGGATGCCGAGTTCGCGCATCTCCAGCTCGGACTCGAGCATGAAGGCGAGCACGCGCTCGGGGATCGAGCCGAAGTAGTGGTCGTCGAGCTCGTGCCCTTTCGGCGGCTTGGCGCCGAACAGCGTGCGGCCGGTGGCGATCAGGTCGGGGCGCTCGAAGTAGTACTGCTCGTCGATCAGGAAGTACTCCTGCTCGGGGCCGACGGTGGTGAAGACGCGCTTGCTCTCATCGTCGCCGAGCAGGCGCAGCGCCTTGATCGCCGAACGCGAGAGAGCGTCCATCGAGCGCAGCAGCGGGATCTTCGCGTCGAGCGCCTCGCCTGTCCACGAGGCGAAGGCGGTCGGGATGCAGAGCAGGACGCCGTTCGGGTTCTTGAGCAGGAAGGCCGGGGAGGTCGGGTCCCAGGCGGTGTAGCCGCGCGCCTCGAAGGTGGCGCGCACGCCGCCGGTCGGGAACGAGGAGGCATCGGGCTCGCCCTGGACGAGCTCCTTGCCGGAGAAGCCTGCCAGCGCGGTGCCTTCGCCGGCGGGCTCGAAGAACGAGTCGTGCTTCTCCGCGGTCGAGCCGGTCAGCGGCTGGAACATGTGCGTGTAGTGGGTGGCGCCGTTCTCCAGCGCCCATTCCTTCATCGCATCGGCGACCGCGTCGGCCAGGCTCGGGTCGAGCGCCTCGCCGTCGGCGAGCGTCGCCTGCAGCTTCTCGAAGACGTCGGCCGGCAGCCTTTCGCGCTGCACGACGACCGAGAAGACGTTGGCCCCGAACGGGTTGTTCTCGGGCAGGGTCAGATCGGTCGCGCCGAGAGCCTCCCCGTTGGAGCTCCACTGTGCTGCGGTCACGTTCTGCTGGCGGATACGAGTCATCGCTGTGTCAGTCCCTCGCTTGCGGCGCCCGCTCCCGGGCGCATTCGGATTACAGGTCCAACTCCCTTATGAAGAGCCCAAGGAGCGTAATGGGACAGCGCGGAGAATGCCTTTGTACGGCGGTAC